>DASZAZ010000055.1:0-90111 GCA_035944635.1 Microvirga sp.
ATGTCAAAGAGCATGACACCAAACGGTGTCGAAACCTTCAGGAAGCCAATGCACCCGCTGCCGGTCTGAACCGGCGCTGGGCGCCTGCCTCTTCAGGAAGTCCCGGAAACCAGCGCCTCAGCGCCCGCTCCGTTGATGAACCTGATTTAAGTTCATCCGCTTCCTATGTCAACACCGAAAATGAACTTTTTTCATTTCGTTTTCGGAGCCGGTTCAAACACCAGGGTTTCCCCTTGAAGGATGATCGGCGGCCGCTCGCGCAGCCATGACAATGTCAGAGGAACCAGTGTGCCTGATGGCGGAGGTTCATGAGCGGGACCACCTTAAGGGCCGGTCCGTCTCTCAAACGCGACAAAGCCCCGAGGGGCTCATGTCATTGGCTGTCTGAAAGAATCCCGTAACCGCGTCTCGAAAGGCGCCTTTCGTTGCCGGGACGGTTCTTATCTCAAATCCCGATCAATTCGTCAAGCGGCTTTTGCCATCTTTCTTCAATCGACCTTCGAGCGGTCTGCCCCAGATGGGAGGCACCGATGGATTGCGCAAGGGGGTGCCTGCGATGGGCGGCTCCGGAGTAGGGGACCTGTTGACGTCCCCAGCCGATCCGTTCGATATAAAGAACAGCTCCGCTTGCAGCGAGGTCGCCCCATGCTAGCTTTCCCCCTCTCCCGCCGTGGCTTCATGGCTGGATCGCTTGCCGCCGGTGCGGCTTTGCACACCAAAGGCGCCTTCGCTCAAGGGACTGAGCGGCGAGGAGGCGTGCTCGTGGTGGCCGCCGATTCCGAGCCCCGCAATCTCAACCCCGCCATCGTGGCTTCGAACGGCGTGTTCTATGTGGCCAGCAAGGTGATCGAGCCCCTGGCCGAGATGGCCTATGGCGGCAACGGCCTCGTGCCGCGCCTCGCCACCGCCTGGGAGGGGTCGCCGGACGGACGCTCGGTGCGCTTCACCTTGCGCGAGGGCGTCACCTGGCACGACGGCAAGCCCTTCACCTCGGCAGACGTGGCCTTCTCGGCCCTGCAGGTCTGGAAGCCCCTGCAGAACCTCGGACGCGTGGTCTTCAAGGATCTCGAGGCGGTCGACACGCCGGATGCCCGCACCGCCATCCTGCGCTTTGCGAACCCGACGCCGTTCCAACTCATCCGCAATGCGCTGCCCGCGCTCACCTCCGTGCTGCCGCGCCACCTCTATGAGGGCACGGACATCAACGCCAATCCCGCCAACACGAAGCTCGTGGGCACGGGACCATTCCGCTTCGTGGAGCACCGCCCGGGACAGTTCTACCGCCTGGAGCGCAATCCCTCCTATTGGGAGGCGAACCGGCCGCTTCTCGATGGGATCGTCTATCAGGTGTTGCCCGACCGCGGCGCAATCGCGGCGGCCCTCGAAGCGAACCAGATCCAGCTGGCCGCCTTCTCGGCCGTGCCGCTCGCCGATCTCGAACGCCTCGGTAAGGTGCCGGGCGTGAAGGTGATCCCCGAGGGCTACGAGGGTATCACCTACCAACTCACCGTGGAGATCAACCACCGCCGGCGCGAGCTCGCCGATCCGCGCGTGCGCCGCGCCATCGCGCACGCCATCGACAAGCGTTTCGTGGTCGACACGATCTTCTTAGGCTACGCCAAGCCCTCCAACGGGCCGATCCCCGCTTTCGACAAGCAGTTCCACCTGGCGCAGACCGGTGCGCCGGATTTCGACGTGCGCAAGGCCAACGAACTCCTCGATCAGGCGGGCTTCCCGCGCGGCGCCAACGGCACGCGCTTCCAGCTGCGCCTCCTGCCCGCGCCCTGGTTCGAGCAGACGCGCCAGTTCGGCGATTATCTGCGCCAGGCGCTTCGCGCCGTCGGCATCGACGCGCAGATCGTCAACAACGATGCGGCGGCCCATACCCGCGCGGTCTACACCGATCACGCCTTCGACCTGGCCGTCGGATCGCCCGTCTATCGCAATGATCCCGCGATCTCGACCACGATCCTCTACCAGGGCGGCCTGCCGCCGGGCGTGCCGTTCTCGAACCAATACGGCTACAGCAGCCCTGCCATGAACGACCTCATCGCCGAGGCCGCGGTGGCCATCGACGACGCGGAGCGCACGCGGCTCTACAACGATTTTCAGAAGCTCGCCGGCGAGGACGTGCCCCTCGTCCATGTGGCGGAGTTCACCTTCATCACGGTGGCCCGCGACAGCGTGCGCAACGTCGCTAACAACCCGCGCTGGGCCACCTCCCATTGGGCGGATACGTGCCTCGCCTCGTAGCCGCCTTGCCCTGACGCCATGCGCGCGCTCCGGCTGATCGCGGCGCGGCTCGCCGCTGCCGTGCCGACGGTGGCGCTCGTGTCGCTTGGCACCTTCCTGCTGCTCGAAGTGGCGCCGGGCGATGCCGCCGACGCCTATCTGGCGCAAACCGGGGGGGATGCGGGCTTCGCCGGGGCGCTGCGCGAGCGGCTGGGCCTCACCGGCACGACACCGGAGCGGCTGCTGCGCTACTACACAGGCTTGCTCCAGGGCGATCTCGGCACCTCGGCGGTATTCAGCCGCCCGGTCTTTGCGGTGATCCTCGAGCGGCTCCCCACGAGCCTTCTGCTGATGGGGAGCGCCGTGGCCTTCGCGGCGGTCCTCGGCTCGCTGCTGGGGCTTCTCGCCGGTGCGCGGCCGCGGGGCTGGCGCGATCAGGCCATCACCGTCGTGACCCTCGGCCTTCTCGCCATGCCGAATTTCTGGCTCGCGCTGCTGCTCGTCCTCTGGTTCGGGGTGCGCCTCGCCTGGTTTCCCATCAGCGGCCTGCAGAGCCTCGGGGTACCGAAGGAGGGGCTGGCCGCCGCCCTCGACGTGGCGCGCCATCTCGTGCTGCCCACCATTGCGCTCGGCGCCGGCTATCTTGCGCTCTATGCCCGAACCTTACGTGCCGGCATGGTGGAGGCCTGGCGGGCCGATCATGTGCGCGCCGCACGCGCCCGGGGGCTGACGCGGCGGCGCGTGGTCTGGCGGGCCGTAGCGCGGCCGGCGCTCCTGCCTGTGGTGGTGTTGCTCGGCCAGCAGGCGGGAACCCTCTTCGGCGGCAGCGTGGTGGTGGAGAGCGCCTTTGGGATCCCCGGCCTCGGGCGCCTGGCCTACGAGGCCGTGGCCGGACGCGACACGCTTCTCCTGGCCGGAATCGTGCTCGCCGGCACCGTGATGGTGATCCTCGCCAATCTCCTCGTCGATCTCGTGCTCGTGCGGCTCGACCCGCGCATCGGAGCCGCCGGTGCTTGAGGGCGCGCTCCGCTTCGCCCGCACCTGGGAAGGCGCGCTCGGCCTGCTGCTCCTGATTTTGGGAGCGGCGGTTGCCCTCCTGGCGCCCCTGCTGGTGCCCGGCGATCCCCTCGAAATCGCGGGCCGTCCCTTGACGCAGCCGCTGGCCAATCCGGCCCTGCCCCTCGGCACGGATCGGCTCGGGCGCAACATCCTCGCGGGCCTCCTCTACGGCGCCCGCTCGACCCTCGCGACCGCCGGCGCCGTTGCGCTGATGGCGCTGGCGCTGGGCGCTGCGGTCGGCACGCTCGCGGGCTACGTCGGCGGGATCGTGGACGAAGCGCTGATGCGCGTGGCGGATGCGATCCAGACCGTGCCGGCCTTCGTGCTGGCCCTCGCCCTCGTGAGCGTGCTCGGCCCCTCCCAGACCACGGTGGTGCTGGCGCTCGCCGCCGGCGCCTGGACGGCACCGGCCCGGGTGGTGCGGGCGCAGGTGCTCTCCCTCAAATCCCGCGCCTTCGTCGAAGCCTCGCGGCTCTTCGGGCGCTCGCCCGTCGCGGTCGCCTTCGACGTGGTGCTCCCGAATGCCCTCGGTCCCCTCATCGCGCTCGCGGCCGTGATCGTCGCCAATGCGATCCTCCTCGAAGCGGCGCTCGCGTTTCTGGGGCTCGGCGACCCGAATGCCGCGAGTTGGGGCGCCATGATCGCGGAAGGGCGCACGGTTCTGCGCACGGCCCCGCATGTGATCGTGGCGCCGGGATTGGCCGTGATGGTGACCGTGCTGGCGGTGAGCCTTTTAGGCGAGGGGCTGTCGCGGGCGCTCGAAGTGAGCGAATAAGGGTTAAGGATTAGGGGGAATACGCAATGGCGGATCAGGTCGAAACCTTGCGGGCCGAGCTCGAAGCGGCCTTTCAGGGGAGGGCGCATCTCTACCGGGTGTTCCTCGACGAACTCGAAGCCGAGGTGGGATTGGAGCGGGCCACCGCCATGATGGAGCGCGCCCTCGTGCGACGGGGCGAGGAGGTGGCAGCCGTCCTTTTCCGCGGCGTGCCCGCGGACCCCAAGGCGGTGGGCGCCTGTTTCCTCGCCGTCAGCCCCGATGGCGGGCGCATGTACCCGCACGAGCGGGAGGAGAGCGAGGACGCTCTGGCGATCCGCGTCCATCGCTGCCCCCTGAAGGATGCCTGGACCGGAGCGGGCCTGCCGCCCGAGCGGGTGGCCCTGCTCTGCCGGATCGCGGGCGCCTTCGACAAGGGGTTGTTCGAGGCCGCAGGCGTCGGCTTCTCGAACGAAACCTGGAGCGAAGCGCGCGGCGGCGGATGCTGCTGGATCCGCCTCGACCGCGCCGCCTGATGCTTCAAGCCGCCACCGCCGTTCTCGATTGGCTCGGCATCGTCGTTTTCGCCATCTCCGGGGCGCTCGTCGCCTCGCGCAAGCAGATGGATCTCGTCGGCTTTGCGCTCCTCGGCACGGTCACGGGCATCGGCGGCGGAACCTTGCGCGACCTGCTGCTGGGCCAAACGCCGGTGTCATGGGTCCGGGAGCCGACGCCGCTCATCGTCTGCGTGCTCGTCTCCTGCGCGGTGTTCTTCACCGCCCATCTGCCGCAATCCCGCTACCGGGTGCTGCTCTGGTTCGATGCGCTGGGATTGGCGCTCTTTGCCGTCACGGGCGCCGAGAAGGCTCTGATGGTGGGAGCGGGGCCCGTGGCGGCGGTGGCCATGGGTGTGATTACCGCCACCTTCGGCGGCGTGATCCGCGACGTGCTCGGCGGCGAGAGCCCGGTGGTCCTCAGCCGCGAGGTCTACGTGACCGCGGCCCTGCTCGGAGCGGCGGTGTTCGTCGCGCTCGCGGTCGCCGGTCTCTCGCGGGAGATCGCCGGCGCCACGGGCTTTGTCGCGGCGCTCGCCCTGCGGGGGGCGGCGCTGCACTGGGGTTGGTCGCTCCCGCGCTATCGTCCCCGTCCGGGACGGCACCCGGACGAGATCCCACGGCGGGAGAAGCGTCCCTGATGCGGGCCTAGTTCTGCGGCCAGCGGTTCCAGCCGCCCCGGGTGGCGCAGTTCATGGGGTCGCGCTCCTGCGTGCGCTGCACTAGGGGTTCGCGGCTGCCCCAGGCATGCTGGATCTGCGGGCCGGGCAAGTCGGCGATCTCGCGCAGGATCTTGGTTTTCACGGCTTCCGCGAATTGCTGCCGCTCGCGCACCGGCACCAGGAAAGCGCCCGCGCCGCCGATCACGCAATCCTGATAGTAGTGATCGAGATTCTCCATGTCGCCGAAGCCTGTCGGGCGCTTCAGCATCAGGGGCAGGCCGTTGATGATCACGCCCTTGGCCACCGCCTCGTCCCGGGCAAGGTTGGGGGGGCGCCCGCTGCTGTTCGGCCCGTCGCCCGATACGTCGATCACCTGCCGCAGCGGCTCGACCGGCGCCTCGTTGAGGAGCCGCAGGCTGTAGTCGATGGCGCCCGATATCGAGGTTTGGAAAATGCGTCCGATCGGCTCCCTGGCGAGGCGTTCGGCGAATTCCGCGGCGCCCTCGGCGCTCTCCAGCACGGTCCAGGGCACCACCACCTTCTGCTCGCCGACGCCCGACCATTCCATGTAGGCCACGGCCACCTTGCCGAGCATCCCGCCCCGGATCGCCTCGTGGACGAGCGGCGAGCGGAAGGCCTCCACGAAGCCCTGGCGTTGCAGTTCCTGCTCCTCCGGATCCATGGAGCGCGACACATCGACGGCGAGAACGAGGGCGAGATCAACCTCCGGCTTCGCGCTGGCCGGAGCTGCGGCGAGCAGCAGAAAGCTTAAGGCCAAGCTCGCGAGGGGGCGGGCACGCTTGAACATGCAAGAACTCCCGTGATCGTGCCCCGCACAAAACAAGTGGGACCCTTGAGGCTCAAGGCAAGCACCCCCAGCTACGTTTGGCCTGCCGAATCGAGCCGGCCTGGGGAAGCTCGCAGGGCAATACGTGCCGAATCGAGCCAGCCCGGGATGCTCCCCGGTGGGGCAAAGCTCGCGGAGCTGAACCCGATCCGCCGCGAGGCGTTCACGGCCTGACCCCACCAACCCGGAGTGCCGCCATGAGTAACCTGCTCAGAATCCTGCTCGCGATCCTGCTGCCGCCGGTCGGCGTCTTCTTCACCGTGGGCCTCGGCGGCCAGTTCTGGCTCAACATCCTCCTGACGATCTTCGGGTACATTCCCGGCATCGTTCATGCCGTGTGGATCATCGCCCGGCGATCCGACCGCTACGAGCGCCTGCGCTGAGGCCTGGCGCGTACGCCGGTTTTCCCTGCGCCAGCCCGGGGAACGCCTGCGCTGAGGCCTGGCGCGTGCGCCGGTCCCCCTAAGCTAACGCAGGAACGGGTTGGAGACCCGCTCCTCGCCCACCGTGCTCGCGGGGCCGTGGCCCGGCAGGAAGGCGACATCGTCGCCGAGAGTTAAGATCTTCTCCTTGATGGAGCGGATGAGCGTCGCGTGGTCGCCGCCGGGCAGATCGGTGCGGCCGATGGAGCCGCGAAACAGCACGTCGCCCATGAGGACAAAACGCTCCTCGGCCTGAACGAACACCACGCTGCCCGGCGAATGGCCCGGGCAATGGAGCACGGAGAACGTCACCTCGCCCACGCTCACCGCATCGCCCTCCGCGAGCCAGCGGTCCGGCGTCACCGCCCGCACGCCGGCGATGCCGAAGGAGCGGGCGGTTTCAGGCAAGCGCTGGAGGAGAAAGAGGTCGGCCTCGTGGGGGCCCTCGATCGGCACCGCAAGGGCGGCTTTCAGCTCCGCGGCGCCGCCCGCATGGTCCACATGGCCATGGGTGAGCAGGATCCGTTCCACCGTCACGCCGGTCTCAGCGATGGCAGCCTGGATGCGGGCGACATCGCCGCCGGGGTCGATCACGGCGGCCCGCTTCGTGGCCTCGCACCAAAGCAAGGTGCAGTTCTGCTGAAAGGGCGTGACCGGGATGATCGCGGCGCGGAAGCGGGGCATCGGGTTCTCTTTTCGTCGAAGACCCCTCTACCGCCTTGATCAGGAAAAGCCAGGGCGCTTGACGGTGGGCAGCCCGGCCCTCCTATGGGCGAATGGCGGCACGAACTCCCACAGTCTCAGACCGGCACCTCGTTCTTGTGGGCGCCGGCCACGCCCATGTGGAGGTGCTGCGGCGCTTCGGCATGAATCCGCTGCCGGGTCTGCGCCTCACGCTTCTGACCCGCTCCCGGCACACGCCTTATTCCGGGATGCTGCCCGGCTATGTGGCGGGTCACTACCGCTTCGACGAGACCCATATCGACACCGAGCCTCTGGCACGCTTCGCCGGGGCCGAACTCGTGCTCGACGAGGCGGTGGGGCTCGATCTGACGGCGAGGCGCGTCCTGCGCCCGGATGGCGATCCGATTCCCTTCGATGTCCTCTCCCTTGATATCGGCTCGACCCCGAACACGCCGGCGGTCCCCGGCGCGTCCGAGCATGCGCTGCCGGTCAAGCCCATCGACGGCTTCCTGCGGCGCTTCATGAGCCTGCGTGAGAGGGTGCTCGAATGCGGCGGCGACACCGCGATCACCGTCGTGGGCGGGGGCGCGGGCGGCGTCGAATTGCTGCTCTCGCTCGAGCGGCGCCTGCGCTCCGATCTTGCCGCCCGGGGGCACGATCCCGTGCGGCTCGGGTTCACCCTCGTGACCCGCTCCGGCACGCTGCTGCCCGAATTGCCGAAGCGCGTGCAGGCGCGGTTCGCTGGCCTTATGGCGGCGCGCGGCATCCGGGTCGTGACGGACGCATCCGTGGAGCGCGTCACCGAGCGCGGCGTCGAGACGGAGGGCGGATCGACCTTGCCGGGGCGCGAGGTTCTCTGGACCACGGAAGCCATGGCGGCGCCTTGGCTCCGGGGGACGGGATTGGCGCTCGACGGGCGCGGCTTCGTCCAGGTGGCGTCAACCCTGGAGAGCGTTTCCCACCCCCGCGTTTTCGCAGCCGGCGACGTGTCGAGCTTCGCGCCGCGTCCCTTGCCGAAAGCAGGCGTGTTCGCGGTGCGTCAGGGGCCGGTGCTGGCCAGCAATCTCCGCCGCGCGGCGCTGGGGCAGGCCCTTAAGGCCTACCGCCCCCAGCGCCACTGGCTCGTCCTCATCTCGACGGGCGAGCACTACGCCATCGGCGCACGCAGCGGGGTAGGGTTCGAGGGCGGTTGGGTGTGGACCCTGAAAGACTGGATCGACCGCCGCTTCATGAGCCGTTACCGCGACCTTCCCGCCCCTCACTCGGCCGCTTGACGAGCGGGCCGCTGCGCTCGCTTCCCAGTCGGCCACTTAATGAGCGGGCTTCCGCGCCCGCTCCTGGGCTTCGAGCGCCAGTCGGCTCACGGTGAAGACGTGGGCCTGCGGCATCGCGGTTTCGGTTCGGTCGCGCACATCGTCCATGAAGGCGCGGAAATAGGTGAGGGGCTGCCCCTCGCAAGGGATGTGCCGCGTGCCCGTGCGGTCCACGAGGAAGAGGTGGTCCTTGCCGGGGCGTCCGTCGATATCGACGTATTTGCGCAGCTCGATCGTGCCCTCGGTGCCCATGATAAAGAGCCGACCGTCGCCCCAGGTCGGCAGGCCGTCCGGCGTGAACCAGTCCACGCGGATATAGCCCGACGCCATGCCGCTGCGAAGCAGGATCTCGCCGAAATCCTCGAAACGCGGGCTTGCGGGCGTGGCGCGGTTCTCCGCCGTGCTGGCGACGATCTCGCCATCGGTCGAGCCGGTGAACACCAGGAACTGATCGATCTGATGCGAGGCGATATCGACCAGGATGCCGCCGTAATAGGCCGTATCGAAGAACCAGTCCGGCCGTAGGGCAGGGTTGAGGCGATGGGGCCCCAAGCCCACGGTCTGGATCACGCGGCCGATGGCGCCTCCGCGGGCGAGACCCAGCGCCATGCCCGTGGAGGGCGTGAGAAAGCGCTCGGTGAAGCAGATCGAGAAGATCCGACCGGTTTCGCGCACAGTACGTTCGACCGCTTCGAGCCCCTCGCGTGACACGATGCCGGGCTTGTCGACCATCACGTCCTTGCCGCGGCGCATGGCCTCGACCGCGATGGCAGCCCGGTCCGCCGGCACGGCGGCCGAGACGATGGCCTGGACCGAGGGATCGTCGAGGAGCGCGTCCCGGTCGGCCACCTCCGGGATGTCGGGGAAGCGTTCGCGAAAGCCCTCGCGCACGCGCTCGTCTGTGGTCTGCGGCCAGAAGCCGGCGCAGGTGGCGCCGGCGGCGAGCAGCTCGCGGGTGAGATCGTAGATGTGGCGGTGATCGAGGCCGATGACGGCGAAACGCATGGTCAGGTCCTTATGAGCGCCAGCGATGGAGGTTCTGGGCCACGAAGGTATCGTCGGCCCATTCGGGATAGGTGGCGTAAAGCCGGTCGATCTCCTGCCCCTGACCAGGGCTCAGGGTTTCGTGCGGATCGAGGCAGGCGATGGAGCGCATGAGGCCCTGGCGACGTAGAACCTCGTGGCAGCCCGGAATGCAACCCGCGAAATTGTGCGGCACGTCGAAGATCACGTTGTTGCAATCCGTGACCATGGCGTCGAGCGCCAGGATGTCCGGCGGAATCGGGCCTGCCTCCACGGCAGCATGGAGCTGCTTCAGGAGCGCGACGGCGCTTGAGGTCCACACGCTCCAGTGGCCGAGCAGGCCCCCGCGAAAGCGTACCACGCACTCGCGCCCACCTGCGCGGATACGGAAGGGCGTCACGAGATCGGAGACGATGTGATCGTCATTGCCGGTGTAGAGGGTCACGCGGTCCTCGGCGCCCGCCTGCACGATCCCGAAAGCCACATCGAGGGTGCCGTAGCGGTTGAAGGGCGCGACCTTCACGGCCACCACGTTCTCGATTGCCGCAAAGCGGGCCCAGAAGCTTCGAGACAGCGGGATGCCGCCCACGGCCGCTTGCAGATAGAACCCGATGAGCGGCATCTCGGCGGCGACCGCCGTGCAGTGCTCGATCAACTCGTCCTCGCTCGCGCCCCGCATGGTCGCGAGCGAGAGCAGCACCGCGTGGTAGCCGAGCGAGCGGGCGATGCGGGCTTCCCGCACGGCCTGCTCGGTTCGCCCGATCGCGCCCGCCACCATGACGAGGGGGCGGTCGGTCCAGCCCTGCGCGGTTTCCATGGCGAGCGACAGCACCGGCTCGTAGAGGCCGACATCGCGGATGGCGAATTGCGTCGAATGCACGCCGACCGCCAATCCGCCGGAGCCCGCGTCGATGTAGTAGCGCGCCAATGCCCGCTGCGATTCGCGGTCGAAGTTGCGCCGCTCGTCGAGTGCCAGCGGATGGGCGGGGATCACCGTGCCGCGGCGCAGGAGGTCGCGCACGGGCGCGGGCAGATCGCTGTGGTGGAGGCGGTTCATCTAAGACAGTTCCGGTCCGGCGAGGGCGAAGATGGCGCCCGGGTCGTCGAGCCCAGGCACGGTGCCAAGGGTCATGCGCGCGAAGCCGCGCTCGCGCACCGCGTCGTGGGCTTCGAGCCAATCCGTGATCGTGCGATGCGCGTCAGGCACATCGAGGATCACGGGTGGTCCGAGACCGGCGATGCGGCTCAGAAGCGCAAGGGCGATGCTCACGTTTTCGGCGACCACCGGGCCAGCCTGCGCGGTCTTGCGGCCGGGGCGACCAAGCGCATAGCCGACGAGGCGCCCATCCTGCTCCGCCACGCAGGCGTGATGCGGCACGCGGGTGCGGAGATAGCGCAGGGTCGCGGCGCGATCCGTGCGGGTGCGGGGCGCGTCGAAAGCACATACGGCCGAGAGGTCGCTCTCCTGCATCGCGCGGATCGTGCAGCCCCGTGGCGGAGCGAGGGGAGCCGGCGCGCGCTCGAGGCGCCAGCGGGAGATCGGGTAGAGGTCGCGGAACCCCTGCGGCAGATAGACGGGCCGGCCGAGCTCGGTTGCGTCGAGGCCCGGCACCGCGCCGCTTGCCTGGACAGCCTCCACGCAGCGCCTCAGCAGCATGGTTCCAAGCCCCCGGCGCCGATGGCGGCGCGCCACGAGCACCATGCTGATCCAGGAGACCTGAGGTCCCTGCGGCAGCACGAGGGAACTGGCGGCCCAGGCGCCGCCTGCCTCCTGCAGCCCATAGGCCTCGCCGCGGCCCAGCATAAAGCGCCAATCCTCCACGGTCTGGTTCCAGCCCGCTTCTTCGGACAGCGCCATGGCAGCCTCGGCATCCTCCGGCCGCATGCGATGAAGCGCGAGATCGTTCACGACCTCAGGAGCGCCCATCCCGCGCCTCCCCGGCGTCGAGATCACCGCACGCGAGGCATTCGCCTGCGAGAGGCCGCCTAGTATCGCCCATCCCGCACCTCGTAATGCGTGGGCTTGTTGAGGGTCGGCATGGCGCGCATGAGCCAATCGGCGGTCCACTCCATCATGGTGAGGAGCGGCACGCGGGGATAGCCGAGTTCCGCGTTCATGCGGCCGGCATTGTTGAGCCATCCCACCGCGCTCTCGGTGCCGACGAGTTGAGGCTCGCGGTCCATCATTCGCCCGAAGGTTTGCGCGAGCCAGCGCACGCTCACGGTCTCGGGGCCGGTGACGTTGAGGGGGCTCGTGGGTGCAGTGGCATGGCGCAGGCAGCGCAAGGCCGCCGCATTGGCATCCCCCTGCCAGATCACGTTCACATGGCCCATGGAGAGATCGAGGGGCACGCCGTCGCGGACTTTGAGGGCCACGTCGTGGAGCACGCCATAGCGCATGTCGATGGCATAGTTGAGCCGGATCAGCCGTCCTGGCGTGCCGTGCCGGTTGGAGAAGTGCTGGAACATGCGTTCGCGCCCAAGGCACGAATAGGCGTAGTCGCCGGGCGGCGGCACCGCCTCCGTGTCCTCGCTCGCGCCGCCGCTGTCCACCGGCACGAAGGGGTACACGCAGCCGGTCGAGAAGGCGACGATGCGGGAGGCCGCGAAGGTCTCGGCTACCATGGCGGGCACCTGCACGTTCATGGCCCAGGTCAGAGGCTGCTGGCCCGTGGAGCCGAACTTCATGCCGGCCATGAACACCACGTTGGGGCAGCGCGGCAGCGCCGCCAGCGCGCCGCGATCGAGGAGGTCGCAAGGGATGGTCTCGACGCCCGCCGTCTCCAGCACTTGGCGGGAGCGTGGATCGGAGAAGCGCGCGACGCCGATGACGCGGCGCTCTGGGGCTGCCCGTTTGGCCATGCGCGCCAGCGTCGGGCCCATCTTGCCGGCGACGCCGAGGATCAGGATGTCGCCGGGCGCCTGCGCGAGATCGGCCACGAGATCCGGCGTCGGCTCGGTCATGAAGTTTTCGAGCTCCTCCACGGAGCCGAAGCGGGTGGGGAGTTTCATGCGGGGGCTCCGAGGGGTTCTGGGGCGCCGATACGTTCGCGTGGGGCTGCCGGCATCGGCCGCATGGCGGCGAACGCGAGCGGCGCATCGACGGCAAAGCCGGGGCAGGCGAGGGAGGCGGTGGCGATGCGGCCTTCGCGGATGCGCAGCCGCACGGGGCCCGAGGGTGGGCGCTCGTAGAGCGCGAGATGCGCGGCGAGGAATGCGTCCTGCTCGCTAGCCGGCGCGAAGCTCATGCCGTCGATGAAATGGTGCGCGTTGCGCTCCACGTGGTCGAGGCCCAGGAGCGAGACGAGGGCGGTGTCCTGCTGGAGGGCGACGCCCGGCCAAACCGTGAGGTCTTCGCCCGAGAGGAAGGCGCGCGGTCGCTCCGCATCGCGGTTCAGCATCGCGGCGCGGGCGGCGTTGAGAATCGATTTGTAGAGGCCCTTGCAGAGCTTGCTCGACACGCCCGTGTAGCCGAGCGCCAGCGCCGTCGGGAACGCCGACACTTCACCATCGGACTCGTCGATGATGAGCGACCGCTCACGGGCAAGCGCCTCGACGGAACGGCTCAGGGCCACGGAGCGCTTGATGGGCTGCTCGATGTAGAGCGTCGCCGCGACCAGCCGGCGCAGGGCTGGGGTTTCGGCCATCCGGCGCCAGAGTTCCGCGATGCCTTCCACATCCTCGTATTGCTCGTTGCCGTCGAGCGTGACCCGGTAATCGCCCGCTTCGCGGTCGAGCACCGCGGCGATGCGGGTGAGGCGGTCGAGATCGGCCGCCACGTCGCCCATGACCTTGAGCTTGTAGAAGCGCCCGCGGTAATGGCGCGCGACCTCCTCCAGGGTTTCCGGCAACCCGTCGTTCACGCGCTCGCCGGGTTGCTGGTCGGAGGCGACGATCGGGTCCACGAGCCCCACCGTGTGGCGCACGGCAATCGAGGAGCCGAGGCGCAGGGTGGCGAGAAAGGCGGGAAGGTCGAAGCCGGCGAGATCGGGTGCGACCGGCGTCGGACCCAAGCTGGCAAGGTTGCGCCCGATCATCTCGGGAAACGAGACGCCGAGGGCGCGGCCGAGCGCATCCAGTACCGCCCGTTCGAGGAGAGCGGGGCCATAGGACGCAATCAGCGGATTGAGCCCAAGGGCTTTCGCGCGGCGCATCTGGTCCGGGTAGGTATCGGCAAAGAGGGCGAAAGGCGTGGCGAGGCCGCGGGCGCGATAGAGTTCCTCGGCAAGGCTGAGGGATTGGCGCAACTGGTCGTGGTTCTGCGCATCCGTGAGGGCCGGGTTCTTGTCGAACCACTTGGCGCCGAGCGACTCGGCGGCAATGCCGGTTTCCGTACGCCCGTCTTCGAGCGCGATCCGCACGCGCAATACGGCCTGCGCGGCATGGGTGATCGTGGTGATCCCGAACCGGAACGGGAGGCGCAGCGCCACGTCGCGCTCGTAGCGCTCGACGTCGAGGAGGCGGATGCGGGGCGCCTCGCTCATCGCAGGCCCTCCAGGATGCCGGCCACGTAGCCGATGGAGCGTGCCGCACAGGTGGGTCCGTCCGGCACGTAGTCGAACGGCTCCATGGCGAGCCAGCCGTCGTAGCCGGTGCGCTGGAGCGCCGCGAGGATCGGCGTGAAGCGATCCTCCCCCTGTCCAGGGCCCCGCCGGTTGCGGTCGTTCAACTGCACATGGGCGACGAGGCCTGTGGGCATCCAGCGCTCGATCAGGGTATCCACGGGCTCGGCTTCGGACGCCCCCGCCGCCGATGTATCGATCATGGTGCGCAGGGCCGGGCTGCCGATCCGCTCCACGATGGCGGCGGCTTCCGCGACCGTGTTGACAAAATTTGTCTCACGTTGTGCGAGCGGTTCGACGCAATAGACGACCCCCGCCCCCGCCGCTTCCGTCGCGACCGCGGCCCAGGCCTCGATGCCGCGCTCCGCCGAGCCCGCGGGGTCCGCCGCGTCGAGGCGGCGCTGAGCCGGGGAGCCGTGCACGAGATAGGTGCCGCCGAGATCGGCGCAGAGACCGACGAGGCGGCGCATCACGTCGATGGTTTTCGCCCAGACCGCCCGGTCGTCCGTTGTGATCGACAGTCCCTGCGGCGCCACTAACAGCCAGTGCAAACCGCAGATTTGCAGCCCGTGCGCGGCGGCGGCACCCCGAATCGCCGCCCTTTCGGCCGCCGGCATGCGGTAGGCCTCGTCGGCCAAGGTGAAGGGCGCGACCTCCAGTCCGTGGTAGCCGAGACCCGCCGCAACGGCGCATTGCCGCTCGAAGGGCAGGTCCCGTAGCACCTCGTTGCACAGCGCCAGCTTGCTCATGGGCAATCTATCATCGGACCCGACAACCTCCGGACGGGGTCGTGGCCCCGAAGCACCCTTGACGGAAGGAAATCACTGCCGGACAGTGTGAGTTGTCAGGACAACTTTGGTCAACTGGCGAATAATGGGAGGATCGCGTGCGTGCACTTTTCTCGGCCGTAGCCGCGGTAGCGGTTGGCCTCGTCTCCGGCGCCGCATCGGCGCAAACCAACTACCCCTGGAAGCCCGATCGGCCGATTACCCTCGTGGTGCCCTGGGCCGCTGGCGGCTCCACGGATCAGATGGCCCGCATCGTGGCTGCCGAGATCGAACCCGAACTCGGGCAGAAGGTCGTGGTGGTGAACCAGCCCGGCGCTTCGGGCTCGGTGGGAACGAAAGGCGTGCTCGAAGGCGCCAAGGACGGTTACACCTGGGCGGCGGGCGCTGCGGTCGATGTGGGCGGCTACAAGGTGCTGGGCCTCCTCGACAGCGAGCTGAAGGACTGGAACATGTTCTTCGCCGTGGCCAACGTGAACACCATCTCGGCCAATCCGAATGCCCCGTTCAAGGATTTCGGGCAACTGCTCGAGGCCATGAAGACCAACGGCAGGAACATCCCGGTGGCGACCGCAGGCCTCTCGTCGGCCGGCCACAACTTCATGGAATCCGTGCGCAAGGCCGCGCCCGGCACCGAATATCGCCACGTGACCTACGACGGCGGCAACCCGGCGGTGCTCGCCACCGTCTCGGGCGAGACGCAGGCCGCCGCCCAGCTCCTCGTCGAGATGTCGGAGATGATCAAGGCGAAGCGTCTGATCCCGCTCGCGGTGCAGGCCGACCGGCCCGTGACGCTGGAAGGCTACGGCGAGATCCCGCCGGTGACCAAGTGGCTGCCCAACATGCCGGCGCCGCTCAACTATTTCGGCATCTGGGCCCCGAAGGGCACGCCGGAGCCGATCGTCCAGACCATGGACATGATCTGGAAGAACAAGATCGCGAATTCGGAGGCGCTGAAGAAGTACGCGGCCTCCCGCGCGGCCCTGTTCACGCCGATCTCGGGCCAGCAGGCCCAGGACGAGGCCATGAAGATGACCCGCCAGACCGTGTGGCTCTACTTCGATGCCGGCAAGGCGAAGGTCTCGCCCGAGACCATCGGCATTCCGCGCCCGCAATAAGCTCGAGAGCGCGGCCGGAGCATCGCCCCGGCCGCGCTCTTTCCGGCGGAGATTGCCCATGAGCGAACCCAACGCCCCCTCGCTGATGCCCCATGAGGAGCCGCTCTCGCCACGGGCGGATCTCGGGGTGGCGGCAGCCTTTCTCGCCTTCAGCCTGACCATCGTCGCACTCGCCCTGCGCATGCCCCGCTTCGCCGAGCAGGGGGGCGAGATCTACACGGCGCCCGGACTGGTGCCCGCCTTCTATGGCGTGATCCTGGCGGCCTTGAGCCTGTGGCTCGGCTACCGGTCCTTGCAGCGGGGAGCGCTCAAAGGGGTGCAGGCGCGAGCCGCGGCCGATCCCGGCAACAGCACGACACGTCTCGCGATCGCCGCCGCGCTCGGCGTGCTCTTCGTGGTGGGGCTCGTCGGCAAGATGCCGTTCTGGCTGGCCGTCACCGTATTCGTCACGCTCTTCATCGTGATCTTCGAATGGGAGCCGGGGCTGCCGACAGGGCTCCGTGTTCGCCGCATCGCCACGGCCGTCATCCAGGCCTTGATCACCGGCCTCCTCGTGACCCTCGTCTTCCAAAAGATCTTCCTGGTCCGGCTTCCGTGAGCCGTCCGTCCGTCCTCTCACCCTGACGGCAGCGCCGCATGTTCGACAGCCTTCGCGAATTTGGTGGCGCCTTTGCGGGCCTGCTCACCCCCTGGGGCATCTTCAACGCGTTTTGGGCGACGTTCCTCGGCATCGTCATCGGTGCGCTGCCAGGCCTCACTGCCACCATGGGGGTGGCGCTGATGACGACGCTCACCTTCACGATGCCGCATGAGCAGGCAATCCTCGTGCTCGTGTGCATCTATGTGGGTGCGATCTACGGGGGCAGCCGTTCGGCGATCCTGCTCAACATTCCGGGCACGCCAGCCTCCGCCTGCTCGACGCTGGACGGCTTCCCGCTGGCGAAACAGGGGCTTGCCGGTCGGGCCATGGGCATCTCGACGAGCGGCTCCTGGCTTGGAACGCTCTTCGGCATCCTGTGCGTCGCGGCCCTGACGCCGGTGTTGAGCGACGTCGCGCTGCGCTTCCAGAGCTTCGAGTTCTTCTGGATCG
Source organism: Microvirga sp. (assembly GCA_035944635.1). Classification (GTDB taxonomy): domain Bacteria; phylum Pseudomonadota; class Alphaproteobacteria; order Rhizobiales; family Beijerinckiaceae; genus Microvirga. Next base: position 17,106 of record DASZAZ010000055.1, read on the forward strand.
CCGTGTTCGGCATCGTGATCGCGGGCACGCTCTCCGGCGGCGATCCGATCAAGGGCTACATGGCCGGGTTCTTGGGCCTCTTCATCGCCACCATCGGGCAGGAGCCGCACTACAACTACCAGCGCTTCGCCTTCGGGAGCACGGATCTCGCCGGCGGCATCGGTCTCTTGCCAGCGCTGGTCGGCGCCTTCGGCGTCGCGGAGGTGCTGCAATCCATGCGCGGCCCCGCCGCCAGGGCGATTTCGAACAAGATCGATTCCGTGATCCCGCGCATCGGGGACGTGCTGCGCCATCGCTGGACGATCCTGCGCTCGGGCGCCATCGGAACCTTCATCGGCATCCTGCCGGGCTTAGGGGAAGACACTGCCGCCTGGTCGTCCTACGCGGCGGCGCGGCGCGCCAGCAAGGAAAAGGAGAAGTACGGGAAGGGCTCGGTCGAGGGATTGATCGCAGCCGAAACGGGGGAGAGCGCCTGTGTGCCGGGGGCCCTCATCCCCGTCCTCACGCTGGCCGTGCCCGGTTCTGCGCCAGCCGCCGTGCTCATGGCCGCGATGATGATCCACAACATCAATCCCGGCCCGAACCTGATGCTACAGACGCCGCAATTCTTCTACCAGATTGTCGCGATGCTCGTGATCGCCGACATGGTGAAGCTGTTCTTCGGGCTCACCCTCGTGCGGCCGCTGCTGTGGATCCTGCTCGTGCCCCGCGAGCGGCTGATGCCGGTGGTATTCGTGCTCTGCACGGTGGGTGCCTTCGCGATTACGTCGCGGGTGTTCGACATCTACGTGATGCTGTTCTTCGGCTTCCTCGGCTTCGTGCTGCGCGAGTTCAAATTCCCGATGGCGCCGCTGATCCTCGGCCTCGTGCTCGGCGAGTTGCTGGAGAAGAACCTTACGCGCGGGCTCGTGCTCTCCGGCGGCGATCTCGCGCCGTTCTTCACGCGCCCCATCAGCGCCGTGATCGCTTTCGTAACGATCGCCTCGATCCTGTGGTCGGTTCCGGCCTTCAGCAACCGCGCGGCGGCGCTCTTCAGGCGCCGGCCCAAGGTGGCCGCGGGATCCGCTCCTTAAGGCGGATCAGGCACTCAGAGGCGGTCGGCGGCCTCGCCAGGGCTGCGCGCGCTCCAATTGGCCCGAAAGCGCGAGCAGGGTTGCCTCGGAGCCCGGCGGTCCTGCGATCTGCACGCCGATGGGCAAACCCTCGTGGCTCCACCCGAGCGGCAGGGAAGCCGCCGGCGTCCCTGCCGCGTTGTGCACGGCCGTGAAGGCGATCATCGGCGCCATGGCCGCGCGAAATGCATCGAGGGAGGCGTCCGTGGGCAGGGCCCCCAGAGGCAGGCTCGCGCGGGCGATGGTGGGCGTCAGCAGGATGTCGTGCCGCTCGAAGAAAGCTCCGAGGCGCCGGCCGATGCGGTGAAAAGTCTGCACGGCGCGGATGTAGTCTGCCGCCGCGGTCGCGCGGCCTGCTTCAGCGTAGGCCCAGGTCACGGGTTCGAAATCGTCCTCACTGAGGGAGCGTGAACCGGCGCGGTTGGCAATATTTGTCCACATGGAGGCCGCCATGATCGTGAAGAAGGCCCCTTCGAGCTCCTCGAACGAGATGTCGGGCTCGGCCTCCTCGACCCTGTGGCCAAGGCTCTCCAACAGGTGTGCCGCCTCCTCCAAGGCCCGCAGCACCGCCGGTTCCGGCTCGGGCCCCTGGCGCGGGCGGCGTTGAACGGCGATGCGCGATGGAGGGGGGTCGCGTTCAACGGCTCGCAGAAAGGGCACACCGGGCGGCGCGAGGCCATAAGGGTCGCCGGGCTCGGGCCCGCTCAGGGCATCGAGCAGGGCGGCGCTGTCTCGCACGGACAGCGAGACGCAAAGCTGCGTGCCCGCTCCCGCCAGCGTTTCGCCGATGGGTGCGAGGCTCACACGGCCGCGGGAGGGTTTGAGGCCGTAGAGGCCGCACAGGGCGGCCGGGATGCGGATCGAACCGCCTCCATCCGTGGCATGGGCCAGCGGCAGGGCGCGGGCGGCGACGAGCGCCGCCGAGCCGCCGCTCGATCCGCCGGGAGACAGGGCCGTGTTCCAGGGGTTGCGCACGGGGCCGCCGAAGCGGGGCTCGGTCGTCGGCGCGATCCCGAATTCGCTCGTCTTGGTGCGCCCGACGATGCGCAAGCCGGCCCGACGCATGCGGGCGACGGCGGCGCTGTCCGCGGCGGCCGGGGGGTCGCCGGCGAAAAAGGCCGAGCCGAGGCTCGTGGCCCAGCCCGCGCAGTCCGCCATCAATTCCTTGATCACGAAGGGCACGCCCGCAAACGGCCCCTCCGTGGAGGCGGCCGGCGGGCTCGCGACGATGCGGGTGAGGCTTTGCAGCTCGGGCTCGACTCGGGCGATGCGGGAGAGGGCGGCCGTGAGAAGCTCGTCGGCGGAGATCGCGCGTCGGCGCACGAGGGCTGCGAGGCCGATCCCGTCCTCGCTTTCGAACAGCGCTTCGATGTCCCCCGCCATGCGGCCCGCAACCCACACCCTGCCGGGCCGCTTGGGGGCGGCCTCGTTCCCCTGGCGCGATCGGGAGGACTCGGGAGGCGGGCGGCCTCAAGGGCCGCCTCGGGCTCTACTTCTCCACGAAGGCCTTCTCGATCACGAAATGGCCCGGCTCCGAGTGGTTGCCCTCGGTGAAGCCGCGCTCCTTCAGCATCACGCGCAGCTCCTGGAGCATCGCGGGGCTGCCGCAGAGCATCACGCGGTCGTCCTCGGGGCTGAGCAGCGGCAGGCCGATCTCGGCGTGGAACTCCTCCGTGCCGAGCAGCTCCGTGATGCGGCCGCGGTTGCGGAAGGGCTCGCGGGTCACGGTGGGGAAGTAGATCAGCTTGCTCTGAACCTCTTCGCCCAGGAACTCGTGCTGGGGCAGATCCTTGGTGAAGAACTCGCCATAGGCGAGCTCCGCCACCGTGCGGCAGCCATGGACCAGCACCACCTTCTCGTAGCGCTCGTAGGTCTCCGGATCCTTCACGATGCTCAAGAAGGGCGCGAGGCCCGTGCCCGTGGAGAGCAGGTAGAGGTGCCGGCCCGGCAGCAGGTTGTCCTGGATCAGGGTGCCGGTGGGCTTGTTGTTGACCAGGATCTGGTCGCCCACCTTCAGGTGCTGCAGCTTCGAGGTGAGCGGACCGTCCGGCACCTTGATCGAGAAGAACTCGAGCTCGTCCTCGTAATTGGCGCTGGCCATGGAATAGGCGCGCAGCAGCGGGCGGCCCTCGACCTCGAGCCCGATCATGGCGAACTGGCCGTTGAGGAAGCGGAACGCCGGGTTCCGGGTCGTCTTGAAGCTGAACAGGGTATCGGTCCAATGATGGACGCTCAGCACCTGTTCGGTCACGAGATTGCTCATCGGGACTGGGCTCCTCCGCCACGCGAGGGCCTTATGCCCTGGGGCTGAAATTTGGCTTGGAATGGTCGAGGTTCTGGATATAACTAACTAGTTAATTAGGCAACGCCCCTCAAGGTTTCAGCACCCCGTGGGGTTTTAGGCGGTCTCACGATGGCAGCATTGCTCCTCCCGACCGGAGACGGCCGCTTGGTGCCCTATGAACTGGGCAGGACGCAAGCCATAACGCCTGCAGGGCCGCCCAGTTTCAACCGCATAGCCCTGGCGGCGGCCCATGTGGTCGCGGATCCCCTCGCGGACGTGGACCCCTGGCTCGGAGCCGCGGTCGATTGGGACGCCACCATCGCCTACCGCCATCACCTCTGGGGGCTCGGCTTCGGCGTGGCCGAGGCCATGGATACGGCCCAGCGCGGCATGGGGCTCGATTGGCCGACGGCGTTGGACCTCATCCGCCGCTCACTCGAAGCCACCCGCGGGGTTCCGGGCGCGACCGTCTATGCGGGAGCCGGCACCGACCACCTGCCCGGGGGCGTGCCGGCCACCCTCGACGAGGTGATCCGGGCCTACGAGGAGCAGATCGCGGCGGTCGAGGGGCTCGGCGGGCGCATCATCCTCATGGCGAGCCGGGCGCTCGCGGCCAGTGCCCGTTCGCCCGACGATTACGCCCGGGTCTACGACCGGATCCTGGGTCAGGTGCGCCAGCCCGTGATCATCCACTGGCTCGGCGAGATGTTCGATCCGGCGCTCCAGGGCTATTGGGGCCACGGGGATCACATGGCCGCCATGGAGGTCTGCCTCGATGTCATCGCGGCCAATGCCGCGAAGGTCGAAGGCGTGAAGATCTCGCTCCTCGACAAGGACAAGGAGATCGCCATGCGCCGGCGCCTGCCGCCGGGTGTACGCATGTTCACGGGCGACGACTTCAACTACGCGGAACTCATCGCCGGGGACGAGCAGGGCTATTCGGATGCGCTGCTCGGCATCCTCGATCCCATCGCGTCCGCAGCCTCCGCGGCCCTGACGGCGCTGGCGCGGGGCGACCGCGCCACCTTCGATGCGATCCTGGCACCCACCGTGCCGCTCTCACGGCACATCTTCCGGGCGCCGACCCGCTTCTACAAGACGGGCGTCGTGTTCATGGCCTACCTCAACGGCCATCAATCGCATTTCACCATGATCGGCGGCCAGCAGAGCGCCCGCTCCCTCGTGCATCTCGCCGAGCTGTTCCGCCTGGCCGACGCGGCCAGTCTTCTCGCCGACCCGGACCTCGCCACCGAGCGCATGCGGCGGGTGCTGCGCGTCCACGGGATCGAGGGCTGAAACGATGGGCGCCTCCGCTCGTCCGGCGCCTCAGGCCAAGGCCGCGAAGCCCGCCTCCCGCGACGCGGAAGCCACGCGCCTGCGCATCCTCGCTGCAGCGGAACTGGAATTCGCCCGCAAAGGCCTCGCAGGCGCCCGCGTCGACACGATCGCGGAGGAATCCGGCGCCAACAAGGGCATGATCTACTACTACTTCGACAACAAGGAAGAGCTCTACATCGCGGTGCTGGAGCGCGTGTACGCGGCCATGCGCCAGAGCGAGCGCGACCTTGCCTTCGAGCATCTGCCGCCGCTGGAAGCCATCCGCACCCTCGTCGAGTTCAAGTTCGACTACTTCGCCCAGAACCCCGCCGCGATCCGGCTGCTCACGGGCGAGAACCTGCAGGACGCCCAGTTCCTCAAGCGGTCCGAGCGGTTGCAGGATCTGCAGCATTCGCTCGTGGAAACGCTCGACCGCATCCTGAAAGCCGGCGCGAGCGCAGGCACGATCCGCTCGGGCGTCGACCCCCTGCAGCTCTACCTCTCGATCTCGGGCCTGAGCTTCTTCTACTTCGCCAATGCCGCAACCCTCACGACCTCGTTCGGCCGCGACCTCGCCGCGCCCGACGCCCTCGCGCAGCGCCGCGCGCATGTGGCCGAGGTGATCCTCTCCTATCTTCGTCCCGTTCAGCCCCCGGAGGCCCCATGAAGTTCGGCGATTACCCCAAGGTCGGCTCCCTCAACGGGGTGCAGGGCTTTCGCGACTACCTGGCGTCGGTCGGCGTCGACATGCCCTGCGACGACATCGTGGCGTCGGGTCCGACGTCGCCCCTCGCGCAGCCGATCACCTGCGACGGGCTCACCATCGGGCATCGCCTCGGCATCAATCCGATGGAGGGCTGGGACGGGGAGCTCGACGGCAATCCGAGCGAGAACACGCGGCGCCGCTGGCAACGTTTCGGCCTGTCGGGCGGCAAGATGATCTGGGGCGGCGAGGCCGTCGCCGTGCGCCCGGACGGACGCGCCAACCCGAACCAGCTCTATCTCGCGGATCACACCGAGCGGGGCATCGGCGAGCTGCGCGAGATCCTGATCCGGGCCCATCGCGAGGCGGTGGGCGATGATGCGGGCCTCGTCATCGGGTTGCAGCTCACCCATTCCGGCCGCTTCTGCAAGCCGTCCGATCACAAGCGCTTCGAGGCGCAGATCCTCTACAACCATCCGCTCCTCGACCGGAAGTTCGGCTACCCCGCCGAGAGGCCGGTGATGACTGACGACGAGATCCGCCGCCTCATCGAGGATTACGTGCGCGCCGCGAAGCAGGCGCAACGGCTGGGCTACGATTTCGTGGATCTGAAGCATTGCCACGGCTATCTCGGCCACGAGTTCCTGAGCGCCCATACGCGCCCCGGGCCCTATGGCGGCTCGTTCGAGAACCGCACGCGGTTCCTGCGCGAGATGGTGGAGGGCATCCGAGCCGAGGCCCCGGGGCTGAAGATCGGCGTGCGGCTCTCGGCCATCGACTTCGTGCCGTTCAAGCCTGATCCGGCGCGGTCCGTGCCGGGCGCGCTCGGCCCTGGTATCCCGGAGGACGTCTCCGCGTTGGGCCCCTACCGCTATGCCTTCGGGGCGGACGAGAGCAACCCGGTAGCGTGGGACCTTGCGGAGCCCAAAGCCTTCCTTGCGGTCATGCAGGAGTTGGGCGTGCACCTCGTCAACATCACGGCGGGGAGCCCCTACTACAATCCGCATGTGACGCGGCCCGCGCTCTATCCGCCCTCCGACGGCTACCACCCGCCCGAGGAGCCGCTTGTGGGCGTGATGCGCCAGCTCGAACTCGTGCGCGAGCTGAAGGCAAGCTTCCCCGATCTGCTCTTCATGGGCAGCGGCTACACCTATCTCCAGGAGTTCCTGCCCAATGTCGCGCAGGCGGTGGTGCGGCAGGGCTGGGTCGATATCGTGGGCCTGGGTCGCATGACGCTCGCCTACCCGGATCTGCCCCTCGACATCCTGTCCGGCCGCGGCGTGCAGAAGAAGCGCCTGTGCCGCACCTTCAGCGACTGCACCACGGCGCCCCGCAACGGGCTCGTCTCGGGCTGCTACCCGCTCGATGCCTTCTACAAGAAGTCCGACGAGGCGAAGCGTCTCGCCGCTATCAAGAAGCCGGCGCAGACCGCGTAAGCGTCAGACGAGCCGATAGATGCCGATCTCGCCGTCGCGGTCGCGCACCGCGCGGCGATCCACGAGAATGGCGCCTTCCTTGTTCTTCAGGCAGGAGTGGCTGTCCTCGGTGATGAGGGCGACCACATCGCCGGCGCCGTCCACCTCCTTGCCGAGCTGCTCCAGGCGCTGGGCAATGTTCACCACGTCGCCCACGAGCGTGTAGTTCACCCGGCCCACGGCGCCGATGTTGCCGACGAGCACCTTGCCGGAGCCGATGCCGATGCGAAGGCTCACGGGCTCCAAGCCCTGTGCGCGTCGCCGATCGTTGTCGGCCCTGAGGGCTTTCGCGATGGCAAGGGCGGTCCGGCAGGCGCGCTCCGCATGGTCCGGCTGCTCGTCGGGCGCCCCCCAGAAGGCCATGACGGAATCGCCGATATACTTGTCGATGGTTCCCTCGGTGGCCTCCACGCAGGCGCCGATGAGGGCGAAATGCTCGTTGAGGAACGCCGCCGTTTCCGTGGGCGAGAGCCGCGCCGCCATTTGCGAGAAGCCGCGCATGTCGGTGAAGAGCACGCTCACCTCGCGTTCGTAGACCTGCCCCATCTGATCGTCGCCGCGGGCGAGGAGCGAATGCACGAGACGCTTGGGCAGGTAGAGCTCGAACCAGCGCAGAGCCGCCACCATGGAGTTGAGCGACTGGCCCGCCTGATCGAGCTCCCTGACGCGGCTCCGCGGGAGCACAGGCACGTTCTGCAGGTCGAGCTGACGCACGCCTTCCGTGACGGCGACGAGGTTGCGGATCGGCTTCGAGATCCGCCGCCCCACCCAGATGGCGGAGAGCACGGAGAGCAGCAGCAGCAGAAGGCCGATGCCGGCCATGCGCATCAGCGTGTTGAACTCGCGTCCGGCATCGGCGCCGGGAAGGGCGGCGCCGACGATCCAAGGCGTTTCGCCGTAGCCGCCGATCTCGCGGTAGATGAAGATGTAGTAGTCGCCGGGCCCCTCGATCACGTGGCCCTCGTCGCCCGGTGCGAGGCGGAAGCCGAGCCGGTCTTCCACATCCCAGATGGACGGCATGACGCTGTCCTTGATCTCGGACACGGAGGGCAGGGGACGCGCGGGCGAGCCGACCGCGTCGCCGTTCGCGAGGGACGGATGGGCGATGACGGCGTTGCGGCCATAGAGGATGAACGCCGTCTGCTCCGGGGTCGAGAACGCCGAGACGTAGCGGGAGAGTTCGGAGATCAGGATAGCCGGCACGATGACGCCCTGGAGCACCCCGTCCCGGTACACAGGCGCGGTGACGGGCAGAATCGTCTGCCGGAACGGCTCGCTCCAGACGGGCGGGCTCCAGGCCAGGCGCCCACCGCTGCGCATCTCGGTGAGAAGCCCCTGGATCTCACGCCGGTCGGACCAATCCTCCTCGATGAGTTCGCCGGAGCCGCGGTAGACGCGCCTCACAAGGCCCGCTTTGTCGATGAAGGCGATGCCCATCACCTGCGGGGTCGCCGCCAACGACGTGCGGAGCGCAACGGCCAATGCGTCGCGATCGGCGGGATCGATGGTGCCGTTCTCCATCAGCCCTTTGAGGTACTCGGCCTGCGTCGCGACCGGGTCGAGGTGCTGGCGCACACGCTGCTCGATGGAGGAGAGGGTGAGATCGATCTTGTCGCGCAGCAGGGCCGTGGTGTTGCGGCTCGCCCCGCCGACGCTCAAGAGCAGCACGGAGCCGACGGCCAGCAGCATGAGCCCGCCGAGGCCGAGCGCCAGAACCGTGCTGAGGGTGAGGCAGGCCCAGCGCGACTTGCCTGCGGCGGCAGCCTTCGGCTGCACGATCGCTTCGCGCGAAAGCGCGGGGTTTGCCACCGGAGTCGCCAGACCGTCCATGCCGGATGCTATCCTTTGAGGCCGTGGAAAGCGAGCCGAGGGGTCAATCGCGCGCTCCCGTCTCCTCGAGGACCATCGTGATCTTGTGACCGTTCGGTGTGGTCCGGTAGTCGAGATCGATCATCGCGGCTCCTCGGATGAGAAGGGGTGCGCCCTCAGAGCATTTCGAGGGGGCGCTTGCGGGTGGGCGGCGGAAACTCGGCGTCGACGAGGGCGAGATCCTCGGGCTCAAGCGCGATGTCGAGCGCGGCGCGATTGGCCCGCACATGCGCCTCGGTGGCGGCCTTCGGGATCGCAATGACGCCGTCCTTGTGCAGAAGCCAGGCGAGCGCGATCTGGAACGGCGTCGCTCCGTGCTTGCGGGCGAGCGTCCCGAGCGCTCCCCCGGAGGGCAGGCGCCCCTGCTCCACGGGGCTGTAGGCCATGAGCGGCATGCGCCGCTCCGCCATTCCTGGCATCAGGCTAAATTCGGGGCCGCGGCGGCGCACGTTGTAGAGCACCTGGTTGGTGGCGCAGCGCTCGTCCGATGGCACGCCCGCGAGCTCCACTAGGTCGTCGCTGTCGAAGTTGCTGACGCCCCAATGGCGGATCTTGCCGGCCTCCCGGAGAGCCTCAAAACCCGCAATCGTGTCGGCGAGGGAATGCTCGCCGCGCCAATGCAGCAGGTAGAGATCGATCCGATCGGTGCCGAGGCGTTTGAGGCTGCGCTCGCAGGCCTCCACCACGCCCCGTCGGCTCGCGTTGTGGGGGTACACCTTGCTGACGAGGAACAGCCCGTCCCGCCGGCCGCGGATCGCTTCCCCGACCAAGGTTTCCGCCCCGCCCTCGGCATACATCTCGGCGGTGTCGATGAGGGTCAGCCCGAGTTCGATCCCGAGCCGCAAGGCGGCGATCTCCTCCGACCGCCGCTCGCGCCGCTCCGCCATCTGCCAGGTGCCTTGGCCAAGCACCGGCACGGCTTCGCCGTCGGGAAGGGGGAGGGTCCGGATCATCGCTGCGGCCTCATGTGGCCACGGCACCGAAGCTTGGCAAGGGAGGCGAAACCCGCACGGCTGGGCTGCGTTGAGGTCGCGAAGGAGCAAACCATGCGCTGGCTCATTCTCGCAGCCGCCCTCGTCGCCTATTGCGACACCGCCAAGGCCCGCGAGCCCCTGGCCCGTCCTATGGAGCGGACACCCTCGATCATGATCGATGATCGGGACGCAGCGCCGCGCAGGGCTGCGCGACCATCGGCGGCCCAGGCCGGGCGCAAGGCTCCGCGGATGCGAGCCATCAGGGTCCCTCGGCCCGCTGCGGTCTATGAGGCCGACACCCGCGCCATCAACCGTTCGATCAGCGAGGGTCAGCAACGGCTCCAGGTCGAGCAGCGCCGGCAGGTGGACACCAATCTGTTCCGCCAGGAATGGCAGCGCAGCACCGGCTCCGCCTTCACGACTCCGTCCTCCGGCTGCGTGCCGGGGGCGCTCGGCTGCTGAATCGGGGCGGGCCCACCGGCCCGCGAGCACCGCCGATCCGAGATGCAGTCAGAAACAGCCTGGGGAGGACCGCATCCTCACGACCGGGTCCAGGTTTCTCCCCCGCAGAGCAAGCCCATCATACATCCTTCCACGCGCAGGCTGCTGCCCCGAAGAGTGATCTTCGACTCGTAGGTCCTGCCGCTGCGCGGATCGAAGATAGTGCCCTCCCAGCGGTTGTCGCCGGCGGGCTTCATGGCGCGGAGGATCTGCGCGCCGAGCCGGTCGCCGGACTTGGCCCACACGACCGTGCCGCACAGATTGGGCCCGCAGGGTTGGATGTTGATGCGTGCGCTGCCATCGGCCACGAGCCAGTCGCCCAGCACGGCAGAGGGCGCCTCCGAGACCTGCCCGGGTGCCTGGGCGGCCGGCTCGCGCGGGGTGGCGGCCGATGGGTCGATGGCCGCGCGCTGCTCTGGCTGCGGGGGAGCCTCGGGACGAGCCGGTGCGCCCGGCGCAGGCGAGGCCGGTGAGGGCGAAGGGGCCGCAGAAATCGCGGGGGCGGCCGCCTGGGCTTGCGGCGTCGGGGACGGGGCCGGCACTGCCTGCGGCGCAGACGATGTGGCAGGCGGCAGACCGGACGATTTCACCGAGGGCGCCGTTTCTGCGGCCTGGCCGGCGGGCTGCTTCGGGGCGGGCTCCAGCTCGATGCGGCCGCCCGGCTTCGCCCCGCGGGGCTCATCCGCAGATCCGAAGCGAATGTCGATTCCGTCAGGCCCGCCTTCGCGGATCTCGACCCGGCCCTTGATCCGCTCCTTTGGCACGTCGATGCCATGACGCTTCAACTCCCGCGCAATGCTGGCCGGAATTTCCGCGTCGATGTCGAAAGAGACCTGAGCCGAAGCCGGTTGGCCCCACAGGAGCGCGGTCGCAGTGCTCACGAGCGCCGCTTGCAGAAGACGATTCATGGTGGCCCCCCCTTGGTCAACGCCAGATCGGCAGCGCGAACGAAACGCGGTGGTTGCATCCCGCTCACCGGATCGAACAACGGATCTGAACTTGAACGTTGCATGCCCGGCACCCCCCTGGTGTGCGGCAACGCACGAGGATGAGCTTAGCCCATCCCTGACCGGCAGCCAGTCCCCTTGACCACACGTCCCCCTTCGGAAACCCAACTTCTCGTCTCTGCGGCGAGGGCGGCTGCGGCGGTCATCACGGGACGCGGCTGAATTCGAGACGCAGAAGGGGTGTGATTGCACCGAAAGCCGGTGATAGGGTCCCGGCCCCTTCCGCTCGAACCTCCCGGTCCCATGGATATACCCCACCTCGCCGCGTCGGCTCTGCGCACCCTCACGATGAAGAAAGCCGGACCGACCCTGTACGATCTGTGCGATCCCGTTCTGTTGCGCACCGATACGGGGGACGAGCATCTGCGCCGGTTCTACAAGCGGGCGCTTCGGCATCCGGCTCTGCGGCCGGTGCTCGCCCGGGCCGGGCTGCCGCAGCTGCGGGACGAGGCGCGGTTTCGGGCGTTGCAGGCTGCCCTCGTGACAGCCCGCGATGACGCCGCGCCGGATTGGCGTGCCATCGGCGAGCCGCTTGCCGCCCTGATCGACGACTTTCCGCAGCGTCACCCGAATCCCCCGGCGCGCACGAACTCCGGAGGAGGCTCGTCGACCGCGCGCCTCGACGAGATCATCCGCGCCTGCGCCGATCATCTTCTGGGGGCCTTCGACCGCCACGGCTTCATCCCGACCTATGCCGCCTTTAACCTCGTGGGCGATCCCGATTTCCGCGGCCGGGATCTGCTCATGGCTCTGGAGGGCCTGCGGGCACGCACCTACAAAAACGCGACGTTGCTCTTCAATCTCGCGCGCGTGTTCATCCTGGCCAATCCGCCGGTGGCGGCGCTCCTCAATCCGCCCTGGAAAGGTATTGCGGAGCCCATGTGGTCGCCGGTGCAAATCCGTCACCGATCCGCCTATTACGATGCCTTCTTCTCCGAGGCGCTGATGGATTTCTGCGCCAGCGGCCTCGGCACGGACCATGAGGTTCGCCGCGCCAGGCAGGCCACGGAGACGATGATCCGCTTCTGCCTCGAAACGAGCCGCGAGGAGGTCCCGGGGCCGGACGATCGCCCGATCTCCGTGGTGACCGCCTTGGCACCGCCGCCGCACGCGCAACTCACCCCCTATTTCCAGCAGATTAAGAGCGATCTTGGGTTCGGGCTCTACGTGCCGGATTGCGACACCACGGCCTGCTCGTTGTCGGCAGCGACCCAGTTCGGTTGGGAAGACCCGATGCTCGATCAGCCGATGCTCGAGTTCTATGCCAAATACCAGGTCGGGCGGAGCAACGAGCATCCGCCCACGGTCGCGATCAACGACGGCATCGGCTTCGACGGCGGAATCGTGACCTGGATCCAGAACCTCGCCGGCGACGAGCCCTACGGCAACGACCTCGATCCGACCTTGAACCTCGACGTGCTGGAGGTCAGCTTCCGCAATCATGCGCGCTGGCGCATCGTCGAAACGCCGCAACGGCTCGACACGGTGCAGCGCATCCTGCGCTTTCAGCGTCGTCTCGTGGAGAGCGGCGCCTTCGAGGATCCGCGCTCGCACATCTATTATCTGCCGGAGCTCTTCTGCGCCTATGTGGGCCGCTGCCATGCGGCGTTCCGGGCGATGCCAGAGGCGTCGCAGCGGATCATGGATCCCGAGGGAACCATGGAGGCCTTGCGGCACGCGGCGCTCGGTTATGCGGAGGGCGTTCTCTCCCGTGCCGAGATGAACCCGTTCGATGCCGCTCTGGCCCTTCTCGCGCTCTCCAAGCTCGGGGCGGACCCCCGCACCTTCGAGCCTGCGCTCGCCGTGATCGCCGGCGCCTTCGGAGAGGGCGGCCGCCGGGCGCCGTTCAAGGCCTACGAATGGAACAAGATGAAGACCCCGACGCGCATCCTCGTAGGAGGACCCGAGGTCACGTCGGCCTTCGTGCTCTCGGCGTTGGTTCACGCCCGCGAGGCGCTGCGGACAAACTGAAACGGGCCTGCGTCCGCGAGGCGCTGCGGACGAGCTGAAACGGGCCCGCGCCCGCGAGGCGCGGAATGGACCCGGCCGTGCGGGGTGGAGAGAGGTGAGGCGCTCGACCGACCGGCGGAACGGGTGCCGGCCTTTGACGGGCTTCCTCGATTTCCAACCGGGTAATAGCCCTCCGGCCGCGGAGCGATCAGCCGCATCGATGGGCTTGGTCGCAAGCTTGTCAGGCTATGCCCGAGCCCATATGCTCGCGCCCACAGCTTAGGAGCTTTGTCTTACTGCTTCGGGAACGGCATGCGTAGGGTTTGGGCAATCGTTGCGGCGCTGGTTCTCGGCGTAATCTGTGTCACCGGTCCGGCTTCCGCTCAGGACGCCTCGGCCGACCGCGTTGCGCTCGTCATCGGTAACGCCAACTACCCGGACAGCGACACGCCGCTTGCCACGCCCCTCGAGGATGCACGCGCCGTCGCGAGCGAGTTGCAGCGCAAGGGCTTCTCCGTCGAGCACCTCCAGGATCTCAACAGGCGCACCCTGCGCGAGGCCGCCGACCGCTTCCTCGACAAGATCCGCCCAGGAACGGTCGCTGTGGCTTACTTCGCGGGCTATGGCATCCAATCGGCACGGCAGAATTACCTCATCCCGGTCGACGCGCAGATCTGGACCGAACCGGACGTTCAGCGCGACGGCGTGCCCCTGGAACGCCTGTTGACCGAGATGTCGCGCCGCGGGGCGCGAGCGTCCTACGCGATCATCGACGGAGCCCATCGCAATCCCTTCGAGCGCCGCTTCCGCAGCTTTTCGACCGGCTTGGCGGCCCTCGGCAGCGTTCCTCAGGGAACCGCGGTGCTGCTGTCGTCGGCGCCGGGCGTCGTGCTGAGGCAGGCCAACGGCCCTCGCAGCACGTTCGGAGCCGAGTTCGTCCGGCAATTGCAAAGTGCCGAGTCCATGTCGGCCCAGGTCCTGGAGCGCACCCGGACCGCCGTTACGGAGGCCACTCGAAACGAGCAGCTGCCCTGGACCACAGGCTTGCAGCAGGAGGCGCCGGCGCCCGCGAGCCCGCAGCTCAGTGCTAATACGGGCGTGCCCGCCGTTCCTGCCCCGCCGCGGGCGAATCCGGAACCGCCTGCAAGCCCTCAGGCTCCGACGCCGGTCTCACCCAGCGTAAACAGCGCGGCGACTCCGCCGGCCCCTCCGCCTCCGGCGAGCCAGCAGGCAGCGCTCCCGCCGGCGCCGCGTCCCCCGGAGCCTGCACCGGTGCCCGATGCGGGAGCTGCGTTTCGGACCGCTCAGCAGGCGGGCACGAAGCAGGCCTACGAGGACTTCCTCGCGAAGCACGGATCCGGTCCCTTCGCCGATCAGGCACGAACCGAACTGGCTCGTCTGAACGCGGCGATCCCGCCGCCGAAGCGCGAGCCGCAGATCCAACCCTATGCGCCCGAGCAGGAGCGGCTCCTCAAGGAACTGACCCAGCGCATCGACGCCAACCCCAACGATGCCGTGGCCCTCTACCGCCGCGGCCAGATCTACGCGATCCACGGCGATTACCGGGCCGCCCTCGGCGATTTCGATCAGGTGGTCCGCCTCAACCCGCGCGATCCGGAGGCACTCAACAACCGCTGCTGGGTGAGGGCCAATCTCGACGAACTCGACGGCGCCCTGGCCGATTGCAACGAGGCCCTCAGGCAGCGGCCGAATTTCATCGATGCCCTCGACAGCCGCGGGCTCGTGAACCTGAAGATCGGCCTTCCCCGGCGGGCAGCCGCTGATTATGATGCTGCTCTCAAGGTCAATGCGAGGCATGCCTCCTCGCTGTATGGCCGCGGGATGGCGCGCTTGCGGATGGGGGAAGCGGCTGAGGGAAACAGCGATATCCGACAGGCCCTCTCCATGGACCCGAAGATCGCTGACGAGTTTGCACGCGTAGGAATTAAGTAAGCCTATCGAGCTGCCTGGGTGCGGCAGCACACGCCCCGCCGTCCGGCGGTTGCAGTACCTAAGAGGGGAGCCGACGAGACTGGTAATCGGGATCGCGGCGGGAACTTGCAAGGAGCGACACGATGCCGACCACAATGTCTGTCCGCAGTCTCGGGTTGCACACGGCCCGCATGGCCGGATTGTTGATCGTGGGCTGGGCCTCGCTCGCCCACGCTCAGCCAGTGTCCGAGACGCAGATCATCGAGGCCCTCAAGCCGAAGGGCGTCACGCGGGGTCTTTCCATCGGCGCCCCGCCCCCGTCCTTGAGCAGTGCCGACACGTCGTTCGTGGAGAGCCTGCGCAACCGGGCGCCTCGGACCCTGTCCACCGGCGAGCGCGAGAAACTGGCCGAGATGTCGAGCCAGGAGCCCAGCATCGACCTCGACGTGCCGTTCGAATTCAACTCCGCGAAGATCGGGCCCAGGGCCCTGCCGATCGTGAAGAACCTCGGCACGGCCTTGTCCCATCCGGATCTCAAGGGCGGCACCTTCGTGCTGGCCGGCCATACCGACGCCAAGGGCACGGACGAGTTCAACCAGAGCCTCGCCGAGCAGCGGGCCGAGGCCGTGAAGCGCTACCTCATCGAGAATCATGGCATCCCGGCCGAGAGCATCGTGAGCGTCGGTTATGGCGAGACGCGCCTCAAGAACACCGCCGATCCCACGGCCGCCGAGAATCGGCGGGTTCAGGCCACCAACCTGTCAAAGGTTCGCACGACGTCACGCTAGGCGGCCTTCGACCCGGGGCGAGCCATGGAACCGACCGCATGAAGCGTATTCGCACGGGCTTGCCTGCATCGTCCCAGGGTTTGCTGGCGCGCTTGAGTCTTCTTGTCGGCGTAGCGCTCGCTACGCCGCTTTATGCCGCGGGGCCCCCGGATTGGTCGGCGTCGGCAGGGTCGGGCGTTCCCGCAACGCGGGCTTGCTTCTCCGATAATGTGAGGGTCACGGGCTACCTTCTCGCCCGGCGGGAATCCTACGTGATGATGAATGTGGAGGGCTTCCGCATCACGGAGGTGCTCGCCCAGGAGGGGGACACAGTCACCGCCGGCCAGGAGGTTCTGCGCCTCACGCGCCTCGGCCCGGACGACCCGGCAGCCGCTCCGCCACCGGCCGCGGGTGCGGCTGCGGCCGCCGCGCGAGCCGCTCCGCCTCGGACGATCAGCCTGCGGGCGCCTGCCGCTGGCGTCGTGTCCCGCAACATCGCCCGGGTCGGGGCCCTCACGAGCGCGCAAAGCGAACCCCTCATGCGCGTGACGAGCGACTCGGAGGTCGAGGCGATCGTCGAGATCCCGAGCCTTTACGTTACGAAAGTCCGGGCCAGCGCTGCTGCTCGTGTTTTCGCCGATGCCGGTACGGAGTTTGCCGGAACCGTTCGGTTGCCCGCGACCGATGTGGATCCGGCCACCCAATTCGGCCGGGCTCGCCTCTCGCTGCCCACCGACCCCGCCCTCCGTCCCGGGCTCTTCGTCCGCGCGCTCATCGACATGGGGCGCAGCTGCGGCGTGGCCGTCCCCCGCACGGCGGTCATCCGCCAAAACGATGCCGCGAGCGTCCAGGTCGTCAAGGATGGCCGGATCGAATCGCGCCGGGTCCGCATCGGGCTCTCGTCCGATGACAAGGTTGAAGTTCGCGAGGGACTGGCAGAAGGTGAGGCGGTGCTGGCGAACGCCGGTTTGGCTTTCTAGGATGCGCCGCAAGAGCGCCCATTGAGCCGTCGGGCGCCTGCGCCGGCCGTTTTGGCTGCTACTACAAGAAGTCAGAGGACGCGGGGGGGTCGTGGCCGTCAATATCTCATCCTGGTCGATCAAGCGGCCTCTGCCCTCCATTCTGATCTCGCTGATCCTGTTAATTCTCGGGTGCCTCAGCTTCAGCCGGCTCCCCGTCACGCGACTCCCGAATGCCGACATTCCGGTGATCTCCGTCGCGGTGAGCCAATTCGGCTCGGCACCGGCGGAGCTCGAAGCGCAGGTCACCAAGACCATCGAGGATGGCGTCTCGGGCGTCGAAGGCGTCCGCCATATCTCGTCGCAGATCTCCGACGGCCTGTCGGTCACGACGATCGCATTCCGCCTCGAGACCAACACCGACCGAGCTCTCAACGATGTCCGGGACGCGGTTACGCGCGTGCGGGCGGACCTGCCGCGGGATGCCACCGAACCGCTGATTCAGCGCGTCGACGTGGTTGGCCTTCCGATCGTCACCTATGCCGCCATCTCGCCCGGCAAGACGCCCGAGCAGCTGTCCTGGTTCGTGGACAACATCGTCAAGCGTCAGCTCCAGAGCATCCGGGGCGTGGCCCAGGTCGAAACCATCGGCGGTGTCGAACGGGAGATCCTGGTTTCCCTCGATCCCGACCGTCTTGAGGCCTTCGGCCTCACCGCCGTCGACGTGAGCCGGCGGCTGCGGGCCATGAACGTGGACGTGGCCGGCGGAAGGGCCGAGTTCGGCGGGCGCGACCACGCCATCCGCACGCTCGCCGGAGCGCGGACCCTGGAGGAACTCTCCGGGATCATGATCGGCCTGCAGTCCGGGAGCGAGATCCGTTTGCAGGACCTCGGCACCGTGCAGGATACGGTGGGCGACCGGCGCACCTTCGCGAGCCTCGACGCCAAGCCCGTCGTGGCCTTTGGAATCCGGCGCGCCAAGGGCGCAAGCGACGTGGTCGTCGCCGAGGCGGTTCAGACGAAGATCGACGCCATCAAGGCGGAATACCCGGACGTTCAGCTCACGCTCATCGACACATCCGTCGAATACACGGCCGGCAATTACGACGCTGCCATCAACACCCTCTTCGAGGGCGCCGCCCTGGCGGTGATCGTCGTCTTCCTGTTCCTGCGGGACCTGCGCGCCACCGTGATCGTGGCCGTCTCGCTGCCGCTGTCCATCTTCCCGGCCTTCTGGGCCATGGACATGCTCGGCTTCTCGCTCAATCTCGTCAGCTTCCTCGCCGTTACCCTGAGCACGGGCATTCTGGTCGACGATTCCATCGTCGAGATCGAGAACATCGTCCGGCACATCCGCATGGGCAAATCGCCCCTGCAGGCCGCAATCGATGCGGCGGACGAAATCGGGCTGGCGGTGATCGCCATCAGCCTCACGATCGTCGCCATTTTCACGCCGGCGAGTTTCATGTCGGGGATCGCAGGGCAGTTCTTCAAGCAGTTCGGCATCACGGTTGCGGTCCAGGTGCTCTTTTCGCTCCTGGCCGCTCGTTTCGTGACCCCGATGCTCGCGGCCTATATCCTGAAGCCGGAGACCCACAAGGAGAAGCCGCCCGGACGGCTCGAGCGCGCCTATACCTGGCTCGTCTCCCAATCCGTGCGCCACTACGTGCTGACCGTGGTGCTCGGTCTCGGCATCTTCGCGGCTTCGATCGCCAGCATGCGTCTGCTGCCGGAAGGCTTCCTGCCGGCCCAGGACACCGGGCGTTCCCTGCTGGCCCTCGAGCTGCCTCCGGGATCCTCCGCGAGCGACACCGAAAAGGTAACCGAAGCGATCGTCCAGGAATTGCGCAAGGTTCCGGAAGTGCGCAGCATCTTCGTGCATGGCGGACGGCTGCCGCAGGGCACCATGGACGTTCGGCAGGCTTCGCTGATCCTGAACTACACCGACAAGTCCGATCGCTCGATCACCCAGCGCGCGTTGGAACAGCTGATCGAACGAAGGCTGCAGCAGATCCCCGACATCCGCTACTGGTTCCTCGACGAGAATGGGCTGCGCGCCATCTCGCTCGTGGTGAACGGCTCCGACAGCCGTACGGTCGCGAGCGTCGCCAACGAACTCGCCAACCAGATGCGGCGCCTGCCCACGGTGGCGAACGTGGTTTCGGGCGCGACGCTCGACCGGCCGGAGCTCCGCGTGCGCCCCCGCATGGACCTCGCGGCTCGGCTCGGGATAACCCCCGACGCCCTTTCGGAAACCGTCCGGGTCGCCACGATCGGCGATGTCGGACCCGCTCTGGCGAAGTTCGACGTTGGCGATCGACTGGTGCCCGTGCGTGTCCAGCTCAACGAGGATGCGCGGTCGAACTGGCAGGTGCTGGAGCAGCTCAAGATCCCGGTCGCGGGCGGAAGGGGCGGCAGCATTCCGCTGGCCGCCGTGGCCGATATCGGCCTGCAGGAGGGGCCCGCGAACATCAGCCGTTACGGTCGTGAACGTCAGGCCACCGTGTCGTCCGATCTGGTCGGCGACGCCGCCCTCGGCGATGTGCTCCAATCCATCCAATCGCTGCCGGTGATGAAGAACCTCCCCAAGGGGGTGCGGGTGAGCCAGTCGGGCGATGCCGAGAGCCTCAACGAGCTCTCGCAAGGCTTCACCGAGGCGATGACTGCGGGCCTGATGATGGTTTATGCCGTCCTGGTCCTGCTCTTCGGCAGCTTCCTGCAGCCGCTCACCATTCTGTTCTCGTTGCCGCTGTCCATCGGCGGCGCGGTCGCGGCGCTGCTCCTGACCGGCAAGCAGCTCACGACGCCGGTTTTCATCGGTCTGCTCATGCTCATGGGCATCGTGACGAAGAACGCCATCATGCTGGTGGATTTCGGCATCGAGGCCATGAACCACGGGATGTCGCGCTCCGAGGCGATCATCGATGCGGGCCGCAAGCGTGCGCGTCCCATCGTCATGACCACGATCGCCATGGTGGCCGGCATGATGCCGAGCGCCCTCGCCGTGGGAGCCGGCGGTGAATTCCGCTCGCCCATGGCGATCGCGGTGATCGGAGGCCTCATCTTCTCGACGGTGCTGTCCTTGATCTTCGTACCGGCCTTCTTCGTGCTGACGAGCGAGATCGCAACCCTGCCCGGTCGGACCCGGGGAGCCTTGGGGCGGCTGACCCGTCGGCGCAAGGCCGAACCTGCCGCGGATGCGCCTTCGGGTGGAGCGGGCGGGCTCGGTTCGGCGCCGATGGCAGCCTCATCGCCGCCCAACGCCTGACCATGGGCCGTCGTCCAGGCACCGACGCAGGCTGGAAAACGTGCTCGAGCGGGCTCATCGCTTCGCAGGACGCAAGCTCTCAACGGTGACGCGAGCATGCGCCTCCTGACCATCATCCTTGCGGGGGTCACGGCGCTCCTGGTGGTTGCCGGCCTCGGGCTCTACCTCGGCGCCGGTCCACTCTTCACCTGGGCGGCGGAAAGTCGGCTCGAGGCGGAGACGGGGCTCGATTGGACCGTGTTGGGCACACCACGGCTCCAGCTGTCGCCGGAGCGGATGCTCGTGGTGCACGACATCGACACGCGCGTCGCGTTGCCGAGCGGTGCCTCGGCCGGCCTCCAGGCGAAGACGATCAAGCTTGGAGGGTCCGTCACGGGCTTCTTTCGAGCCTTCGAATTGCACAGGGTGGAGGCTGAACAACCCGACATCCACCTTCCGACCGACGCCTGGCGAGAGCTTCGGCTGCCGAAGCCTGATTGGTCCTTGTTGCCGGGCTCCCTGCAGGTCGTGGTGCGGGGTGGGACGCTGCGGCAGACGCGCGGGCGCGAGGCGGGCGACACCCTTGCCACCCGGATCAATCTCGAAGCATCGGCCGAGCCGCGTCGGTCGTCAGTCGCGCTGCGGGGGAGCGCGGAAGTCGCGGGCGAGGCGGTGCGATGGGAGGTCGCGCTCGGCCCTTCGGCAGGAGCGGAGAACGCTCTCCTGCCCGTCGGCATCTTCGTCGAGGCGCGCCACCTGCCGGGGAGGGCGCTCAGGGCAACGGCCGAGATTGCCGTGGATGGAACGGTGCTGACGGCTGCGAAGCTCTCCGGTTCACTGGGATCCAGCCGCTTCAGCGGCGCCCTCCTGGCCGATCTCGCCGCAAGACCTTTCATCCGCGTCGACGTCGGCTTCCCAACTCTCGCGCTGACCGAGATCCAGGGCAGCCGACCTCTTGGCGTGAACACGGCGGAAGCGATCGGGCCCTCCCTTTCGCCGCGCAGCACGGCGCGTTTGCGCGGCTTCGACGGCCGGCTGAAGCTCTACGTCGGTAAGCTGGAGGGAGCGGCGATCGCGGCGTCCGAGATTGCCGCCGAGGCGCAACTCAGGGACGGCAACCTCTCCGTCAGCGTGAACCGGGCTGAACTTTATGGCGGCGAAGCCCAGGGGACGCTCTCCCTGCTTCCTTCCGGATCGGTGCCGCGTATGACTGTGCGGGGAGGCCTGACAAATGTTCAGGCGCTGCCATTGCTCTTGAATCTTGCGGATATCCGCCTGCTGGCGGGCGTTGCATCGGCGCAAATCGACGTGCAAGCCGCTGGCGAAACCTCCCTCGAATGGATGAGGACCTTGGCGGGGCGCGCCGAACTCACCGTCACCGCGGGGCGTCTCAACACCATCGATCTGCCCTTCGTCGCGCAACTGGTCGGGTCTCGGCCCGATCCCTCGGGCCAAGGCGGCGAGGCAACGATCTTCGATCGTTTCACGACGTCTCTCACCCTTAGCGAGGGTCGCGCGACTACGCGCGACGTGAGCTTGCGGGGGCCCCTTGTCGAGGCGACAGGGAGCGGCGTGATCGACATACCGGCGCGGAGCCTCGCTTTTCGGGTCGAACCTCGGCTGGTCGGGGCAGGGGGCGGCCCGGGGGCCCTGGTCGCAGGCCTCGGCGTCCTTGTCGTCGTCGAAGGTCCATGGGACGCCCCCCGCGTCTCTGCGGATCTGGCAGGCCTCACGACGCCTCAGGGCGCCGCTCCCGTGCTCGACGCGCTGGGGCAAATGCTAGGGGGGGGAGACAAGGGCGGATTGGGGTCTCTGCTGGACCAGTTTCTCTCGGCACCTTCCTCGCAGCCGCCTTGCCCGGGTGGGTGTCGCGAGACCGAAGCGCCGAGGAACCGAAGGCCACCCCGCTGAGGTGTGCCCCGCCGTCTGTAGGCATGAGACGCATGGGGAGGCCGAGGGGAGGGCCGTGCGAAGCCCAGCGCTTCGTTCAAGAAGATCGACGTTCACGCCGCGTGCTTTGGCGTGATCAGTCCCCTCCGCCGGCGCCGCCTTTGGGGAGACTTGCGAGATCGCTTCGGGTAGCGGCCACACCGGGGTGCCCAGCCGGCGTGCCTGACCCTTCGGGTGGAGTCCGGTCAGTTGATTTGACCCGACTCCTCGCACCAGGCGATCCACACCTCTTGGCCTGAAGGTCGATTGGGACCGAAGGCGCACCAGTTGCGAGCGCCCGCAGGCTCCGTGGTCATGGACCGGGTTGCCGTCTGCTGACGGTCCATTTCGTTGAACACCGCCAAGCAGGCCTGGCTCAACCGCGCCTTATCGCGCCGAAGGCAGGCGGTGATGCGGTCGACATTGGGAATCTCGCTGGCGCAGAGGCGGAACACATCCGGCGTACACGCCGCCCGCTGGGCGCTCGTGCCCTGCGCCAAGGCCGCAGGCGCCATCAGGGTCGCCAGAGCCGCCGCACCGAAAACCAGGCCGCGCATGGTATCGATCCTCCTGGACGCAGCGCTGAGGCTGTGTCGACCCCCGGGGCGACGCTTCGATGGGGCAAGAACGCCGCAAGATGAGGCTAGGCCTGCGCCGCGAATCGGTCAAGGTGACGCACCCCGCGACCAAGTCTGTCCCAGGGTAAGTTCCAGTGCCCCTCTCCGGCCCTTGTCCTGTGAGGGAGCAACTGCCCCAAGGTGAACGGCGGCATCGGCTGTGGCGGGCCCGCAACACAGGCTCTTTGTCAGCGGCCCGGGCTTGGCAGCGCCTTCTCAGCCCCGAGCAAATCAGACTAGATTGTGGCGACACAGTTATGGCGGCGCAGGGTCCCCTTTGTGCGGACAACCATGCGAATGCGGACCAGGTGGGGGATTTTGATGATGATCGAGCAGGCGCCGGAACAAGGGGCCGCGGGCAAGACCCGGAAGTCGAAGACGATGATGCGCCTCAGCGCGAGCGCGAGCGCCCTTGTGCTGCTCACGTCCGTGGCCCAGGCGCAGTGCGATGTCTCGACCGTCGCGGGCACCGGACCGTTCGCGTTCGTCGACTTCGGTGAGACGAGCAGCGGAACGGTGTCTGCCGTTCAGTCCCTGATCTCGGTGCTGAACACCAACAACACGGCCTTCCTGACCCAGACGAGCGCCTTCGTCGGCGCGCCTGCCAGTGCGGCGCCAGGTCAGCCGGGCGGCGGCGTGTGGGCTCGCGGGATCGGCGGGTCGGTGACCACCCGCACCACCGGTACCTATAACTATGACGCGAATCTCGCGAACCCGGGCGGTGGCGGCAATTGCCGCACCATGACCTCCCAGGATTTCGCCGGCGTGCAGGTCGGAGCGGACATCTCCCGTCTGAACATCGACGGGTACAACATGCATTTCGGCGTCACGGCCGGCTACAGCGAGTCGAGCGTCAGCTCACCCACCGGCACGGGCCGCTTGGGCAGCCAGTTCCAGATTCCCTTCATGGGCGTTTATGCGGCTATCACCCGCGGCGGCTTCTTCGCTGACGCCCAGGCTCGTCTGGATTTCTACCACGCACGCCTGAACGACCCGTCCAACGGCATCTTCGATCAGGGCTTGAACGCCCGCAGCCTCAGCCTCACCGGCAACGTCGGCTACCAGATCCCGCTCGGCGACAACTGGTTCATCGAGCCCTCCGCAGGCCTCGTCTATTCCCGGGCCAACGTCGACCGCTTCAGCCTCTTCGGCACACTTTTCGTCGACACGATCCCTGGGCTCTCCGGTCCGGCGCGGGTTCGCATCAACGACTTCGACAGCATTCTTGGACGGGCAAGCCTTCGCGTCGGCCGCAACTTCGTGGTCAACAACCTCGCCTTGCAGCCGTTCTTCACGGCCAGCGTGTTCAACGAGTTTGCGGGCCGCGTTCGGACCAACATCAATACCAGCTTCGGCGAGCTCGGCGATGCGTTGGGCATTCCGGGCCTGGGGGTGATCGACACCACCGCCGTCATCAGCTCCGGCCGCATCGGCACCTATGGCCAGTTCGCGGTCGGCGCGGCCGGCCAGGTTCTTGACACCGGCTGGCTCGGCTATGTCCGCGGCGACGTTCGTGTGGGCGATCGCGTCGAAGGCTGGGGCCTCAGCGGCGGTCTGCGGTATCAGTTCAGCCCGGAGAGGTTCGCTGCCGCTGGCATCGTGAGGAAGGGAGCTGATCCGAGCCCGGCCGTCGCGGCGCTTGCGCCAGTGAACTGGAGCGGGTTCCACGTCGGCGGCTCGATCGGCGGCCTCCGGGCCGAGTCGGAGCAGACCCTGACCTTCAACGCATTCGGTGTCGGCACCGGCCGCGTGACCCCCGAGGCCGCCGGGATCCTGGCTGGGGGCGAAGTCGGCTACGACTTCCAGTTCGGAAACGTGGTCGTCGGTGTTGCGGGCAACTTCCACTGGAGCAATGCTCAGGGATCTCGCGCCTGCCCCGCCGCCGTCGGGCTGATCTATACCTGCGAAACCGAAGTGGATTCTCTCACGACAGTCACCGGCCGCCTCGGCTATGCGCTCGACCGCAGCCTGTTCTATGTGAAGGGCGGCGTGGCCTTTGCTGACGTGACTGAGCGACTGGACCCGAACAGCGGCAATGAGGTGGCTTTCGGAGCCGTCGTGCCCCCGGGAGTCGTCCTGCCCGCCTTCGCTGCCAATTACGCTTCGGAAGGCTGGACGATCGGCGCCGGTATGGAGTTCGCGCTGACGAACAACGTGTCCGCCAAAGCCGAGTACATGCACTATGAGCTGGATCGGCAGAGCGGACGTCTGCCGGCTGCAGCCGTGGCCGCGGGCTCCGCGCAGCACTCGGGCGATCTTGTCCTTGTCGGCGTGAACTTCCGCTTCAACCCCGTGCCTGCTCCGGCTCCTGCACCCGTGGTCGTTGCGGCGCCTGCTCCGGTGGTGCGCAAGCGCTAGGATTCCGGTGCCGCGGCTTAGGCTGTCGGCGAGGGCATCAGGAGTTTCAGGGCCGGCCGGAACAGAGGTTCCGGCCGGCCTTTTGCGTCCGGTTGCCCTGCATCGCAGGAGCCAGTCAGGCCGAAAGAGTGCAGCCGACCTCCTAGGACTGGGGGACGTCGGACCCCGTGTGCTCTTGGTCGAGCGTCGCTTCGGCCTTTTCCGTATCCGTCCCCCGACGAAGCTCGACGGGTCGAACGACGCTCCGCTCCGTTCGCATGCGCATCGACGTGGGCGCTGCCATCACGTTGTGCTTGGCCGAGATACGCGGATCGAAACGCTCGAACCCGACCTCCCCGTTGCCGATAAGCGTTCGCAGGTACCGTGTGCTTGCTGCCTGCGGGAGGCTTCATCCCTGTGGATGCGTTCCGCGCAATCCGTGACCTGTCGCAGGTCCGGCATCACGATCGATCGGCATGCTCAGCCGGGATCACGAGGGTGGGGCAGGGCCCAAGGCGCCGCAGCCGTCTATGGTTCCAGGAGTTCGCGGTAGCGGCTTCCACGATTACGCGACACGGGGCGGGAGGTTCGTCGTGCCACACCGCCCGCACGATCAACCGGAAGGCTCCTCAAGCAAGCGCCGTCCCGGCCGGACGGTTTCACGAAGCCTTCGCCTGCCCACTGCCTTCTAGACGACTAAAAGCTTTGTTCGTGCGGTCGATCAAAGCGGGCTCGACTCGCCTGCAAGGGAGCTCGTCTCGCATCAGCTCTCGCCGCCCGGGGACCGTGCCGACCCGTTCCGCCCGATCGGGCGAGAACACCGCAAGGCGGTCTGGCGGGGTGGGTCGTCCGGCGCCCTAGTAGCCGACACCGAGGATCAGAAGGGCCGCGTAGCGCCGGGGCAGCAGATCGGACCGGGTGGCTTCCCGGGCGGGTTGAACCGATGCCGCGGAGGCCTGGAGCGTACGCTTGCCGATAGCCTGCGACGGCGCTCCCTTGACCGCCACGTGAGCGGGCGCCCGCACCGAGTTGGGGAGAACATCCGCATGGGCTGAAGCCGACGCGAGTGCGATCGTGAGACCGGCGAGAGCCGCGAAGGCGAGAGACTTGTTCACTGGACTTCCTTTCGATCTGTCCCGGCAACCGGGACCTTGTCATGTGCAAACAGAACGGGATCTCCCGCGCCGTCTAGAACCCGATACCGACCATCGTTGCAGGTCCGTTCCCGGACGACTGCCGCGGCGCCGGACGAGCCTCGGCCACCGGGCGAGCTGGTTGAACCGCTTGACGCTCCTGCGCGACCTTTGCCTGGGAGGCCTTCTTGGCCTCCTCGACGTTGCGGCGCCGGGTCTCGGCCGCCGCAGCCGCGCGCTCTGTCGCCCGCTTCTGAGCCTCGGCAGCCTTCGCGCGCTGAGCGGCCTCACGTTCCTTTGCGGCGGCCTTGATGCGTTCCTCGGCTTCCTTCTGTTTCGCGGCGGTCTTGGCGCGCTCTTCGCTCTCGCGCTCCTTGTTGAGCGCGTCGGCAGCTTTGGAGCGCTCGTTCGCCTCGCGCTGGTTGGCAGCCGCTTGGGCTTCAGCCTTTTGACGCTCGGCTTCGGCGGCCCTGGCTTGCTCCTGAGCCTCGCGCTGCCGGGTGGCGGCCTCCGCGGCCTTGGCGCGCTCTTCCGCCTCTCGCTTCTTCGCTTCAGCCTGCGACTGCTCCTGAACCTCGCGCTGCTTTGCAAGAGCTTCTGCGGCCCTGGCGCGCTCCTCGGCCTTCTGCCGATCGAGTTCCGCAGCCCTGGCCCGCTCCTCGGCCTGGCGCTGCCGCGCGGCGGCCTCGGCTGCACGGGCCCGCTCCTCGGCTTCGAGCTTCTTGGCGAGCTGCTTGGCCTGTTCTTCGGCCTCGCGCTGCTTGGCCAGAGCCTCGGCCGCCTTGGCGCGCTCTTCGGCTTCCCGCCTTTTGGCTGCGACGAGGGCCTCGGCCCGCTCGCGCTCGGCTTCGGCCGCCTTGGCGCGCTCCTCGGCCTCGCGCTGCTTGATGAGGGCTTGCGCGCGTGCCGCCTCTTCGCGCTCCCGTGCCAGCCTTTCGAGTTCGTCCAGGCGCTCCTGGGCGGCGGTGGCGAGCGGAGACGTGGGGTAGCGCTCCAGGAACTTGCGGATGGCGTTCGTGTCCGTCGAGGACCTGAGCCGATCCCAGGCCCGCTGCTCTTCGGCGCTCGGCTTCGGCGGCGGGGCCGCGACCGGAAGATTGATCTTGGCGTCGCTGGGCACCTGGGGAACCGTCGGGTTCACCGAGGCCGTCCGCACCTTGCCGTCGCCCTCGGTCAGCTTGGCGAGCTGGACACGGGCGAGGTCGGCGTAGAGACCCGTCTTGTGGGTGTTGAGGAAAACCTCCCAGGCTTCCCGCTTTCCGACGCGTTCGACGATTTCATAGTCGGCCTTGGCGGCGTCATAGGTCACGCCGGCGTTCGCGACGACCACGGGAGCGGCCGGAGCCGGCACAAGGGCAACCGTTCCGCCACCGAGAGAGCCGTACACGTAAGGCTCCTGCTGCCGCCCGGTGGCCCGCATGACCTCGTCCCGGACGCGGCCGAACGCCAGGCGAATGTCGAGGCCGGGCGACGTCAGGTGCTTCAGGAGGGCAGTGGTGTAGGGGCTGTGCACGCCGTCGCCATCGTTCGCCACTGCCTTTTCCTTGGCGGCATAGGCGATGAGGGTGTCGCTGGTGGGCGGCTCGACCTTGGTGAGGCCGGCCGTCACCGCACGTGTGGCGACGCGGCGCTGCATCTTGTTGGCGAAGGGGTTGTCACGGCAGGCATCCAGAATGATCAGGCGGAGGCGCTTGGCCGGCTCCAGCGCGGTGATCAGACGGTCGAGGGAGATCGCCTCATCCTCCACATCCCGCTCGTTGATGAGCTTGGCGTCCGAAGGAATCAGGTAGTTGACGTCCCGCACCTCGATGCCGTGGCCGGCATAGAAGATCACCGCGATGTCGGCGTCCGAGACCGAGTCCTCGAACTCGCGCAAGGCCCGCTTGAACTCGAGATTGTTGACGTCCGTCTTGGCGGTCACAACCTCGAAGCCGGCCTTCCGGAACAGGTCCGCCATTGCCGTGGAATCGTTGGTGGCGTTCGGGAGGCGTGGAGCGGATTGGTAGGCCGAAATGCCGACGACGAGCGCCACGCGACGCCCCTGCGCCTCGGCATGCTCTCCCCACACCGTCAACATGAGGGTGAACAGCAGGACAACCAGCAACCGGTACATGCTCATTGCCTCTCGATACCTCAAGCAGGCCGGCCAGCCGCGATTCCCCAACCCAAAGAACCTTAAGACTATACGCTCTTGGCGGGGGAGGCGCAACGGCGGCCGATCCGGAATGCTGGAACGGTATCGGGCACCAACCTCCTGGCGATGTGCGCTCCGTCACATCACGACCTCGGGAGCGGCACGCGGGCGAATGGGGCCGCTGTCGCCTACTGTGCCGACGCCACGGTGTTCGCAATCACGGGTCGGATGAGGTCTCCTTCCCTGATGAAAGGGCCTGCCCTCAGCACCACGAGGTCGCCCTCGGCGATCCCGCGCCGGATCTCGACCTCGTTTCCTGCGAAAAGGCCCGTGGTGACCGGGCGGGCCTCGATGCGATTATTGTTCGCGATATAGATCGTCGTGCCCTCGGGACCGTTCGCGAGGGCGCCGAGGGGGACGCCGAGGCCACAGCGTTCGCCGATGGAGACAAGGCCGCGGGCAAACGTTCCCCAACGGAGCCCGCTGGCTCTGTCGAGGAGAATGCGGACCCGTCCGAGCTGAGTGGCACCGTCCACATCGGTGGAAACCACGCGGACGCGGCCCGGTATGTCGGGCGTCCCGAGGGGCGTCACCGTCACGGATTGGCCGGGGGCAAGCCTCTTCAGGGCAGCCAGCGGCGCCTCGGCCACGAGTTCGATCTCCCCCTGCGCCGCGATCTGAAACAGGGGATCGGCCCGGGGCGAGGCTGGCATTCCGGGCAGAGCCGCGCTCTTGCCGATGGTGCCGGCGACCGGGGACCGCACGGGGATGGTGGTCCCGCTGGTATCGTCCTGGGGGCCGAGCTGGGCCAGAATCTGCCCCGACGTCACCTCAGACAGGGGATCCGCCAGGACGCGCACGACGCGCAGCCCCTCGGTTTCGGGTCGTACCTCGACCGGATTGCGCGCCGCCAGCACGCCGCTGAGGCGAACGACATCCTTGTAGCATTTCCGCTGCGGCCGAGCGACGCTCACGGTGAGATGGGCGGTCCGCTCCTGTGCAACAGGGCCCGAGATAGCTCTGTTCGCATCGCCTACGTTGTAGATGAACGTCGCCAGCGCGGCGCTGCCCGCGGCGATGCCGAACCCCGCAAGGACAAAAGCCGCCTGCTTGAGGCGGTTCGGGTTCAGGAGACGGGCATCCTGGTCACCCGGAAGAACGACGCGAAGGGCGTGGACCGGATGGGGGATGTTCTTCAGGTTGTGGGAGCCCATGTCGCGGAAGGCCACCGCCACCTTCCCGGAGACGGCCTCGTGCAGGGAACGCGAGATGCAGATGCCGCCCGGATCGGCCAGGGTCTGGAGGCGCGCCGCGATGTTGACGCCGTCGCCCAGCATGTCTCCGTCGCGTTCGACCACGTCCCCGATGGTGATGCCGATCCGGAACTCGATGCGCCGGCTGGGCGGATGATCCTGATTCTTCAGGCGCAGCGTCTGCTGAATGTCGATGGCCGCGCGCAATGCTTCGACAGCGCTGGGAAATTCCGCGAGGATGGCGTCGCCGGCGGTATTGAACACCCGACCGTCGACGCGCGCGACGGCTTCCCGGAACGCCGCGCTGTATTCGCCGAGGCGACGCAGGGTGTCCTCTTCGTCTTCCGCGGTCAGACGCGAGTAGCCTGCAATGTCGGCAGCCAAGATGGCTGCGATCGTCCGCTTCATGAGCGTGCCCCCGCGCCCCAACCACTTGTAGGCGGACCGCCGAACAGAGTTGGCACGCAGCCCGCCGGGAGGTCCGATCCGGCCGCGCCTGAAGCGCCGCCGTTCCCCTGAACGTTTGACGCGGGATGGGTTTGGGTTGTCAAGGTCCCGCCCCTTCGGCCTTTCGCAGGGCGCTTTCGGGCGAGTGCCGGCCCATGCCTGTCGGCGCGCGAAAAGGGCGTGTCGAACCAGCCTCCGCGGTGATCCGTGGCGCTTCGCGGAGCCATCGCCGCGTGCCTGGTCATACAGAGCCCTGCGCTCCAAACGATGCGTCCTCACAGGGTGCAGCCCGGGCGGGACCGGCGTCAGTACACGAAGGCGGCGGTGGCGCGCGAGCGGGTCGTCAGCAGATCCGGGCAGCCCTTGATGGGCTGCCCGGTTTCGCCGGTGCAGGAGAGCACCTCGTTGACGATGAGCTTGTCGAGATCGCTGCAGGCAAGGTCGGCGAGATCGAAGATGACAACCTTGGTTCGGCCGGCGCGTACATCCGTAAAGGGGAGGGCCACCCGACGCATGGCGATGCCCTGACGGTCGAAGAGATACATTTCAAGCCGAAGGTCCTTGAGCGTCTCGGGGCCGCGGTTGGCGACCACGAAATAGCTGCGGCACACGCTCCCGGATCCTTCGAGCTTGTTGAGTTCGAGGGTAATGCCGGAGCCCTCGACCGCCGCCTGCCCCGCCGAGCCTCCGGCCGAGGGCGCCTGACCCAACGTCAGGGTCGGCCAGGCCAGGGCGAGAGCCGCTCCGCAGCCGAGGACAAGCCTTCTTGCTCGAGAGCCCAACCGCGCCGCACGGGCGTGCAGGCGACTCGTCCGGATCGGTGACATGCAGGCGGCTCCAAGTCGCAGGATCAGCCGCCGGCTCGGCTTTCGCCGGGGGCGGTCACGCGTATATTGGCCCGGCTGTTCAGGCGAGGACAAGATGCGGCCCGCACGAGGGAACGTGATCGCTGCGCCCCCCGCGGGCTCGGACTTCCGGTTGGCACTGGCCGCCTCGGCGGTCGCCCATGCGGCATTGCTTGCAACGACGGTGCCGTTCTGGACGGCTGTCCGAACTCCGGTAGGCCCTGGCGTCGTCGAGATCCCCGTCGAGTTCGTCATCGAACCCAAGCCGGCGCCGGTCCTGCCCATACCGATGACGGCCGCACCGCCGGGGGCGGTTCCCGAGATCGCGCCGGCGCGGCGATCGGACGAGGCGTTGTCCCCGGTCGTGCCCCCGGCTCCTGTCGCCGAGGCGGTGGCCGCTGCCGATGTTCTCCAACCGAGCGCTCCCGAGGCGCTCTCGCCCGCGTCTGCCCCGAGTGCTATTGCCGCTCCCGTCATCGAGGCTCTCCCGGCACCCGAGACGCTCGCCGCGCTGGCCGCTCCTCCCGCAGCACGGGCGGTGGAGGCGACCGAAGTCGTCCTCCCCCAGACGGACAACCTCGTCGAAGAGAGCGCTCTATCGCCTCCACCTCGCCAGGACACGGCCCTCCTGCAGCCCGCCTCTCCGGATGGTGGGCCCGGTGCCGCTCCCATCGGCCCAGCCGACGCTCAGGCCGGTGGCATTGCGGCGCTTCCAAGCGAACCAGAACAAGGGGCCGCGCCTCCCGCCGCCGACCTGATGTCGGCTGCTCCCGCGCCGATTGAGGTCGAGGGATCGCCCGTCACCCCACCGGCCCTGGAATCTGTCCAAGCCAGGTCCCGGGAGGGAGATGCCGTCGCGACCCCGCCACAATCGATCCCAGTCGCGGTTGCTGCCGCGCCCGAGGCAGCGCGTCCGGTCCGGGAAGCCGAGCCAAGCATCGCTCCGGTGGCGCGAGCCGATGAACTCGCGCCATTTGCAACGGCAGCTCCCACGGAGCCTGACCCTGCCGGCCTCGTGGCGCCTGCTCCCGCGGCGCCGGAGCTTGCGCCCGTGGCCCGTCCAGTCGAAATCGCAGCCCTCGTTCCCCTGCCGGAACCAGCACCAAGCGTGGAAGCAAAAGGCGTCTCCCCTCCGGCGGTCACGTTGCCGCCGGGCACGACGGGCGATGTTTCCGTGCCCCGGCCTGCAGCTTCGCCGCAGCCGGCAGCCGCGCCTCCGATACCAGGCGCGGACGCCCTCCGGCCGTCCCCGCCTGGTATCGGAGGCGCGGCCGAGGACAGCCCGCGCCTGGCAGCCTTGTCGGTGCCGAAGGCACCCGCGCTGCCGACGGAGATCGTCGATCCGCAACCGGCTGTGGCGCGCGTCTTGGGCGAACTGGCATGCGCTCGGGTGAGCGCACGGTTCGACCCCGCGCGAGGGGCCGTTACTCTTTCGGGCCATGTCGCCTCGAGCGAGAGCCGCGCGACGTTGCATCAGCGCATCGCATCCCTTCCCAGCGTCAAGGCCGTGGAAGATCAAGGTCTCCATCTGGTCGGCGAGCCCTATTGCCGGGTGCTCTCCTTTCTCGACCAGCCGGATCTTGTCCGATCGGAGGACCAGACCCACGACCTCGCGGCCGCCATCGGGACCTCAGGCCAATCGGGCGTCGCCCACTACGTCGGCGGCACACCGCTCGAACTTCGCCTGAAGGCACCGAAATTCGCGAGCCACATCTACGTGGATTACTTCTCCTCGAGCGGCGAGGTCTACCACCTCCTGGCGGGCAACGATCCGCGCGGCAACCGGTTTGCGCCCGACGAAGCCTTCACGGTGGGAGGTGCGCGGGGACGCGGCCTGCAGGCGACGATCGCACCGCCCTACGGCCTCGACCTCGTGGTGGCGATCGCCAGTTCCGAACCCCTGTTTGCCAAACCGCGGCCCGTTGCCGAGAGGGCGCCCTCCTATCTCGATGCCCTCGCAGGCATCCTCACGGAAAACGCGAAGCGTGGTCGATCCCTCAGGGTCGAATATGCATACTTCATCATCAACACGACGGAGCGTTGAGGCTCCGACCGCGAGCGCCGACCGCTCCCGCTAGGGCCGGACAGGCCGTCCTTCCGGGTCCGGATGCCCGTCGAGGCGCATCTGGAACACGAAATAGGTGGGCGAGCAGAAGCCCACATCCTCCGGCACGCGGTCGGCGTGGGGGACCTCGCCGGGTAGCGACTGGCAGATGTAGTCCTCGCGGCAGTGGCGCTCGCGCCCGCAGGCAGGGCGGTTGCCGCGGGCCACGGATGTGTGGAGGCAACCGGCGATGTCCTTCGAGGCCACGCAGCGGTCGAAGTCCTTGCCGCCGGCAAGACCGCAGATCTCCGCCGGCATCTCGCCCCCACGTGTCGCGAAGCGCTCGAAGGAGCGGTCAGCGCTGCTGCATTGCCGATAGGCGAGGCCGCCGGGAACCCCGATCGAGGGCGGGCGGCAATTGTAGGCCGTCGCGGACGGACGCGGGGCGTGGCTGTTGAGGGTAGCGGTGAGCTTCAGGCGATCGTTGTAGGGCCGGGCGGACGCGGTGACCCGCCCGCTGCGGCAGGCAAGGCCGGAGACCTCGCGATTGGGCATGCATTGGCCGTATTCGAGCCCGAGGCGCGGGTTCTCGGCGATGAGCTCGCAGGTCTCCTGCGCCCCGCAATTCCAGGCCTCGCCCACCAGCGCCTTGGCGCGATCGGGCAGGCAGACCATGGCGGTGCCGGCGGCGCGATAGGCCGGGCGCGCGAGCGTCCAGTCCGCTGCGGGAGCGGTCGAGAGCGGCCGGACGCGGTTCGGCTCCAGGCCCCCGAGCACCGCCCGGGCATAGGCTTGCCGGCGCGGCCGCTCGGCGTCGAAATGCGGCGAGGCGCCCTGGGCGAGGCGGTTGTGGGAGGAGGCCTCCGCCCGATCGATACCCAGGAGATGAAAGCCCGCCGTTGTGCCCGCCTGATGGCACCCCTGGCAGGTGCCGTTGTCGAGGCGCTCAAGAAGCGCCTCGGGCGAGCGGGCGAAGGGGAGCGCGGCCAGGTCGAGGCCCTCGAAGTCGCGGACCGTCAGCACCTCCGTGAACGGGCGATTGCCGAGCCGCGCCGAGCCGAAGGTCGAGTAGGCGAGGGCCTTCGTCGCGTTGAAGCGCTCGGGCAGGGCATAGACGCCCTGATCGATGGCAGCGACGTGCTCCCGCAGATAGGCCACGAGATCCCGCCGCAGGCCCTCGTCGGCCTTGAGGCGTGCCACGTCGGGGGTGTTCTCCAGGGGGCGGATGGAGGCCGTTCGGGCGGTACCCGTGTCCTCGATGCCAAAGACGCGGAGCAGATAGGCGGCCTGGCCGCCGAAGCTCGGCTCGACTCCCGAAGGAAAGCGCACGATCTGGGCGTTGATCTCGATCTGACGCAGCTTGAGCCGCGAGGGCTCCAGGGGGCCCGCCGCGAGGAAGCGGGCCTGCGCCGCCGCACCCGCGAGGTCTGACGGCGGCACCCATGCCCCCGCGGCGCCGATGCAGGCACCCGCGGAGGGCCGCGGCACGTCGTAGACCGCATTCAGCGTGAAGGGCAGGCGCGAGGCCGCGACGCCGGACTTGCCCTTTGTGCGGTACGCCAGGCGATAGACGAGGCGGACCTCGCCGCAGGTGGGCTTTCCCTCGTGCTCCGCGAAGTCCTTGCGGTCCAGGCGGTTCACCACGCCTGCGAGGCTGAAATGCGCGATGGGGCTGTCGAGCCAGCGCGGATCGAAGGCACCGCCAGTCTCGCCTGGCCGCGCCTCGTTGAGTTCGCGCCCGTTCGCAACCATCTCGGCACGCAGCGCCGCCACATCCCGGGCCACATGCTCGGCCATCGTGCGCATCACGGCGTTTCCCGCGCGCAGATCCTTCGTGGTGTGCAGGTTGGGGGCGCCGACCACGTCGCCGAGGGCGAAGCCCCGCTCCTCCAGATGCTGCAGAACGGCAACGTCCTGGACATCGAGCACCGGATCGCCGGCTCGCCAGGCCGACGCGGACGCGCCGAGCGAGCTCAGCACCAGCGCCGCCAGCGTACCCATCGTTGTGATCGTTGCCTTGCGCATCGCCTGGCCCATGGCTTGAGCTTCCCGAATAAGGGCATCCCGGGTCTGCTGCCGTATGGCAGCGCACGCGATGCTCGGGACCGGTGTGGCGGCCTGACGTTGCGCGCATTTGTCG
This sequence comes from Microvirga sp., assembly GCA_035944635.1. Lineage (GTDB taxonomy): Bacteria > Pseudomonadota > Alphaproteobacteria > Rhizobiales > Beijerinckiaceae > Microvirga. The sequence goes on from DASZAZ010000055.1 coordinate 52,082, forward strand.
TACGCTGCGCCATTGTTTCGTGGACGCTGTTCAAGTGCGGGCCCGACGCTCCGCGGTCTGCAGGTGACCCTCAACCGAAGAGGTGAGACCATCGACGCTCCCGCTCAGGCCGCAAGCGCCCGCTCGTGTCGCGACGCACCGGCGAGATGCACGGCAACCGCGCGGTTCACCACAGGGGTATGGGTGAGAGGGCACATATGAGCGCCGCCGGGGATCTCGGTGTTTCGTGCGCCTGGCACAGCATGCGCGATCAACTCGCAGATCCGACGGGTCGTCGGCAGGCGATCCGATCGCAGCGGCGGCTCAGGCCAGGAGGGAACCGGGCGGAACCGGAGCCCTCACGACAGGGTTTGATTGCGTCTTCCCCGCCGGCCCGGAGAACCCATGGCGTCCATCCCCCAGGACACCCGCTTCGACAGCACCCTGTCGCTGCTCTCGGAAGGTTATGGGTTCATCCCGAACCGCTGCCGCCAGTTTGGCTCCGACCTATTCGAAACGCGGCTGATGCTCACGAAAGCCGTGTGCATGTCGGGGGCGGAGGCCGCCTCACAGTTCTACCGGGCGGACCGCTTTACGCGCCGCTTCGCCATGCCGCGCATGTCCCTGTCGCTGATCCAGGATTTCGGGAGCGTCATGGTGATGGACGGGGAGGACCACCGCCGGCGCAAGGCGATGTTCCTGTCGATCATGGGGCCCGACGCCATGCCGCGCATCGTGGCGTTGACCACGGCGCATTGGCGGGCGCGGGCAAAGCGCTGGGCCACCATGGACCGTGTGGTGCTGTTCCATGAGGCGCATGTGCCCCTGTGCGGTGCCATCTGCGAATGGGCCGGTCTCGTCCTGGACGAGGGCGAGGTCGAGAAGCGGGCGCATGAATTAGAGGCCATGGTCGAGGGGACAGGGTCGGTCGGACCGCGCAACGTCCGCGGCCACCTCATGCGGGCGTGCACCGAGCGCTGGGCCCGGGATGTGATCCGGCGCATCCGGGCGGGCGACATGCAAGTCCCGGAGGGCAGTGCTGCCGCCGTCATCGCCGCGCACCGCGACAGGAGCGGCAACCTGCTCGATGTGGAGGTCGCTGCCGTCGAGCTCATCAACGTGCTCCGGCCGACGGTGGCGAATGCGCGCTACATGGTCTTCATCGCCATGGCGCTGCACGCCCATCCGGAATGGCGCGCGCTTGCAGGCGGACGACGGGGACGTGGAGCCCTTCATCCAGGAGGTGCGGCGCTTCTATCCCTTCATCCCGTTCATCGGCGGGCGGGTGCTCGAGGAGTTCGAATGGCGCGGCTACCACTTCGCCAAGGACACCTGGACGCTCATCGACCTCTACGGCACGAATCGCGATTCGCGCAGCTGGGACGAGCCCGACGCCTTCCGGCCCGAGCGGTTTAAGAACCGCAGCATCGGTCCCTTCGAGTTCATCCCGTCGGGCGGCGGCGATCACCCCACCACCCATCGATGCCCCGGCGAGTGGATCACAATCGAGCAGATGAAAACGGTCGCGCGGCTTCTCGCGCGGGAGATGCACTACACGGTGCCCGAGCAAGACCTCCACATCGACCTCGCCCGCATGCCGGCCCTGCCGAGGAGCCGCTTCGTAATGACGGATGTGCGTTTGGCCGGGTGAGGGTTTCGACGGCCACCGAACCAGTGACCGCCTTACCGTGAGAAGGCTCCTAGACCGCGTCGGGGCGACGCAACGGTACGGGCAGCCAGCCTAAGCCGGGTGGTCGGCTGTTATTTCACAGAAGACGCGTTGTATTTGAGGGATCTCACCCAGTGAGCATCCTCAATGGCACGCGGTCTCTGCAGAGGCTCGAGCCACTGTGGGAGGCGGGCCTCAAGGGTTTCCAGCGGGTGAGCGGCACGTTCGAACAAACCGGCCGACAGTGCCGGAAGGGCGTGCACCGGGGGTCCCTATGGTCAAGCAACGGCGAGGGCTGCCCCTCTCCTTCTACATCGTGGCCTTTGCCTTGGCCCTGGCGATTCCGGCTGTGGCCTTTGCCGGTGCCGTGACCTACCGCTGGGTCAAAGCCGAGCAGGCGCACCTGGAAGGCACAATCGACAAACTCGACGACGAGCTCGTCTCCAGCATCGACCGGTTCCTCGCCGGCCAGATCGCCATGCTGCAGGCGCTGGCCACGTCCCCCGCTGTCGACGCCGGCGAGATGCGCCACTTCGACGAGCAGGCGCGGGCCCTCATGGGGCTGCAGGGCATTCACATCGTCATGCGCGACATGACGGGTCAGCAGGTGATCAACACCCGCCTGCCCTGGGGCGCAGCGCTGCCTAAGGCACTGCTCGATGCGGTTCGCATCGTCGCCCAGACCAAGCAGCCCTACGTGTCCGATCTCATCATCGGCGCCGTGACGCGCACCCCTCTCGTTGCCATCAATGTGCCGGTCGTTCGCAGCGGCGCCGTGCGCTACGTGCTGAACGCCAGCGTGCCGCCGCAGGCCATCGCCGCTGTCGTCGAGGGCGCCGGAATCGAAGCTCCCTATTCGGCTTCCGTCGTCGACCGGAAGGGCCTCATCATCGCCCGCAGCGAGATGAGCACCGACTTTCTCGGGAAGCGCCATCCTGCCTTTGGCGAGGTGGCCGGCTCGCGAGGGACATGGTCCGGGGTGAACCCGCAGCAGGTCCCGGTGGTAGGCCATTACCGGCAATCCGCGCTCTCCGGCTGGTTCGTGAGCGTCGGCGTCGAGAAAGCGGCGCTGGAAGCTCCGCTCACCCGCTCCCCTGGTGGCTCGGCGGGCTCGGCGTAGTGCTCGGGGGGTTGGCGCTTGCCCTTGCCGTTCTCGTCGGGCAGCGCATCATTCAGGCGCAGGGCGATCTTGCGGCGGCAGCCCGTGCGGTGGGCCGAGGCGAGACGATCGCTCCGCCCGAAATGGCCGTGCGGGAGGGCAACAGGATCGGCGAAGAGCTCGCCCAGGCCTCGGTACGCCTCGGCGAACAGGCGGCAGCGCTGGTCGAAGCGAATCGCCAGCTTGAGTCCAAGATCGAGAAACGCACGCGGGACCTCGCGGCAAGCGAGGCGCGGGCCCGCCTTCTCTCGGAAAACGCCAGCGACGTGATCACCCTCATGGGCACGTCCCTGCGCCGCCTCTACGCCTCGCCGGCTTCAAGGGACGTCCTGGGCTACACGCCCGACGAGCTCATGGGCGGAACGCCGATCGCCATCGTGCATCCCGAGGATGCGGAGGGGCTGAAGGGCAAGCTTCAGGCTCTCGCCCGGGGCGAGGTCGATCGGGCGCGCAGCATCCATTGCTTCCGTCACAAGCGCGGGTCGTGCATCTGGGTCGAGGTGAACTTCCGCCTCGTGCGTTCGGAGGGCGGGGCGCCCCAGGAAATCGTCAGCATCATCCGCGACATTTCCGAGCGCCGGCAGCTCGAGGAGCACCTGCGGGAATCGCAGAAGATAGAGGCGGTGGGCCAGCTCACCGGCGGCATCGCGCACGAGTTCAACAACCTGCTCATGGTGGTGCTCGGCAATGCCGAGATCCTGGCCGAAGAGGTGCGCGACCCCCAGCTCCAGAAGCTGGCTTTGGCGATTCAGGGCTCGGCCGAGCGTGGCTCCGATCTCACCCAGAAGCTCCTCGCCTTCGGGTGCCGGCAGTCGCTGCGCCCGGAGCGGCTCGATCTCGACGGTGTGGTCCGCGACATGGTCCCGTTGCTGCGCCATGCCCTTGGCCGCGGAATCGAGATTGTCACGGACGTGCCGGCGGAACCGGTTTTCGCCCTGGCCGACTCGACTCTTTTGCAGAGCTCGATCCTGAACCTTGCCATCAACGCGCGCGATGCCATGCCCGGCGGCGGGACCGTCGTGGTCCGGACCGGCCAGCTCGTGGCGGGCCCCAAAGATGGCGGGCTCCCCTGCGGCCAGCCCGTGGCTTTCGTCACCGTCTCCGCCTCTGGCACCGGGATTGCCCCGACGTTCTGGAGCGGGTGTTCGAACCCTTCTTCACCACGAAGGAGGTCGGCAAGGGCACGGGACTTGGGCTTTCCATGTCTACGGCTTCGCCCAGCAATCGGGCGGGCACGTTACGATCGAGAGCCAAGAGGGGCAGGGCACGGCGATCACGATGCTGCTGCGGTCGGTCAGCGCGGGTTCCGCGCGGACCAGCGCTCCCGCAAGCGCGGCCGCGCTTGCGCGCTCGCGTTCGGCACGGGTTCTCGTCATCGAGGATGAGCCGCAGGTGCTGGAGTTCGTCTCAACCCAGCTGCGCCAGCTTGGCTACGGCGTCACCTGCGCGGCTTCGGGGGCCGAGGGACTGGAGCTTCTTAACGGGCAAACCGCGTTCGACCTCCTGTTCACGGATGTGGTCCTCGGACGGGGCCTGAGCGGCGTCGAGATCGTCAAACGCGCAAGGGTCCTGCGGCCGGGGCTGAAGGTGCTGCTGACCTCTGGCTATTCGGACGACGTCGTCGAGGAACTTGGGGTCGATCCGGGCTTGCGCCTTCTGCGCAAGCCCTACCGCCGGCAGGCACTGGCAGAAGCGGTTGTCGCGGCCCTGCAGGGGCTGAGCGGGGAGGCCACACCCGAACGGTCGCAGGCGCCATCCGTCGGGGTCAACCTCAGGGCCGCCGGGGCCAACGGCCCCAGCGCGGCCGTGGAGAGCGAGGCGCGAAGCAAGCTTGGCAGCGGGCCTGTTGCGGCCTCGCGGTCCCAGCTCGCGTCGTGCGGCAGGCGTAATGACCGAAGGACATTCGACCTTCGTTCAGCTAAGGCCTTCAAACGGCGAAGGTTTTGCCTGCGACACAGATTCCAAATCGGGATCGGCTATTGAGCGTAGCAGAATTGGTCGTTTATGAGTCCAGTAGGCCTGGGACAGGAGCGGAAAGCTCGGCGGCCAGTGGGAGCACATGCATGAGCGAGAAACGGAGCAATACTCGATCGGCGGTACCGGTTCTACGGGCAGTGTCCAACGTGCCTGCGGACGAGAACACCGCGTCCATGATCGCCATGTTGCAGGAGCACCTGAAGCTCGCCCGCGAGGGCAAGCTGCGCTCCATCGCGATCGTCTCCGTGTCCAATGACGGCGCCTCCATCGGCACGCAATGGTCCTGCACCAACGGCGACAGCGCGAGCCTCATCGGCAAGCTCACGGTGCTGACCCACGATCTGATGGCGTCCCGCGAGTAGGCTGACCGACCCGCCAGCCGAGCGGGTTCTGCCTTTCAGACGCGAACGGTCCGGCCCTCGCGGGCCGATTGCAGCAGGGCGTCGATCAGGCGATGCACCTGAAGCGCCTCCGCCCCTGAAATCCGCGGCTCCCGCCCCTCGTCCAGCGCATCGTAGAAGTCGCGGTGCAGGGCGAGATGCCAATCATGCGGGAAGGCCATGGGATCGGCACCGCCTCCCGTCGCCGTCGTCTCCCCGAAACGCTCCTGGCGCCCGTCCAGAAACGAGAGCTCGAGGCTGCCGCTCTCCAGGACCGCGGTTCCCTTCGTACCCGCAAGCGTGATGCGCTCCGCGCCGCCGGGATAGAACGCCGTGGTTGCCATCAGCGCGCCCGCGGCACCGTTCGCGAAGGTGAGCCCCGCGCCGACGAAATCTTCCGACTCCATCCGGTGCAGCCGCGTGGTGGAGGCCACCGCGGCCACACTTTCGACAGGCCCCGTCAAGCTGAGCATCAGGTCCATGGAGTGAATGGCCTGGCTGATCAGCACCCCGCCCCCGTCGCGGGCATAGGTGCCGCGGCCGGGCTCGTCGTAATAGCCCTGGGGCCGCCACCAGGGCACGGTGAGGTGCACCGCCGCAAGATCGCCGAGCACGCCCTCCGCAAGCGCCGATTTCAGCTGTTCGGCCCCCCTGCGGAAGCGGTGCTGCAGCACGATCCCGAGCCGCACGCCGGCACCTTTGCAGGTGCCCACGATGGCTTCGGCGGCGGCCCTCGTCCGCTCGACGGGCTTTTCCATGAGGATGTGCTTGCCGGCCCCGGCGAAGCGCTCGACGAGTTCCTGGCGCGCATTGGGGGGCGTAAGGAGCACCACGGCGCTGATCGACGGGTCGGCGATCAGGCCATCGAGGTCGTCGGTAACGGGAAGTCCGAAGCGCTCCGCGCAGGCGCGTCGCCGCTCCTCGCTGCGGCTGTAGGCCCCTGCCACCTCGATGCGGCCCTTGAGGTCGACGAGCGACTTCAGGTGGGGCAGGGCCCCCATGCCGAGGCCCACGACGGCAACACGTCTTGTCATGCGATCAACTCCCCCGAGCCCCTTTGGTAGCGCCGCGATCGGGGGAGTTCCAGCGGCGATCGCGTGCCGTTCCACGACGGGCTCGTGGGAACCGGGCGACTCGCTGCCGGATTCATCAAACGGGGTGTTTGGCCCGGGTGTCGCGTCTTGTCTCGACCTGGGCCGCGTTCGTGTGAGTAAGCGTATCGTGGCACGCCGCAGAACCTCGACCAAACGACGTCTCACCCCAGCCCTGCTCACTGCCCTCGCGATTGGCTTCTTTGCGGTGTGGCTCGAACGGTCGAACTGGCTGCCGGAGCCTGCCGCCGATCTCGTGCGCCATGCGGAAACGCAGGTGCTCGATCCAATTCTGAAGGAACTCGGCTTCAACCTGCCTTCCCGCGAGGTGCCCTCGGTTGTCCCCGACGAAAACCTCGACCTCGACCAAGCCCGCACCCTGCTGGCTGGCATCCGTGTCGCGCCTGAAGCCAACGAGGGTTACGAGCGCGAGGCCTGGCCGCATTGGCTCGATCTCGACGGCAATTGCCTCAATGCCCGGGAAGAGGTGCTTGTGGCCGAGAGCCTCGACCCGGCGGTGCTGAGCCGCGACGGATGCCGGGTGCTCAAGGGGCGCTGGCTTGACCTCTATACGGGCGAAACCCTCACCGACCCCGCGACCATCGACATCGACCATGTGATCGCGTTGGAGGAGGCGCATGGGAGTGGCGGGCATGCCTGGAACCGAGACCGGCGCGCCGCCTTCGCCAACGACCTCTCGGACGGGCGCACGCTGATCGCGGTTTCGGCCGCAGCAAACCGCGCCAAGGGGGCGCAAGGGCCGGAGGAGTGGTTGCCGCCGCAGGCGGGCTATCGTTGCCGCTACGTGGTGGATTGGATCGCCATCAAGGCGCGATGGGAGCTCAGCATGGACGAGAGCGAGCGCGTGACCGTCGGCAATATCCTGGAGGCCTGCGTCGCGGCGGGCTCGACCACGTCGAGCGTCAATCCGCGGTCGGTTCGGTAGAGCCCTAGCTGTCGAGACGGCGGAGCGCCGCCTTGTTGGTGAGCTGGATGGAGCGGCGGTGAGCCGGGAGTTCGATCACGTGCTGGCGCTCGAGCTGCGTGAGGGTGCGCGAGACGGTCTCGATGGTGAGACCCAGATGGTCGGCAATGTCGGTACGCGACATCGGCAGGTTCAGCTGGTCGTCGCCGAGCCGCTCGGCGAGATCGAGAAGAAAGGTGGCGATCTTCTCCACCGCGCTCTTGCGGCCGAGCAGCAGCATGTGGTCCTGCGCCCGCTCGAGCGAGCGCATCATCGCATCCACGATCTGCCGGGCAAAGGCGCCGTCCTGGCCCGCGAAGCTCTCCAGGCTGCAGCGGCGATAGGCCACCACGGTCGCCTCGCCCACGGCCTCGGCCGAGAAGCGGTGCTCGGCACCGGCCTCGATGCCGAAGATGTCGCCCGGCAGGTGGAAGGCGTCGATCTGGCGGCGGCCGTCGGCGAGGAGCTTCGAGGTGCGGATCGCGCCGGACACGACCTTGTAGAAGAAGGCCGCTCGGTCGCCCTCCAGGAACAGCTCCTCGTCCTTGGCGAGAGCGCGGGTGGCGCCAAGCGCCTTCGCCTCGGCCGCACGCCGCGCCGGCTCGGCATAGCCGCGGAGCGCGGGAGCGTTGTGGGCGGGGGTGGCAAGGGCGGCAAGGGCGGCGGTCTGCATCGGGGCCTCGTCATCTCGGGAGCGGTGACGGGCTGAGGGGTAATCCGCTGCCGGGCAGGCGAAAATTCCGATGCTTCGCTTAAGGGACACCCCGCTAAGGAGTTTTACGGAGCCCAGTGCCGTGCCCACGCGCCTGCACGTGGACGGAGGGTCAGGCGACCGCGAGAGCGCTGCGGATGCCTTCCACGAGCGCGCTGTCCTCCAGGGGCTTTTCGAGAACCTGGCGGAAGCCGGCTTCGGCAGCCCGGTCGCGCAGGTCGTCCGTGGCCTTGCCGGTGATTAGGATGGCGGGGAGGCGGATGGCGCGGGAGCGGAGGCGCTTCACGAGCTCCACGCCCGTCATGGCCGGCATGTAGTAATCCACCACGAGGCAGCCGTGAGCAGGGAGATCCCCGTCGGCCAGCAGCGCCTCGCCGCCCTCATAGGCGCGCACGTCCAGCCCTTCCAATTCGAGGGCGAACTTCAGCGAATGGCGGACCGCAGCGTCGTCGTCGACGACGATGACCGGCCCCGGGGGTGCGGACATGGCGGAGTCCCGTGAGGTCCCTGGCTTCGATGGGATCGGCCATAGCCTGATCCCGGGCCCTCCGGGTTGATATGGCGCAAGGGCCCCCGGCCTCCCATTCCGGGAAAACCCTTAAGGGGGCCCGCTCAGGAGGCTTTGCCCCCGGCCAGCAGGGCCATGCGAACGAGCTCCGAGAGGCTGCCGGCCTGCATCTTGGCCATCACGTTGGCCCGGTATATCTCCACCGTGCGCGGGCTGATCGTGAGGTCGTAGGCGATCACCTTGTTGGCCTTGCCGGCCACAAGGCCCTCCAGCACCTGCCGCTCGCGCTCGGAGAGGGTTTCGAGGCGCGCACGCACCTCGTTCCATTGCGCGTCGCGCTCCGCGCTCTGCTCTTGGCGCTTGAGGGCCGTTCGGATCGCGGCCAGGAGCAGATCGTCGTCGAAGGGCTTCTCGATGAAGTCGATCGCCCCTTCCTTCATGGCCTCGACCGCGAGCGGCACGTCGGCATGGCCCGTCATGACGATCACGGGAAGGGCGATGCCCCGTTCCTTGAGGTGGCGCAGAAAGGCGATACCGTCGATGCCCGGCATGCGCACATCAGTGAGGATGCAGCCGGAGGGCGCCTCCCGCACGGTTTCGAGGAAGGCAGAGGCCGATTCATGCAGCCGCACGGGCAGCCCATCCGAGGCGAGGAGGAAGGACAGCGACTGGCGCACCGCCACATCGTCGTCCACCACATGCACGACCGCCTCACCCGTCATGGACCCGTTCTCCCGTTAGCACCCAATGTGCCGAGCCGCGCTCAATCCGTTCTTGTCCAACTTGCCTAGCCGCGCTTACACCACTGCCGCAAGCTCTGGCCGCCAGCAGCCCACGGAGCCGTCCTCACACCGCGGCCGCAAGCTCCTGCCCATCGACCGCCCGCAAGGTGAAGCGGAACGCGGTGCCCTCGCCGGGCTTCGACTCGGCCCAGATCTTTCCGCCGTGGGATTCCACGATCGTCCGGCAGATCGACAGGCCGACGCCCATGCCGTGCTTCTTAGTGGTCACGAAGGGCTGGAAGAGCTGCGCCGCCACCTCCGGTGCGAGACCCGTGCCCGTATCCCTCACGCACACCTCCACGAGGCCGTCCTGCGGCAGGGCGGTGGTGCTCACCACGAGTTCCCGGCGGGGCCGATCCTGCATGGCCTCGATGGCATTGCGGATGAGGTTGAGCAGCACCTGCTGGATCTGAATGCGGTCCGCGAGCACGAGGGGCGCGTCCGGATCGAGGCGGAACGAGACGCGCACGCCCTTCTCCTTGGCACCGACCAGTGCCAGGGCGCTCGCCTCCTGGACGAGCTTCGGCAGGCTCTCGATGTGCCGCTCGCTCTCGCCGCGGGAGACGAATTCGCGGAGATGCCGGATCACCTGGCCGGCCCGCAGCGCCTGCTCGGCCGCCTGGTTCACCGCATCGCGCAGCATGGGCACGTGCTCGCCTTCCATCCGCTCCAGGATGCGCCGCGAGCCCTTGAGGTAATTGGCGATGGCGGTGAGGGGCTGGTTGATCTCATGCGCCAGGGTCGAGGCCATTTCGCCGAGCGCCGTGAAGCGCGACATGTGCACGAGTTCGGATTGCAGCTCCTGCAGGCGGGTTTCGGTTTTCTGACGCTCGGTGAGGTCCCGTACGAAGCCCGTGAAATAGCGCCGGTTGTCGGAACGCATCTCGCCGACGGCGAGCTCCATCGGAAAGGTGGATTCGTCCTTGCGCTGGCCCACCACCACGCGGCCGATGCCGATGATGCGGCGCTCGCCGGTGGTCATGTAGCGGGCCATGTAGCTATCGTGCTGGGTCCGATAGGGCTCCGGCATCAGGATGCTGACGTTCTGCCCCAGGACCTCGGTGTTCTCGTAGCCGAACAGGCGCTCGGCGGCGGCGCTGAAGGACTGGATGCGACCCGCCTCGTCGATGACGACCATAGCATCGGGCACCGTCTCCAGGATCGAGCGCAGATGCGCCTCACGGGCCCGCAGGGCATCCTCGGCGGCCCGGTGCTCGGTGATGTCCCGGGAAACCTTGGCATATCCCACGAGTTCGCCCGCCTCGTCGCGCAGGGGCGTGAGCGTCACATGGGCGATGAAGGAGGAGCCGTCCCGGCGCAGGCGCAGGCCCTGCTCCTCGTAGCGCCCCGTCTCGCGTACGAGGCGCAGCTCCCGCTCGAGCTTCCCGGCGGCTATGTCCTCTGCCGGGTAGAACACCGAGAAATGGCGCCCCAGGATTGCGTCGGCACGCCAGCCGGTGATGCGCTCGGCCCCCGCATTCCAGCTCGCGATCCGCCCTTCCAGATCGAGGCGGATGATGGCGAGGTCGAGCAGGGAATCGACGAGGGGGTCGATCCCTTTCGCCCGCTCGTCAGCAGCGGTCGGGAGCAAGGACGATACGGTCAAATCGGTCTCCTGCGAGCGGGGCAGTCGCACGCGGCCCCGGCCCCCGCTCAGGATCTATGGGATCCTCACGGCCCAGGGCAAATCGGCCGGCCAAGCCGCGATTGCAAGTGATGACGGGATAGTCGGAATATGGGGTCTGGGGTGCCGATCCGCCATGGGTGCCGGCGGGGCTCAGCGCGATGCGGCCCCTTCGACAACTGCCTGTTCGTACAGCCGCTCCAGATCGTGGGTGTAGGTGGGGCTGTCGAACAGGGGGCAGGTTGTGCCAGAGCCGGAAGCGAAGCGATCAGGAGAATGCCGGCCGCGACCCCAGCCGATCGCCTCCGTCGAAGGGTATGGTGAGGGGGTGGGGAGGCGAAGGAGGCCATCGGGTGGTCCGCTGAGCCCTCACCCACAGCGAGCCCAGCTCTCGCGGTGAAGCACCGCCCCTTGTCGCAAGGGCGCCTGCCTCAGCGGCCTTGCAGCAGCGAGCGACCCGTCATCTCGGCCGGCTGCTCGATGCCCATGAGGGCGAGGAGCGTGGGTGCGACGTCCGCAAGCCGGCCCTCGGCGAGGTTGCCGGCGTCTGTGCCCACAAGGATGATGGGCACGGGGTTGGTGGTGTGAGCCGTGTGCGGGCCGCCCGTCACGGGATCGCGCATCATCTCGCAATTGCCGTGGTCGGCCGTGACAAGAAGGGCGCCGCCCATGGACTCCACGGCCTCGGCGATGGCGCCGAGGCCCGCATCGACGGTTTCCACCGCGCGAACGGCCGCTTCGAGCACGCCGGTGTGGCCCACCATGTCGGGATTGGCGAAGTTGAGCACGATGAGGTCGTAAGTTCCCGAGCGGATCGCCGCCACGGCTTTGGCGGTGAGCTCCGGCGCCGACATCTCGGGCTGCCGATCGTAGGTCGCGACCTTCGGGGAGGGCACCATAATGCGCTCCTCGCCGAGATAGGGCTCCTCTTCCCCACCGTTGAAGAAATAGGTTACGTGCGGGTATTTCTCGGTTTCCGCCATCCGGAGCTGAGTCCGTCCCGCTGCCGCGACGGTTGCGCCCAAACCCTTGGCAAGCGTCTGCGGTGGGAACAGAACCTGCATGCGCGCATCGAGATCCGCGCCGTAGGAGGTCATGGCAACGGCCAGCGTCAGACGCGGAACGGCTCCTCGCGCGAAGCCCGTGAAGGCGGGGTCGAGCAGGGCGTCGAGCAGCTGGCGGATGCGGTCGGCGCGGAAGTTGAAGCTCACCACCGCATCGCCGTCCCGCATGCCGCCGTAGCCCCCGATGGCGGCGGGCATGAGGAACTCGTCCGATACGTCGGCCGCATAGCCGGCCGCGATCGCCGAGAGCGCATCGGGGAAGGCCGCGCCCCGTCCGTGAACGAGCGTATCGAAAGCGAGCTGCACCCGCTCCCAGCGGTTGTCGCGATCCATGGCGTAGTAGCGCCCCGACACGGTCGCGATCCGCACGCCTGCGGGCAGCGCCGCCTCGACGGATGGCACGTACTCGGCAGCCGAGCGGGGCGGCGTGTCGCGCCCGTCCGTGAAGACGTGCAGGACCGCCGGGATGCCCTCCTCGGCCAGCACCCGCGCCAGGGCTACCGCGTGATCCTGGTGCGAGTGGACGCCGCCCGGCGAGATGAGACCGATGAGATGGCAGGTTCCGCCGGTCTCCCGCAGGCGTCCGATGAGCCCACTGTTCCTGAGCGCCATCCCCAGGGAGCCGTCGAGGATCGCCTGATTGACCCTTGGCAGGTCCTGCATCACCACCCGCCCGGCCCCAAGGTTGAGGTGGCCCACCTCCGAGTTGCCCATCTGGCCGTCGGGCAAACCCACATCGAGGCCGGAGGTGCGCAGGAAGGCGTGCGGGCAGGAGGCCCAGAGCCGGTCGAAGTGGGGCGTGCGCGCGAGGCGCACCGCATTGTCCTCCACCTCCTCGCGCCAGCCCCAGCCGTCGAGGATCATCAGCATCGTGGGGCGGTGGGGCATGGAGCGGCACTCTGGCGGGGTCGAAGGCGGCTCGTGGTGCGGCGAACGGGCGGGCCTGTCAACGGGGCGCCGGGCGCTCGCATGCGGCCTTCACCAGGCGTGGGGCGGAGTGTTAGCGGCCGGCCTTCGCCATCAGCTGGCGGATGCGATCCACCACCCCTTGCGGCTCATAGGGTTTGTCGAGCAGGGGACCCGCTTCGCACAAGGTGGCGGCGATGTCGGCGGAGCGCTCCGCTCCGGAGGTGAGGATCACGCGCATGCCCGGATGCCGGGCGCGAACCCAGCGGGCGAGCTCGAAGCCGTCTATATCGCCCGGCATCTGCACGTCGGCGAAGACGATGTCGACGGACACGTCGGGCGATTGCAGGACCGCGACGGCTTCCAGGGCATTGGCGGTTTCATGGACCCGGTACCCGCATTCGCGCAGATAGTCGGCGATCACCAACCGAATCAGCACCTCGTCCTCCACCACCAGCACCGTCTGAGCCGGGGTTTCGGGTTGCGGGGTGAGGGGTTTCGAGGCCGTTGTCACCTTCGCACAACGGCTACGGTTTTGGGCCGGTTCCGTGCTTCCGTGCAGGTTTGAATGGGGGCGCCGACGATGCGAGAGCGAGGTTGCGTTTCGCCCCTTCAACGGTGCGAAGGGTCGTGCAGGCTGCGCATGACCTGCGTCACGACCTCGCCGACCGCATAGGGCTTGCGCACCTGCGCCTCCGCGGCTGCAGGGCCGCTCTTCGAGGAGGAAAAAAGCAAACGGGCACCGGGGTGCCGGGTCCGCAGCCAATCGCCGAAGGCGGCGCCGCACTGATCCAGATCGGCGAGCACCAGGTCGACCTTCATGCTGCCCATCACCGCGCCGGCATCGTCCAGGGTGCTCGCTTCCGCGACCTTGAAGCCCTCCGCCCTCAAGGCATCGCAGACGAGGCAGCGAGCCACCGCATCGGCATCGAGAACGAGGAGGACCAGGGGGCCCTAACGCGGGAAGGGGGTCACAATGGCGGCGTTCACGAAACTTGAACTCTATCGACGCAAACTCTTCAGCGAGGGAACGCCCCTGGCTAGCCTTGGTTCTTCCCTCCCTCGATCTCCACGCCGCTCGCCGCCCCGTGCGCGAGCGCACGGCAGGGGGAGAGGCAGGGTTTTAAGCCGGAACTCCCCTGTGAGAGGTGCGTTGTGCTTCACTGTGTTCTCTGCACCTAAGCTTCGATCCTGATGGCCGAATCCCCGCAAAGCGTCGTTCTGGTCGTCGAAGACGAGCCCCTCGTGCGGCTGCTCGTCTCCGAGGTCCTGACCGATTCCGGCTTCAAGGTGCTCGAAGCCGCCAATGCGGGCGAGGCGCTCACGATCCTCAATGCCGGGATTGCGGTCCATGTCCTCTATGCGGATGTGGACATGCCCCCGGGCATCAACGGCTACGAACTCGCCCAGCAGGTGCACCAGGGCTGGCCTAATGTCGAAATCCTGATCACATCGGGCCGGGCTTGGCCGGGCCAGGGCGATCTCCCGGCCGGCGCCGCCTTCCTGGCGAAGCCTGTGCCGATCGAGGCGATGGTGTCCCACGTGCAATCGGCCGCCGATCGGGCGCGTGCGGCTCAGGGCGGCGCAGGCGACGGGGATCATGCCGTCGACGGGAATGTGATCGCGTTTCCGAAGTTCGCCTGAAGCGCGTGCGCTGAAGCCGGGTTAGGCCGCCGAGACGTAGCCGTCCCGCCCATAAGACCAGATCGGATAGCGCTCGCCCCCATTGGCCTCCACGATCACCGAGGTCGGGACCTCGGGCTCGGAGGCGCTGGCGATCGTGATGGCGGCCTGGATGGCCTGGGACTTGGTGGCGAAGCGCGCGAGGAAGCGGCCTTCGTACTGAACCCCCCATTGGTGGCCCGACATGGGGTAAACTAGATATTCGCCGGGCGTCATAGGCAGGTCCTTGGCAGGCCACTCAACACAGGAAACGCGGCCGTTAGCTCCGCCGTTCCTGAGCTGACGTAACGTCAGCGCCCGAGTCGGTCAAGTCGCCCTTGCTTTTCCAATAAGCGAACGCTTATATGACGGCATGGCCGAAGCAGACCTCTTCCGCGTTCTCGCCGATCCCACCCGCCGCGCGGTCTTCGAGCGGTTGCTTCAGGCCGAGATGACGGTTTCCGACCTCAAGGCGGGGTTCGCGATCTCGCAGCCCGCCATCTCCCAACATCTCGGAACTCTCAAGGGCGCGGGCCTCGTGCAGGAGCGGCGAGAGGGCCGGTTCTCGTATTACCGCGCCGATCCGGACGCCCTCGCGCCGCTGGTCGATTGGGTCGATCGCTACCGGTCCTTCTGGCCCGAGCGCATCGAGCGCCTCAAGGATGTGCTGAAGAGGATGGACCAATGACGACGCGCCCCGAAGCTTCGGAGCCCACCCGGACCGTGGTGGTGGAATGCAGTCTCGACGCCAGCCCGGCGCTGGTCTGGCGGGCGCTCACCACGCCCGAAATCCTGGCCGAATGGCTCGGTCCCAATACCATGAAGGCCGAGACGGGCGAGCGCTTCACCCTTGAGGCGGCGGATGCGGGCGGCACCCTCACCTGCGAGGTGCTCGAAGCCGAGCCGCCGCGGCGGCTCTCCTATACCTGGCGCGGCGATGCGACGGATGCGGTGGGCGAGCCGCTCGACTCCCGGGTTACGTTCGAACTGACGCCCCTCGACCACGGCCGCACGCTCCTGCGGGTGGTCCATAGCGGGCTGCCCGTCGCTCTGCCCCGCTTCGGCAGCGTTCTGCAGGCCCGCGCGGGTCGCGCGGGGGCGCGCCGCACGACCCGCAGTGTCAGGCGGCCCCTTGCTCAAGGCCGGATCGTCGGCGGACGCCTGTCACGAATGCGGCTCGCCGCTTAAAACCAACCCTGCATTTGCGGGAATCCTCAAGCGGCCGGGCTCACCCGGCGGCACGGGAGACCTGTGCCCTATTCCCAGGAGAGCCCCATGCGTGACCCGATCGAACTGTATAATTCCATGCTCGTGCCGATGGTGGTCGAGCAGTCGAACCGGGGCGAGCGCTCCTTCGACATCTACTCGCGACTGCTGCGCGAGCGCATCGTGTTTCTCACGGGACCGGTGGACGACAACTCCGCCTCGCTCATCGTGGCGCAGCTCCTGTTCCTGGAGGCCGAGAACCCCAAGAAGGAGGTATCCTTCTACATCAACTCGCCGGGCGGGGTCGTGACCTCCGGGTTCTCGATCTACGACACCATGCAATTCATCCGCTGTCCCGTGTCGACGCTCTGCGTCGGGCAGGCCGGCTCCATGGGTTCGGTCCTGCTCACCGCCGGCGCCGCCGGCCAGCGTTTTTCCCTGCCGAACGCCCGGATCATGGTCCACCAGCCCTCCGGCGGCTACCAGGGCCAGGTCACGGACATCCTCATCCACGCCCGCGAGAGCGAGGCCCTCAAACGGCGCATCACCGAGGTCTACGTGCAGCACACAGGACAGGACTACGCCGCCGTCGAACGGGCGCTCGATCGGGACAACTACATGTCGGCCGAGCAGGCGCGGGACTTCGGCCTCGTCGATGCCGTTCTCGACCGCAGGCCCGAGGCTGCGACTACCCCCTGACGCTGCCGGGATGGGTTGGGAGTGCGGCGGGCTCTATGGCGACGCCGGGATGCGCCGGGAGTGCAGTGCACCCCTGCAGGCGCAAAGCTTGACGCAGGAGGGCGCCGGGCGCACCTCCTTGGGGTGAGAGCCCGCAGGCCGGGCCAGCCATCAAGGTCCCACCATGAAACCCGCCGAATACCGAAGGGCGCCCGAGGCCTCGGGCGCAGGCGACGCCATCGTCCACGTGGCGGGCCTCACCAAGACTTATGCGTCCGGCTTCGAGGCCCTCAAGAACGTCGATCTCTCGATCCGGCGCGGCGAGATCTTTGCGTTGCTGGGCCCGAACGGCGCCGGCAAGACCACCCTCATCAGCATCATCTGCGGCATCGTCAACCCCACCTCGGGCAGCGTGACGGCGGACGGGCACGACATCCGCCGCGACTACCGCGCCGCCCGCGCAAAGATCGGCCTCGTGCCCCAGGAGCTCCACACGGACGCCTTCGAGACCGTGTGGGCGACCGTGCGCTTCAGCCGTGGCCTTTTCGGCAAGGGACCGGACCCGGCCTATCTCGAACGCATCCTCAAGGACCTCTCGCTCTGGGAGAAGCGCGACTCCAAGATCATAACGCTCTCCGGCGGCATGAAGCGCCGCGTGATGATCGCGAAAGCCCTCTCGCACGAGCCGCAGATCCTCTTCCTCGACGAGCCGACTGCGGGCGTCGACGTCGAGTTGCGGCGCGACATGTGGGAGATGGTGCGGCGGCTGCGAGAGAACGGCGTCACCATCATCCTCACGACCCACTACATCGAGGAAGCCGAGGAGATGGCGGACCGCATCGGCGTGATCCGCAAGGGCGAGATCATTCTGGTGGAGGAGAAGACCGCGCTGATGCAGAAGCTCGGCAAGAAGCAGCTCACCCTGCATCTGCCGGCGCCCCTCGACGCCATCCCATCGGAGCTCAGCCCCTATCGCCTTGCCCTGTCCCAAGACCGCATGCAGCTCGTCTACACCTTCGACGCCAAGAGCGAGGAAACCGGCATCGCCGGCCTCTTGCGGGATCTTGCCGGGGCCGGCATCGGCTTCAAAGACCTGCAGACCGAGCAGAGCTCGCTCGAGGACATTTTCGTCAGTCTTGTGCGAGGTGAGGCATGAACTTTTATGCGATCGGGGCCATCTACCGTTTTGAGATGGCGCGCTTCTGGCGCACGATGATGCAGAGCATCGCCTCGCCCGTGCTCTCCACTTCGCTCTACTTCATCGTCTTCGGCACGGCCATCGGCTCGCGCATGATGGAGATCGACGGCGTGAGCTACGGCGCCTTCATCGTGCCGGGGCTGATCATGCTCTCCGTGCTCACCGAGAGCATCTCGAACGCCTCGTTCGGGATCTACATGCCGAAATATGCCGGCACGATCTACGAGATCCTGTCGGCCCCGATCTCCGCCCTCGAGACGGTGATCGGCTATGTGGGCGCGGCGGCCACGAAGTCGGTGCTCCTCGGGCTCATCATTCTGGCGACCGCGCGGCTCTTCGTGGATTTCACCATCGCGCATCCGGTCTGGATGGCGGCGTTCCTGGTGCTCACCTGCGTGACCTTCAGCCTGTTCGGCTTCATCATCGGGGTGTGGGCGGACAGCTTCCAGAAGCTGCAGGTCGTGCCCCTCATGGTGGTCACGCCCCTCGCGTTCCTCGGCGGCAGCTTCTATTCCATCGGCATGCTACCGCCCTTCTGGCAGAAGGTCGCGCTCTTCAACCCCGTGGTCTATCTCGTGAGCGGCTTCCGCTGGAGCTTCTACGGCGTGTCGGACGTGAACATCGCGGTCAGCCTCGCTATGACGCTCGTGATCCTCGCGGCCTGCCTCGCGCTCGTGTGGTGGATCTTCAAGACCGGCTATCGGCTGAAGGCCTAAGGGCGCGCCTCCCCAGAAACGCACATCGGGCGCTGCGCGGCGACGGCTCGCCGCGCAGCTCTCTTCCGGTTAGCGGACGATCGCGGGAGCGTCCGCGGCGATGCCGACGCGCGCCTCGCCGATCGCGAAGCTGAAGCCCGCTTGGCCCGAATAGGATACGGGCTCGAGCACCACGCGCTCGCCCTGCACGTCGAAGTGCATCTGCGTGCCTGGGCCGCCCACCAGGGTCGCCTCGGCAGAGGGGCCGGCGAAGATCCCGTTGATCATGTTGGAGCGGCTGGCGCCCCCGGGGGTGAGAACGCGCCAGGCGATGGTCTGCCCGCTGGTCACGCCGAGATCGAGCCCGACCCGGTCCATGCGGCCGCTATAGGTCTGCACGAAGCCGCCGCGGTTCGAGGTGAAACGGCAGATCATGCCGCGGGTGGAACCCACCACGAAGCCCATCGTGGGCTCGACGGAGCAGGCGAGCGTGCCGGCGGTGCGCAGCGGGGAGTTGGGGAAGCTGCGGGCCTCGGCGGAGGCGACCGCAACGGTGGAGAGCAGAAGGGCAATGAGAGTCGAGCGTATGGGTGTTCTCCTGTGAAGCCGGTTTGACGTTGACCTGTGGTGATGCCGGCCGCGTTGCCCGCGGTCGGTCGCTCGCCGCTGATGGCGTGTCGAGCAATGGGGATGGTTGTGCCGGGACGACGTTGCCGGAGTTTGTCGTCGCGATCGCTTGATGTTGCGTCGCGCGAAGGCTCACGAAAGCTTCGCGGGAGCGATGCGCCGAACCGCGTTACCAATCGAAAAGGGAGGCGATGCACGACACGATGGCGCTCCACAGCCCGAGCAAGGCTTCGACCGCGTCCGTGAAGGTGAGCCGCGGCCAATCGAACACGGTCGCCGGAACCGTGTAGACGATCAGCATGACGGCGCCCGCCGTCACGCCTTCCGTGAAGCCCCAGTTGAACGCCGCAACCGTGATCGCTGCGACCACGCCCACGGCACCGATGGCGAGAGCGAGCGCGAGAACCGCCAATCCCCTGCGTCGCCGCGGATGCTGATCCGCCATGACCCCTCTGCTCCCCTGAACAGGGCTCTCACTCGGGAGCGCCGTCGACCACCGAGGCCGGGATATCGACGGTGAGCACGAGCGGATTGGTCCGCTCGTAGGTGCCGACCTTGCCGAAATCGGCATGAAGCATGACGACGTAGTCTGCGCCCGCGGCGGCGGGTCGGTTCAGCGGGATGCGCAGGTTGGAGGATGTGCCCGGCTTCACCTGGATCTGGCCGAGGGCCTTCGGCTCGATGCTACCGCCGCGCACGGCACGAACGACGATGAGGCCCTGGCCCGGAACGTTGGCCTTCTCGATCAGGACGCTGCGCCGGTTCGGCATGATGCTCGCCGTGGAGGTCGAGAGGGATGCGACCTGCGCTTCGGCTGCACTCGACAAGGCCATTGCAAGGGTGAGGACTGCGAGGGATGCGGACCGTTTCATGAGAGTGCTCCTGGTGACGGAGAGATGAGACACGACGCACCTATCGGCATGATTGCGTCGCAACCCATGCTGGTGTCGCCGATGTTGCGGGCGTGTTGCGGCCGGCGCGAGAGAGCATTAGCGGCGTGCTGGCCCGATCTCGTCGAGGTCGGTGCGTGCGAAGGCGCAGGCCTCGAAATGGGGGGCGATCTCGCAGGAGAGCTCGTAATGGTGACGCGCCTGGTCCAGGTTCGTCGGCGTGCCCTCGCCGTAGCGGTGGGACTGGCCCAGCATCGTGCAGCCCCAGGCGTCGCGCCGGTCGCAGGCGATCTTGAAGCTGCGGTACTGGCATCGCTCTGCCGCGGCCGCGAGGCGGCCATGGAAGGGATCGCCCTGTTGGCCGCCGTTGCGGATCCCGGCGGCCCGGTTGGTGCAGCCGGCGCCTTTGCCCGTAGCGCAGGTCATGGCGAAGAGGATTTGGGCATAGCGCGCCTCGCGCTCGTCGTCGCGATCCTGGAAGGCGCGTGCCAATCCGAAGCACGCTTCGCCGTCATGGTCCTTCGTGCAGGCGTCGAGGCAGGATTTCGCGTCCGCCCGGCACCGCTCGGCCGAGAAGCCCTCCGCCCGACCAAGGGCCTGCGGCCGCGGCGGCCTTCGACCGAAGATGTCGGCCGGGCACCGCCCGAGCAAGGACGAGAGACCCCGGCTGGCACCGATCGCGGCCATGATGGTCCGGGCTTGCGCCGGGCTGAAGCCGCCGACCGGGGGCTCGTCGGCACGGGCCAGGGGGCTCCTACCATGCCGGCAAGGAGCGTGGCGCAGCGGATTGCAGAGCGGATCATCGCATGGCTCCGGAGGATGGTGGATCGCGAGCACTACAGGGTCTGCCGTGCTCGGCGTGCCCGGCTTATCGCTGGCGCCGCGATCGGAAACGGTGCGAGTGCGCACGCGGCAGGATGGTGCACGGAGCGAGCGCGATTTGGCGCCCGCAGCCTGAGCGAAACGCCTTTCGCGCGAAGAGCGAACGAAACATAGGATGCACCTCAAGCAACACCCGGGAGGCGCCGAGAGACATCGCGGCAACATCGCGAGCCTACTGAAAGCGTCACGACCGGTTCGAGGCCGCTGTGGACCCAACCGCTCGACCAAAGGGGATCGCTATGGCTCAATCATCCTTCGCCCGGCTCCTGTGCCAGGGTGCCGTTCTGTTCGTCGCGTTTGTGGCCGCCGAGACTCCCGCTCTGGCGGAGCGCAGCTCTCAGGCGGCCGGTCCCTTCGCGGCCTTGGTTGGTTCCTGGTCGGGGAGCGGCACCGTCAGCCTCGCGAACGGCTCCAACGAGCGCATCCGCTGCCAGGCCGCCTATGCCACGGGCAACGATCTCAACAATCTCCGTTCGATTCTGCGGTGTGCGAGCGACAGCTACAAGTTCGAGCTCAACAGCGACGTGAGGGACGAGGGCGGCAAGATCACCGGCGCCTGGCGCGAGGCCACCCGCAACGTGACGGGTCCGATCGCGGGCACGGCGAGCGGCGGCGACCTGCAGGCCAACATCGACATGCCGGGCTTTGCCGCCGGCCTCAACATCGCGACGCGTGGCGACAAGCAGGTCGTGTCCCTGCGCTCGCAGGGCACCGAACTGACCGGGATCTCGATCACCTTCAGCCGCAAGTAAGGGCGCCGGCACGTTTGCCTCGGTGTCTCCGGCGAAAGCCGAGCAACCGCTAGCGACCAGGTTCGGCGAGCCTTGCAGCCCAATGCCTCGCCGCAATCCAGTCGAGCAGATCATCCCGGGTGGGTGGCTCTCGGCGTGCGGCGGCAACGGCGCGCCAGGTCATGGCGAGCATGCAGGAGAGAACGGGTGCTCGACCAACCCTTGGTGTGCGCCGGATGGGTGCCAATGTGGGCATGCCGGTGCCGAGCATCACGATGGCGTCGAGATCCTCATCCTCAAGGGCGTCGAGCCCCGCCTGGGCGGCCCCGGAAGGGAGGCTGTAGATCGGGTGGAAGGCCTCGGTTTCCCGATAGGCATCGGCCTTGGCGACGACATCGAAGCCGCGCGCCGTCCAATAGGCCGTGCTCGCCGCGTTGAGGGAGGCGTTGTAGGGCGAGACAAGGCCGATGCGCTTCGCATCGAGGAGCCGAAGCGCGTCGACGACGGCGCTCGCGGCCGTGCAGACCGGAGCGCCGCCGATGCGCCCGAGTTCGGCCAGGGCCCGGTCCTCCGCGTCGGGACCGGCGAGATAGGACGCGCCCGTGCAGGCCACTGCGACCGCAGCGACCGGCGCGTTCGCGAATTGCCGAAGCGCGGTTTCGAGGCCTGCGAAGTAGTCTCGCAAGCGATCCTCGATGGTGCCCTTGTCGCTCATGAGGCGGGCATTGATCCACGCATAGCCCGGCGGCACGAGGATCGCGAGTTCGGGCTCCACCGTGGTGTTGGCCTGGGGCGTCAGAACGCCGATGAGGCCCTTCGGAGCGTATTCGACGCTCATGGGCACCTGCCGCGGCGCTGGCCCGTGGCCGCGCTCATGCCGCCACTCTCGACTGGCGCAAACCTTCGATCATCGAGGATTTCATCAGATGAGCTTTGAGGGCAGTCCGATCCCGGGTAAGCGCCTGGAGATCGGCCAGGATGGCACGGCGGCGGGCGGGATCCTTCTCGCGCATTCGCGCCCGGTTGCGATCCGCCTGCGCGAGGATCTGCTCGGCCGCGATAGGCCGGCGCTGCCGGTCGTAGAGCGCAAGGCGCTGCAGGCCCGCACCCTTCTGCAAGATGTCGGCGATGGCCTCGACCAGCGCGAAGGCGTCGTGAAGGCCGCCATTCAGCCCCATGCCGCCGGCCGGACTGTTGAGGTGAGCGGCATCGCCCACCAAGGCCGCACGGCCGACATGGTAGACCGGAACGATCCGCTGATGCACCCGGTAGGCGCGCTTTTCGAGAACGTCGTAGCGCTCGGCCCGGGGGACGATGTCCTGGAGGCTCGCCTCGATGGCCTCGTCGGTGAGTTGATCCTCCACGGGGACGTCCTCGCGTGGGTAGATCGACACGCGCCAGCGGCCCGGGACCTTGAGCAGGCTGAAATTGCCGCCCTCCTTCCAGCAATAGCTCACGTTGGAGAGCCCTGGCAGATGGTCCTCGAACGGGAAGGTCGTCGTCACGAGCAGCGTCGTCTCGGGATAGGTCTGCCCCTCCAGGGGAAGGCCAAGCGCCCGGCGCACGAAGCTGCGGGAGCCGTCGGCCCCGACGAGCATGCGGGTGCGAAGCGATCTGTCCCCCTGCTGCGCGGTGACGCGCACGCTCACACCGGCTTCGTCCTGCTCCATATGCGACAGGGCCGACCCGAAGGTGATTTCGACATTCGGCTCCTTGCCCAGGAGGTCGAGCAGGGCGCGGGACAGCTTCCATTGCTCGCATTGCAGCCGGTAGGGGTGCCGGGTCTCGTCGGCAAGCACCGAGAGGTCGAAAACGGCTCGCTCGCCGGACGGATGCAGCCTGATCTGCCAGGAGGGGCACACGAGGCCCTGTGCAATGAGCCGATCGGTGATCCCCAATGGCTCCAGCATGTCGAGGGTCGGAGGATGAAAGGTCGATGCGCGCAGGTCTTCCGAGAGGCCTGCTTCGGCCTCGAACACGCGCACGCTGAGACCGCGGCGTGCGAGCAGGAGGGCCGTGCACAAGCCCACCGGTCCGCCGCCGGAGACGATCACGTCGCAATCGAACGGGAGCGTCACCGCTCGTGGTCCGTGATGTCGAAGGCTGCTTTGGCCGTCATGCCCGTTCCCGCCATGGCGCCGCCCCGCGCGCCGCCATTGACCCTGTCTTATAAATAAGACAAGCATGGCCCACCCGTCAAAGCGCTCCGGCTTTCATGCGCCGCAACGACCGCCACGCCTTCGATCTTCCACCGGCCCGGCGGATTGCCGTGGTGGGTGGCGCGGGCGGCATCGGACGCGTCCTGGTCGATCATCTCATGGCTCTTGAGGCCCGGGTCGCCGTGCTCGATCTCGCTGCGTCGCTCGCGCGGCATGCGCCGCGCGAAGGGGTTCTCGCAGCGACGATCGATGTGACCGACGAGGAATCTGTCGCCCGCACCTTCGCGTCCGTCGGCGAAGCGTTCGGTGCCCTCGACGGACTCGTCAACCTCGCAGGCTTCGCGCGGGAGAAGAGCCCTGTCGGCGAGACGAGTCGGGCGGCCTGGAGCGAGGTCATGGTCGGCAATCTCGACGGGACGTTTCTGTGCTGCCGCGCCGGCTTGCCGCTTCTCCACGCGGGGGAGGGTGCGGCCATCGTCAACACCTCGTCCGGCCTCGCTCTCAAGCCCACGCCGGGCTACGGGCCCTACTCCGCCGCGAAGGCGGGCATCCTTGCCCTCACCCGCCTCCTTGCGCAGGAGAACGCGCCTCGGGTGCGCGTCAACGCCATTGCGCCTTCGGCCGTCGATACGGCCTTCCTGCGCGGCGGCACCGGCCGGGGCGGGGACGGCAACGAGGGCACCCGTCTCGACATGGACGCCTACCTCAAGACCGTTCCGCTCGGCCGCATCGCCACGCCCGAAGATGTGGTGGGTCCCATCCTGTTTCTGCTCGGCCCGGCTGCCGCCTATGTGACGGGCCAAACCCTCCACGTGAACGGCGGGTTGCTCATGCCCTGACCGTGGCACTCTCATCAGCGGGTTTGCCGGCCTTCCGGACCGTTTCACAGGCCTGGCGGCCAGCGCTTCCTCGTTGAGGTCGAGACGGTGACGGCTCGTTCCGAACCGATTGCGGTTCGAACGCCCGGGATGGCATGAGCGCCGTCTAGGCGATCGGCGTCCAGCGCGCCTGCGGGCCGACGCTCGTGCGCGTCAGCGTCATGCGGTACTCGAAGCGGTTCGGCGCATAGAGGCTTTCCTGATGCAGGACGGGAGCGAGGTCCCGGTCGAGCATCAGGCGGCGCATGCAGATCAGCGGGGAGCCGGCGGCGACGTCGAGCTGTTCGGCCGCAAGCGCGCCGGCCGGCACCGCCGTGATGGTCTGCTCGGCCCGTTCAGCCATGATGCCCTGGCCTTCGAGCACCCGGATGATCGGCTCGTCCGCGCTGTGGTCGCGCCGCAGGCGCGCGGCGTGGGCGTCGGGCACGTGGATGGTGGTGAGCGAGATCGGCCGGCCCTCGTAGCGGCGCACGCGCACAACCCGCAGGCACCTCTCCGGACCCAGCGCCCGCGCGGCCCCGCCTTCCGGCAGAACGAAGCTCCATTCGAGGTTGGTGGCCGTGGTGCTGGCCTCGTAGGAAATCAGGTTCTCCAGGATCCCCGAGATGTTGGCGGGCCCGGAAGGCGCGGGGCCGCCGACCGGAAAGGTGCCGACGCCGCGCACCCGGCGGATCAGGCCCTCAGCTTCGAGCTGTTCGAGGGTGCGCCGCACGGTGATGCGGCTCACCTCGAAGCGGCTCGCCAGCGCGGGCTCGGAGGGGAGCGGCTGCTCCGGGGTCCAGGTGCCCTCGAGCAGCATCTGGCGCAGATGCACATAGACTTGGTGATAGAGCGGCGTCACCCGGGCGCGTCGCGCGGGCTTCTGTTTGGCGGGCTCCCGGGACCGGGCGGGCATGATCGGGAGGCTCCTTCGGCGCGAGGCCTCTTCTAGCACCCTTCACGGTCGTCGCTCACATCCACCCCGTTGCCTTCGGCAGCCACAGGGTGAGGACGGGCAGGAAGGTGAGGAGCGCGAGACGCACGATATCGACGAGGATGAACGGGGTGACCCCCCGGTAGATCGTCGTGAGCGGCAGGTTCTTGGCCATGCCGTGGAGCACGAAGACGTTGATGCCGATCGGCGGGATGATCATGCCGAGCTCGATGATCACCACGTTGATGACGCCCCACCAGATCGGGTCGTAGCCCATGCTCGTGATGAGCGGGTAGACGAAGGGGAGGGTGAGGATCATGAGGGCGATCTCGTCGAAGATCGCGCCGCCGATGAGGTACATGATCTGCAGCAGGAAGATCACCGCGATGGGCGCGAGCCCCAAGCCCTTGATGGCGTCGATGAGCGCCTCGGGCAGGCCCGAGAGGGACACGAAATAGCCGAAGATCGAGGCCCCGATGATCATGATGAACACGAGGCCCGTGCTCGACGCCGTGTCCTTCAAGCTGGTGAGAAAACTCGCCATCGAGAGCCGGCGCCGCAACAGGGCGAGGAGAAAGGCGATGGTCACCCCGACGGAGGCCGCCTCCGGCACCGTGAAGATGCCGGAATAGATCCCGACCGCTACCACGATGGCGAGCACGAGCACGGCCCAGCAGTCGCGGGTGGTCCTGAGGCGTTCGCTCCAGGGCGTCTTCGGCAGTCGCGGCGCGGCATCGGGATTGAGCCGCACCGTGACGGCGACCGCGAGGGCATAGAGCGCTGTCGCGATGAGACCCGGAATCACCGAGGCGAGAAACAGCGTGATGATCGAGTTCTCGGTGAGAATCCCGTAGAGGATCAGCACCACCGAGGGCGGGATGATGATGCCGAGTGTGCCGCCCGCCGCGATGGTGCCGCTCGCGAGCGCCTTGGAATAGCCCCGCTGCAGCATCTCCGGGAGCGCGATGCGTGCCATGGTCGCGCAGGTCGCCACCGACGAGCCGCACACCGCGCCGAAGCCGGCGCAACTCGCGACGGTCGAGAGCGCCAGCCCGCCGCGGCGGTGGCCGAGATAGGATTGGGAGACCCGGTAGAGCTCGCTCGACAATCCGCCCGCGAAGGCCAGATTGCCCATGAGCACGAAGAGAGCGACGACGCCGAGGCCCTCGTTCGAGATCGCCGAGGTGGGTTCGGTTCCCACCAGCGTCAGCGCCGGCTCCCAGCCGATGATCATCGCGGTGCCGATGGTGCCGGCGACCCCCATGGCGATGCCGATCGGCACATGCAGCCCGATCAGCGCAAACATCAATCCAAGCCCGAGGAGACCGGTCTGGATAGGGTCCATGGGGCGGCTCCGCGGGGTTATTCGGAGAGGGGCAGGGGATCGGGCCGGCCGGCGAGCGCCGCGGCCCAGAGGCGGCCGGTCACCCAGGCCTGCACGGGCACGCAGAGGATCAACACGACCGTCGTGACCCACCACCAGGGCGCGACCGGCATCTCGATGGTGCTGCTGGTGCGCCCGCTCGCCTGGAGATCGAGGGTGAAGCGCACCGCCTGCCAGGCCAGCACGGCGAAGAAGGCGAGGGTGACGGTAGCCCCGAACGCCTCGGGCCAGGTCGCCCCGCGCGGCCCCAGGCCCCGGCCGAGAAACCGCACCGTGATGTTGGTGCGGTGGAGAAGGCCGGCGGGAAAGCAGGTCGCGACCACGAGCGCCAGCACCACGGAAACGTAATCGGCGAGCCCGTGCGGGCGCGGCAGGTTGAGGTAGCGCGCCGCCCCGTCCCAGGTGGTGAGGACCGCGATGGCGACGAGGCCGCAGAAGCCGATGATCGCAAGCCACCGGGTCCAGAGATCGAGTTTGGCGAAGGCGGCGGGTCGATCCGCCACCGGACCCGCGGCCACGTCCTCAACAGGCCCGCCATCCGACGGCGGGCCCTCCGGAGGGTAGGGCTGCACAAGGGCGTCCCGTGCCGAGCTGTCCGCGGGGCTGGACGGCATGGGACGCTCAGGTGCCGCTGCGAATGGCCTTGAGAATCGCCTGCGTCTCGTCGAGCACGGCCTTGCCCTTCGGGCTCTTCTCCGCCCACCAGGCATTCACGGGCTCGGTCTTGGCCTCGTAAGCCGCGGCTTGCGCCGGCGTCGGCTCCACGACCTTGATGGTGCCGGCGTTGTCGTTCTCGACCCGGATGTCCTTGCCGGCCTGCTCGTAGGCCTCGCCCGCGCGACGGGCCGAGACCTCGCCGCCATGCTTCATCATCGCGGCCTTCACATCCTCTGGCAGCTTCGCCCAGGTGTTCTTGTTCATGACGAGAAGGAACGGGATCACGCCCACGGGAACGGCATGGTGCTGCTTCACGAGCTGCAGCGACTTGTAGGTTTTCATGCCCGTGGCACCCTGGATCGCGCCGTCGAGGGTGCCGCGGTTGAGCATCTCGTTCATCACGGGCGAGTCCATGGTTTCGGGCGTCGCCCCGAAAGCTTCGAGCCAGCGCGCCTGCACGGCGCCGGCGGAGCGGATCTTCTTGCCCTTGAGATCGTCGAGGGATTGGATCGGCTCGCGCATCCACAGGTTCGAGGGCTCGCTCGCGAACACGGTGATGACATGCACGTCCTCCAGCCCCGAGAGCATGCCCTTCTGGTGCAGCCGCCAGCCGGTGACGCCGGCTTCGAGCGCGGTCTTGAAGACGAAAGGCAATTCGAAAATCTGCATCTCGGGGAACTGGCCCGGCGTGTAGCCCGGGAGAACCCAGGCGACATCCGCGACGCCGTTCTTCACGAGTTCGAATTGCTTGAACGGATCCTTGCCGAGGGTGCCGCCCCAGAAGCCCTGCAGGCGCACCTTGTCGCCGACCTCTGCCTGAACGGCGTCCATCCAGGGCTTGATGACCTTCGAGACCCCGAAGGACTGTTCGGGCACGAAGGAGGCGATGCGCACCGTGGTGGTCTGGGCCTGAGCCCCAGATGCGGCCAAGAGGCCCACGAACGCACCGAACAACAATTTCCGCAGGGACTTCATCGCTATCGTCTCCTCGTTGCGGGCGCCGGCCACGGCGTTGCGCTGGTTTTCAGGGCTTGAGCAGGAAGGGTGATCGCGCTCCTCGAGAAGGATTGGCCGCGGCAGCCACTTCCATGGCTAGGACTGTACCTTGTATTGAAAACAAGACAAGTCGCTGCTGGGCTGCTTTCCGACTGGTCGGCGGGCGGGCCATAAGCCCTGACGTCGGCAGTCCACGGGCGTCCCAAGCCTAGGCCGAGGCGAGGTCATGCGCCCGCTATCAGGCCGGCGGGATCGATGTTAGCGTCCCCGCCAAGGTCGGGCAGCTCTGGGCCGGCTGGGCTCTGGCGCATGTCCCAGGCAAGCCGAACCCATGGGGCGCAGGACGAGTGGGGAGGTTTCCATGTTCGGATGGCTTCGATCCCGGGCGGCGGCAGCGGCCGGCCTGCTGATGATGGCGACCGGTGCCGCGATGCCGGTCTCGGTCCAGGCCGAACCCGGCGTCTTCCCCGATCGGATCGTGTTCGGCCAGGCCGCGGCTCTCGAAGGTCCGGCGAGCGCCCTTGGACGCGGCATGCGGGAAGGCATTCTGGCTGCCTTCGCCGAAGCGAACGCAACTGGGGGCGTCAACGGGCGCAAGCTCGAACTCGTCTCGGAGGACGACGGCTACGAGCCGAAGCGCACCATCGAGGCCACCAAGAAGCTCATCGACAACAACGTCTTCGCTCTCATCGGCTCCGTCGGGACACCCACCTCCGCGGCTTCGAAGCCGATCGCGGAGGCCGCTGGGGTTCCATTCGTCGGGCCCTTCACGGGCGCCGATATCCTGCGCAACCCGTTCCAGCGCAATGTCGTCAATGTGCGGGCCTCGTATTTCGAGGAAACCGAGGTGATGGTGGAGCGGCTGACCACCGATCTCGGCATCAAGCGCATCGCCATCCTGTTCCAGGACGACGCTTTCGGGCGCGCGGGTTACGACGGCACGGTGCGGGCGCTTTCGAAGCGCGGCATGCAGCTTGTGGCCGAGGGCACCTTCGAGCGGAATACCACAGCCGTGCGCGGCGGCCTGCTCGCCATCCGCCGCGGCGAGCCGGAAGCCGTGATCACCATCGGGACCTATCAACCCATCGCGGAGTTCGTGCGCCTCGCCCGACGCATCAAGCTCAATGCCGTCTTTCTCACCGTGAGCTTCGTCGGAGCGGACGCACTCGCCCAGGACATCGGCGCGGAGGGCGATGGGCTCGTGATCACGCAGGTGGTCCCGTTCCCCCTCGACCCCGCCCAGCCCGCCGTGCAGCGCTATCAGGCCGCCCTCAAGGCAAGCACGCCCGAGGCCAAGCCCGGTTTCGTGTCCCTGGAGGGCTATCTCGTCGGGCGCCTCGCCATCGAAACGCTGCGCAAGGCCGGCCCGTCGCCCAGCCGCAGCGGCTTTCTCGATACGCTCTACGGGACCGGAGCTTTCGACATCGACGGCTTGACCATGCGGTTCGGGTCGAACGACAACCAGGGCCTCGATCAGGTCTTCCTCACCGCGATCCGCGGTGCAGGCGAGATCAAACCCCTCGAGTCCCTGCGCGAACTCGCTCGTTGACCCAAGCAACCGCTCCCGCCGGGTCTAGACCTTCGGTCACCCACGCAGCCGCTCCCGCACAGTCCGGACTTTCGTTGACCCACGTGACTGATACAGCACAATCCGGACGCTCCTGGCACCGGAGCATCGCAGGCAAGCTTCAACTCGCCTTCGCCCTCATCGCGGCCCTGACGGTGGCGGCCACGCTCGTGGCCTGGATCCGCTTCGCCCAGGTCAACGAGGCCATGAGCGGCTTGAGCCAGCGCAGCCTCCCGCTCGTCAAGCTCTCGCTCAGCCTCGATGTGGCCACCGCCGAAGCATCCTCGGCGGCCGCGTCCCTGGCGCGCGCGAATTACGAGCACCAGCGTGGGCCCCGCGTTCAAGCGCTGCAGCAATCCACCGCCGAGATGCGCGGCATTCTCGACGAGTTGCGGCGCGTGCTGGGGGCCTCGCCCCAGGTGACGCGCCTCGAGGGCCTCGTGGCTGCCATCGATCGGGAAGGGCAGGCGCTCAACGCGATCATCACCACCAAGGTGGCGGTGGGGGCACAGCGCGAACAGGCGACCGATGCCGTCGCTCGCGCCGCCGATGCGCTCGCGCGGCTCCTGGCACCGATCTCCGACGAGATCATCTTCGAGACCTCGCTTGCCCTTGAGGACGCGACCGCGGCGCAAGGCGGCGCGGTCGGCGAAATCGTGCGGGGCGAACTCCCCGTGCTGCACGCCATCTACGAGATGCGAGCCAACATCAACGTGGCGGCAAGCCTGCTTTATCAAGCGTCGGCCACGGAGGTGGCGGAGCAGATCGTTCCGATCCAGGATCAGTTCAACGCCGCCCGCGACCGGTTGGCCCGCCAATCTACCCTTCTGGTCCAACGCGGCTCCATCGACGCCGGCAAGCTCGCGGCCCTGCAGCAGGCCGAGAATGCGCTTCTGTCGCTCGGGCGCGGCGAGAGCAGCCTCTTTGCTCTGCGCTCGCGCGAGCTGCGCGCCAGTCTCGCGGGCCGCGAGGGGCAGGCTTCCATGACCGCGATCGCGTCCGATCTCGGCGAGGAGGTGAACCGTCTCGTTGCCTCCGCCGAGCAGGACGCCGTCCGCACCGCCGCGCTCACGACGGCCGAGATCGCCAACGCGCGGGCCTGGCTCGTGGCCTTGTCGATTGCGAGCCTCGTGATCGCAGCGCTCATCGTCTGGCTTTTCGTCACGCGCTACATCGTGCGGCGCCTGAGGGACATGTCCTCGAGCATGCTGGCGGTGGCAGGCGGCGATCTCGACCGGGCTCTCCCGCGGGCGACGCCCGACGAGGTCGGCGACATGAGCCGTGCTCTCGCGGTCTTCCGCGACAATGCCCGCGAGATCCGCGCCGCCCGCGAGGCCGCCGAGGAGGCGCGCGCCGCGGCCGAGCAGGCCTCGCGCACCAAGTCGTCCTTCCTGGCCAATATGAGCCACGAACTGCGCACGCCGCTCAACGCCATCATCGGCTACAGCGAGATGCTTCTGGAGGATGCGGTGGACAGGGGCGACGCGGCGTCCGAGTCCGACCTGCGCAAGATCGAGACCTCGGGCAAACATCTGCTCGGGCTCATCAACGACATTCTCGACCTCTCGAAGATCGAGGCAGGGCGGGTCGAGACCTACCTCGAACCGGTCGAGATCACGAAGCTCGTGGCGGAACTCTGCCCCATCGTCGAACCCCTGATCGCCAAGAACGGCAACACGCTGCAGGTTACCTGCGCGCCCGACATCGGCGTGATGAACACCGATGTCACCAAGCTGCGCCAGGGCCTGCTGAACCTGCTCAGCAATGCCGCCAAGTTCACCAAGGGCGGCCTCGTCACCCTCGAGGTCCGCCGGGAGACCCGCGCCGACGACACGCCCTGGATCGTGTTCAAGGTGAAGGATTCCGGCATCGGCATGACGCCGGAGCAGATGGGGCGCCTGTTCCAGGCTTTCACCCAGGCCGATTCGTCCACCACCCGCAATTTCGGCGGCACAGGCCTCGGGCTGACGATCACGCGCCACTTCTGCATGATGCTCGGCGGCGGCGTGGATGTGGAGAGCACCCCCGGCGAGGGCTCCACCTTCACGATCTCCCTGCCGGCCGCAGGGCCTGGGGCTCAGGCGCCCGCGGGATCGGTCGAGCGGCCCGTGGTGTCGGGCTCGGCGAGCGGCGCGACGGTTCTCGTGGTCGACGACGATCCCATCGTGCACGATCTCCTCGCCGCGACGCTCTCCAAGGAGGGTTATCGCATCATCCACGCGCGGAACGGCGCCGAGGCGCTGCAATTCGCCCGCGAGATGCAGCCCGATGCCATCACCCTCGACGTGATGATGCCGCAGGTCGACGGCTGGACGGTGCTGAGCGCGCTCAAATCCGACCCCGCGCTCGCCCGCATTCCCGTGATCATGCTCACCATGATCGACAATCGCAGCCTCGGTTTTGCGCTCGGCGCGTCGGAATACATGACGAAGCCCATCGACCGCGCGCGGCTTGCCTCCCTTCTCGCGCGCTTCGCGGGGCAGCGCAGCGACCGTCTCGTGCTCATCGTCGACGACGACACCGATGTGAGGGCCATCCTGCGTGCTTCGGTCGAGGGAGCGGGCCTGTCGGCCGCGGAGGCCGCGAACGGGCGCGAAGCCCTCGATCTCCTGGCCGGGGGCTTGCAGCCCGCGCTTGTGCTCCTCGATTTGATGATGCCGGAAATGGACGGCTTTGCCTTCCTCGACGCCGTGAGGTCCACGGACGCAACGGCTTCGCTCCCCGTGGTGATCCTGACCGCGAAGGATCTCACGGAAGCCGAACGAGCGTTCCTGGCCGAGCGCGCCACCCAGGTTTTCTCCAAGGGAGCGCAATCGGTCGAGGGCCTCGGCAAGACGCTCGCGACCATCATTCCAACCCTGCCGGCGGCGGCCTGACGGGCCACGCCATTCCATTGCAAAAGGCTGACGATGCCGAAGATTCTATTGGTCGAGGACAACGAGATGAACCGGGACATGCTCTCCCGTCGTCTCGTGCGGAGCGGATTCGAGGTCGTCATGGCCGTGGACGGCCAGCAGGGCGTCGCCATGGCGTCGAGCGAGACGCCTGACCTCATTCTCATGGACATCAGCCTGCCCGTGATCGACGGCTGGGAAGCGACGCGGCGCATCAAGGGCGATGAGGGCACGAAGGGCATCCCGATCATCGCGCTGACCGCCCATGCCATGACGCAGGACCGCGACCAGGCCTTCGCGGTCGGGTGCGACGATTTCGATACGAAACCCGTCGAACTCCCGCGTCTTCTCGGCAAGATCAACGCGCTGCTCGAAAAAGCGCGCCAGGTCTGATGCGCGAGGCCGCGGCGCAACCGGCGGACCGGCACCATGCCATGGAGGCCGAGCGCTACGTGCGCGCCGTGCGGGCGCATCTGCGCCAGGAATTCGCGGCGCCCGCCGCCTCCATCGTGGGCTATGCCGAGATGCTGGTCGAGGATGCAGGCCGCCTCGACCTCGCGACCCTGAAACCCGATCTCGACCGCGTCCACGGGGCGGGCCTTGCCCTGCAGCGGCTCATCGCGGACATCCTCGCCCGCGAGGCGGATCCGGAGGACGAGGACACCTTCCGCAAGCATCTGCGCCACGATCTGCGCACGCCCATCAACGCCATCAAGGGCTATGGCGAGATGCTCCTCGAGGATGCCGAGGCCGACGGGCAGACGGGCATCGCGCAGGATCTGCGGCGCCTCCTCACCGCCGCCGACGGGATGCTGGATCGCATCGATGCCCTGGTGGACTTCACCCAGGAGGGCGCTTCGGCCGAGGCGGTCGACCGGTCGGAGCGGGAGCGGAGCGTGGTTTCGCGCGCTTTCGAGAGCATGCGATTCATCGACAGCTCGGGCCGGCACAGCGCGCTCGGGCACATCCTCGTCGTCGACGACAACGAGGCGAACCGCGACCTCCTGGCCCGCCGGCTCACCCGCGACGGCCACCGGGTCGCGCTTGCCGAAAACGGGGCCGAGGCCCTGGCTGCCGTGGCGGGCCAAGCCTTCGATCTCGTGCTGCTCGATCTCATGATGCCGGACATCAGCGGCTACGAGGTGCTGGGCCGGCTGAAAGCCGACGAGCGCACCCAGGAGCTGCCCGTCATCATGATCTCGGCGCTGGACGAGATGGACACCATCGTGCGCTGCATCGAGGCCGGCGCCATCGACTACCTGCCGAAGCCCTTCGACCCCACGCTGCTGCGCGCCCGCATCGGCTCCTGCCTCGACAACAAGCTCCTGCGCGACCGCGAGCGGCAGATCCTGAGCGAGCTGCGCTACGAGAAGGATCGCAACGATGCGCTGCTCCACAGCATCCTGCCGCATGCGATCGTGGAACGGATCAAGGCCGGCGAGGGGCTGATTGCCGACGACGTCCCGGAGGTCACGATCCTCTTCGCCGACATCTGCGACTTCACGGGGCTGGCCGGGCGCATGGAGGCCTCGGCCCTGGTGCAGCTTCTCAACGAGGTGTTCTCGATTTTCGACGAGCTGGCGCAGCGCTACGATGCGGAGAAGATCAAGACCATCGGCGATGCCTACATGGTGGCCTTGGGCCTCCCCGAAGGCCGCGCCGATCACGTGGAGACGGCCGCGCGCCTTGCGCTCTCGCTCATCGAGGCCACGGCCGCCTTCGCGGCGAAGAAGAGCTTCCCGCTGTCCTTGCGGGTCGGCATGCATTGCGGGCCCGTGGTGGCGGGCGTCATCGGCCGCGAGAAGTTCGCCTACGACGTCTGGGGTCACACGGTGAACGTGGCGAGCCGGCTCGAATCCCATGGGCAGCCGGGCCGGATCCATGTGTCGGATGCCGTGTTCCAGCGTCTCACGGGACAGTTCAGTTTCGAGGATCGGGGGCGCATCACCCTCAAAGGAGCGGGCGAGGCCCAAACCTATTTCCTGCTCGGGTAAGCGATCATGCCCGCACGGGGTCGAGGGCGGTGGACCACAGGCCCGCGCCGGTGCCGTCCTTCAAGGTCACGATCATCCGCTCGCCCTGCCCCTCGATGCGCACATGGCCGTAGAACTGGTACCCGACGGAAGGCGCCAGATTGAACTGGCCCGCCGGCGGCACCTTCTGGAACACCACCTCCGGCCCGAAGGTGTTGTCGAGGGGGTTCGGCCCGAAGGTGCCAGCGTGGAGCGGCCCCGACACGAATTCCCAGAACGGGTCGAAGTTCTGGAACACCGCCCGTGCGGGATCGTACCGGTGCGCGGCGGTGTAATGCACGTCCGCCGTGAGCCAAACGGTGTTGCGGATGGCCTCCTGCTTCATCCAGGCGAGAAGCCCGGCGAATTCGAGTTCGCGCCCGAGCGGCGCGCCGTTGCCCTGCGCGATGGCCTCCGAGCCCGAGCGGGTGCGGAAATCGTCGTACACCACGAGACCGAGGGGCATGTCGGCGGCGATCACCTTCCAGGTGGCGCGGGAGGCCTTCAGCTCGCGCTTGAGCCAGGCGAGCTGCGCGGCGCCGAGGAACACGGTGTCGGGCCCCTCCGCGGCCTGCTGGTTCGGGCCGTTCGCGGCGCGATAGCTGCGCATGTCGAGGAAGAACACGTCGAGGAGCGGACCGTAGGCGACCTTGCGATAGACCCGCCGGCTGTCCTCCGCGATCGGCACATATTCGTGGAATGCCCGCGCGGCCCGCTCCGCGAGCGTTGCCACGACCTTCTCGCGGTAGCGCGGATCGGCATCCAGCATCTTGCTCGGATACCAGTTGTCGACCACCTCGTGGTCGTCCCACTGGGCGAGCATGGGGACCTCGGCGTTGAAGGCGCGCAGGTTCCGGTCCAGCAGATTGTAGCGCCATTGGCCGCGAAACTCGTCGAGGGTTTCGGCAACCTTCGCCTTCTCCTCCGTCACCAGATTGCGCCACACGGTGCCGTCCGGCAGCGGCACCTCGGCTTTCAGCGGGTTGTCGGCATAGATCGTATCGCCGGAATGGATGAAGAAGTCGGGCGCCTCGCGCCGCATGGCGGCGTAGATCGTCATGCCGCCCCGCGCCTCGTCGATCCCCCAGCCCTGACCGACCGTATCGCCCGACCATACGAAGCTCACGTCGCGCCGCTCGAGCGGGCCCGTGCGAAAGCGCCCGACGAGGGGCTCGCTCACGCCGTTGGCATCGGCGATGTCGCGGAAGCGAACGCGGTAGAACACGGTCTGGCCCGGCGGCAGATCGCGCATGAAGGCCTTGGCGCAGAAATCCGTCTCGGCCGATGCATCCACCGTCGCCCCGCCCCCGATGGCGGAAAAGCCCTCGGTGGTCGACCATTCGACCTCCATGCGGGAGGGCCGGTCGGCCCGCGCCCAGATCACCCCGGAGCCCGTCGAGACGTCCCCCGATTGCACCCCATGCGTGATGATCGGACGCGAGGCCGCGCGCGAGAGCGCCGGCAACGCCAGGGAGGCCAGGGCGGCGCCCGAGGTGGCGAGCAGGGAACGGCGTGAAACACGGGAACGATACATGGTCGGCGCCTCCAGGGGCTCGATGGTGCCGGTTCGGGGCACCAAGGGAAAGAGCACATCGGCGCGACACCATCGCGACAGGGGCCGACAGAGGGACGATCGGCTGGCCGCCGTTCGCTCCGCGACTTGATCTGGATCAGTTCGGCCGCGTCCGCCACCGGCTAGGGGCAAGCATGAGCCCCTCCCGCCCCGAAAGCCATCTGCGCTCGTTCGCCAAAGCCATGAGCTGGCGAGCGACGGGAACGCTGGACACCTTCGTGCTCAGCCTGTTCTTCACCTCGAGCGTGAAGCTCGCGGGCTCCATCGCAGCGACCGAGCTCGCCACCAAGATCGCCCTCTATTACGGGCATGAGCGCGTGTGGGCCTTGGTGCGCTGGGGACGCTCGTAGAGCGACCGCCCCGGATGTCGGCCCGGGAAATCCGGTCCGCGAGGCAAGGCCCCGTGTCCCGCCCTTCCCGAAGCGCCCAACATAGGCCAAGCTTCCCTAACGGTCGGAGCGATTCTCCAGGCTCTCAATCCGTGGCGTGTTCCATGCGCGACGGGGTGGGTTTCTCGGCCCGAAGCTGCCGACCCGCTGCGGGTTCCATGTGCAGTGGGGCGGGTTTCTCAGTCCGAGGCTCCCAGCCCGTGGCGTGTTCCATGCGGGGTGGAGCGGAATTCTCAATCCGCTTGCAACAGAGGAGGCTGCCATGACGCGTGTTCCGGTGATGGGCCTCTCCTGCATCGGGGTGCTGCTGTTGGCAGCCACGGCCGATGCCCAGGAGCGCCGGCGCGCTCCGCCCGCTCAGTCCCAGAACCCTCGGGCCTGGATGGAGCAATGCACCGGGGACGTGTTGCGCCAACTCGCCCGCACGCGCGTGCCGGAGGCGCAGGTGGGTCCGACCGTCGCGCATTACTGCGATGCGCCGCTCCGGGCCGTTCTCGCGGAGGCCATTCAGAAGGGCGAAGCGGCCCTGTGCTCCGTCGAGAGCTGCATCGGCATGGCGCGGGACAGGGTCGGCGAAGAGGTGCTGCCGGATTATCGCGCGCTTCTCGCCAGCGCCCCGCAAACGCCCCCGAAAGCCCGTCGGCCCTAAACCCCAGGCTCCGCTGTCGGCGTGAGGATGGCGCTGTCCCGCAACGAGGCGGGACGGCGGTTTGGCTGCGCCGTCCTTTGAGGAGATCGCCCCGGTTCGACGAGGGCCGCGTGAGGCTGCTCCCACGGGGCCGCTGGGGGGATCGTCCCGATTCGACGAGAGCCGCGTGAGGCTACTCCCAAGAGGCTGCTCCCAAGAGGCCGCGACGGCCTGCTGCCGGCAAGCTCTGTCCCCGCCGCGCCTCTCTGGCGAGACGGCAAGGGCGCCCGGCTTCACGCCGGGCGTGGGGGCTGGTTCACGAGGGCGCCCGCCGTTCAGGCCACCTCCCGCAGTGGGGCGGCCCGCCCAAGCGGGCTCGGCCTCGACACTATTGCCCGAGGCTGCAGCTCACCGTGGGGCGCAGGTCCTCGGAGCGGAGGTTAGCTGCCCTTCTTGGCGCGGCGCTTCTTGTTCAGAGACGTCCGGAGGGCACCGGCCGGCTTGAACTTCACGGTCTTGGCGGCGGCGATCTTCACGACTTCGCCGGTGCGCGGATTGCGGCCCTTGCGGGCGGCCCGCTCGGAAACCTTGAAGGT
>DASZAZ010000056.1:0-19264 GCA_035944635.1 Microvirga sp.
GATCTGCCACCGGATCAACAACACGCCTCGCAAATGCCTGGGCTTCCGCACCCCTCACGAGGTGCTCACCAGCCACTTGAAGCAGGCCAAGTCATCTGCTCCGATCAAGCGTACACCGTCGCACTTCAGGTAGAGTCCGCATGGTTAATGTGGCTAGCAGCCCTGGTTCTACTCGCGGTCCTTGAAGTTTTGAGAGGTCTCTAGCCCATGTACGTTGACCGTGTGGACGCCAAGATCCTGGACATCGTTCAACGGCACGGTCGCGCGACGCTGGATGACTTGAGTCAGGCTACCGGCTTATCGCCATCCGGCTGCAGCCGCAGGCTAAGGCGCATGGAGAAGGTGGGTTTGATCCAGCGCTACGTGGCTCTCGTGGAACCAGGAGCACTCGGCTTTCCGCTCCAGGCTTACACCCTCATGGCGGTCGACCGCGAAGACCCTGACACCCTCGAGCGATTCGAGGAGGCGATCCGCTCAGAGCCCCACGTCATCCATGCCACAACAGTGACCGGCGAGGCCGACTTCCTCGTGCGTACGGTCGCGCGCAATATTGCGGACTACCGCGAGATGTTGCGACGGTTTACAGAGACTTTCCCAACTCTACGCAACGTCACAACGCTGTTCTTGCTGGAGGAGGTCAAGGCCGGCTACGCGGTGCCGATCGGCTCCCACGACGGCGCCCTTGAGGCACCGAATCCCCATCCAGACCGCTGATGGGAGCACTGGCATGGCTGCTGTCAGCCATCGCCTGATCTGCATCTGAACCGTCTCCCGCTGCAGCACCCAAAGCACGCAAAGCCTCTACGATCCGAGCATCCGCTAGATCGAGGTGCCACTGCGTGCCGACTCCGTGCCCACCCACCACCTTCGTGGACTTGAGAAGTCCGAGCTCAACCAGGTTATCGACGTGCGGCGAGAACATCTGTTGCGACTTGTCGAGGCGCCGCGCGAGTTCGGCACGGGTGACGACTACGCCCTCGGCACGCAACTTGGCAATGTACATCAGGAGACCAAATGCCATGAAGCCCCGGGCCGGGCTGCTCTCCCGCGCCTGGGTCACAATGCGTGGCAAGACATTCAGGAACACCGCCTCGAAAGCCCCGCTTGCGCTATCTGCTTCGACCGTCGCCCTTGCCATCCTGTTCCGCCCAGCCCTCTGCAGGTCAGCACTTCAGCCACGACCCGTTAAGGGAGCGTTGACCGAGGTCGCGCAGACGGCCTCGACAAGCTGACTAGCCGTTCTGTAGTGCAAGAATTTTGCGTTCAATGCGTCAGGACGGCAAATTTTTCAAGAGAGCAGTGCAGCGTCTTTCGTCTGAGGCAAGAGTCAGCGCCTGTGCATGTTCACTATAATGTGTCGCTCTAAAGTAGGCAACGTGGCGCCCTCGCCCGCATGGACGAGCGGGTGGTGATCGGTCTCAACGTGCTGAGACTGCGTCGGGAAAAGGGGGTTTCGCAGGAAGAGCTGGCGCTCGCCGCCAAACGCACCCGCGCCTACATGAGTGGGCTTGAGACCGGCAAGCGCAACCCAACTGTCCTGACCCTGTGCGCGATCGCAGCCGTGCTCGGGACGCGGGTGCGAAACCTCTTCGACGAGGTTCCGCCTGAGACGGCTCGTGCTCTGCGAAAGGAGATACCACCGCGGCGGCCGCGAGCGACGCCTCGCGTCACGCGGGCCCGTACGAAGTCACCCTCTTCGGGATAACGCCACCTATATTGGTACCCATTCGTCCGTGCTGAAATCAAAGTACCGCCGGATCGCAGCACCATCCCACTCGTACTGCAGGTGCCGCTCCTGGTGCGGGATCCCAACGACGTCTGGCCAGAAAGCCGCCACACATCGCCCATTGGGATCGCGTACGCTTGGATAGACCAGCCCATTGCTGCCATTATCCCGCAGCCTCCGTGCGAGCGCCTGACCCGCGGCATAGGAGTCACGATCGAGCACTCTCGCCCGCTCATCGTCCGGCAACATCATCACGTCATGGAAGGTACAAGCGACTGCGCCGACAAGGACGCGCATCGCCTCCCGTCGTGGCGGATCGCTGGAATCGGCGGCAAAGCGAGCGAAGTGATGGATTGTTTCGCGGATTGCGGTCTCGAGCCGATCAGCGGCGTAGTAGACGCCGAAAGATCCGTCCGAAAAGCGCGAGCCCTTTGGGTTCAGGTGCGTGAACGCGGCCATGACCCAGGACGCGTTGGGTCCGCTCAGTCGCCGCTCCGGCGGCACGAGGCTGATAACTCCCACCTCTTGGCGCACCCGCGGGTTCGTGAGCTGCTCCAGCTCGATCAGCACATCCCAGACGGACGGGTCGTCCGAGACGCGCTCGAAGAGGTCAATAGGCGGGTAGCGTGAGGCGATGATGCGCCAAGCCTGTGGCCAGTCGACCTCTGCGACGCTAATCGCGTCAGGACCAGGAGCCACGGGCGGCGTCGAGATAGGCACGCACTGCTGCGAGATCCGTCACGTCACCCGCCGCCATACGCTCGAGCGGCGTCTGGTCACCGAAGTGCCGGTTTGGACGCTTCACCCATCCGTCTGCGATGGCCGGGTCACTGTAGAGGATCTCGATCGCTTTCCAAATTCCGGCGATGTATCCGATGCGGCGAAGCGTGTCCTCCGGCAACCGGCCTGCCCGGCCCCGCTTCCACTCGAAGAAGGTGCGCTCCGGAGGCGACCCGAGGAGGATCCGGGCTGTGTCGTTGTCGACGCCCCAACGATTCATCATGCCGAAGAAGCCCTTGAGCGCCAGCCCGTGCCGATCGGCCGGTAACGCCGTCGGACCTGGCCGAACCTGCTGGAGAGTGACCATCAACACCTCCACTGCTCACTTGCATAAAATAAGCAATCGGCTGCGAATTTGCAACGCCGAACTCGGCACCCTTGTTCCGAAGATACGAGTCTGCTCCGTCAAGGTTGATGCACCCAACGCTGCGAGCCGGGCGCAGCCGAGCAAAGCTCTGATGGAGCAGGTCGGTTACTACCACGGAACAGGACACTCCCTTCATCGCCTGCTCGGCCGTCTAACAGAACACGTGCATCGGCGTCGCATGGGAGTTGAGCGATAAAGGCGCGACTAGAGAGGGGGTTCACGAGGACGACCTCCGTGGGCCGAGTGTCGCAGGCTCAGCAGAGAAAGACCTCCGAGACGCAGGTGCTCTGCTCCACACGATCGCGCGCGAAATGTTGCGCCAGCCGTGCACCCCGGCTGGAGCGCAGAGCAGGACCAAGGCCCAAAGGACCGCATTCTCGTCCACAGGAGCGCGAGCGCACCCACCTGTTACATGAAAGCCACGCCGGCCATGACGCCGATCATCTCGCGCGTCAGCCCTATTGTGATCTGAAGCGAAATGCGCTTCATATTTCTGAACTTCAGTTTTATGTTCGCATAGAATCCGACAGCATAAGCCGGAGCTGTGAATCAAAGGCGGGGGTCGCACGTGAGTAGTTTGCTTCTCAATTTCAGTTCCATCACCGCCACGATGAGCGGGCCCACCCTGAGCGGCAGGTGCGCCGCACTCGCTTTCGGTGCCGCCCGCCAGACCGGCTCACCAGCACCCAACGCGGGCGCAAGCTCGCCTTATGTCTCTTCGACCGCCCGGGCAGGATCCTAGCACCATGGATGCGCCAGCCCTCCTGGCCTTGGTCGAGCGCTGCGCGCCGGGCGGCGTGCCACGCGAGCCGCTCGTTGCCATTGTGCGGGAGGCGAGCGGAGGCGAACCCTTCTTGATCAGCTTCGGTGGCGAGCGCCGCGGTCCGGTGAAGGTCCTCGCTTCCTCCCGTGAGGAGGCAGTCGAACTGACCACCGAAGCCATCGTGGCGGGCGAGCCGCGCGTGGCGATCGGCCTGGCCCAGCTCGATACCTCGCAGCTCCAGCGCATGGGGTTGTCGGTCACCCAAGCCTTCGAGCCCTGCCGGCATGTGAAAGCGACCGGCCAGCTGTTCAATGAACGCTTCGAGGCGGCGCTTCGGCACGGCCGCGACCGCAATGTGGCTCTGGCCGGCGTGACGGCCTCCTTTCGTACCGCACGGACAGAAGAGCTCCCGCGCACGAGGCCACCCCGGCTGACTGAGCTGCAACAGCCTCCAGTCGCGCCTGCGAGCCAGCGCGGGTCCGGGCGTGGTCCGCCTGACCCACCGCACTGGGACGTGTACCGCTCAAGCATCGGTGCCACGGTTCTCATTTATGGCGCCACCGTTCCGAGGCGCTGAAGCCCCGAACCTCCCTCGCCCTAGCCAAACTCTGGAGTCCCGGAACCGTGCACCCTAGCGCGGCGCCCCGTCCCTTCCTTTGCCCACCAGCCCTCGTGAGGACTGACAATGAACCGTTCTTCCCCCCTCTCGCACACCATTCTTCTCACCGCTATGACTGCCGTTGTGACGCTTGGGATGACGGAGACAGCCTTCGCTCAAGCCGCGAACATCCAGAGCATGCTCCAGAACATCGTGAATGCTCTCACCGGCGAGATCGCGCGGCTGCTTGCCATCATCGCTGTGATCCTCGTCGGCCTCGCCTGGATGTTCGGCGCACTTGATATTCGCCGCGCCGGGATCGTGCTCGTGGGCATCGCGATCGTCTTTGGGGCGACTGAACTCGTCGGCACTATCACAGGGGGCGGCACCGGCGGTCGCTGATCTTTGCACGCCGACCGAGTCGCCCTCCCCCCGAGCTGGATCCTGCGTCGATGTCGGACGAATCCGAGCGCCTTGTCGAGGATACCCTGTTCCTGGCCTGCACGCGCCCAGCAATGATCGGGGGCGTCACGATGGAAGCCATGGGCCTCAACGTCATCTTCTCCTGCGTGTTGTTCCTGGTTTGCGGGAGTGTCGTCTACGGCCTCGTGGCGGTGCCGATCCACCTCGCAGCGCGGGCGCTGTGCCGGCACGACCCGAACCAATTCCGTCTCCTCTTCGCCTGGATCGAAACAAAGGGCCGTCACCGCAACGGGGGCGTTTGGGGCGGGTCGTCCTATACGCCGCTTCGGCTTCGCCGCCGCTATCATCCGAGGGAGCTTCAGCATGCGTAGCTTGGCGACGGTAAAGGCGCGCGAAGTCGAGCCCGATCTCCACCTGCCTTACCTCAGGCACGTCACACCATCGATCATCAGCCTCTCGACCGGGGCGCTTGTCACAACGTTGCGTCTTGAGGGCGTGGCGTTCGAGACCGCGGACGCGCGCGACCTCAACGACCTCCACGTCAAGCTGAACATGACGCTGCGCAACGTGGCGGATGACCGGCTGGCGCTGTGGACGCACCTGATCCGGCGGCGCGACCGCGGCTACCCGGACGGCGCGTTCAGCTCAAGCTTCGCGGCGGCGCTCGACTGCGACTACCGCACCCGCATGGTCGGCGAGGACCTGTTCAGGACCGAACTCTACCTCACGCTGGTGTGGCATTCAGCGAGAGATGCGGCCAGTCAAGCCGCAGGCGCCTTCCTCAAACGTCTGAGCCAGGGGCGTGCGGCGGGCCTGGAAGCCGATCCAGATGCGATCGAAAAGCTCGAGGATGCGGCGCGTAACTTCGAGGCTCATCTCGACCGCTACAGGCCGCGGAGCCTTGCCCTTTACGACCGTGGCGGTCTGATTTTCTCGGAACCGCTCGAGTTCCTACACGAGCTGGTGTCGGGCGAGCGCCTGCCCATGCCCCTGCCGGACGGCCCGATTGGGCCAGCGCTCTACACGAGCCGCGTGATCTGCGGCCGTGAGGCGATCGAGATGCGCTCGGCCGGCCGCTCGCGCTTCGCCGGTCTGTTCGGCCTCAAGGAGTACCCAGCAACGACGCGGCCTGGCATGCTGGATGCACTCCTGAGCGCGCCTTTCGAGCTCGTGGTAACGCAGTCGTTCGCCTGTCTGGCGAAGGCGGATGCGAAGGCGATCCTGACGCGCAAACAGAACCAACTCGTCTCCGCCCGCGATCGCGCCCTGAGCCAAGTCGCCGATCTCGGGGACGCGCTCGATGACCTCGAGTCGAACCGCTTCGTGATGGGCGATCATCACCTCTCGGTCTTGGTCTATGCCGAAACGCCCGCGACGCTCGCCGAGACCATGGCGGTCACGCGCCGGCTGCTTGCCGAGGCCGGTACTGTTGCGGCGCGCGAGGATCTCGGGCTTGAGGCGGCCTATCTCGCGCAGCTACCCGGATTGTTCAAGTTCCGCGCGCGATCCGGCGCGATCACGTCGCGCAACTTCGCGGCG
Source organism: Microvirga sp. (assembly GCA_035944635.1). Taxonomy (GTDB): domain Bacteria; phylum Pseudomonadota; class Alphaproteobacteria; order Rhizobiales; family Beijerinckiaceae; genus Microvirga. The sequence continues at coordinate 6,197 of DASZAZ010000056.1, forward strand.
CTCTCGCCCTTCCACGCCCACCCGACGGGGCGCCCTGATGGGAACCATTGGGGGCCGGCGGTGGCGCTCCTGAAAAGCCCTTCAGGCTCGCCCTACCACTTCTCGTTCCACCACGGGGATCTCGGCAACACCTTCATTTGCGGTCCGTCCGGATCCGGAAAGACCGTGCTCCAGAACTTCCTCCTGGCCCAAGCCGAGAAGCACGGGTGCCAGCGCGTGCTCTTCGACAAGGATCGCGGGGGCGAGTTGTTCGTACGGGCAAGCGGGGGCACCTACCTCACCCTGAGGAATGCTGTGCCCACCGGCTGCGCACCCCTGAAACGGCTCGAGCTCACGCCAGAGAACCTCGCCTTCCTGAGCGACCTCGTGAGGCGAATGGTTGCCCCTGACGGGCGCTCGTTGAGCAACACCGATGAGGAGCGCATTGAGACAGGCCTGCGAGCGTTGGCGCGCCTCAAGCCCGCAGAACGCTCCTTCGAGACGCTTCGAGCTTTTCTCGGCCAGGGCGACCGGGAGGGGATCGGCGCCCGTCTCGAGCGCTGGTGCAGGGGCGGGCCGCTCGGATGGGTGCTTGACGGGGACGAAGACCGAATCGGTCTCGATGCGGCGCTCGTCGGCTTCGACATGACGGACGTGCTCGACAACGCTGTCGTGCGCACGCCCCTTATGATAGTACTGTTTCGCTACGTCGAGGAGCTGATCGACGGGCGCCGGCTGATCATCGACATAGACGAGTTCTGGAAGGCACTTGGCGATGACGCCTTCCGCTCGCTCGCGAATGACAAGCTCAAGACCATTCGCAAGCAGAACGGCGTGATGGTGTTCGGGACGCAAAGCCCACGTGACGCGCTCCTTTCACCGATAGCCCACACCATCGTTGAGCAGTGCCCCACGCAGGTGTTCCTGCCGAACCCCCGTGGCACGAAGGCCGATTACGTCGACGGCTTTCATCTTACCGAAACCGAGTTTCGGCTGATCCGTGAGGAACTGAGCCCTGAAAGTCGGCGCTTCCTGGTCAAGCAAGGTCACCACTCGGTCGTAGCCGAGCTGAATCTCACCGGCTTTGACGACCACCTTGCCATCCTGTCCGGGCGCACCGCGGCCGTCGAGCTCCTCGACGACATCCGAGCTCGGGTCGGCGATGACCCGAAGGACTGGCTTTCCCTCTTTCACGCCGAGCGCAGGAGGCTCTCATCATGAAACAACTGACCAGAACGCGAGCGGCCGGCCTTGTGGCGCTCGGGCTCCATGCTGCCACGGCTGGCGCCGCGGCCGCCCAGTTCAGCGGCATTGTCCACGACCCGTATTCGCTGGCGACCCAAGGACTGCGGCACCTGGAGGAGCTGCGCGAGCTTGCCAAGCAGCTCGACACCATGAAGGCGCAGCTTACCGAGGCCAAGCGCCTCTATGACTCGTTCAATCAGATCACCAACATCAACGACGTTGCAAACTTGCTCGGCCGGGACGAGTTTCGCCGGTACTTGCCACCCGAGTTCGCGCAGGTCGAGCGCCTGATCGCTGGCACGGGTGAGATGACCGGCAGCCTCTCTGGTCTTGTCGACGGCTTCCTCGACCAGAATCGCTACTATACCAGCGCGGGCAACGCCGGAGACGACTTCTACCGGGCCGAGCTCGACCGCATCGCACGGGCGACCGGCACGAAACACGGCATTGGGAACCAAGTCTACGACACAGCCGCCAAGCGCGTCGACGAGCTTGAGAAGCTGCGCCAGCGCATCGCCAGCACACCATCGGTCGCCGAGAAGCTCGACCTCGGCAACCGCCTGCAGGCTGAAACCGCGCTCCTACAGAACGAAGTGCTGCGCATGCAGGGCCTTGCCATGGTGCAGCAGGCCCGCGCCGACATGGACACCCAGCGCGAGCGGGAGCGTCGGCAGAAGACCGCCGACGAGATGAAGGCGGCCGTCCAGTGAGACGTGTCTCCCACGCTCTCCTTCTGATGCTGGCCCTGGGCGGCGCCGTTCTGTCCGGGTGCTCCGAGGCCGAGCCCCAGCGGCCGCGGGCTGACGGGGCAGCGTCGGCTCCGATGGTGATGGTCCCGCCCTCCCCTCCATCGGCGCGCACTGTCGCTGCGTTCCGGGCCGACCCAGCCGCGCTGGATGAGGCTCTGCGGCGATGCCGCAACGATCCAGGTAAGCTCGGGCGCACCCCTGACTGCCTCAACGCCGCCGAGGCCGGCCGTCAGCGCACGGCCGACGAGATGAAGCAGGCTTTGCAGTAGAGGCACGATCCATGGCTATCAAGGTCTTCGACGACTTCCTCAAGGAGTTCGAGCGTCCCATCACAGAGTTCGTCTCAACCTCAGTGTCGAACGTCGCCGCTTATGTCGACGCGCCACTGCGCACTGCGCTTCTTCTCTACGTCGTGCTCTACGGCTACGCGGTCATGCGCGGCGCCATCCGTGAGCCCATGATGGACTTCGCTTGGCGGTCGATCCGGCTCGTCGTGATCGTGACGCTCGCGACACGTGCCGATCAGTACCAGGCCTGGGTGTCAGGCCTGTTCTTTGAAACCTTACCACGCGAGATCGGCAGCGCCCTCGGCGGCTCAACTCTTGCCTTAAGCTCGGGCGCCCCTTTCGACCGGCTGCTGGCGCGCGGCATCGAGATCGCGCAGGAGATCTACCGTAACGCGGGCTACACGGACATTTTCCCCCAGCTCGTTTCCGCAATCCTTGTTGTCTTCGTCGCGGTCGGCGCGCTGCTGCAGTTCGCTATTATGCTCTACGCCAAGGTGGGGCTTGGCGTCGTGCTGGCCTTAGGGCCCGTGTTCATCGCCCTGATGCTTTTTGAGGCGACCCGCCCGTTCGGGGAGGGTTGGACGCGCCAGCTCGTCAACTTCGTCATCTTGCAGATTCTTGTCGCGGCGCTCGTCGGCCTGATGCTGACCACAGTCGACGGCTTCTTCACAAAGTACGGGCAGGGCACCTCCGGCGGCGGGCTGATCGTCGCTGCGGTCGCGATCGGCGCGGCTTTGGGCCTTGCGGGCTTCATAGCCCTGCAGCTGCCCGAGATCGCGGGGGCGCTCGCAGGCGGCGGTGCCTCGCTCTCGGCGCGCATGCTGGATGTCGCAATGGCCCGCTCGGCCGCCGCCCTGCAGAGCCACGGCGCAAGTGCCGCGGGTCTCGCCAGTGGGATCTGGCGGGCCGGGGACGCAACTGGCCAGCGAGCCGCGGCAGCGCTCGCTGCTCGCAGTCGCGGGGGCGCCGTGTCCCGCCGCTGACGTCCCGCTCTCCATTCTTGCTCAACCCCTCAAAACCCCAAGCACCACGCTTGGCTTCGAACCGGCGGCTCACGCTCGACGAGACATCCATGATTGCTCGCCTCCTTCTGATTATAACCTTGGCAGGCCCTGCGCTCGCCGCCTGCAGCACGCTGAACGGCGCGGTGGCGCCCTCCTGCGACGGCGGGAGCCGACGGCCGCTCAACCGTTCTTTGTGGGACTGGGAGGGCCGAGACGCGCTGGCCGTGGCGCCCTCACCCGACAGAACGATCGACGCGACACTGGCGGAGGACGCACCTCTCATGCGCAAGGGCGTGGGACCCGTGCCAAACGCACAACCGTTCGCTGAGCGCCCGTCCTCGGCGAGACTTGCCGTGGCGCCAGTTCTCAACATCGCCGGGTCCTACCGGACCTGCGCGTCCTGAACGCCGGAGACTTAAACATGATCGGCAACGATGACCTGAAAGCCTACTTCGAGCGAGCCCGCCGCTGGGAGCAGGACCGCATGCTGGCCGCCGAGCGCTCCAAGCGCCTCGCCTGGACCGTGGCGGCCATAGCGTCCTGCCTGACACTGGCCTCCGTCGGTGCGGTTGCGGCTTTGAGCCCACTGAAGTCTGTCGAGCCCTACGTGATCCGCGTCGACAACGCGACCGGCATCGTCGACGTGGTGGCCTCGCTTTCGGCCACTCCGGCCGATTACCCGGAGGCGGTCACCCGGTACTTCCTCGCCAAGTATGTTCGCGCCCGCGAGTCCTTCGCTCAAGCGGAGGCTGAAGTGAGCTTTAAGGTCGCTTCCCTCTTGTCAACGGCGGGCGAGCAGCAGCGCTTCGCCGCCTACTTCCGGGGGTCTAACCCGGAGAGCCCGCAGGTAACTTTAGGCCGCTATGGCATCGCCGAGGTGCGCATCAAGACGATCTCAATGATCGGTCCGAACCTCGCCTCTGTGCGTTTTGTGCGGGAAGTGCGCCGGGGCGAGGAGCTCAAAGTCACTCACTGGATCGCGACCCTCACCTTCGCGATCACGCCGGAAGCCGCGATCTCCACGAGCGATCGGCTCGTGAATCCGATCGGCTTTCTGGTTTCGGAATACCGCGCTGACCCGGAGGTGGTGCCATGATCCTGCGTTTACTCGTCAAACCCGCCCTCAGGTGCGCCGTCGTCGCCGTGGTTCTGGCGACCCCTAGTGTGTTCGGTCTGCAAGAGGCTCACGCGCTGCAGACCCCAGCGGCGGGGCCGCGCGACAACCGGGTGCGCACGGTGGTGTACGACGCCGGCGATGTCGTGAAGATCAACGGCGTGATCCGCGCCTCGACCCAGCTCGTCTTCAGTGAGGACGAGGAAATCGCGCATGTCGCGATCGGCGACTCGGTATCTTGGGAGGTCGCCCCCGCGGGCTCAATCCTGTTCCTGAAGCCGCGGGAGCGCCACCCGCCAACGAACCTGCAGGTGGTCACGACGCGGCCGGACGGCCGCAAGCGATCTTATCAGTTCGAGCTGTCCATCCACGACACCTCGCTTGAGGCGAGTTACTTCGTGGTGAAGTTCGCCTATCCCGAGGACGAGGCCGAACGGCGCCGGCTAGAGGCGTCTGTCGATCGCGCGGCGCGCGAGTCCGGCCTCGTCGACGAGGCGCTGCGCCACCACGCGGCTTATGGTCCGCGCAACTGGCGCTACACCGCGCAAGGCGCGGCCTCGCTGGAGCCGGAGAGTGTCTACGACGACGGCAAGCAGACCGCATTCCGCTTCTCTGGCAATCGCGAGGTGCCGGCGATCTACATCGTCAATGCGGACGGAACCGAGAGCCTCGTCCCGAAGGACATCCGAGGCGAGCTCGTCGTGGCCCATGCGATCGGTCGCGAGTTCAGGCTGCGTCGCGGCGCGCAGGTGCTCTGCATTTTCAACGAGGCCTTCGACCCAGTCGGCCTCAACCCCCGTACCGGCACCGCGGCACCGACCGTCGTGCGCACCACGCGCATCCCGCCGCCACCCCGGCGTCGCTGACCTGGAGATTAGATGATGGCCGACGCTCACGCTTTTGCGAGCGCCCCAGCTCCGGCTGGCGCTCAAGCTCCGACCGGCGCCCACGCCAATGTAACCTCCTCCCCTGCCCTGGATGAGGCTGAACGCGGTATCACGCCTGTCGCGGGCCGCACGGCGGACACCGCGCGCGGCGCACTCCTGAAACGGGGGTTGGGCGCCGGCGCGCTGGTGCTGTTCGTTGCGCTCGTGCTGTGGGGCACCTGGAATCCGAGGGGCGCTAGCCGGGCCGAAGAGGCCAAAGCTCGCGTCGTGGTGCGCCAGGCCGCCGCTTTTGAGCCGGCCCGCGAGCCCCCTCCTCCGCCCGCTGTGCCCGTGGTGACGGCCGCGCTGCCCGTGGTGCCGCGGCAGGCCGACCCTGCGCCCCCGCCGGCCCGCAGTGCTGCGGACGATCTCCTGGAGAACAGCCGTCGCGCACCGCTCATCGTGTACCGTCGCAATGTCGGTGGTCCCGGTCCGACGGTGCGCGCTGAGGCCAGCGATGCACCGGCACTCACGGGGAGCGTCTTCCCCTACGCGTATGGGCCAGGGGCGGAGGCGCCGCCACGCAACGACCTCGCCGACCGTTTGAAACCCACCGCCCTCGAGGGCGCCCGCGCTTCGGTGATCCCGAACCGGCATCTCGTAGTGACGCAAGGGACCCCGATTCCGTGCGTGCTCGAGACAGCGATGTCCTCTGACGTGCCAGGTTTCGTGTCCTGCATCGTCCAGCGCGACGTGATGTCGGATTCCGGTCAGGTCGTGCTCATGGAGAAGGGCACGCAGGTGGTTGGCGAGTACAGGGGATCGCTGCGCCGCGGCTCGCGCCGCATGTTCATACTCTGGAACCGGGCGAAGACGCCCCACGGCGTGATCGTCAATCTCGCGAGCCCCGCGACGGACGCGCTGGGCCGTGCCGGCTTCGATGGCACGATCGATACCCACTTCTGGGAGCGGTTCGGTGCGGCGCTGCTCCTATCGATCGTGGATGATGCCGGCTCCTTCGCCGGTCGCCAGCTGGCTGATGCTGACATCGAGATCCGCTCGACGCAAAGCGCGGGTCAGACCGCGGCTGGCATCGCCGTGGAGCGTTCCATCGACATCCCGCCGACGCTGACCAAGGCACAGGGCGAACTCGCTAACATCTTCGTGGCACGCGACCTCGACTTCTCGTCGGTCTACCGGCTGAACGTCGTCGGCGTCCGTCACGCCACGCCTGAGCCGCTGCATTCCGGCGCGAGCGCCCCTCGCGTGGTGAAGCCGTGACCACCGCCATGCTCGCGGGTCCAGAGGACGGCTGGAGCACGTCAGCGAACCGGCCCGCGGCCAGCCCCGTGAGACCGGAGCGCGTCGTCCTGGCGCGCTACCTCGAACCGCTGCAGCCTTATCTTGACGATCCAAGCCTGACCGAGGTGGTGGTCAATCGCCCGGGCGAGGTGTTCACGGAAGGACCAAGGGGCTGGGCGCGACACGAGGTGCTTCCCCTCACCTTCGAGCACCTCATGCACCTCAGCGTAGCCGCAGCCGCGCTCAACCGCCAGGACATCGGCCCCGAGCACCCCATCGTCTCGACCATGCTCACGGGGGAGGAGCGCTGTCAGATTGTGGTACCGCCCGCTGTACCGGCGGGTATGCTGAGCCTCACAATCCGCAAAGCGGCGCAGCGCGCGTTCACGCTTGCCGCCTTCGACGAAGACGGGTCGCTCGCCGACGTCCGACCCGCTGGTGAGCGTGTGGAAGACGATGAGAAGGCTCTCCTCGCGCTTCGGGATAAGGGCCGGTGGCGGGAGTTCCTGGAGCGGGCGGTGCTTGCCCGGCGCAACATCGTGGTGGCCGGCGCGACGGGCTCAGGAAAAACCACGCTCGCGAAGGCGCTGGCCGCCTGTATCCCCGAGGATGAGCGGATCATCACGGTCGAGGACACGCCGGAGCTCGTTGTACCTCAAGCTAACCAGGTGCGGCTCCTCTACGCCAAGGACGGGCGGGGCCTCGCCAAGGTTGGGCCCCGCGACCTTCTTGAGAGCTGCCTGCGCATGCGTCCCGATCGGATCCTCCTCCAGGAGCTGCGCGACGGCACGACGGCCTTCACCTATCTGCGCAACGTCACCTCGGGCCATCCCGGCTCTATCACGACGGTGCACGCCGACTCGGCGCTCCTCGCCTTCGAGCAGCTGGCACTTCTCATCAAGCAGAGCGAGGAGGGTCGGGACCTCTCGCGATCGGACATCGGACGTCTCCTCGATCTGAGTGTCGATGTCGTCGTGCACATGAGCCGGCGCGACGGGCGCCACCGCGTCACGGAGGTTTACTATGACCCGCTTCGCAAGCGTCAGCCCTACTCTTAAGGCGGCGACGATCGTCGGCGGCGTCGTGGTCGCGGGCGGGCTGTTCCTGGTCCTTGCGACGAACTTGATGCTGTTGGGTTTGCGCCAGCACGACGGCGGTCTGCACGTGTTCGCGTTCACGGACGTGCTCTGGCAGGGGACGGCGGACGAACGCGTGCGGCGCTGGGCGAAGCTCGCTGGGCTCACGTCCGGCATCGTCGTTCTCATCGGCGTTGGCGCCCTGCTGCGAGCGCGCTCGGTTCCGCTCCACGGCCGTGCATGGTTCGCGACGGAAGCGGAGGTGAAAGCCGCAGGCCTGCGCGCTGAGACCGGTCTCCTCGTCGGAATGCGAGGTGGCAGACCCTTGAGCTTCGGCGGCTCGGAGCACGTCATCGGGTACGCTCCGACACGTTCCGGCAAGGGCGTAGGCCTCGTAATCCCCAACCTTCTAAACTGGCCGGACTCGGTGGTGTGTCTCGATGTCAAGCGCGAGAACTGGGAGCGCACAGCGGGATTCCGGGCGGCGCATGGCCAGGAGGTGCACCTTTTCGACCCCCTAGACGAGGAAGGACGCACTGCCCGCTACAATCCGCTCACTTATGTCCGGCGCGATGCGATCGACCGCTACGACGACCTGCAGCGCATCGCGACCATGCTGTTTCCGGCGGAGAGCGGCGGCGACCCGTTTTGGTATCAATCCGCCCGCACGGCGTTCATCGCCATCGGGGGCTACGTCGCAGAAACGCCGGGGCTGCCGCTCACCATTGGCGAGGTGCTGCGGCAGCTCTCAGCGGCTGCAGACCTTAAAGTGCACTTCACTGAGGTGATCGCCAAGCGCCGCGAGGGCCCGACGCGGCTGTCGCCCCGCTGCGTGCAAGCACTCAACGATTTCTTGGCGGCCTCCGACAACACCTTCAACTCGGTGCGTAAGACCGTAACTGCGCGCTTGGAGCTCTGGTTCAATCCGCGCGTCGACAAGGCGACGGCCGAGTCGAGCTTCGACTTGAGGCAGCTTCGCACCCGCCCGATCTCGATTTATCTCGGGGTGTCGCCCGATAACCTCGAGCGCTTGTCGCCGCTGCTCAACCTGTTCTTTCAGCAAGTGGTGGATCTCAACACCCGCGAGCTCCCTGAGCACAATCCGGCGCTGAAGCGGCAGGTGCTGCTTCTCCTCGACGAGTTCCCGGCGCTGGGGAATGTCAGCGTGCTCGCCAAGGGAGTTGCCTTCGTCGCGGGCTACGGCCTCCGCCTCCTCACCATCCTGCAAAGCCCATCGCAGCTGCGCGCGATCTACGGGCCGGACCAGGCCAAGAACCTGATGACGAACCATGCGGTTGAGGTGGTGTTCACGCCCAAGGATCAAGATGTCGCGAACGAGCTCTCGGAGCGGTTCGGCTACGACACGGTTAAAGCACGGAGTGTCAGCCGCCCCTTCGGCTTGTCGCCCCTGAGCGCGAAGGGCAGCGAGACCCGCTCGGATCAGCGCCGGGCTCTCCTCCTGCCGCAGGAGCTGAAACTCGTGCCCCAGACCAAGGCCTTCGTGCTCAAGGCCGGCGTGCCGCCGGTTCTCGCCGACAAGATCCGCTACTACGAGGATCGCCGCTTCCGTGCCCGACTCATGCCGCCCCCGCCCATACGCTCAATGTTCAGTCGCGAGGGCGGTGCGGACTGGCTGGCGCTAAGCGAGGAGGTCGAGCGGCTGCGCGCGGACGTCCGAGGGCTTGCAAGCACGCTGTCTCCGATACGGCCGTTGTCCGACGAGGAGATCGTGGAGCCTGCCCGCATCCCGGAGGACGCCGTGTTCAACTTCGGTGACGTCGAGGTCGATCTCGCGGGGCTCACCGATGATGAGATCCGCTCGTGGACGATCGCGCACATCGACCGGCAGATCGTCGGGACGCCGCTCCCGGGCCGCAAGGCAGCGGCGGCGTCGGCGTGAGGTGGAGGAGAGCACCGATGGCCACCGAGGACAGCGTCGCGCGTTTCATCCGCCGGGCACAGCCGGAGGAGGCGCAGGAGTTCACGATCGAACGCGATGATGGGAGCCCTCCACGGCCAGGTCGAGAGGCGCCGCGCAAGGGTACCTCCTCAAGGTCCGGCGCTCCTGGGCGCGACGCTTCGGCGGAAAGTGCTCAGTCCTCCCGCCCTTATCCTCCCGCAATAGCTCGCAAGTACTTCATTGTGCCGGGACCAGAAGCGCGGTCGCGCGCGCAACACGCCTACGCCGATGAACGCGGGGAATACTTGATCTTCAAGGACGAGGGCGCCCGGTTGGCGACGCGGCGCGAGGAAGGTGTGGTCGTCCGGGATCTGGTTGCGATCGCCGAACACCGCGGATGGCCCGGGCTCAAGGTCACCGGTTCGGGGGCGTTCCGGCGCGAAGTCTGGCTCGAGGCGTCTGCCCGTAGCCTTGCGCTTCGGGGCTACGAGCCAACCGATCTCGACCGGCAGGCGTTAGAGAAGCGCCAGTCACGCCGAGCGCAGTCCGAGCGTCGCTCAGGATTTGAGGCAGGTGAGAGGCGCATGGCGAAGGAGCGGGAGAGCGCTCGTCCTGAGGCGGAACCTGGGGTGATGCGAGGGCCGTCGTCAGGTACCGGCGGCGGCTCCCGACATCTGCGCCACTCGGGTGGCGAAGCGGGTGCTGAGCTCGATCAGGCCGGGGATCTCAACGAGCGTCCCGCAGGTGGCACGGGCAGTGCCAGCGTTTCCAACCGGTTCCGCTCCTTAGCTCCAACAGAAGCCGTCAAGGAGCCGAATTTAGCCGCGGCGCATTCCCAACTCGTCGTGCTCAATCACGCGTTGGAGCGGGCGTTTCCGAACGATGCGGGGACGCGTGATGCCGTGCTAAATCTTGCCCGTGATCGCTTGGCCTTACACCTAGAGCGGGGCAACACGATTCGGCGGGCCGAGTACGCGATCCCCGTGGGAGACAAAGCAGCCGAGCGACGCGCGCCGGAGCACGAAGTGGAGCATGGTGGCCGTCGGCGCCGGGGCACGCGGGAGCGTGATCGCTAACCATAGGCGCCTAACTCACAGACGTTCCCGCTCAGGATCATTTTTCTCGACTATGTCTTCTGTTCCCGTTCGGGATCGTCTCTGCTATTGTGCCCGAACGGGACCAGGATGCTCAACATGAGAAACATGTTCTCGTTCGGGAGCATGGCGCAGACCAATGGTGAACCTACTGATCCGAACTGCAGCCGACTTCGGACACCTCGTGCGCGAGCGGCGGCGCTACCTTGGCCTCACGCAGGATGAACTCGCAGCACGCTGCGGCGTCGGCCGGCGTTTTATTGTCGAGTTAGAGGCGGGCAAGCCATCCCTGCAGCTCAGCAAGGCCCTCCTCGCCGCGAGCGAGGTCGGCCTCGAGTTAACGACTTCCCCGGGGGGTGAAACGCGACCCACGCTCGGCCGAGCTGTCTGACGGTGCTGACCAGGATCTTCTGGCCACTCTGCCCCGGTTCTGACACGAGCGGGTTGGTATCATGAGCTCACTTGCGCTCGTCTCGATCTTGGGCCGTGACAAAGTCGGCCTCATCGCCGCTGTAGCCGACCACCTGTTCGATGCCGGCGTGAACCTCCGCGATGCCTCCTTTGCCACACTTGGCGCAGGAGCCGAGTTTACTGCGCTGTGTGAGCTCCCGGACGATGTGAGCGCCGCAGGGATCGAAGCTGGTCTGACCTCCCTGCCTGAGCTCGAAGGGGCTCAGGTGCGGGCAACACCCTACAGCTTTGACCCAGAGCCTGCGGCAGCAGGACAGATGACCCACCGCATTACAGTGAGCGGAGGCGACCAGCTCGGACTTGTGGCGCGTCTCGCTGACGTGTTCCGGCAGTACCAAGCCAACATCGTGCGGCTTGAGCCCGCAAGCTCCCGGAAGCAGAAGGCGGGCTCTATGTGACGCGCTTTGCCGTATCGGTCAGACCCGACCAAGAGAGCGCCTGCTTGGCGACAGTCACGAACACAGCTGGGGCGCTCAGCCTCTCCTGCGTCCGAGCAGAGCCAACTATAGGTCGCGGTGTTTGCTCCGAAATGTGGGCGCTGCGGTCATGAGTGCCCGTGCGGAGCGACCCTAAACCGAAGGTTCAGCCGCGGTGCTGATCTGATCTGCTCTAAGCCAAAGCCTCGCTTCCTCGAGCGTGCCGAAGCGGTGCTCCTGCGCGGTGAACGGTGCTGGCCTGCCCTCAGGCGGCAGATCCTCTAGGAGTTCGGCTGTCCAGGTGGCCTCGCTTGAGGGGCCGCTGCGCACCAGGCTTGCAACCACACGGCCATCCAGCACCACGTCGTAGCTGCCAGGTGCCAAGCGCTCTAGCGTGTAGCTCGTCATAGGGCTCTCCTCAGGAGAGCGGACTGGCTGCTGTTGGTTCTCTCACGCGAGAGGTACCCGCCCCTCAGCGTCAGCTCCTCCGCTCCGGTACCCATCACTCCGGCTCGACCTCGCCGACCTCAGGGCCTTTCGGCCCTTCGACCATCTTCACCCGTACTCGCAAGCCCTCCGGCAGATCACGCCCACCGGACCGCTCCAGAACAGAGCGGTGCACAAACAGGTCCTTGCCTCCTTCATCAGGGGCGATGAAGCCAAAGCCCTTCTCAGGATTGTACCACTTCACCGTGCCCCGGCCCTCTCGAGCGCTCGAGAGGTCAACACCCCTGCCCGGCCCGCGTGCACCAGACGAGCGGGGGCCGCCTGTGGCAAAGCTGCCGGGTCGGGCCGAGCGGGGTGCCTCAGGTTCCGCGGTGCTGGCATCCACGCTGGTGATCTCTGCCACCTGAGGTCCTTTTTGCCCCTGGCCTGTGCGCACGATGAGCGTGGTGCCGGGCTCCAGAGCCGAGTGCCCTGCCCGCTCCACGGCGCTGATGTGCAGGAAGGCCTCGCCCGAGCCGTCGGTGAACTCGACAAAGCCGAAGCCCTTCTCGGGATTGAACCACTTCACCCGAGCCTCGGTCTCAGGACCAGAGGGAACAGGTCCTGACCTCGGGCGGCTCTGCCGGTCCTCGAAGGATGAGGAGGAGCGCCTGTCGCCAAAGGAGGGCTGGCGATCGCCTGCCCATGGGTTCTGCCCCTCCCCTCGCCCGCGCTTGTTGTCCCGGTAGTCGTTGCCGCGTCCCATCTCTGCTCATGCCCGACTGTGATGAGCTCTCATGCCACAGCACACAGCTGCGCACTACTACTGGTGACTACAGAAAACCGTGAGGACGCTACTGAAGCGAGGTCTCCGGCTGTTAACGCATCGTTGACCATGTTCCCTCACCCTGTCGCAGGCATGGGAGCTGTCTGATGCGGGTGTTGGTGGTTGAGGATGATGTGGCGGTTGCCCGCTCGATTGAGCTGATGCTCAAGAGCGAGAACTTCAACGTCTACACGACGGATCTCGGCGAGGAGGGCATCGACCTCGGCAAGCTCTACGATTACGACATCATCCTGCTCGACCTGAATCTGCCCGACATGTCGGGCTACGAGGTTCTGCGCACGTTGCGCGTCGC
>DASZAZ010000057.1:0-175726 GCA_035944635.1 Microvirga sp.
CATCGTGCACGGGGCGCGTGCGGCACCGCTCGTCCGGTGCCCTCCCTCCCTGCTTCTTACGCCGCCGGCTTGGCGGTGCCGTATGCGCCCCGTGCCCCCACCAGGGCACCAGGCACACACAAGGACCGCACCCCCGCTCCAACAAGCGGGGATACAGGTGCTTCCTTCGTTACTGCGCCATCGCGGCGAGAATCCGCGCCCAGGAGCGCGTGCCCTTGTGGAAGCTCTTGAGGTCGTACTTCTCGTTCGGCGAGTGCACCCGGTCGTCGTCGAGGCCGAAGCCCACCAGAAGCGTGTCGATGCCGAGCGTGCGCTTGAAGTCGCCGACGATCGGGATCGAGCCGCCGGTGCCGAGCGTGATCGCCTCCCGACCCCACTCCTCCGAGAGCGCGCTCTTGGCCGCCGTGAGCGCCGGCATGTCGTAGGGCAGCTGGATGGCGCGGGAGCCCTTGTGCTTCACGAACTCCACGGAGCAATCCTCCGGGATGCGCTCGCGCACGAACTGCTTGAAGGCCTCCGAGATCTTTTCCGGATTCTGATCGCCCACGAGACGGAACGACACCTTGGCGCTCGCCTGGCCCGCGATCACGGTCTTGGCACCGATTCCGGTGTAGCCGCCGATGATGCCGTTCACGTCGCAGGTCGGACGCGACTGGATCTGCTCGATGAGCATGCGGCCCTTCTCGCCCGCGGGGATCTTGAGGCCCACCTGCCCCAGGAAATCCTCCGGCGTCAGATTGAGCTTCTGCCACTGCTCCTTGACCTGCGTGGGCGTCTCCGCGACGCCCTCGTAGAAGCCGGGGATCGCGATGCGGCCGTCCGCGTCGTGGAGATCCGCGACGATCTTGGACAGCACGTGGATCGGGTTCCTCGCCGCGCCGCCGAAGAGGCCCGAATGCAGGTCGCGGTCGGCGCAGCGGACGATCACCTCCTCGTAGACCATGCCGCGCAGCGATGTGGTGATCATCGGCGTGTTCTGGTCCCACATGCCCGTGTCGCAGACCAGCACCACGTCGGCCTTGAGCTCGTCACGGTTGGCCTCGACGAATTCGGGCAGGAACTTCGACCCGTCCTCCTCGGCGCCCTCGATCAGGAAGGTGACCCCGATGGGGAGTTCGCCGGTCACGGCCTTCCAGGCCCGGCAGGCCTCGATGAAGGTGAGCACCTGACCCTTGTCGTCGCAGGCGCCGCGCGCCGAGATCACCTTGCGGCCGTCCGGCAGCGTCGCGACCTTGGGCTCGAAGGGCGGCGTCTCCCACAGCTCCAGCGGATCCACGGGCTGCACGTCGTAATGGCCGTAGAACATCACATGCGGCGCGCCGCCGTTGCGCTTGGCGTGCCCCATCACCACCGGATGCCCGCCGGTCTCGCGCACGGAGGCCTCGACGCCGAGCGCGGCGAGTTCCGCCTTCAACCATTCCGCGGCCTTGCGGCAATCGCCGGCAAAGGCGGGATCGGTGGAGATCGAGGGGATCTTCAGCCAGTCGAAGAGCCGGTCGAGGGATTGGTCGAGATCGGCGTCGATGCGGCTGAGGACTTGGTCGAGCTGGGACATGGCATCCATGGGGTTGGTGTGTTTGGGCTGACGTACCGCCATCGGGCGGGAGGTGGCAAGCGGGTGCCAATCCCTCCCTGCCAAGGGAGGGTGGACGCCGCAAGGCGGCCGGGTGGGATGGGAGCTCAATGTTGGGAGATGGGTGGTTCACCCCACCCGTCTCCCTTCGGGTGCCACCCTCCCCTGGCGGGGAGGGATAAGTGCTACCGCTTCAGCAATCCGCCGAGGCTGCCGCGGACAATGGCGCGGCCGATGGAGGCGCCGTGGCGGCCGCCGACGGCCTTGCCGAGTTCGGCGGCCAATCCACCGATGGCCTGGTTCACCACCGTGCGTGTCACCTCCCGCGCGACCTGCTGGCCGACCGAGAGGGTTTCGCCGCGCTTGCGCTGGGTGCCGAAGAGGCCCCCGATCATGTCGAGGATGCCGCCGCCCCCGGCGCTCGGAGCCTGCGTCTCGGACACCGCCTGCTCGGCGCGTTTCGCTAGCATCTCGTAGGCCGATTCCGTGTCGAGCGGCTGATCGTACTTGCCGCGCAGGGGGCTCGCCTGCATCAGGCGCTGGCGCTCGGCGGCGTCGATCGGACCCACCTGCCCGCTCGGCGGCGCGATCAGCGTGCGCTCCACCATCGAGGGCGCGCCGCGGCCTTCCAGCGTCGAGACCAGGGCCTCGCCGACGCCCAGCTGCGTGATCGCCTCCTCGGTGCTGAAGGCCGGGTTCTGGCGGAAAGTCTGGGCCGCCACCCGCACGGCCTTCTGGTCCCGGGGCGTGAAGGCGCGCAGCGCATGCTGCACCCGGTTGCCGAGCTGGGACAGCACGCTTTCGGGCACGTCGGCCGGGTTCTGGGTGATGAAATAGACGCCCACGCCCTTGGAGCGGATGAGCCGCACCACGCGTTCGACGGCTTCGACGAGAGCCTGCGGGGCGTCGTTGAAGAGGAGATGCGCTTCGTCGAAGAAGAACACGAGCTTCGGCTTGTCGAGGTCGCCGACTTCGGGCAGTTCCTCGAACAGCTCCGACATGAGCCAGAGCAGGAAGGTCGCGTAAAGGCGCGGGCTGTTCATGAGCCGGTCGGCCGCGAGGATGTTCACCACCCCGCGCCCGTCGCGATCCGTTTTCATCAGGTCGCGGATGTCCAGCGCAGGCTCGCCGAGGAACGCTTCGCCGCCCTGGTTCTCGAGCACCAGAAGCTGGCGCTGGATCGCGCCCACCGTGGCCTTCGAGACGTTGCCGTAAGTGGTGGTGAGCTCCTTGGCGTTCTCGGCCACGAGCTGCAGCAGCGCGCGCAGGTCCTTCAGATCGAGGAGCAGCAGACCCTGTTCGTCCGCGATGCGGAAGACGATGTTGAGCACGCCCTCCTGGGTCTCGTTCAGGTCGAGGAGCCGCGAGAGAAGGAGCGGTCCCATTTCCGAGATCGTGGTGCGGACGCGGTGGCCCTGCTCGCCGAACAGGTCCCAGAACACCACTGGGAAGCGGTCCGGCATATATTCGACGCCGATTTCCTTGGCGCGTTTGACGAAGGGCTCCTTGCCCTGGCCCGGCGCCGCCACGCCCGAGAGGTCGCCCTTGATGTCGGAGGCGAACACCGGCACGCCCGCATTGGAAAAGCCCTCGGCCAGCACCTGCAGGGACACGGTCTTGCCCGTGCCCGTGGCGCCGGTGATGAGGCCGTGCCGGTTCGCCAGGTTGAGGTGGAGAACCTCCGGCTTCGTGCTCTTGCCGATCAGGATGGTGCCGCTGCCTGTCATCGATGCCCCTTCGTGCCGCTTCGGCCCTGTCATAGGCGACGGGGCGCCCATTTTCCAACACTCAGGACGTGAGCCGGCCCGCCACGCCTTGATCCGGCGGAGGCGCGCGCGAGTTATCGCCGGAGCCTCTCGGGAGCCCCTCATGGAAGAACTCGTCGCCCGCATCACGAAAACCACCGGCCTCGATGCCGCCACCGCCCAGCGGGCGGTCGGTCTCATCCTAGCCTACCTCCAGAAGGAGGGCCCGCCCGAGCAGGTCTCCCAGCTCTTTGCCGCCATTCCGGGCTCCGAGCAGGTGGCTGCGCAATCCGGCGACGGCGGCCCCGGCGCGTCCGGCGGCGGCTTCATGGGCATGATGGGCGGCGGCGTGATGGCGCTCGGCCAGAACCTGATGAGCGCCGGCGTGTCCATGGGCCAGATGCAGCCGCTCGGCCGCGAGCTCTTCGCCTATGGCCGCGAGAAGGCGGGCGAGGACGTCATGGGCCCGATCGTGGGCTCGATCCCCGGCCTGTCCCAGTTCGTGTGAGGACTACCCCGCGCCGAGACGGGCCCGGCGGGCGTTCCGCCGGGTTCCTCATTGTCGCCACGGTCGGTCTTGAAAGAAGCGTAGCCGCGGCAACCTTCTGTTTACCATAACCGCCCCACCCTCAGGACCGATGACCGATCTCTCCCTCGCCGCCCGTTTCTCCCAGGCCAGCCACGAGCAGTGGCGCGCCCTCGTGGAGGGCGTTCTGAAGGGTGGGGATTTCGAGAAGCGGCTCGTGTCCCGCACCTATGACGGGCTGCGCATCGATCCGCTCTACCCGAAGGCCGCCGGCGCCGCGCCCGTCGCGCGGGCCGAACGTGCGCCCTGGCGGGTGGCCCAGCGCGTCGATCACCCGGAGCCCGAGGCCGCGAACGCGCTCGCACTCACGGATCTCGAGGGTGGCGCGGATGCGCTGGCGCTCGTGCTCGACGGCGCCCCCTCGGCCCGCGGCTTCGGGGTAAAGGCCGCGACCGCCGACGACCTCGACCGGGTCCTCAAGGGTGTGATGCTCGATCTCATCGCCCTGAAGGTCGAGACTGCGCCCTTCGAGGGCCGCGCGGTCGCGGAGCGCATCGCCGAACTGGCAGACCGCCGCGGGCACGACCCCGCATCGCTCCGCATCGACTTCGGTCTCGATCCCTTGGGCGACACCGCGCGCACCGGCGCCCCGCCTCTTCCCTTTGCCGACTTGGCCACCCGGGCCGCCGCGATCGCCCGTCAGCTCGGCGATCGGAGTTTTCGCTCTCCCTTTCTGCGCGTCGATACCCGCGCCTATCACGAAGCCGGCGCCAGCGAGGCCCAGGAGCTCGCCGCGGCGCTGGCAACGGGCGTCGCCTATCTGCGCGCGCTGGAGCCCGCGCTTGGCCTCGAGCGCGCGCGCGACGCGATCTCCTTCCTCCTCGTTGCCGATGCAGACGAGTTCCTCACCGTGGCGAAGTTCCGCGCCCTTCGCCGCCTCTGGGCGCAGGTGGAAAAGGCCTGCGGCCTCGCGCCGAAGCCGGCGGAGCTCCACGCGGAAACCGCCTGGCGCATGACCACCCGGCGCGATCCTTGGGTGAACCTCCTGCGCACCACCATGGCGGCGTTTTCGGCCGGGATCGCGGGCGCCGACGGCATCACGGTGCTGCCGCTGACGGCCGCACTCGGCTTGCCCGATGCTTTCGCGCGCCGCGTGGCGCGCAACACGCAGCTCATTCTTCTCGACGAGGCCAATCTGTGGCGCGTCGCCGACCCCGCCGCGGGCTCGGGCGCCTTCGAGGCCCTCACGGATGGTCTTTGCGAGCGGGCCTGGGATCTGTTCAAGGAACTCGAAACGGAGGGCGGCTTGGGCGAAAGCCTCGCGCGGGGCGCTTTTCAGAGCCGCATCGCCACCGTCCGCTCCGCCCGCGAGACGGCGGTTGCGACGCGCCGGGAGCCGATCACGGGCACGAGCGAGTTCCCGGACATCCGCGAGGAACCCGTGAGTGTGCTGATGCCGTTCACCCCCCGGTCAGGTTCAACCGCCGATAAGGCCCTGCCCTCGGTGCGAAGCGCGGAGCCGTTCGAGCGCCTGCGCGAGCGGGCCGAGGCGCACCGGGCGCGGACGGGAGAGCCTCCTCGGGTGCTCCTGGCCAATCTCGGATCTGTTGCTTCCTTTACGGCACGTTCGACCTTCGCAAAGAACTTCTACGAAGCGGCAGGAATAGAAACGGTCTCGAACGAGGGCTTCTCCAGTACAGACACGCTTGCCGAAGCTTACCGGCAGTCGAAGGCTACGCTTGTTTGCCTGTGCTCTTCGGACGAAGTCTACCGTGACCATGCAATGGCTTCTATAAAGGCCTTGCGCGAATCGGGCGCCTCGCATATACACCTTGCAGGCCGCCCGAGAGACCTCGAAGAAGAATTGGGGCGGGTGGGCATTACCACCTTTATTTTTGTTGGCTGTGACACGCTCCGGGTTCTGGCGGAGGCTCTTGAGGCCGTCCGCGCATGAGTCCGGCGTCTCCCCCTTTTGATGGGACGAACTGATCCATGCGTATGGCGAACCTCCTTGCTTCCGCCCTGATTCTGACCGGTGTCGGGACTGGCGCGGCTCTCGCGAGCCCCCAGAAGAACTATAACGGCACCTGGAGCGTGCGCCTGGTCACTGATGCCGGCAGCTGTGATGCTTCCTACAGCACCACGGTCCTGATCCAGGACGGCCAGGTTCGTCCTGGAGCCAGCGGCACGAGCGTGTCGGGTGGCGTCGGTCGCGACGGTTCGGTGGCCCTCGGAATCCAGCGCAGCATCGCCACCGGCGATGCTTCGGGCCGCCTCGGCGAGCGCTCCGGCACCGGCACCTGGCGCGTCGGCATGCTGGGCTGCACCGGCCGCTGGACGGCCCAGCGGCACACGCTGACGGCTCAGACCGAGTAGGGCCTCCCGGGGCGGCCCCGCCGCCTCGCAGTTTCGTTTTCAAGCCGCCGCATCCCCGATGCGGCGGCTTTCGTTATGGGCTTCTCCACCGCACGGCACCGACGCCGCAGGGGCGGAACCCCTCCTGGGGGGTAACGTTACCCGCCTGCCTTCCTGGGCGCATCTTGCGCCGCTCCCTATATCGATCCATGACCAACGACCGGGCGCCAAGGCGCCCGTACCGGAGATACGACCATGCGGCTCATCCCCCTCCTTGGCCTTGCCTGCGCCACCGGCCTTGCCCTCCTGCCGAATACGGCCTCCGCTCAGCAGGTGCGGCAGTTCGATGGACGCTGGAGCATCCTGGTCATGACGGAGAACGGGAACTGCGAGAAGGCCTATCGTTACTCGGTGCAGATCGAGAACGGCCAGGCCCGTTACGCCGGCACCGAAGGCTTTGAGGTGCAAGGCAATGTTCGCGCGAACGGCCAGGTCACCGGTTCGATCGCCTATGGCCAGGACCGGGCAGACGTGACGGGGCGCCTCGAGGGTGATCGGGGCACCGGCACCTGGACGGCGTCGAGCACCAGCCGCAATTGCGGCGGCCGCTGGCAAGCCGAGAAGCGCGACTAGGCCGCTGCGCACGTAACGAGCAATCCTGCGAGAGCCACGGCCCAGGTCGGTTGGCCGGGTTCTCGACGCAAGCGGTCGATTGACAGGCCTAGGCCCACGGCCCAAATCCCTTCCAGAGCAAGGAGGGAACATGTCCCGGATCCCTGATTTCGCATCGATGGCCTGGACGGGCGGCAGCGCCCCGGCCGGAGCGGAGGCGGGCGAGCCCTGGCTGACGCCGGAAGGCATCCCGGTGAAGGGGGTCTATGGGCCCGACGATCGCGCCGGGCTCGACTTCCTCGACACCTATCCCGGCCTGCCGCCCTTCGTGCGTGGCCCCTACCCCACCATGTACGTCAACCAGCCCTGGACGATCCGGCAATATGCCGGCTTCTCCACGGCAGAGGATTCGAACGCGTTCTACCGGCGCAACCTCGGCGCGGGTCAAAAGGGCCTGTCCGTCGCCTTCGATCTGGCCACGCATCGCGGCTACGATTCCGATCATCCGCGTGTCTCCGGCGACGTCGGCATGGCGGGCGTCGCGATCGACTCGATCTACGACATGCGCACCCTCTTCGCCGGCATCCCGCTGGACCAGATGAGCGTGTCGATGACCATGAACGGGGCGGTGCTCCCCGTCATGGCGCTCTACGTCGTGGCCGCCGAAGAGCAGGGCGTGCCGGCCGCCAAGCTGTCGGGCACGATCCAGAACGACATCCTCAAAGAGTTCATGGTGCGGAACACCTACATCTATCCGCCCAAGGCCTCGATGCGGATCATCTCTGACATCTTCGGCTACACGTCACAGCATATGCCGAAGTTCAATTCGATCTCGATCTCCGGCTACCACATGCAGGAGGCGGGAGCGACGCAGGATCTGGAGCTCGCCTATACGCTCGCCGATGGCGTCGAGTACATCCGCGCCGGCATCGCGGCAGGCCTCCCCATCGACCAGTTCGCGCCGCGCCTCTCCTTCTTCTGGGCGGTGGGGATGAACTTCTTCATGGAGGTCGCGAAGCTCCGCGCCGCGCGGCTTCTCTGGGCGAAGCTCGTGAAGGAGTTCAACCCGCAATCCGACAAGTCGCTCCCGTTGCGCACCCATTGCCAGACCTCGGGCTGGTCGCTCACCGCGCAGGACGTGTTCAACAACGTCGCCCGCACCTGCATCGAGGCCATGGCGGCAACGCAAGGCCATACGCAGTCGCTCCACACCAACGCGCTCGACGAGGCGCTTGCGTTGCCGACGGACTTCTCGGCGCGCATCGCCCGCAACACGCAGCTCTTCCTGCAGCAGGAGAGCGGCACGACACGGGTGATCGATCCCTGGGGCGGCTCCTACTACGTGGAGCGTCTCACCTACGATCTCGCCGAAAGGGCCTGGGCCCATATCGAGGAAGTGGAGCGCTTGGGGGGCATGGCCCGCGCCATCGAGGCCGGCATCCCGAAGCTCAAGATCGAGGAAGCGGCGGCCCGCACGCAGGCGCGCATCGATTCCGGCGTGCAGAAGATCGTGGGCGTCAACTGCTTCAAGCCTTCGGACGAAGCCTCGATCGATATCCTCAAGGTCGAGAACGCTTACGTCCGCAACCAGCAAATCGACAAGTTGAAGCGCCTCAAGGCCGAGCGCAATCAAGCGGAGGTGGACGCTGCCCTGCATGCGCTCTCGCGGTGCGCCGAAGCCGGCGAGGGCAATCTCCTCGATCTCGCGGTGCAGGCCGCGCGGGCGAAAGCCACGGTCGGGGAAATCTCGTACGCGCTGGAGAAGGTGTGGGGCCGCCACCGGGCGGAGATCCGCGCGATTTCCGGCGTCTACAAGCAGGAGGTCGGGCGTATGTCGGACAGCGTCGAGCGGGTGCGGCGGCTCGTCGAAACCTTCGAGACCAACGACGGCCGCCGGCCACGCATCCTCGTCGCCAAGATGGGTCAGGACGGGCACGATCGCGGCCAGAAGGTGATTGCCTCGGCCTTCGCCGATCTCGGCTTCGATGTGGATATCGGGCCGCTCTTCGCAACGCCCGGCGAAGCCGCCCGACAGGCGATCGAGAACGACGTGCACATCATCGGCGTGTCGTCCCTGGCCGCCGGCCATCTGACGCTCGTGCCGGAGCTGAAGGCTGAACTCGCCAAGTACGGCCGCGAGGACATCATGATCGTGGTCGGCGGCGTGATCCCGCCGCAAGATTTCGATGCGCTCTATGCCGCCGGGGCTTCGGCGATCTTCCCACCCGGAACCGTGATTGCCGATGCGGCCGAAAAGCTGATCCACGAGCTCAACGGACGCCTCGGCTACACGCCCAAGCAGGCGGCCGAGTAGGGACAAAGCCGATCGTAGGTAGAAGGAACGCGACCCGGTTTTCCCGCCATCCCCGAACCGGCCGCTTCCGTGCCGGTGCGCACGGTTTTTACGTCGACAAGCCGCTAAGCTCGAGTCACTCTCGATGGGAACCGGACCCTCAACGGCCATGCGCCCCTTGCGCTTCGCTCTCGCCTTCGGCTGCGCACTCCTCGCTGCGGCTCCCGCCCTGGCGCAGGTGTCCTGCGGCGACACGCTGAGGCCGCAGACGAGAGGCATCGGGCGGATCGTCGCCACGATCAGTCAGGGCCGACTCGCGGGCGAGATCGAAAAGGATCCCCGCATCGCCAAGGAGCCTGGCCTCAACCGAGTGCTTGAGGCCTCCACATCAGCCGAACGCCAGCGCCTTGCGAAAGCCGCGGCTGAACGCGATCGAGCCGAGGGGCGGCTCTGCTGGTCGCGGGCGGCCTCCATGGCTTTCCTGCACCCTCAGCTCGCGAGTGTCCTGATCTGGGACACCACGGAGGTCGAGAAGCTCGGGCGACCCGAGCAGAGGCAAAGCGGGCTCCTGTGGGATCGCCGCGGGCGGCGTGCGCTCACCCTTGCCGATCTCGTCCCCAACGGCGCCGCCTTCGACGCGGTCGAGAGGGCGCTCTGGAACGACTTCGAGCGCGCCAAGCGCGAGAACGACGCGCCGGTGGAAAGCTACGCGCGGGAAACCTATGCGGGCGCCATCAGGGAGGGGCTGCAATCCGGGAGGACGCCTTTCGCCCTCAGGCCGGCTGAGGACGATCCGAGCCGTGCGGCAGGCCTCGTCTTCTATTACGGCTCCGGCGAACTCGGCTCGCGGATGGAGCACACCTACGAGCTTTTCGTGCCTGTATCGGCCTTCGGGGAGTACCTGAGAACGCCGTGGCGCGACGCGTTCGGACTTCAGATCGATGCGGCGGATGCCTGCCCGGCAGCCTTTCGGCAGCGGGTGATCACACCGACGGGCGCGCAGGCCGAAGCCGCGATCCCCTGCGCGGCTCAACGGGATCCGGCGCTCGCGAGAACCATGACGGAGCGCGTGAAGCGCGACCTCGCGGCCTTTCAGGTGCGCGCACGGACGATCAGCCGGGACGAGGCGCGGGGCCGCACCCTGCGCATCGAGGGCGAGACCCGCTATATGGGCAATCAGGTGATCAGCATCCTGGAAACCCTCCGGGAGACTGCCGGATTCGGGCGCCGGCTTCTCACCCCGCGCACCACCAACTGGGATGTCTTTCGCCGCGCGCCGCTCCAGCTCTCGGATCTCTTCGGCGAAACGGAACCCGAAGGCCCAACGCTCACGGCGCTGCGCAATTTCGTCCGCTACGATCTCGCCCATCAGCTCGAGGCGCGCATCCATCAGGTCAACGATCCCGAAAGCCCCTGGAATAGCGGCTTGAAGGCGGAAGCCGCCTCGTTCGAGGCCTGGACCCTGGACGAGGGAACCGAGCCCGGGCGAGCCGCAGGCGTGACGATCCATTTCGGATCAAGCCGGGTTATCGCGCACGTGGTCGCGTCCTTCATCCCCTGGCCCGTGCTCGAACCCTTCCTGCGCGACGACATGCGGCACCTCTTCGGCGGAGAGCCGCGGGCGCCGACCAAACGCATGTGAGCGGAGCGGGGCGATGATCGCGAGGCTTCTCTTGGCGCTCGCCTTCGTGGCGGCGAGCCTGCCGTCCGCCGGGGCGTTCCCTTCGGATCAAAGCCTCTGCTTCAACGCCGCCTACAGCGCCCGGCACATGGCGCAGCATCCGCGGCAGCTTCTCGCCGCGCTCGACATCTCGTGGTTCTCGGCAACGGATCAGCTGCTCGACGAGACCGGAGCCGTGAGGGACGGGATCGAGCCTCAAGCCAGGCGCGACATCGAGGAGTTGGCCGCCGGGCCGCTCAAGGACCGGCGGTTCTACGCCTTCGCGATCACGATCCGCCTGCGCGGCCAATCGCGGGATCTGGAGGACGAGCCCGGCGGGCTCGGCGGCCTGTGCGTCGCCGCCGACAACGCACTGATCTGCGAGGCCGATTGCGAGGGCGGGCGCTTCGCGGTGCGCCCGGATGGTGCCTCCCGTATCCGCATCGTGCCGGAGGCGGCCGGTTTGACGCTCAACGCGTGCCATGCCGGCAAGCCGAGGCTTCGGGTCGACGCCCGCAATCCCCTGCCGCGCCTGCGCCAGCAGAGCTACGACGTCTGCGGCAACCCGTAAAACCTAGCCACCCACGCGCTCGATGGCGCGGCGGACCACCTGCTGGACGTCCGTATTGGAGAGGAACAGGTCGTGGTTGATGAGCCCACCCGCGAACTCGGATGCATCGGCGACGCGAACGCCGAGCGCCTCGAGCCGGCCGCGCTCCGCCGCGCCCGCCCGCACGGCTCCGCCGGCGATCTGGCTCGACATCTGCAGCGCACGGTCGTTGGTGGAGGAGATCACCGTGATCTTGCGGGCATCGGGTCCGAGCTTTTCCATGCTGCGGGCGAAGAGATCGAAATCGATGTCGGGCGCTGCGAGCACCACCGAGCCGATCCGCGACATCACCGCGTCGCCGCCGGCGGCGCGCAGCATGCGCAGGGTTTCGAGGGTCAGAAGCGTGCCCATGGAATGGGCGACGATGTGGATGCGGCCGCCACTCGGAGAATTGGCCACCGCGAGGAGCAGGTCCTCCAAGGCGTCGCGGGACCACATGGCGGCCTCGCGGTCACCCACATAGTTGAAGGTGGAGGCGGCCGACGGCCAGGTGAAGAGGGCTGCAGCCCCGTCGAACTGAATGCCGTAGGCGAGCTGGGCGGCGCTCAAGGCGGCCGACGAAAAGCTCTCGCGGTAGCCGTGCACGTAGAGCAGCACGTCGCGGCCAAGGGCAGCTTCCGCGAAGGCTTCGGCGGGCCGCTGGCGTTCCACGGGTCCGACGCCCGTCACCGCCCAATCTCCCTTCACGGCCGAGGCGAGGCGACCCGTGAACGAGGCGTCCGGAGGGTTGAGCTTCGCTTGAGCGAAGGCAAGCCCCTGCCCGCGCTGCGCGCTGAACCAGGGGTCGCGAGCGGGTTCGGCCACGGGCGCGCGGGTCGTGGCGACGAGCAGGGTCGGATCGCGGGCAAGCGTGGGCTTCGGTGGGGAGACCGCCCCGGTGGACAGGCCGTCGAGCGACAGGCAGCCCGTGAGCAGAACGCTCAAGGCCCCGGCGGCGGCAAGGCGGGCAACGGAGGCAACGGAAAGGGTCATCGGAAAACGATCGTTGAAAGCGGCTTGAACAGCTTTGCGGAGAGGCCGAGCTGTGTCGGCCCCGATGATGGCGAGGAGAAGGCCGGTTTTCCCGCTCCGCCAAAAGCTTGGCGCCCAGCCCGGCGGCTTCAAGGCCGTTGAACGGAGATGGGTGAATGGGGGGTGTCGATGACAACGCGGGGTCAACACTGCGTTAACCACCGCCCGCGGCCTTGATGCCCACGCAATCGGGTCTCATCTCCCCTCCCGATGACGTTCTTCGCCCGCACCCTTCTCGTTCTTCTCCTGATCTTCGTCCTCCCTCTGGCCGCCCATGCGCTCTGGTGGATGAGCCGCGCGGATGTGGCCCCGAGCTGGGGCCGGGCTGACTGGTCCTCGGCCGCCCTGCTGCCCGCCGCCGCGGCGGCCCCGCAGGCCATGGTCCACATCTACGCCGCCCGGGTCGGGCGCTGGCGCGGGATCGTGGCCCACCATTCCTGGATCGTGGTCAAGGAAGCCGGCGCCGCCCGCTACACCCGTTACGACAAGGTCGGCTGGGGCAGCCCCGTGCGCACGGATGGCTGGGCGCCGGACGGGCGCTGGTTCGGCAACGTGCCGCAGCTCATCGTCGCCATCGAGGGCGAGGAGGCCGCCCGCCTGATCCCGAAGATTCGCGAGGCGGTGGCGAGCTACCCCTACCGGACCTTCGGGGCCTACCGGGCCTGGCCGGGGCCGAACTCCAACACCTTCGTGGCCCATGTGATGCGCCAGGTGCCCCAGCTCTCGGCCGCGCTCCCGCCGACCGCCTTGGGCAAGGACTGGCAGCCCATGCGGGACATCGTCTCCCTGACGCCCAGCCGCACCGGAGTCCAGCTCTCGCTCGGCGGCTTTGCGGGCGTCGCGCTCGGCTGGGTCGAGGGCCTGGAGGTGAACTTTTTGGGCCTCATCGCCGGGGTCGATTTCCGCCGCCCGGCCCTCAAGCTCCCGGGCTGGGGGCGGATCGGCTTCCAACCCGTGACGTGGTGATCGGCAGCACAAGACGAGGCCGGATCGGCTTCGAACCCGTGACCTGGTAGCCGGCAGGGCGTTGCGCGCCCCTCGCGTTCCCGGCACAAGGCGCCATGGACCAAGCCCGCCCGCGCCCGCCCGTCACCGCCGCAGCGATCCGCTCCGGTGACCGTGCCGCGCTCGCCCGCGCCATCACCCTCATGGAGTCCCGCCGCGCCGACCACCGGGCTCAAGCCCGGGCGCTCCTCCAGGAGCTGATGCCCCATACGGGCCAGGCCGTGCGTGTTGGCATCACCGGCGTGCCTGGGGTCGGCAAATCCACCACCATCGATGCGCTCGGGAGCTTTCTCACCGGGAAGGGACACCGGGTGGCGGTGCTGGCGGTCGACCCTTCCTCCACCCGCACGGGCGGCGCGATTCTCGGCGACAAGACCCGCATGGCGAGGCTCGCCGCCGACGCGAACGCCTTCATCCGCCCCTCGCCCTCCTCCGGCACCCTCGGCGGCGTCGCGGCGAAGACCCGCGAGACCATGCTGCTGTGCGAGGCGGCCGGCTTCGACGTGATCCTCGTGGAAACCGTGGGCGTCGGCCAATCGGAAACCGCCGTCGCGGACCTCACGGATTTCTTCCTCGTGCTCATGCTCGCCGGCGCCGGCGACGAATTGCAGGGCATCAAGAAGGGCATTCTGGAACTCGCCGACATGATCGCGGTCAACAAGGCCGACGAGGCCGGCCCGCGCGCCACCGCCGCGGCGGCCGAGTACCGGGCGGCCCTGCATATCCTCACCCCGGCCTCCGCGGCCTGGAGCCCGCCGGTGATCACCGTGTCGGGCCTCACGGGCGCGGGCCTCGAGGATCTGTGGGCGCGGGTGTTGGACCACCGCAAGCGCCTCGACGCCACGGGGGAACTCGCCGAAAAGCGCCGGACGCAGGATGCGAAGTGGATGTGGGCGCTCGTGCACGAGCGCATGCACGAGCGCCTCGCCACCGACCCGGCCGTGCGCGGGCGCGTACCCGCAATCGAGCAGGCGGTTGCGAGCGGCGCGCTCTCCCCCAATGCGGGCGCCGACGAAATCGCCGCCCTGATCGGATTACAGTGATGCTACCCACCGGTGACCCGATCGGCCAGCAAAGTCTTCAGCCGAACGTCGCCCTGATCGGATTGCCATGAAGCAACAGAATCGCCGCCCCCGCCTCCTCGTCACCGGCTTCGGGCCGTTCCCAGGCATCCCGAAGAACCCGAGCGAGACGGCGGCCCGCAACGTGGCCCGCAGCTCGCGCTGGCGGCTGATCGATGCGGATGTGGACGCACTGGCTCTCACCACCACCTACGAGGCCATCGACACCGAGCTTCGTCCCGCGCTCGCGGAGCGCAAGCCCGACGCGCTGCTGATGATCGGCGTCGCCGGCCGGGCACGCACGATTCGTGTCGAGACTCGAGGCTTGAACCGCGCCAGCATCCTTGCGCCGGATGCCAAGAAGGTGCGGCCCGCCCGTCTCGCGTTGGCCCGCGGCGCCCATGCGCGTCCGACCCGCACGAAGCCGGCCCGTCAGGTCGTGACGCTCCGCCGCCACGGCTTCAAGGCGGGGCCGTCGATCAGCGCCGGAGCATACCTGTGCAACGCGTCCTACTTCACGGCGCTTGCCGAGGACATGCCGGTGCTCTTCGTCCACATCCCGAAGCCCGGCCGCGCCGTGAAGAAGCGCCCCGGCGCGCGGCGCGCCCGCTCCTGGCACGAGCGGCTTGCGGCGGCGCTCACGGACGTCGCGCTCGACCTCGTCAAGCAGACCCGGGGACGATGAGAGACCCCGCCTGCCAGCGCCGATCCTAAGCCGGCACGGTGAGCGGTCCGACGGTTCGGACCTCGCCAGCCGCGATGCCGTTCCAGTTGCGCAAGGTGGGCTGCGCGAGCGCGCGGATGGCGGAGCGCTCCTCGTCGCGAAGCTCCAAGAGCTTGAGGATCACGGCTCCCATCACGGCCTGCGAGGCGCGGGTGCCGCCGTCGTCCATCTTGAGCGCGATGCCGTAGCCGAGGTCGGGCAGGCTCGCGCAATAGACGCCCTCGGCGCCGGTCTTCACGAAGGCCCGCTGGCCGAGCCGCTCCATGAGCTGCGTGTCGAAGCGGCCCGTCCCCGCCACCATGAAGGGATGGCGCGCCACGGCCGCGCGCACCCGCCGGGCAGCCTCGGCGCGAGAGCGCGTGAGGCCGACGCCGGAGCCGAATTTTGCGAAGCCATAGGCGAGCGAGGCGAGCGGCACCGCGTAGGTCGGGATCGAGCAGCCATCGATCCCCATGGCGTCCACCGTGTGGGCCGCACCCGTGAGATCCTCAAGCGCCTCGCGGACGGTTTCCTGCACCGCGTGCTCGCGCCGCACATAGCCCCTCGGGTTCTCGTCGAGCCCGCAGGCGAGGCAGACGAAACCCGCATGCTTGCCCGAGCAATTGTTGTGGAGCGCGCTGGGCTCGGCGCCCGAAACCGCCAGAGCCCGGGCCGCGGCTTCGCCCATGGGCCAGTGGGCGCCGCATTCGAGGCAATCCCGGTCCTGGCCCGCCTTGGCGAGCATGGCGGCGGCGGTCTCGGCGTGAGCCGGCTCGCCGGAATGGGAGGCGCAGGCGAGCGCAATCTCCGCATCGGTGAGCCCGAGCCGGTGGGCGATGCCGCTTTCCACCAGCGGCAGCACCTGAAGCCCCTTCACGGCCGAGCGCGGGAAGACGGAGTGCTCCCCATCGCCCAGCGAGAGCACGGTTCCGCCATCCGCATCGATCACCTGCACGGCGCCGCGATGGCGCGACTCCACCTCTTGCCCACGGGTGACCTCGACGAGAACCGGATTGTCCATGAATGCCTCTGGGGATGGGAGGCGGCCTTGTGGAGAGGGATCGCGGGGATGTCAAAGGTGCCCGATCGCCCCTGGCAGGCCTCGGATGGACCTTGAAGGCGCCGGAGCGCCCTTTGCGGACCCCGGTGGAACTTTGGGCTTCTACAAAGATTGAATAGCCAAGCTTGGCCGCGGTTGCGGCTGTCCACCCGTCTGGGGTAAGCCTCGCCCGCGCTCCCGTGCGAGCATCCCGGCGCCACACGCGCATGGGATAACCTGGACGCAAGAGTTGATCGGGCATCTTCCGCAACGGAAGATGCCAAGCCCGCCGGGCGGCGTGGGCCGGGAGACCGTTGATGCGTATTGCGATGATTGGGTCGGGGTATGTTGGCCTGGTCTCCGGGGCCTGCTTTGCCGATTTCGGGCACGAGGTGTGCTGCGTCGACAAGGACCCCCGCAAGATCGAGGCGCTGAACCGCGGCGAAATCCCGATCTTCGAGCCCGGCCTCGCCGAACTCGTGGCCAAGAACGTGCGCGAGGGACGCCTCACCTTCACGACTGAGATCAAGCCGGCGGTGAGCCGGGCCGAGGCCGTGTTCATCGCGGTCGGCACCCCGTCGCGTCGCGGCGACGGGCACGCGGACCTGTCATACGTCTACCAGGCCTCCCGCGAGATCGCCGAAGCCATCGACGGCTATACCGTGGTGGTCACCAAATCGACCGTGCCGGTGGGCACCGGCGACGAGGTGGAGCGCATCATCCAGGACACGCGCCCCGACGCGCAATTCGCCGTGGTCTCCAATCCGGAGTTCCTGCGCGAGGGCGCGGCCATCGCGGACTTCAAGCGGCCCGATCGCATCGTGATCGGCACCGACGACGAGCGCGCGGCCGAGGTAATGCGCGAGGTCTATCGGCCGCTCTACCTCAACCAGGCCCCGATCCTCGTGACCTCCCGGCGCACAGCCGAACTCACGAAATATGCCGCGAACGCGTTTCTCGCCACCAAGATCACCTTCATCAACGAGATCGCCGATTTGTGCGAGCAGGTGGGCGCGAACGTGCAGGATGTCGCCCGCGGCATCGGCTTGGACAATCGCATCGGCTCGAAGTTCCTCCATGCGGGCCCGGGCTATGGCGGCTCGTGCTTCCCGAAGGACACGCTCGCGCTGATCAAGACGGCGCAGGATTATGCGGCCCCGATCCGCCTCGTGGAGACAGTGGCGGCGGTGAACGAGCAGCGAAAGCGCGCCATGGGGCGCAAGGTCGTGCAGGCTTGCGGCGGCTCCGTGCGCGGCAAGACCATCGCGGTGCTGGGCCTCACCTTCAAGCCGAACACCGACGACATGCGCGATGCGCCCTCGCTTGCCGTCATCACGGCCCTGCAGGATGCGGGCGCGAAGGTGCGGGCCTACGACCCGGAGGGCATGGAAGCCGCCAAGACCATGCTGACGGATGTGGACTATGCCCGCGATCCTTATGCCTGCGCGCAGGGCGCCCACGGGCTCGTCATCGTGACCGAATGGGACATGTTCCGCGCGCTCGACCTGAAGCGCCTGAAGACGGTGCTGGCCCAGCCCGTGGTGGTGGACCTGCGCAACATCTATCGCCCCGAGGAGATGAGCCGCCGCGGCTTCACCTATGTGTCGGTGGGACGCCCCACCGCCGACGGCCAGATCGCCCTCATCGAAGCCGCGGAATAAGCGCTTCCATGAGCGGCATCGACTACGAGGCCGAATAGCATGCCCATGAGCGGCATCGGCCAGGAGGCGGGATAGCAGGCCCATGACCGGCACCGACTACGAGGCCGAATACAACAACCGCGCCCGCGTGCCGGAGCATCCCGGCATCATCGCGGGTTGGGCTCGCGACGCAGCTTCTTATCGCGACGAGGCCGGCGCGCGCTTTTCCGCCCTGCCCTATGGCGCGGGCGAGCGCCATGTCATCGACCTGTTCGAGCCCAAGAGCGCCGCGCGGGCGACCGTCGTGTTCGTCCATGGCGGCTATTGGCAGGCGCTGGACCGCTCCTCCTTCAGCCATCTCGCGCGGGGCCTGAACGCCCACGGCATCGCCGTGGCGATGCCAGGCTACGATCTCTGCCCCAAGGTGCGCGTCGGCGACATCGTAGATCAGATCCGCGCGGCGTGCCTCGCGCTCCGCGAGCGCGGGCCCCTCGTGGTGAGCGGGCACTCGGCGGGCGGGCATCTCGCGGCCTGCATGCTCGCGACCGATTGGAACGCGCAGGGCGCGCCCGGCCTCGTGCCTGCGGCCTATGCGATCTCGGGGCTTTTCGACCTGAAGCCCCTCGTCCCGACGAGCGTGAGCAACGCGCTCGGGATGGACGAGGCGGAAGCCACGGATTTGAGCCCCCTGCTCTGGCAACCGCCCGCGGGCCGCGTGCTCGACGCGGTGGTGGGCGGCGACGAAAGCAGCGAATACCTGCGCCAGAGCCGCACCATCGCGGATCGTTGGGGCGCGGCCGGCGTCGCAACGCGCTACGAGGCGCTCCCCGGCACCAACCACTTCACGGTGATCGCGCCGCTCGCGGATCCGGAGTCCGCCATGACGAAGCGCGTTGCGGAAATGGCGCTGACCTCGCGCTAGCGGTTCACCGCCGCCCAGGCCTGTGCCATATGGTGCCGCAAGCACAGCGACAGCCCGGAGCCCCCGATGCAAACCTTCTTCGTTGAGATCAAATGCAAGCTCGGGAAGACCTACGCGGTCGCGAGCGCGCTGGCTGACCGCGAGATCGCGTCCGAGATCTACTCCACCGCCGGCAACTACGACATCCTGGCGAAATTCCACCTCGACGACGGTGTGGACATCGGCCACTTCGTCGCCGAGCACGTGCAGACGCTGCCCGAGATCGCCGACACGCACACCATCATCACGTTCAAGGCGTTCTAGGCATCCGCGGCCCCGCTCTCCGTCGCTATGGGGATCGAGCGGGACATTGGTGCGCACCCCTCCCCCCCTTGTGGGGGAGGGTAGGGAGGGGGGTACGCATCCGAAGGATGCTCGCGAAGCGATCCTTTCCGACGCGCCCACTCTCGTCACCATACCCCCCTCTCCAACTCTCCCCCACAAGGGGGGAGAGGGCGGGTTGCGGTTCTCCTAACCGAACCTCGCTGCGCGAGGCCATCCTTCACGCCGAGCAGCGCTCGATGAGCCGGTCGATGAAGGCCTCGCATTTGGCGAGTTGCTCGGTCTCGATCCACTCGTCCGCCTTGTGGGCCTGATCGATGGAGCCCGGCCCGATAACGACGGTCGGCACCTCCGCGATGTGCTGAAAGAGGCCGGCTTCGGTGCCATAGGCGACCTTGGCGTGGTCGTTGCGCCCCGCGAGCGCCTTGGCGAAGGTGACGACCTCCGCGTCGGGCGCGGTGTCGAGACCGGGAAAGCCCGCATAGACGTCGAAGTCGATGCCGGTGGCGGGGTCCACGGCCCTCATGCGAGGCTCCAGGACCTCGCGGGCATAGCGCTCCACCTCTGCCACGAGCGCATCTGGGTCGACACCCGCGACGGTGCGGAACTCGAAGAGGATGCTGCACGTATCCGGCACGATGTTGAGCGCCGTGCCGCCCTGCAGCACGCCTACATGGGCGGTCGAAACGGGCACGTCGTAGAGCGCATCCTGCGGGCTCGAAGCGGCGAGGCGCTCGCCGATGCGACCGATCTCGGCAACGAGCTTCGCGCCGTATTCCACCGCATTGACGCCCTGCGGCGCCAGCGACGAGTGGCAGGTGAGGCCGCGCACGGTGACGCGCACGCTGCGCTTGCTCTTGTGGCCGATCACCACGCCCATGCCCGAGGGCTCGCCGACAAAACAGGCTTCCGGCCGAACGGGCTTCGCGCGCAGCCGCTCCACGATGCCGCGCGCACCGACGCAGCCCACCTCCTCGTCGTAGGACAAGGCGAGGTGGATGGGGCGCGAGAGCGATGCGTCGCGCATCCGCTCCGCGGCCGAGAGGCAGCAGGCGAGAAACCCCTTCATGTCGCAGGCGCCGCGGCCGTAGAGGCGGCCTCCCTCCTCGCGCAAGGTGAAGGGATCGGAGGTCCAGGATTGCCCGTCCACGGGCACCACATCGGTGTGGCCGGAGAGGATGAAGCCCGGCAGGTCGGCGGGTCCGATGATGGCCCAGAGGTTCGCCTTCCGCCCCGTCGGGTCGTAGATGCGCTCGCTCGTGAAGCCGAAGCCCGCGAGATAGCCTTCAGCCCAGTCGATGAGGGCGAGATTGGAGTTGCGGCTCGTGGTATCGAAGGCGACGAGCGTTGCGAGCAGATCGATGGTGCGGCGCGAGGCCATGGGGGTCTCCTCACCGGCTCTCGTAGGGCAGGTGGATCGGTTGGCTTCGCACGAAATCGACGAAGCGGCGGGCAAGCGGCTTCAAGCCGCCAGCGGCGGGGAACAGGAACGAGGTGTCGTATTCGATCACGGGCTCGAATGGCCGGAAGGCGAGATCCGGGCCGATGGTCGACGCGATGGGGAACGGGTTGATGACCGCGAGCCCGAGCCCTGCCCGCACCACGTCCGCGACGAATTGCAGGGTGCCGGCCTCGAGCACGACGCGAGGCTCGACCCCATGATCCGCGAAGGCGCGCTCGATGCGGGCGCGGGCCGAGAAGCGGCGGGTAACGAGAACGAGGGGCACGCCGGCGAGATCGCCCGGTGTCACCTGCGTGTGCCCCGCGAGCGGGTGGCCGGCCGGCATGAGCACATGGGCGGCGGAGCGATGCACGCGTTCGGTGCGCACACCCGCATGGGTCACCGGCGCATCGACGAGGCCGATATCGGCGGTCCCGTCGGCGACCGCGGAGATCGCGTCCGGCGAGCGGCCGATCTCCATCTGGATGCGCGCCTCCGGCTCCCGGCGCAGGAACTGGATGAGGAGCGGGGACACGAAGAGATGAGCGATGGTGGGCGGCGCCATGAGCCGCAACACCCCGCCGGCTTGGGGAGCCTGCGGCCATTGCTCCAGGCGTCCGAGCGCCGCGAAGATGGGAGCGGCCTCCGCATCGAGGGCGTAGGCCTCGGCATTGGGCACCAGGCGCCCGCCGTCCCGGTCGAAGAGCGCGCGGCCGAGCCGACCCTCCAGCGCCGCGATGGCTCGCGAGACCGCCGGCTGCGACAGGCCGAGGCGTTGCGCGGCCGCCGTCGTCTTGCGCGAGACGATCACCGCATGGAGCACCTCGAGCTCCCTGAGGCTCGGGCGTCCGTGGTGCCCCTCGTCGCTATCCGGCGATTGCATCGGCCTATTACTTTTCCTGATACAAATCTCAGGTGACAATGCAATACATGAATAGTACGTTCGTCAAGACAAGAGAGGCTTCCTTGCGCGATGACCCGGTTCATCGTTCACTGCGGGCCCTTTCAAGGCGGAGACAACATCCGCCCGATCCAGAGGAGAACCAGGCATGAAACATCAAATGAGGCTGCTGGCTTTTGCGAGCCTGCCGCTCACGTTCCTCGCGGCCCTGCCGGCCGCGGCGCAGGAGCTGAAGGTGGGCGTGGCGTCGGAGGTCACCTCCATCGACCCGCACTTCCACAATGTGGGTCCCAACAATTCGCTCCGCCGTCACATCTTCCAAGGACTTGTGACCACGGACGAGGCGCAGAAGATCGTGCCGGAGCTCGCCGCCTCCTGGCGCGCGGTGGACGAGAAGACCTGGGAGTTCAAGCTCCGTCCGGGCGTGAAGTTCACCAACGGCACCCCCTTCACCGCCAAGGACGTGGTCTACACGCTCTGCCGCATCCCGACGGTGGAGAACTCGCCCTCCCCGTTCACGGTCTACACCCGCGGCTTCGAGGCCATCGAGACCCCGGACCCGCAGACCGTCATCTTCAAGACCGCGGCCCCGACGCCGCTGCTGCCCAACAACCTGTCGACCCTTGGCATCCTCTCGGCCGACGCTTACGGCGGCGGCAACGTGAAGTGGGCTGCGGGCGGCTGCCAGGACATGGGCACCCCGCCGAAATCGGCCGAATTCAACGAGCCCGGCAAGGCGGTCGGCACCGGCCCCTACAAGCTCGCCAACTACACCCGGGGCACCCACGTGATCCTGGAGCGTAACGACGCCTATTGGGGCGACAAGCCCCATTGGCAGAAGGTCACCTGGCGTCCGGTGACCAGCGAGGGCCCGCGCGTGGCGGCGCTGCTCGCCGGCGACGTGGACGTGATCGAGAACCCGCCGATCCAGGACTTCGACAAGATCAAGGGCGCCGGCTTCCAGGTCGTCCAGGGGATCTCGAACCGCATCATCTACCTCCACATGGATCAGAACCAGGATCCGGCGTGGAAGACCCCCGGCGTGAAGGGCACCGACAAGAACCCGTTCCTCGACAAGCGCGTGCGTGAGGCGGTCTCGAAGGCGATCAACCGCCAGGCGATCGTGGACCGCATCATGGGCGGCGTCGCCGTGCCGGCAGGCGAGCTGCTCCCGACCCCGCTCTTCGGCACCTCTCCCGACATGAAGCCGGTGGCGTTCGATCCGGACGGCGCCAAGAAGCTTCTCGCGGAAGCGGGCTATCCGAACGGCTTCGAGGTCACCCTCGGCACCCCGAACGACCGCTACATCAACGACGAGAAGGTGGCCCAGGCCGCGGCCCAGATGCTCACCCGCATCGGCATCAAGACGAACATCGACGCCATGACGGCGTCCACGTTCTTCTCCCGCCGCAACAAGTACGAGTTCTCGCTCTACCTCGCAGGCTGGGGTGCGGATTCGGGCGAGATGCTGAACCCGCTCGTGGCTCTGGTCGCCACCATGGATTCGAAGACCGGCATGGGCCACACCAACCGCGGCCGCTATTCGAACCCCGAGCTCGACACGCTCATCAAGCAGGCGAGTTCCACCGTGGACGAGAAGAAGCGGGAGGAGTTGCTCCGTCAGGCCTCGAAGCTGGCCATGAGCGACTACCCGATCATCCCGCTGCACTTCGAGGTGACCCCCTGGGCGCTGAAGAAGGGCATCACCTACAAGGCGCGCATCGACCAGTACACGCTGGCGACCGAAGTGCGCCCGGGATCGTAAGGAAAACTCTACTCCCTCTCCCCGTAAACGGGGAGAGGGAGAAAGACAGTGAGCCATGCTCGTTTATCTCATCCGCCGCCTGAGCCAGTCGCTCCTCGTCGTCGCCGTGATGGCCACGCTGGTGTTCCTCGGCGTCTATGCGGTCGGCGATCCGATCGATCTGCTCGCGAACCCGAACGCCGACCAGATGGAGCGCGAAGCCATCGCGCGCTCGCTCGGCCTCGACCGGCCGCTCTACGAACAGTTCGGCATCTTCGTGATGAACGCGCTGCAAGGCGATCTCGGGCGTTCCTTCGTCTACAACGTGCCGGCCGTGGACGTGATCGCGCAGCGCCTTCCCGCCACGCTCGAACTCGCCTTCGTCGGTCTCCTGTTCTCCATTCTCATCGGCGTGCCGCTCGGCGTGCTGGCGGGCCTGAAGCCCGAATCCTGGTTCGGCCGCACCATCATGTCGGGCTCGATCCTGGGCTTCTCCCTGCCGAACTTCTGGATCGGCCTCATGCTGATCCTGTTCTTCGCCGTCGAATGGCGCCTGCTGCCCGCGAGCGGACGCGGGCCCACGACCGACGTGCTTGGCGTGCCCCTCGCCCTCTTCTCCTGGGAGGGATTGCGTCACCTCTTCCTGCCCGCGCTGACGCTCGCGCTCTACAAATCCGCGCTCGTCATCCGCATCGCCCAGGCCGGCACCCGCGAGGTGATGATGCAGGATTACATCCGCTTCGCCCGCGCCAAGGGCCTCTCGCGCCAGCGCATCGTCGGCGTCCACGTGCTGAAGAACATCATGATCCCGGTGGTCACGGTGCTCGGCCTCGAGCTCGGCTCCATGATCGCCTTTGCGGTCGTGACCGAGACGGTGTTCGCCTATCCGGGCATGGGCAAGCTGCTCATCGATTCCATCAACCGCCTCGATCGCCCGATCATCGTGGCCTACCTCATGATGACGGTGCTGATCTTCGTGGTCATCAACCTCGTGGTCGATCTGCTCTACGCCGCCATCGATCCCCGCGTGCGGCTCGCCGATGCGAAAGCCTGACGCGATGGCGCTGCGCACGACAACCGTGAAGGCTGATCCAATGGCGCGCACAACAACCCGGAAGGTGTGAAGGCATGGCCGACCTCGCCCAAAGCCCCGACCCGGCGCTCGCCGCCGATCTTCCCCTGCCGGAGCCGAAGCCCGCGCTGGACCGGGGCGAGAGCCTGCTGCGCCGGCACGTCTCGACCTTCTTCCAAAGCCCCGGCGCGGTGCTCGGCCTCCTGGTGCTCACGATCCTCGTCGGGCTTGCGCTCTTCGCGCCCTATGTGGCGCCGCAAAATCCCTACGATCTCTCGCAGCTCGACATCATGGACAACATGCTGCAGCCGGGCGAGGAGCTGTCGGGCGGCATGAAGGCGTGGCTCGGCACGGACGATCAGGGCCGCGACATGCTCTCGGCCATTCTCTACGGGCTGCGCATTTCGCTCATGGTCGGCGCGGTGTCGGTGCTGATCGGCAGCGTGATCGGTGCATCGGTCGGGGTTCTCGCCGCTTACGCGGGCGGGCGCGTCGAGTCCGTGATCATGCGGATCGTCGATCTGCAGCTCTCGTTTCCCGCAATCCTCGTGGCGCTGATCCTGCTCGCCGTCTTCGGCCGCGGTGTCGACAAGGTGATCATGGCCCTCGTCATCGTGCAATGGGCCTATTACGCCCGCACCGTGCGGGGCTCGGCTCTCGTCGAAACACGGCGCGAATACATCGAGGCCGCCCGCTGCCTCGCGCTGCCGCGCTCGCGCATCGTGTTCAAGCACCTGCTGCCGAACTGCCTGCCTCCGCTCATCGTGGTGGCTACCGTGCATATCGCGAACGCGATCGCCCTCGAATCCACCCTCTCCTTTCTCGGCGTCGGCGTGCCGGTGACGGAGCCGTCGCTGGGCATGCTGATCGCGACGGGCTACGACTACCTGCTCTCCGGCAAATACTGGGTGTCCACCTTCCCAGGGATAGCGCTCGTGATCGCCATCGTCGCGATCAACCTCGTGGGCGATCGCCTTCGCGAGGTGCTGAACCCGAGGATGTCGCGGTGATTCCTTCTCAGCGCTGCGCCCACACCCAAGCGAGACCCGCGCGATGAGCGTTCCCGTCCTTTCCGTCCAAGACCTCGTCGTCACCTTCGGGACCCGCGAGGGCACCGTCACGGCCGTCAACGGCGTGTCGTTCCATGTGAACCGCGGCGAGGTACTGGGGCTGGTCGGCGAATCCGGCTCCGGCAAGTCCGTGACAGGCCTTGCGATCCTCGGCCTCATCGATGCCCCCGGGCGCATCGCGGGCGGCTCGATCAAGCTCGAAGGCGAGGAACTCATCGGCCAGTCGGAGGAGAGCCTGCGGGGCATGCGCGGCAAGCGCCTCGCGATGATCTTCCAGGACCCGATGAACACCCTCAATCCGGTCCTGCGTATCGACACGCAGATGATGGAGGCGATCCAGGCCCACGAGCGCGTGTCCGCCAAGGCGGCGCGGGCACGAGCCGCTGAGGCGCTCGGGCGCGTCGGCATTCCCTCCCCGGAGGAGCGCCTCAACGCCTATCCGCACCAGTTCTCCGGCGGCATGCGCCAGCGGGTGGCCATCGCGACCGCGTTGCTGCACCGCCCCGCGCTCCTGGTCGCCGACGAGCCGACCACCGCGCTCGACGTGACGATCCAGGCCCAGATCCTCGCCGAGGTGCAGAACCTCGCGGAGGAAAGCGGCACCGCCATGGTGTGGATCACCCACGATCTCTCCGTGATCGCCGGCCTCGCCGACCGCATCGCCGTGATGTACGCCGGCCGCATCGTCGAGACGGGCGGCGTCGCCGACACGCTGGAGCGGCCGATCCATCCCTACACCGCGGGCCTCATCGGCTCCGTACCGAGCCGCAACAAGCGCGGGGTGCCGCTGGCGCAGATTCCGGGCATGACGCCTTCGCTCGCAAAGCTGCCGCCGGGCTGCCCCTTCGCGCCGCGCTGCCCGCGCGCCACGGCTGTGTGCCGCGGCATCATGCCGGATGCGACGCCCTATGAGGGCGCCCGTGCCACCCGCTGCCATCACCCGCTCGTCGCGCCGGCGCCGGTCGCGGCCTGACCACCCGGTAGGTCCCATGAACCCGCAAACGATCCTCTCCCGCGATGGCGCTCCTGTCGTAACGGCTGCGAATCCTCGGCCGATCCTCGCCCTCGACGGGGTCTCGAAGCGCTTCGTGAAACCCCTCGATGCGGCCGAAAAGGTCGCCAATATTTTCGGTGCCGGATTGCGGGAACAGGTCGTCCGCGCGGTGGATGACGTCAACCTCACGGTCGCGGAAGGCGAAGTCATCGGCCTCGTAGGCGAATCGGGCTGCGGCAAGTCCACCCTCGGCCGGGTGATCTCCGGCATCCTCGACCCGAGCGCCGGCACGGTGGCCTTCCGCGGCCAGGACGTGGCCCGCCTCGGCGGACGCGAGCGCCGGGCCGCGGATCTCGCGGTCCAGATGGTGTTTCAGGATCCCATGGCGTCGCTGAACCCGCGCCGCCGGGTGGTGGAGATCATCGGCGAGGCGCCGGTGGTGCACGGCATCGTGCCGGCCGCCGACATGGAAGCTTACGTGGCCGACGTCATGACCCGCGTCGGTCTCGATCCCTCGACGCGCCGGCGCTATCCGCACCAGTTCTCCGGCGGTCAGCGAGCCCGCATCGGCATCGCTCGGGCGCTTGCCGTGAAACCGAAGGTACTGGTGTGCGATGAGTCGACCGCGGCTCTCGACGTGTCGATTCAGGCGCAGGTGCTGAACCTGTTCATGAAGCTGCGGGAGGAGTTCGGCCTCACCTACATCTTCGTGAGCCACGATCTCGGCGTCGTGGAGCACATCGCGGACCGCGTGGCGGTGATGTATCTCGGGCGAATCGTGGAGCTGGCGCCGGCCGAGGAACTGTTCCAGGCGCCGAATCACCCCTACACGCAGGCGCTCCTCGACGAGGTGCCGCGGCTCGATGCCAAGAAGCGCAAGTTCTCGGCCCTGAAAGGCGAGATCCCTTCCCCGCTCAATCCGCCGTCGGGGTGCCACTTCCACCCGCGCTGCCCGCACGCCTTCGACCGCTGCAAGGTGGACCGGCCGGCCCTGAAGGCGATCGCGCCCGGGCGCTTCTCGGCCTGCCATCTGAACGACGGACCCGAGCCGCGTCCCGGCAAGGCATTTGCCGACGGCGCCGTGCTGGCTTCGTAGGCGGAGTTCATCGGCACAGGAAATGGGGGAGACGAGCGGACGCGCGTTGGTGCCGGGCGCCCGTCGAAGCTCCGGTCGGCGAGCCTAGTCCGCGTAAGCCTCGAGGCGCACCGGCGCGCGCTCGTTGGTGCGGGCTACCTTGTCGAAGCTGTTGAGGCGCCGCACGATCTTGCTGTCGATGCGGTCATAGAGCTCCGCCACCGTGATCGGACGACGCTTGCGGCCGTTCTTCTCGGTGAAGAGCCCGAGATTGGCCTTGGCGGCCCTCGGGAACAGCCGCGCGGCCGACGCGTCCGGGTTCTCGTCCAGCGCCGCGAGGAAGCGCACCGCGCTCGACGCGCCGAAGAAGTGCGCGAGATAGAGTTCGGCCTCGGAGAGCTCCCGCTCGCCCTGCGCCTGCAATTCGCGGCGGATGTCGCGAATCAGCTCGCCCGCCATGAGCGCAGACAGATAGGGATCGCGCTTGAGGCCGAGCACCCAGGCGCGGTCGCGATCGGCCACCACGGGCTCGTCGTCCACCATGCGGATCGCGGCCGCAGCGGCCCCGAAGCCGTGCTCGGCGCCGTGCATGTAGAGGAT
Source organism: Microvirga sp. (assembly GCA_035944635.1). GTDB lineage: Bacteria > Pseudomonadota > Alphaproteobacteria > Rhizobiales > Beijerinckiaceae > Microvirga. The sequence goes on from DASZAZ010000057.1 coordinate 27,974, forward strand.
TTCGAGCCAGGTGCGGTCGATGAACTGGAACAGGCCCTCGGCCGAGGAGGTCGACGCCTTGGCGACCGGCGAGAGGCTCGACTCCACGTCCGCCAGCGTCATCATGTAGATCGGATCGACGCCGGTGACCTGGGAGGCCTTGAGGATCGTCTCCACGAGCCAGCGCGGGGCGCGCTTGGTTCCGAAGGTAAGGATTTCGTCGGGGTTTTGGCGCGAGACCGAGCCTGTGGCCTGCGGCTCCGGCCTCGAACGCGCCGGGAGCGACTCGTTGATGATCGCGCTGAAGAGCGCGCCGTCCAGGGCCGGAAGGGCCTCGGGAGCGGCTTCGGCGACCCCTGCGGGAACCGCAGGGGCGACGGGGATCTGAATGTCGCCGGATGCATCGGCGAGGGTCACGGGCTGCCGGGCGAGGTTCGCCACGGCCGCCGGCCCGGCGCTGGGGATCTGGAGGCAGGCCACGAGCCCGACCACCGCGCTGCCGCTGAGCAAATACTTGAAAACAGACGAGAAATGGGGCGCCCGCCGGTCGGGCGCAGGAAGATCGACGAGAGCCCGCACGGGCACTTGGCGCACTGGTACGTGGGCGGTGGCGCGGCGCGCCATCGTCGTTCCTGTCATGCTGTTCCCGTTCCGCCGGCTCGGTCAGGACGACCAGCCAGTCCCCTTGTGCTTCTTGTGCAGCCAGGGTTGGCGACAAGTCGTGTTCAGAATCGGGCAGCTTGACCGTCAAATAACGAATTCTTCACTTTTTCCTGCTTACGCGGCTTTCCCGCCACAGGTCTTAATCCAACGTAAACCGTCCTCCGTGCGCCCCCGCGGTCGATATTCGAGGCCGATCAGTCCCGCGTAACCCACTGATTCGAGGGCTCTGAAAATCCCAGGCAGCGCAATCTCGCCCTCGTCGGGTTCGGCCCGCGAAGGCACCGCCGCGATCTGCACATGGCCGATGACGTCGCGATGCCGTTCGATGCGGCGCGTGAGATCTCCTTCCATGATCTGCACATGGTAGATGTCGAAGAGCATCCGCACATGGGGCTCGCCGATGCGCCCGATGATCTCCGCCATCTCGTCGGAATGGGAGACGAGATAGCCTGGACGGTCGCGCTGGTTGATGGGTTCGAGCAGGAGCGTCAGCCCCGTTCCTGCCGCGGAGCGCGCCGCATTGCGCACGTTGGCGACGTAGGTTTCGAGGGCGAGCGGGCGCTCTGCCGCCGTTGCGACGCCGGCCATCACATGAATCATCCGCGCCGAGGCCGACCGCATAGTCAACGGCTCGATCGAAGGCGCGGCGGAACTCCGCCTCGCGACCGGGCCGGCCCGCGAGGCCGAAATCCCCCTCGCCGCCCGGATGCGTGTTGAGACCGGTGAGCGCGACCTTCGCCTCCGCCAAGCGCGCGTTGATCTCGTCGATGGAGAACGCGTAAGGGTAATGCACCTCGACCTTGTCGAAGCCGGCGGCGCCCGCCGCGTCGATGCGTTCGAGGAAGGGCAGTTCGGGAAAGAGCATCCCGAGATTGGCGGTGAAGCGCTCCCTCATGCGCGAGCCGCCGGCCAGTGCCAGAAATCGGCGCCCTCGCTTTCGAGGTGCCGGTTCAGCACCATGCGATGCACCTCGTCGGCCCCGTCCACGAGGCGCGCCTGACGGGCGTAGCGGTAGATCCATTCCAGCACGGTGTCCTTGGAGTATCCCCGCGCGCCGTTGATCTGAATCGCCACATCGGCGGCCTCGTGCAGCACGTTCGCGACCTGCACCTTCGCCATCGAAACCTCTTTGCGGGCAAAGCCGCCGCGGTCGAGTTCCCATGCGGCCTTCATGACGAGGAGGCGGCCGATCTCGATGTTCATGGCGAGCTTGCCCAGCATCAGCTGCACGCTCTCGCGGTCGGCGAGACGCGTGCCGAAGCCGTGCCGCTCGGCCGCATAGGCGCGGGCGATCTCGACGCAGCGCTTGGAGAGCCCGAGCCAGCGCATGCAATGGGTGAGGCGCGCGGGGCCAAGGCGGATCTGCGTGACCTTGAGGCCATCGCCCTCATTGAGCAGAACGTTCTCGGCCGGCACTTCGAGCCCGTCGAATTCGAGCTCGCAATGGCCGCCATGCTCCTCCGGCCCCATGATCGGAATGCGCCGCACGATGCGCCAGCCGGGCTGGTCCTTGTGGAATAGGAAGGCCGTGAGGCCGCGGCGCGGATCGTCGGAGGTCTTTGCCATCAGGATGAAGTGCGAGGCTTCCCCGGCACCGGTGATGTACCACTTGCGCCCCGTGATCCGGTAAGCGGAGTTGCCCTGCTTTTCGGCGCGGGTCTGGATCATGGACGGGTCCGAGCCGCCGCCGGGATGGGGCTCGGTCATCGCGAAGGCCGAGCGCACGTCGCCGCGCACGATGGGCTGGAGCCAGCGCTCCTTCTGCTCCGGCGTGCCGATCCGCTCGAGCACCTGCATGTTGCCGTCGTCGGGCGCCGCCGCATTGAACACCACGGGACCGAAGATCGAGCGGTTCATGGCCTCGTAGCAAACCGCGATGCCTTGTTTGTCGAGCCCCTGCCCGCCGGTCTCTCGCTTCAGCTGCAGGCACCACAGACCTTCGGCCTTCGCCTTGGCGCGGAGATCCTGCAGCAGATCGAGGCAGATGTTCTCGTGCGGATCGTAAGCCGCGCGGTCGGCTTCGAGCGGGATCAGCTCGCGCTGGACGAAAGCCGCGATGCGGGCGCGATAGCTTTCGGCTTCGGGTGAAATATGGAAATCCATTCGTGAACCCTACAGGGACGAAACGAGGTGCCCGCCGTCGACGGCGATCGAGGATCCGGTCATCCAGGCGGAGGCATCGGTGGCGAGGAGCAGGAACGCGCCGTCGAGTTCATCGGGCTTTCCAAGCCGCCGCATGGGAATGCGGCGGATCATCTGCTGGCCCGCTTCCGTTTCCGAGAACCTGTTGTTGATGTCGGTCTCGATGTAGCCAGGGCACAGCGCGTTGACGCGAATGTTGAAGCGCGCCCATTCGAGGGCCAGCACTTGCGTCATCTGCACGACGCCAGCCTTCGAGACCACGTAGGGCGCCGTGCCGCCGACGACGCGGTGGCCGAGGATCGAGGCGATGTTGACGATGACGCCCGGGCGCTTCGCATCGCGCCAGCGCCGTGCAGCCGCCCCCGACATGAGCCACACGCCCCGCAGGTTCGTGGCGATGACGCGATCGAACTCGTCGGCCGCCGTATCGATGGCGTGGCCCGTGCCGGCGACGCCGGCATTGTTGACCACCACATCGAGAGGCGGCGCGCCGTCGTCGAGCGCGGCCGCGAAGCCCGCTTCGACCGAGGCCTCGTCGGATACGTCGAGATCGATGGCGCGGGCATGCGGGGCGCCGGCGGCCTCCAGATCGCGCACGAGGGCGTCGAGCCGCTCGCGGCGGCGGGCCCCGACGGTGACGGCGGCCCCGCTGCGAGCGCAAAGCCGCGCGAAGTGTTCGCCCAAGCCGCCCGAGGCCCCGGTCACGAGCACATGCCGGCCCTTCAAACGCGCGCCTAAATCCATTCCACATCCTTCATGCTTCAGGTCCGGTCCCGGAAGGTTGCCGCCTCACGGGAAGGGGTCAAGCCTCGGCGGCTTGGGGCTGCTCGTTCAGGCTCGTCACGTCGTACACGACCGCGACCTTGAGCCCCTCCTCCCGTCCCCGGAGCGGCACCTCCTTGAGCTCCATGGCCCCGAAGGTGAGGCCGGAGCCGGCCAACGTGGCCTCGGAGACCACGAGGCTCGAGCCGAACTCCTTGTTGAGATCTTCCAGGCGGTTCGCGATGTTCACGCTGTCGCCCAGAGCCGTGAGGCCGCTGCGGCCGGCGCCGCCGACGCGGCCGAGCACCGCGGGTCCCATATGAACGCCGATACCCATACGCAGCGGCTCGGCCAGCGTGCCGCCGAACTCCCCGTTGAGGCCGTCGAGCCCGGCGAACATGGCGCGGGCGGCAAGCAGGGCATCGCGGCTGCCCGCGCCCTGCGAGGGGTTCACGCCGAAGAGTACCATGATGCCGTCGCCCAGGAACTTGTCGACGACGCCACCGTGCCGCTCGACCGCCTCGCTCATCACCTCGAAATAGCGGTTGAGGAGAAACACCGAATCGTAAGGGTAGAGACGCTCGGCGAGCGTCGTGAATCCCCGCAGATCGGCGAACATCACGGTGATGCGCCGCTCCACGCCCCAGCGATGGGAGTCACGCCCGGCCGTGGGCTCCGCGTCCCGCAATGGGATGAGGGTGCGAACCTTCAGGTCGCTCTTCGGCCGCACCTGGCAGGCGAGGCGCACGCCCGGCGGCGCTCCGATGCGCGCCAGGGCCGTCGCCTCCACCATATTGGGCGGCTCCAGCGTCTCGCCCCCGCTCAGCACCTTGACCCGGCAGGTCGTGCATCGTCCCCGTCCTCCGCAGATGGAAGCGTGGGGGACGCCCGAGGAGCGGCTGATTTCGAGCAGGGTGGCTCCGGGCAGCGCGCGGGCCACCCGTCCATCCGCATAGGCGATGGTGACGCCCGGCCTGAACCATTCATGGGCCCGCCAGATGCAGATCACCGCCAGGGTGAGCCAGAACACGGTCCACACACCCGCCTGGGCCTGCTGAATCAATCGGTCGCCCGCCTGCAGCATCGCTTCCGTCATGGGCGGTTGCGCGAATGCCTTGAGCGACAGCCGGCGGGCCGCCTCGATCCAGCCCGTGATCGCGAGCGTCGGAACCAAAACGGCCAGCACGAGGAGCACCGGGCTTGCCCCGCGATACCAGCGGTAAACCTTCAGCCAGTGGTGCAGGCCGATCATCGCGTGGAGCCAGACCACGCACAGGAGCAGCGACTGGCTCGAGGCGAGCCCCGGCCAGAGCAGGCGCAGTTCGTTCGTGTAGTTGTCGTCGAAGCCCGTCGCGGCGCTCACCCCGCGTGTCGCCATCACATGGGCGGCTCCCAGGAACGGGATCGTGAGACCGAGCGCGATCTGCGCTCCCTCCCAGGGGGCAACCCGCCAGGTCCGGCGCCGCGCCAACTTGGCAAGCACCAGCATCACATGGGTCGCAAGCGCCCCATAGAGCAGGACCGTGCCCGGCCACGAGCGCCAGAAGCCCCGCCGCCACACCTGCGCGGCTTCCATGACCTCGACCGACACGTGACCCAGTGCATGATTGAGGAAATGCGTGAGCGCGAAGGTGAAGAGCACCAGGCCCGAGCCGAGACGCCACAACTGAGCATCCTGCAGCCGCGCGAGATTTCGCCGAGCCCGGATGCCGAGGCGCGGCAGGACGAGACCGCTGCTCATGGGCGGAACGCCCCGCGAAGCCTCACGAGGTCATGACTTCAGCTGCGCGAGCTGCGCGTTCGTGCGCTCGAGGCGGTTGGCGAGCTCACGCATCACCGCGATGGCCATCTGCGGGAATTGCGCCAACAGCTCGATGAAAACGCGCTTGTCGATGCGCAGGGCGGTGGTGGGCTGCGAAGCCAGGATCGTGGCCGACCGCGGATTGTCGCCCAAGATGCCCATTTCGCCGACGAGGGCGTTCTGCCCCAGCTCCGCGACCTTGATCTCGCCTCCAGGCGTGCGCAGCAACACGTCCGCGCGGCCCTCGATGATCACGTAGGCTGCATCCGACGGATCGCCCTGCGAGAAGAAGCGCTGGCCGCCCGAGAACTGCACCCGCTCGCTCGTGAAGGCGAGGAGCTTCAGGCGCGCGGGGTCGATGTCGCGGAACATCGGCACCTGCCGCAAGGATTGCACCTCGGTCTCAAGCGTCATTCGTGAACCTCCCTCTTATTGTAGGGGCGCGGCCGCTGCTGCGGTCCAACGCCGGTTATCTCAAACCATCTCGCGCGCCCGCTCGCTCTCGGTCGCAGGCGCAGCCCGCGAGGAGCCGCTTGCGGGCTCGAGTTGCACGGAGCCATTCTGGAAGCGTATGACGCAGTCGAAGCCGTCCGTGTCGCGGTCGTTCGGCAGCACCATGAAAAGGCTGCGATCCTGCGAGGATTCGAGCAACAGCCGCTTGAGGCGCGCGCTGCGGTTCTCGTCGAAGGGCGCCAGCGCGCCGTCGATCACAAGAAGATCCGGCCGCTTCACGAGGCACCGCACCAGATTCACGCTGGCGCGCTGCTGGGCCGTCAGAAGACGGCCTGCCGGCCCGACCTTGTGGTCTAGCCCGATGCGCTCCACGTCATCCCGCAGGCCCATCTCGGTGACCACGGCGGTAATCGCCTCGGTTGCCCTCACCTGCGCGTTCGCCACGCTGTAGCTCACGCGCCCGAAGAGCAGGTTGTCCTTCAAGGGCGCCGCGGGGGTGACCTTGTCGGGGTCGTAGAACTCGATCCCCGGATCGGGTGCCTCCTGCAGCATCTCGCGCACCTGCGCCCGCGCCTCCACAAGGCGCGTTTTCAGGCCGTCGTCGAGGAGGCCCAAGCGGTGGCGAGGCTCCACATAGGCCAGCGGCAGGGCGAGCATCCGTGTGGCGTCATCGCGGGTGAGGCCACGGGCGGAGCGCCGCCGCAGCATGGCCTCGAACTCCGCCAGTTCGTCCGCACTGATGAAGGAGAACTGCTCGAAGAGCGAATGACCGGGCGGCAATCCGCGGAAGATTTCGGTCATCGTCTCGGCGATGCGTACGCCCATCCGGGTGAGGTCGTCGATGAGGCCGGCGCGCTCCAGCGTGCCACGGAAGCCCGCCTGATCCGCCAGGCTCCGCCCGACGAGATCGCGGGACGTCGGCACCCCGAAGAGCAGGTTTTCCGCAACGGTGGCCTGATTGTTGTAGCGCTCCGGGTCGAAATGCTCGACGAGGCCTGCCATCTCGCCGGCCCGGAACACCTCCCGCAGACGCTCCCGCGCATCCACGATGCGCTCGGCCAATTGCGGGTGCTTGACGGGATCCACCATGCCGGAGAGGCCGAAGCGGTAGACGTCGTCGCCCATGCCGACCTTGCGCAGGAAGTCGAGCAGGATGCGGTCGAGGTCGTCCTCGTCCTTGGCGCCCACGAGGTCGCAATCGATCCAGCGGTCTTGGATGCTGTGAATCGGATTGCCGGTGCGGCGCGCCTCCAGCACCCGGCGTGCGGCTTCGCGTGCATCGCGCTCCTGCACGGGCTCGATGGGCCGATGGCGGAGGCCGTAGATCAGGTTTTCCCGGATCGAACCCGGAAAGAGCACCGGCTCGACGCCGGCATAGGCGATGTGGCGCCCGACGATGGCGTTCGGCAGGCGGACGATATCCTTGTCGCCGATGCAGACCTGCCCGCCGAATTCGGTGGTGCGGCGGGCCAGGATCCGGGCCACGAGACTCGCGGCTGGGCCGCCATCCGAGATCAGCGCCGTGCGCGCGGGCTCGTCGAGGCGGAACGAGACACCCTGCAGGATCTCGCCCCCGTGGGGGTCCGCGACCCGCAGTTCCTCGGCGACGATCGGCCCCTTGAGCGCCACATCCTCGGCCACATCAGCGGTCTCGTGCGGCGGCAGCAGGCGCTCCGGCGAGAAATGCTGCACGACCTGATCGTATTTCACCTGGACGTCGAGACGCTGCTGGTCCCAGTCGATGAGCTCTTTCAGGGGCGGCGGCAGGTCGCGGTAGGCGGCGATCACCGCGACCAGCTGACCGATGTCGAGCTGCCCGCGGATCGCGAAGTAGCCGCCGACGGCATAGAAAAGGAAGGGCGTGACCTGCGCGAGCAGGTTGTTGAGGAACTTCACCATGAACTTCCGCCGGTAGATGCGGAAGCGGAGATCGAAGAGGTGGAACAGGCGCTGGCCGATCTCGGCCCGCTCCCAATTGTAGGCGTTGTGGACGTGCACGGCCTCCATGCCGTCGACGACCTCGCTGACTCGGCCGGCCAGGCGACGGGACTCGATCTGGCGCTGCTTGCCCAAGCGCAGGAGTTCCCGCCGCAGACGGGGGATGATGGTGAACTGCACGGCGATCACGGCGAGCGCCATCAATCCCAGCCACACGTTCTGGATCATGATGAAGCCGAGCGCCGTGAGCGCCTGGGTGCCGAGGAACACCGGCGTGATGAAGGCGTCGCCGATGAAGCCGCCCACGGGCTCCACCTCGTCCTTGATGATCGTCGCGGTCTCGGACGACTTGACGTTACGGAGCGTCTCGGGGGTGAAGCGCAATACGAGAGAGAAGAGATCGAAGCGCATGCGCCGCAGCATGCGCTCGCCCAGCGCCCCCTTGGCGACGTTGATCCAGTATTTGAACCCGCCGTTGATCAGGACGAAGAAGAGGAAGAGGCCCGACAGCCCGAAGAGCAGCGCGATGCGCCCGACCTCGAAGCCCTCGAACAGGACGAAGTGCCCGCCGCCCAGGAAGCCCGGCAGGTCGAAGGCGATGCGCAGGAAGGAGGCGCTGGTGGTGCCGTTCTGGAAGGCACGGCCCTGAATGGCCTCGTTCACGATCCGCCGCGGCAGGTCGAGGGATATGAAATAAAACGGCAGCGAGGCCAGCACGACCCCGCAGACGAGGAGCTGGTCGCGCTTCGAGTGACGCCAGATGTAGCGGAAAAGGCTCTTATCCATTATGATCCAGGATAGCACCCCGGTTCACCACGGCGATACCCGATTCTGGATTGGCGCTTCGGCGGGGCTGTTTTCCGTTGCGTTCGTGGTAGAACGCGCCGTAGCGTAGCCCTTGCGGCGGACCCCACAGCTTCCGAAGACGGACAGCCTGCATGGCAAACCTCACGACTAAGGCTTGGCAGGGCCGCAATGCCGCGCTCCAGCCCCACTCCAGTCGTTCACCGGCTGCGCGCGTGCTGATCTATAGCCACGACACGTTCGGGCTGGGTCACCTGCGGCGATCGCGGGCGATCGCCAACGCGCTGGTGGACGGCTCGCCCAACATCTCCGTCGTGATCATCTCGGGCTCGCCCGTCATCGGCAACTTCGAGTTCGGCTCGGGCGTGGACTACATCCGCATTCCCGGCGTCACCAAGCTGCCCGAGGGCGATTACCGCTCCCTCAACCTCAACGTCTCCCTCGATGATGCGGTCGGCCTGCGCCAAGACCTGATCATGCAGACGGCCGAGACCTTCCGGCCGGACGTGTTCCTCGTCGACAAGGAGCCGACAGGCTTTCGCGGGGAGGTCCTGCCCGCCCTGGAGCACCTGCAGCAGCAGGGCTGCCGTCTGGTTCTCGGCATCCGCGACGTCATGGACGAGCCGGCGCTTCTCGTGCCCGAATGGGAGCGCAAGGGCGCCAAGGAGGCGCTCAAGCGCTACTACGACGAGGTCTGGGTCTACGGGCTGAAGGAGATCTACGAGCCCCTCGCAGCGCTCGACCTGGGGGCCGAGGTCGAGCGCCGCATCACCTATACGGGGTATCTGCGCCGGAGCCTGCCGCAGGAATCCACCCTCTCGCGCTACCCGAAGATCACGCGGCAGCCCTTCGTGCTCGTCACCACGGGCGGCGGTGGCGACGGGGAGGACCTCATCGACTGGGTGATCTCGGCCTACGAAACCGACCCGACGATCGCGATGCCCGCCTTGATCGTGTTCGGCCCCTTCATCAACCGGGAGAGGCGGCGCGGCTTCATGGAGCGGGTGGCCCGCCACCCGAAGCTCGACGCGCTCGCCTTCGAGACGAAGCTCGAGGTGCTCATGGACAAGGCCGCTGCCGTGGTCGCCATGGGGGGCTACAACACCTTCTGCGAGATCCTGTCCTTCGACAAACGGGCGCTGATCGTGCCGCGCACCAAGCCTCGCCTGGAGCAGCATATCCGCGCCGTCGAGGCCGAGCGCCTGGGATTGGTGCGGCGCCTGGACGAGGACGGGGCGGGCGGGCGCGATCCTCTGCGCATGGCGGAGGCGCTGAAGAGCCTGCCCGACCAGCCCCGCCCCTCCGTCATGGTCCCCGGGCTCCTCGATGGCCTGGAGCGCATCCAGGACCGGTTTGCCGAAGCCATTCGCACGCCGCGGCCGCGCTCCTCCTTGAGCCAAGCCGCCGAGTAGCCCCATGACCGCGCCACCGACGCCGCGGATCGCGGTCGTCGTCAAAGGTTACCCCCGCCTGTCCGAAACCTTCATCGCCCAGGAAATCCTGGCCCTGGAGGAGCGCGGCCTCGACCTCGAAATCTGGTCCTTGCGGCACCCGACCGAGAAGGCGGTGCACCCGATGCACAAGCGCATCCGGGCAAGACGGGTTTATCTCCCCGAATACCTCTACCACGAGCCCCTGCGAGTGCTGCAGAGCGCCCTCTGGAGCCTACGCCAGCCAGGTTTGGGCGCTGTGCTGCGGGCCTTCTGGCGCGATCTGCGGCGCGATTTCACGCCGAACCGCGGGCGGCGCCTCGGTCAGGCGTTCGTCATGGCGCGGGAGTTGCCGCAGGCGATCCGGCACCTCCACGTGCATTACCTGCACACCCCCGCATCCGTGGTGCGCTACGCGGCCCTGCTCACAGGGCGGCCCTGGACCTTCTCGGCCCATGCCAAGGACATCTGGACGACGCCCGATTGGGAAAAGCGGGAAAAGCTCGCCGAGGCCCGCTGGGGCGTGACCTGCACGGCCGGGGGCGCGGCTCACCTCAAGGCGCTCGCTCCCTCCCCCGATCGCGTCGCGCTCGTCTATCACGGGCTCGACCTCTCCCGCTTTCCCCCGCCGCCCGACACCCGCCCCGCCCGCGACGGCAGCGATCCGGCCGATCCGGTGCGGATCGTGAGCGTCGGCCGGGCGGTGGCCAAGAAGGGCTACGACGACCTCCTCCAGGCGCTCGCGGCGCTGCCTCCCGATCTCCATTGGCGCTTCGCCCATGTGGGCGGCGGCGAGTTGCGCGAGGTCCTCAAGGCGCAGGCCGCACGGACCGGGATTGGGGAACGTTGCGCGTTCCTGGGCGCCAAGGCGCAACCGGACGTGATTGCGCTCCTGCGCGAGGCCGACCTCTTCGCGCTGCCCTCCAAAGAAGCGGCGTCCGGCGACCGCGACGGGCTGCCGAACGTGATCATGGAGGCGGCTTCGCAGGGCCTCGCCATCGTGGCGACGGACTTCGCCGGGATCCCCGAATTCCTGCGCGACGGGGTCGAGGGCCGCCTCGTGCCGCCGGGAGAGTGGGAGTTGTTGTCCAATGCGCTGAACCTCCTCGCCCGGGAGCCCGCGGAACGCAGCCGCCTGGGCGCCGCGGCCTACGAGCGCCTGCGGCGGGACTTCGCCATGGACGCCGGCATCGACGTTCTGGAGGAGCGCCTGCGCGCCGCGATCGGGAGCCGGCCTTGAGCGTCCCGCTCGCCTTCTATGCCCCGTTGAAGAGCCCGCACCATCCGGCTCCCTCCGGCGACCGAACCATGGCGCGGCTTCTCCTCAAGGCGCTCGCCGCAGCGGGCTTCGCGCCCGACCTCGCGAGCGAATTGCGCACCCACGACAAGGCGGGCGATCGTGCGGTGCAGGCGGCAATGCGGGCGCAATCCGAAGCCGAAGCGGAACGCCTCATCCTGGCTTACCGCGCGAGACCTGCGCATGCGCGCCCGCGCCTGTGGTTCACCTATCACGTCTATTACAAGGCTCCGGACTGGATCGGCCCTCGGGTGGCGGATGCGCTCGGCATTCCCTACGCCGTCGCGGAGGGCTCGCGGGCCGGAAAGCGGGCCTCGGGGCCCTGGGCCCTCGGGCATGAGGGGGCCGAAGCGGCCCTCGACCGGGCCGAGACCCTGTTCGCCATGACGCCCGCCGACCGGGAGGCGCTAGAGCGCCAGCGCCCGCCACACCAGCGCCTCCTCGACCTGCCCCCCTTCATCGACATTGCGGAATGGCCCGCCGAGATGCCCTCCCGCATCCCCGGGCCCGTCCCTCGCCTGCTCGCGGTTGCCATGATGCGCCGGGGCGACAAGCTCGCCTCCTACAGCCTTCTGGCTGACGCCCTCGGTTCCTTGACCGATCTCCCCTGGAGCCTCGACGTCGTCGGCGACGGCGAAGCCCGGGGCGAGATCGAGCGGCTTTTTGCGCCTTTCGCGGATCGGGTGACCTTTCACGGGGCCGCGCCCGATGCGGCTGCGCTCGGTGCGCATTACACGGCGGCCGATCTGCTGGTGTGGCCCGCCGTGAACGAGGCCTATGGCATGGTCTTCCTCGAAGCGCAGGCCTGCGGCTGCCCCGTGGTGGCGGGCGCGTTCGGGGGTGTTCCGAGCGTGGTGCAGGACGGACGCACCGGCGTGCTGACGCCGCCCGGGGATGCGGCGGCTTTCGCCGATGCGCTTCGAGGCCTCCTCGCCGATCCGCTGCGCCTTGCCACCTATGGCCGGGAGGCCCACCGCTTCGCCCACGACGAGCGCGGCCTGCCGAGTGCCGCCGCGCGCCTGTGGGACGGGCTTATCCCCCTTCTCGAACGGTCCGCCGCATGAGCCCGAGCGTCATGATTGTGGTGACCCACCTTCTGGGTGCCGGTCACCTCACCCGCGCTGCGGCGCTGGCGCGCGCCTTTGCTGCAGCCGGCCATCGGACGACGCTCGTGTCCGGCGGCCTGCCCGCGCCGCTGATCCCCTTGGACGGGGTGCGCCTCGTGCAGTTGCCCCCCGTCCGCACGATCGGCACCGACTTCAAAACGCTCCTCGACGAGGCCGGAACGCCCGTGAGCCCGGAGCGCCTCGAGGAGCGCCGGGCTCTGCTGCTGGACACGCTGCAGGCCGTCCGACCGGATGTTCTCGTCACCGAACTCTTCCCCTTCGGCCGCCGCGGCCTGGCGGGCGAGTTCCTGCCCCTGCTCGAAGCTGCCCGCGCCCTCGAACCCCGTCCACTCGTGGCCTGCTCGGTGCGCGACATTCTGGTAGCGCCGACGAAGCCCGCCCGTATCGCCGAGGCGCATGAGCGCCTGGCGGCGCTCTATGATCTCGTTCTCGTTCACGGCGATCCCGATCTCGTACCGCTGGAGGCATCATGGCCTCTCGACGAAGCCGTCCGAGGGCTGCTGCGCTACACCGGCTATGTGGATGACGGGGCCCTCGTGCCGGAGGCGGGCGAGCGCCGCAGCATCCTGGTCTCGGGCGGATCAAGCGCCGCGAGCCTGCCCCTCTACCGCGCCTCCCTGGACGCGGCTGGCGCCCTCCCGGATCAGCCCTGGCGCATTCTCATCGGGAACGGCGTTCCGGAATCCGATTTTGCCGACCTGCGCCACGCCGCGCCGGCCAACGCCGGTGTCGAGCGCGCCCGACGCGATTTTCGCGCGCTTTTGAGCAGGGCGGCCGTGTCTGTGAGCCAATGCGGGTACAACACCGCAATCGACGTGCTCCGCACCGGCGTCTCTGCGGTGTTCGTCCCTTTCGAGGGCGGCCATGAAACGGAGCAGCGCCTGCGCGCGGAGCGGCTTCAGGCTCGTGGCCTGGGGAGCATCGTTCCGGAATCCGGCCTCTCGGCCGCGCGCCTCGTGGATGCGGTGCGGGACGCCCTCGTCTGTCAGCCGTCCCGCGCCGCCGTGAACCTCGACGGCGCCGCTGAGAGTGTCAGGATCGTCGAGGGGGCGTTGAAGAGCCCTGCGGTTCGGACGTCGCACGCATCCTGGGCCCCGCTCGATGCCGCGCTTGCTCGCGCGGAGGACACCGGGCGGACGGTTTCCTTCTGGTGGCGCGACGACGATGCAGTCGCACCGACCTCGGCCCTCGACCGTCTCCTCGACCTCGCGGGCCGCTACCGCATCCCACTCGCGATTGCGGCCATTCCAGCCACGGTCGAGCCATCCTTGGCCGAACATCTCGGCGATGCTCCCCACATCGCCGTCCTCGTGCATGGGCTTGGTCATACGAACCATGCCCCCGAGGGCAGCAAGAAGGCGGAGTTCGGCGCGCACCGTCCCCTGGCCGAGGCTGTTCGCGACGCGCAAACCGCGCTTGCCTTGGGTGGGGAGCGGTTTGGACCGCGTTTCCTCCCGGTCTTCGTGCCGCCCTGGAACCGCGTCGCGCCGGAGCTCGTCCCCTGTCTCGCGAAGCTCGGCTATCGCGGCCTCTCGACCTTCAACGACCGCGCACACCATCGGCCCGCACCGGGCCTCGTCCAGGCCAACGCGCACATCGATCCGATGGATTGGCACGGCACCCGCAGCGCCAGGCCGCTGCACGAGATGATCGCACTCCTCGCCCGCGCCATCGAAGCGCGGCTTGGCGGTCGCGCCGATCCGGACGAGCCCATCGGCCTTCTCACGCACCATCTCGTGCACGATGAAGCCGTGTGGCATCTGTGCGAAAGCCTGGTCGAGCGGTTGTCTCGCTCCACGCTTGTCCGTTATCCCTTTGCCAGCCAAATCTTTTTCGATCCCGCTTCGCGAGTCGCCATCGAACCCTAGGGCCTCTATGGTTGTTATCGTCACGCGGTTGGAGTGACCCGGAGGGGTTGGATGGACGCGCCGCTTTTGTCGATCCGGAACTTGGCGGTCGACTTTCATACGGAAACCGGAGACTTCCGGGCCGTAGACGGCTTGTCGTTCGACATTCCCAGCGGAAAAACGGTCGCGCTTGTGGGCGAGTCCGGCTCCGGCAAGTCGGTCACCGCGCAAGCCATCCTGCAGATCCTGCCCAAAGTCGCACGCATCTCCGGCGGCTCGATCCTGTTCAACGATCCCGCCGACCGTCAGCCTCCCATCGACATCGCAGCCCTCAAGGCCGAGAGCGACGCCATGCACGATCTGCGCGGCGGGCGCATTGCGATGATCTTCCAGGAGCCGATGACCTCCCTGTCGCCGCTGCACACGGTCGGCGATCAGGTCGGCGAAGCGCTCTTGCTCCATGCGAAAGCCTCGAAGAACGAGGCGAAGGAGCGCGCCATCGAGGTTTTCGCCAAGGTCGGCTTCCCCGATCCGAAGCGCGCCTATGTGACCTATCCGTTCGAGCTCTCGGGCGGCCTGCGCCAGCGCGCCATGATCGCCATGGCGCTCATCACGAGACCGGCGCTTCTGATCGCGGACGAGCCCACCACCGCCCTCGACGTGACGACGCAGGCCCAGATTCTCGACCTCATCAACGAGATCCAGGCCGATACGGGCATGTCGGTTCTGCTCATCACCCACGACCTCGGCGTCGTCGCAAACGTCGCCGACGACGTGGTCGTGATGTATCGCGGCCGTGTCATGGAATCGGGTCCGAAGGAGGAGATCTTCCGCCAGGCCCAGCATCCCTATCTGAAGGCTCTCATGCGCGCGGTGCCGCGGTTTGCCATGGAGCCCGGCGAACGCCTCACCCCCATCCGCGAGGTGAAGAGCCAGGCTCTCGCCCAGGCGCATGCGCCGGACCGGCCACAGCCTCGGGGCCCGATCCTGAAGGCGGAGGGGCTGTGCAAGACCTATACGCTCCGCTCCGGCTGGTTCTCGGGCAAGACGCGGACGATCAATGCCGTGAACGGGGTCGACCTCGCCCTGCCGGCGGGGACGACGCTCGGGCTCGTGGGTGAATCGGGCTGCGGCAAGACCACGGTTTCGAAGATGATCATGCGCGCCATGGCCCCGGACAGCGGACGCGTGCTCTTCGACGACGGTACTGGCGCACGGGACGTGCTGGCGCTGGAAGGCGCCGACCTCATCGCCTATCGCCGCTCGGTGCAGTTCGTGTTCCAGGACCCGTTCTCGTCCCTGAACCCGCGCATGACCGTGTACGAGATCCTCACCGAGCCCCTGCGCATCCACAACATCGGCACGCCCGACGAGCGTTATGTACGCGCGAAGCAGCTCCTCGACATGGTGGGCCTCGATCAGCGTTCCTTACGGCGCTACCCGCATTCGTTCTCGGGCGGCCAACGCCAGCGCCTCGGCATCGCCCGTGCCCTCGCGCTCGAGCCCCGCGTGCTGCTCTGCGACGAGCCCGTCTCCGCCCTCGACGTGTCGGTGCAGGCGCAGGTGCTCAACCTTCTGAAGGATCTCCAGAGCGCGTTGGGGCTGTCCTACCTCTTCGTCTCCCACAACCTCGCGGTCGTGGATTACATCGCCGACACCATTGCCGTGATGTGCCGCGGCTACATCGTCGAGGAAGCGCCCAAAGCCACCCTCTTCCGCAATCCGGCCCACCCCTATACGCAGGCTCTCTTGGCCGCGGTGCCGGATCCGGACCTCGATCGCCCACTCGATTTCCACAAGCTCAAGACCGACCGCTTCTCCGATCCCGCTCTTTGGCCCGAACCTTTCCGGCTCGCGGCCGGCGAGCGGGGCACGATGGTGGAAATCGAGCCGGGTCATCGTGTCCGGCTTTACGACAAGCAGAACAAGGAGGCTGCCTGATGCGCCTGCTCCTCGTCGCCGCGCTCTGGCTTCTCGCCGCGCCGGCCTTCGCGCAAACGCCAGCGGCACCTCCCGCCGCGGCCGCACCCGCCGTCGCACAAACGATGGTCGAGCCGCCGATGCTGGCAGAGGCCGTCGGCAAGGGAACCCTGCCGCCGGTCGCGCAGCGGCTGCCGCAAACACCTCTTATGGTGGACCCCGCTGCAGACGGCGGGCAGGTCGGGCAATACGGCGGGCAGATCGTGACGCTGGTGCCCCGCGCCCGCGACATCCGCTTCATCTCGACCTTCGCCTACACCCGCCTCGTCGGCTACGACCAGAAGCTCATGCTGCATCCCGACATCCTGGAACGGGTCGAGGACGAAGCGGGGCGCGTCTTCACGTTTACGCTCCGCGCCGGCCACCGCTGGTCGGACGGGCAGCCCTTCACGACCGAAGCCTTCCGCTACTTTTGGGAGGACGTCGCCAACAACAAGGATCTGAGCCCGGCGGGGGTCCCCGAATTCATGCTGGTGGACGGCAAGCCGCCGAAATTCGAGGTGATCGACGAGCGCACGGTGCGCTACACCTGGCCCGCGCCGAACCCCCGCTTCCTGCCCCAGCTCGCCGCCGCGCGCGACCCCTACATCTACCGCCCGTCCCATTACCTGAAGCGCTTCCACGCCAAGTATGCCGACAAGGCCGCGCTGGACGAAGAGGCCAAGAAGCAGAAGCTCAAATCCTGGGCCGCGCTGCACAACCGCCTCGACGACATGAACGAGCAGTCCAATCCGGATCTGCCGACGCTCCAGGCCTGGCGGGTGATGAATGCCTCGCCGGCGAACCGCTTCGTGTTCGAGCGCAACCCCTATTACCACCGGGTCGATACGGCGGGGCAGCAGCTGCCCTACGTGGACCGCATCGTCATGGACGTCGCGGCCTCGGGGCTGCTGGCCGCGAAGGCCAATGCGGGCGAGGTGGATCTCCTGTTCCGCGGCCTCACTATGGCCGACGTGCCGATCCTGAAGGAGGGCGAGCGCGCGAAGGGCTACAAGACGCTCCTGTGGCAGAACGCCCGCGGCTCGGAACTCGCGCTCTACCCGAACCTCAACGCCACCGATCCGGTGTGGCGGGAGCTCAACCGCGATGTGCGGTTCCGCAAAGCCCTGTCGCTCGGCATCGATCGCAAGACCCTCAACAAAGCGCTGCTGTTCGGCCTCGGCACCGAGGGCAACAACACGGTGATGGCGGAAAGCCCGCTCTTTGCCCCCGAACTGCGCACCAAGAACGCCACTTACGATCCCCAGCGCGCGTCTCAGCTCCTCGACGAGATCGGGCTTACGAAGCGAAACGGCGCCGGCGTCCGGCTGCTGCCCGACGGGCGCGAGCTCGAGATCATCGTGGAAACCGACGGCGAGAGCAGTCTCGTGGTCGATGGGCTGACGCTCATCGGCGAGTTCTGGCGCGAGATCGGCGTGAAGCTCTTCGTCAAGCCGCAGGACCGCGCAGTGCTGCGCAACCGCTCCTATGCGGGGCTGACCGTGATGGTCGCGGCGCAAGGCCTCGACAATGCGGTGCCGACCGCCATGATGCCCCCGACCGAGCTCGTCCCCATGCGTCAGGACGTTTACGTCTGGCCGAAATGGGGGCAGTTCGTGGAAACCAAGGGCAAGAACGGCGAGAAGGTTGACGTGCCCGAAGCCCAGCGCCTCCTCGACCTCTACGATTCCTGGATGAGCACGGGCGACAAGGAGGCCCAAGCGCGAGTTTGGCGCGACATCCTCGCCAACCATGCCGAGAACCAGTGGATCATCGGCACGGTGGCCGGCGCCCTGCAGCCGGTCGTGACCAAGAACGGCTTGAAGAACCTGCCCCCGAAGGCACTCTATTCTTGGGAGCCCACGGCGATGATCGGGATCTACCGGGTCGACGAGATCTTCTGGGATCGCGCCATGAGCCGCGAGGCCCGCCTGCAATGATCGTCTTCCTGCTCCGCCGCTTCGGCACCATGGCGGTGACGCTGCTGATCATTTCGGCGCTCGTCTTCTTCATCATCAAGCTACCGCCCGGCGACTTTCTCACGAACCAGATCGCGGAGTTGCGCGCGCAGGGCGAGGCGGCCTCGGCAGCGAAGGCCGAGTTCCTGATCAAGCAATACGGCCTCGACCGGCCGGCCTGGGAGCAATACCTCGTGTGGCTCGGCGTGATGCCGGGCCCGAGCGGGTTCTCGGGGCTCCTGCAAGGCGATTGGGGCTGGTCGTTCGAATTCGACAAGCCCGTGAAGGAGGTGGTGGGCGATGCGCTCTGGCTCACCATGCTCGTGAACTTCGCGGTGGTGATCTTCATCCACCTCGTCGCGATCCCGATCGCGATCTATTCCGCGACCCGGCAATATTCCATCGGCGACTACACCGCGACCCTCATCGGATATCTGGGGCTTGCGACGCCGAGCTTCCTGCTCGCGCTGGTACTGCTCTATTACGTGAACCGCTGGTTTGGGGTCTCCATCGGCGGCCTGTACGACCCGCAATATTCCGGCCAGCCCTGGACCTGGCCCAAGATCCAGTCGCTCCTCTCGCACCTCGTGGTGCCGACCCTCGTGATCGGCCTGTCCGGCACCGCCGCCATGATCCGCCGCATGCGCGCGAACCTGCTGGACGAACTCGGCAAGCAGTACTTCGTGACCGCCAAGGCGAAGGGCCTGCCGCCGCAGCGCGCTCTGCTCAAGTACCCGTTCCGGATGTCGCTCAATCCCTTCATTTCGGACATCGGCAACCTGCTGCCGAACCTGGTCTCGGGCTCCGTGCTGGTCTCGCTCGTCTTGAGCCTGCCCACCGTCGGACCGATCCTTCTGGCAGCGTTGAAAAGCCAGGATCAGTTCCTGGCCGGTTTCATCTTGATGTTCGTGGCGCTGCTCACCGTCGTCGGCATGCTGGTCTCCGATCTCATGCTCGCCTGGCTCGACCCGCGGATCCGCATGGGGGGCAGCGCGCGATGACCAGAACGGCTGCGTTGGCCTTCCCCGCACATCCGCACAGGGCGCAGCGCGCGATGAACGGAACGGCTGCATCGGCCCTCAAGGGAGTTCTGCGATGAACGTCGAGGTGCTCCCTCGCCGCGGCGGGCATTACGTCAACCCGGCGCCCTTCGATCCCGGGGCAACGGAGCCCGTGGGCGCGGAGAGCGAGAGCTTCTATCGCGCCTCGTCCTGGAAGCTCATGTGGTGGAAGTTCCGCCGCCACAAGGTGGCCGTGGCCTCCGCCTTCCTGCTCCTGTTCTTCTACGCCATCATCCCCTTCGTGGAGGTGATCGCCCCCTACAATCAGACGAAGCGCAACGGCGATTTCCTCTATGCACCGCCGCAGGGCCTCCATCTCTTCCACGAGGGAAGCCTGCAGCGGCCCTTCGTCTACCCCTACGAATTCACCTTCAACCTGGAGACCTTCCAGCGCGAGTACCGGGTCGACCGTACGAATCCGCAGCCGATCCGCTTCCTCTGCCGCGGCGATGCGTACGACTTCTGGGGATTGTGGACGTCCGACTTCCACCTCGTTTGCCCGCCTGAGAACGGCACCATGTTCCTGCTCGGGACGGACCGGCTCGGGCGCGATCTCTTCTCGCGCATCATCTACGGGGCGCGCATCTCGCTCACCATCGGCCTTGTCGGCATCGCGGTCTCGTTCGCGCTGGGCCTCTTCTTCGGCGGGCTGGCGGGCTACATGGGGGGCTGGGTCGATTACGTGATCCAGCGCATCATCGAAATCATGCGCTCGCTGCCCGAGTTGCCGCTGTGGCTCGCCCTCTCCGCGGCCCTGCCCGCAAACTGGAGCCCGATCCTCATCTTCTTCGGCATCACGATTATCCTCGGCCTACTCGACTGGCCGGGTCTGGCCCGCGCCGTACGCTCGAAGCTGCTGGCGCTCAGGGAGGAGGATTTCGTGCGCGCCGCGGAGCTGATGGGCGCCTCCAAGCGCCGCATCATCGCGCGCCATCTCATCCCGAACTTCATGAGCCACCTGATCGCCTCGGCAACGCTCTCGATCCCGTCGATGATCCTCGGCGAGACGGCGTTGTCATTCCTGGGCCTAGGCTTGCGCCCGCCGGTGACGAGCTGGGGCGTGCTCCTCAACGAAGCCCAGAACCTGGCGGCGCTTCAGCTCCACCCCTGGCTGCTCTTCCCGATCATCCCGGTGGTGCTCGTGGTGCTCGCGTTCAACTTCATGGGCGATGGCCTGCGCGACGCGGCGGATCCGTATCATTGACGCCTGTCCCGGACAGACGCAGGCCAACAAAAAAGGCGCCCCGTGGGGCGCCTTTTCCTTTCTAATCGCACCACCTCAGCGGCGACGCAAACCTCTGTCGAGCCAACCCACCTGATGGCCGTCGCCCGATCCCTCGGCGCGGCGCGGAGCCGGGTTGCCCGAGCGCGGCTTGTGGGACGCTGCAGCCGGAGACGCATTGCCGGGCTTGCCTCCGCCGCCACCGCCGCGGCGACGCCGGGGACCGCGGTCGGCCTGCGCATCGTTCGAGCGCGGAGCGCCGTGCTTCTTCGGTCCGCGAGAATGCGGAGCCGGCTGGCGGCCGCGAGCGGGTTCCGGCGCGTCGGTGCCGGGCGCACCCGGATCGAAGCCCGCCGGCACCGGCGCCACCGGCACCTTCAACCGCGTGAGCTTCTCGATGTCGCGGAGATAGGCCCGCTCCTCATCGTTGCAGAACGCCACGGCCACGCCGGTCGCGCCGGCGCGCGCCGTGCGGCCGATGCGGTGAACGTAGGATTCCGGCACGTTCGGCAGGTCGTAGTTCACCACGTGCGACACGCCTTCCACGTCGATGCCGCGAGCGGCGATGTCGGTGGCGACGAGCACCCGGCAGGAACCGTCACGGAAGGCTGCAAGGGCCCGCTCGCGCTGGGGCTGGCTCTTGTTGCCGTGGATCGCGGCGGCCGTGATGCCGTCCTTGTCGAGGGAACGCACAACCTTGTCGGCGCCGTGCTTGGTGCGCGTGAACACGAGCACCCGGTCGATGGCGGGATCGCGCAGGAGCGTTGCCAGCAGCGCGGGCTTGCGGCTCGTCTGCACGAACATCACGCTTTGGTCCACGCGCTCCGCCGTCGTGGCGACGGGGGTGACCGCAACCTTGGCGGGATCGCGCAGGAAGGTGTCGGCGAGGTCCGCGATCGTCCTCGGCATCGTGGCCGAGAAGAACAGGGTCTGACGCTGCTTCGGAAGCATCGTGACGATCCGCTTCAGCGAGTGGATGAAGCCGAGATCGAGCATCTGGTCGGCCTCGTCGAGCACCAGGATCTCGACGTCGCGCAGGCTGAGCGACTTGCGATCCACGAGGTCGAGGAGCCGGCCGGGGGTCGCCACGAGCACGTCGACGCCGAAGCTGAGCTCACGCTCCTGCTTGCCGATGGCCACGCCGCCGAACACCACCGCGGTCCTGAGCTTCAGGTGACGCCCATAGGTGCGGAACGAGTCGGCGATTTGGCTCGCGAGCTCGCGGGTGGGGCTGAGCACGAGGACGCGGCAGCCCTTGCGCTGAGGCGCTTTGGCGTTCTGAGCGAGGCGGTGGAGGATCGGCAGCGCGAAGGCGGCCGTCTTGCCGGTGCCGGTCTGGGCGATGCCGCACAGATCCCGCCCCTCGAGAACGAAGGGGATAGCCTGGCTCTGGATCGGCGTCGGCTGGGTGTAACCCTCGGCCGCGAGCGCCTTCAGGATCGGCTCGGCCAAGCCGAATTGATTGAATTGAGACACGATGGGTCTGCTTTCGGGAAGACAAGAATGCGGGGAGCCGAACGGTCGCTCTTGTGGGCGCCGGGGCTCGTTCAACAACCCGCGTGATGGGGCAGTTTGGGGATGTGAAGCGTATGAAGAAAGAGGCCTGGGTCCGCAGGGCGGATCTCGATCACGCAGCCTCGCTCAAGCAGCCCAAGGGGCGCTGACGCTCTAGGGCTCATATGGGGGTGTTCGACCGGGAAGTCAAACCCGCGCCGTTGCTTTGCCGGCTTTCGCCTGACAGGGTGCGGCTCCATCCGGCTCAAGATTTTCCGTGACCGCCCCGCTCGCTTCCACCCGCATGCCATGGCGTTTCGTGCTGCTGCTCTCGACGGCGCAGCTCATCTCCTGGGGCACGGTCTTCTACGGCTACGCCGTGCTCATGGAGCCGATGATGCGCGATCTCGGCTGGTCGAGACCGCAGGCCTCCGCGGCCTTCTCGGTCGGCCTGGTGGCCTCGGCTGTCGCCGCCGTCCCGGTCGGGCGCCTCATCGACCTCGGCTATGGGCGGTCCGTCATGGCCGGCGGATCGATCCTTGCGGCAGCGCTCCTGGCGCTCTGGTCCAGGGTCGAGAGCTACGCCCTCTTCCTCGCCCTTTGGGTGCTGCTTGGCGCCACCATGAGCGCAGTGCTCTACGAGCCGGGTTTCGCGGTGCTGCAGCGCCAGCTCGGGCCCCTCGCGCGGCGCGGCATCACGGTCATGACCCTGCTCGGAGGCCTCGCCAGCACCGCCTTCATCCCTCTTACCCATGTGCTGGTGGAGCGGTTCGGCTGGCGCCCGGCCCTGCTGGTGCTAGCTGCCTTCAACCTCCTGGTCTGCGCCGTCATTCACCTCGTCGTCATCCCGCCCCAAGCGCCGCGAACGCGCGCCGAGCGCACGATCCCACCGCCCTCCAACGCCCGTCGCGTCCTGCGCCAGGCGGCCTTCTGGGGCTTCGTGGCCACGGTGGTGATCCAGGGCATCCTGTCCACGGGTATGCCGATCCACCTGCTGCCGCTCCTCTCCGAACGGGGCTTCAGCCTCGACGCGGCCGTGGCCGCCTATGCGGTGATCGGGCCTGCGCAGACCTCGGCGCGCTTTGCCGTCGGCTGGGCCGAGCGGGCCCTCGGCATCCGCACCATCGGGCTCATTACCCTCGCGCTCGGCGTGACCGCGCAGGCGCTCCTCCCCTTCGTGCCGCCGGGCTCCTGGACCATCGTCATCTTCGCCGTGCTCTACGGCGCCTCGAACGGGCTGATGACGATCCTGCGGGCGCTGCTTCCCGTCGAGCTCTTCGGCCGGGGGGATTACGGCACGATCCTCGGCATGATCGCCGCCCCAGCCAACCTCGCCCGCGCCTCCGGCCCCTTCATCTTCGGGGCGCTCTGGGCTTGGTGGGGCAGCTACGACGCCGTCGTCCTCGCCTGCCTCGTCATGGCCCTAGGGTCGCTCGCGGCCTACCTCGTGACCCTCGCGGCAGCGCGGGAGCGCCATCGGGAGCCGGCCTGACCCTCGCGATGGCGCGGGAGCGACGTTAAGATCCCGTGGAAAGAGCTTGCTTTGAGGCGCCGGGGAACTCATTTCACCAAGCCGGCTCGGTACAATGGGCGCGGTTCGAGAGGACACCAGAGGCGTGGCAGACCTGTACGATCTCCTGATCATCGGCGGCGGCATCAACGGCGCGGGCATCGCCCGGGACGCGACCGGACGCGGGCTCAAGGTGGTCCTGGCCGAGCAGGGCGATCTGGCGGGCTACACCTCCTCGTCCTCGACGAAGCTGATCCATGGCGGCCTGCGCTATCTCGAATATTACGAGTTCCGGCTCGTCCGCGAAGCCCTGTTCGAGCGCGAGCGGCTGCTCGAATCCGCCCCGCACATCATCTGGCCGCTGCGCTTCATCCTTCCCCACGAAAAGGGCATCCGTCCGGCCTGGTTCGTTCGGATTGGCCTGTTCCTTTACGACAATCTGGCGCCACGCAAGAAGCTGCCCGGTACCGAGACCATCAACCTGAAGCGCCACGTGGCCGGCAGGGCCTTGAAGCCTGGCTTCGACACCGCCTTCGTCTATTCCGATTGCTGGGTCGAAGACAGCCGCCTCGTCTCGTTGAACGCCCTCGATGCGGCCGAACGCGGCGCCGAGATCCGCGTGCGTACGCGCGTCGCGTCCGCCCGCCGGGAGGGTGACACCTGGCACGCGGTGCTGGAGGATGTGGAGACGGGCGAAACCCAAGCTGTGCGCGCCCGCGCCCTCGTCAATGCCGCCGGGCCCTGGGTGGCCGACGTACTCAACGCCAAGCTCGGTCTCAACACTAAGAACAATGTGCGCCTCGTGAAGGGCAGCCACATCGTGGTGCCGCAGCTCTTCGAGGGCGACCACTCCTTCATTCTGCAGAACCGCGACAAGCGCATCATCTTCGCGATCCCCTATCAGGGCCGCTTCACCCTCGTCGGCACCACCGACGTTCCCGTTGATTCCGGCCCCGGCAAGGCGGTGATCAGCGACGAGGAGGTGCGCTATCTGTGCGATGCCATCAACCACGTGTTCAAACGCGAGATCGAGCCCTCGGACGTGGTGTGGACCTATTCCGGCGTGCGCCCGCTCTTCGACGACGGCTCCAGCAGCGCCTCGGCGGTGACGCGCGATTACGTGTTCGATCTCAACGCCCCACAAGGCCAGGCGCCGGTGCTGTCGATCTTCGGTGGCAAGATCACAACCTTCCGCAAGCTTGCCGAGCAGGCTCTGGACGAGCTCAAACCCTTCTTCCCGGCCATGAAGCCAACCTGGACCGAGAACGCGAAGCTCCCGGGCGGCGACATGCCGGATGCGGATTTCGATCGCTTCCTCGCCGACCTTCTGCGCCGCAAGCCCTTCTTGGCCCCGGAGCATGCTCTCCGCATGGGCCGCGCCTATGGCACGCGCATCGAGGAGCTCTTGGGAGCAGCGCAGTCTTGGGCTGATCTCGGCGAGGATTTCGGGGCGGGGCTCACGGCGGCCGAGGTCGATTACCTCGTGCGTCGCGAATGGGCCCATTCGGCGGACGACATCCTCTGGCGCCGCTCCAAGCTCGGGCTCCATGTGCCGGTGGAAACCGCTCAGCGGATCGAGGCCTATCTGGCCGAAAAGAGAACGGCCGCCATCGCGGCTCAATAAGCACGCACAACCGGGGGGATCGCCATGGCCGCTTACGTCGGCGCCATCGACCAAGGCACGACCAGCACGCGCTTCATCGTCTTCGACCGGACGGGCTCCATCGTCTCGACGGGGCAGAAGGAGCATGAGCAGATCTACCCCAAGGCCGGCCAGGTGGAGCACAATCCGCTCGAGATCTGGCGCAACACCGAGAGTGTGATCGCGGAAGCCCTGCAGAAGGGCGGGCTCTCGGCACGCGACCTCGCGGCCGTGGGCATCACCAACCAGCGCGAGACCACGCTGCTGTGGGACAAGCGCACGGGCGAGCCGCTCTACAATGCGCTCGTCTGGCAGGACACCCGCGTCGATCCCCTAGTCGAAGCTTTCGCCCGCGACGGCGGGCGCGACCGCCTGAGGGCGAAAACCGGCCTGCCGTTGGCGAGCTACTTCTCGGGTCTGAAGCTCAAGTGGCTCCTCGACAATGCCCCTGGCGCTCGTGCCAATGCGGAAGCCGGCGACGCGCTCTTCGGCACCATCGACTCCTGGGTGATCTGGAACCTCACCGGCGGCGTGAGCGGCGGACGGCACATCACCGATGTGACCAATGCCAGCCGCACGCAGCTCATGGACCTCGCGACCCTGCAATGGGACGACGAGATCCTGAAGCTTTTCGACATCCCCCGCGCCTGCTTGCCCAAGATCGTGTCCTCCAGCGAGGTCTACGGCGAGGCCGGCGGCGTGCTCGCGGGCGTGCCCATCGCCGGAATTCTCGGCGACCAGCAGGCCGCTCTCGTGGGCCAGGCCTGCTTCCAGCCGGGCGAGGCCAAGAACACCTACGGGACCGGCTGCTTCATGCTCATGAACACCGGCGAGACTCCCTACCCCTCCACCAAGGGTCTCCTCACCACGGTGGGCTACCGCTTCGGGACGGGGAAGACCGTCTACGCGCTGGAAGGCTCCATCGCGATCGCAGGCGCCCTCGTGCAATGGCTGCGCGACAATCTCGGGATCATCCAGGCGAGCCCCGACATCGAGGTCCTCGCCCGCTCGGTGCCCGACAACGGCGGCGTCACCATTGTGCCGGCCTTCTCGGGTCTCTATGCGCCGCACTGGAATGCGGGCGCACGCGGGCTCATCGGCGGCCTGACGCGCTATGCCAACAAGGGCCACATCGCCCGCGCGGCGCTGGAATCCACCGCGTTCCAGACCCGCGAAGTGCTGGACGCTATGACCCAGGATACCGGCATTGCCGTGAAGGAGTTGCGGACCGACGGCGGCATGGTGGTCAACGAGTTGCTCATGCAGTTCCAGGCCGACATCCTCGACGTGCCGGTAGTACGCCCCCGCGTCATCGAAACGACGGCCCTCGGCGCGGCCTATGCGGCCGGTCTCGCCACCGGCTTCTGGAGCGGCCCCGACGAACTCGTTCGCAACTGGGCGGCCGACAAGCGCTGGCACCCGGCCATGGAAGCCTCCGAACGCACGCAGCTTTATGCGGAATGGGGCAAGGCGGTGGGGCGCTCGCTCGACTGGATGTGAGGCCGATCAGGCACCCGCCAGCGCCGCCCTCAGCTTCTCCGCATGCGCGGCCAGCACCTCCGGCTTCTCCATGGCCCCCGTATGCGGGCGCATGGACGCGCCGTCGTGGCGCGGGATCACGTGGAAGTGGATGTGGAACACCACCTGCCCGCCCGCGCTCTCGTTGAACTGCTGGACCGTGATGCCGTCGGCATCGAAGGCCTTCATCGAGGCCCTTGCGACTACCTGCACGGCCTGGATGAGATGGGCGAGGTCGTCCGGCGCGATGTCGAGGATGTTGCGCGCCTTAGCGGCTTTCGGAATCACGAGCACATGGCCATCCGCGCGGGGCATGATGTCCATGAAGGCCAGCACCCGATCGGTCTCGTAAACCTTGTGGGCCGGCAGTTCGCCGCGCAGGATCTTGGCGAACACGTTGCTGTCGTCGTAGCTCATGCGGCTCCTCGCGATCTCAGACGCCCTGCATAGCGCGAACCCTCAGCGCGTGGGAACTCAGGTTTCGTTGCTTTAGCCCTGCGGCATGCTCGGAAACAGAAAGACTCAGCGCGCGGGAACCACTGCCGTGGCCTCGATCTCGAGCCGCGCCGCGCGTTCGACCAATCTCACCACCTGAACGAGGGCCATGGCGGGATAGTTCGCGCCCAGCACCTCGCGGTAGGCGCGCCCGAGGTCCTTCAGATGCGCGAGGTACTCCTCGATATCGACCACGTACCAGGTGAGCCGTACGAGATGCTGCGGCCCCGCCCCGCCCTCGGCAAGGATGGCGCGGATGTTCTCCAGCGTCTGGCGCGCCTGCGCGACGAACCCGTCCGGAAAGACGCTGTGCTCGTCCCATCCGACGACGCCGCCCGTGACGACGATGCGGCCCTCGGCCATCATGCCGTTGGCGTAGCCCTTCGGCATCGGCCAACCGCTCGGCTGCAACACAATCGGACGGTTGTCCGCGTCAGAAGACGCCAGCGAGGAGACTGCGCTGGTCATGCCGCCACCGTCACGGGCTCGGCCGCTGCCATGCGGCGCAGCTCGAAGCGCTGGAGCTTGCCGGTCTGCGTGCGCGGCAGCGCGTCCACGTACTCGATAACGCGCGGGTATTTGTAAGGGGCGATCTCCGCCTTCACGTAATCCTGCAGCGTCTTGGTGAGCTCAGGCCCCGCGGTGTTGCCGGGGTGGAGCACCACATAGGCCTTCACGACCATGCCGCGATCCTCGTCCGGAGCACCGACGACACCGCATTCGGCCACGGCCGGATGGGTGAGAAGCGCTGCCTCCACCTCGGGGCCGGCAATGTTGTAGCCGGCCGAAACGATCATGTCGTCGGAACGCGCCTGGTACCAGAAGTAGCCATCCGCATCCATGAGGTAGGTGTCGCCGGTCACGTTCCAGCCGTACTGCACATACTTCCTCTGCCGCTCGTCCGCGAGATAGCGGCAGCCCGTAGGGCCGCGCACCGCGAGGCGCCCGAGCGTGCCCGGGGGCACCTCGCGCCCGTCTTCGTCGATGATCTTGGCCTCGTAGCCGGGCACGGGACGGCCCGTCGAACCGGGGCGGATCTCGGCCTCCGGCGAACCGATGAAGATGTGCAGCATCTCGGTGGCGCCGATGCCGTCCATGAGCTTGATGCCCGTCGCCGCGTACCAGGCGTCCCACGTCGCCTTCGGCAGCGCCTCGCCGGCCGAGACGCATTTGCGCAAGGACGACACGTCGTGGCCCTTCAGCTTGGCCAGCATGGCACGATAGGCGGTCGGCGCCGTGAAGCACACGGTGGCGCCGTATTGGCCGAAGGCCGCGAGCAGATCGTCGGGCCCGGCCCGTTCCAGGAGGATCGTCGAAGCGCCGACGCGCATGGGGAAGAGGACGATGCCGCCAAGGCCGAAGGTGAAGGCGAGGGGCGGCGAGCCGATGAACCGATCAGTCGGCTCCGCCTGCAGCACATGAGCGCCGTAGGTGTCGCAGATCGCGAGCATGTCGCGATGGAAATGCATGGTGCCCTTGGGCTCGCCCGTGGTGCCCGAGGTGAAGCCGATGAGGCACACATCGTCCGCTGCCGTTTCGACCGCTGTAAAAGCCGGCGAGGCCTCGGCCATGAGGGCCTCGAGCGACTCCGCTCCGCCACCGCCCCAATACACCACATGCTGGAGGTCGGGGCTCAAGCCACGCGCGCGCTCCATCTCGTCGGCCAGGCGATGATCGCACAGCGCGATCGCGATCTGCGCCTTCTTCAGCGGATAGGCGATCTCGCGTGCCCGCAGCAGCGGCATGGTCGCCACGGCAATGCCGCCGGCTTTAAGCACCGCGAAGAAGGCCGCCACCATCATGGGATTGTTGGGCGAGCGCAGGAGCACCCGCGTGCCGGGCACAAGGCCGAGGCGGCCCACGAGCACGTTGGCGATGCGGTTCACGCGCTCTTGCAGCTGCGCATAGGTGAGCGTTTCCGTCTGGCCGAAGAGGCAGGGCGCATCGCCCCTCCCCTCCGCGACCCAGCGGTCGAGGAAGGCCGTGCAGCAATTGAGCCGCTCGGGGTATTGCAGCTCCGGCCGGGTGAAGACGAACTGAGGCCAGTCCGCCTGCGGCGGCAGATTGTCCCTCGCGAAGGTGTCGAGATGCGCTGTATCCGCCATCTATCCCTCCTGCCTATTCCGCCGCCCGCGGGAGCCGCTGGGCTTCCATGTTCTTCAACAGCTCGCGGGCGATCACGATCTTCTGCACTTCCGTGGCGCCCTCGTAGATGCGCAGCGCCCGGATCTCGCGGTAGAGCTCCTCGACCTTCACGCCCTTGGTGACGCCGAGCCCGCCGAAAATCTGTATCGCCTTGTCGATGACGCTCTGCGCGGTCTCGGTTGCGTGCATCTTCGCCATCGCGGCCTCGCGGGTGACGCGCGGCGCCCCGCCATCCTTGGTCCAGGCCGCGCGGTAGACGAGGAGCGCGGAAGTATCGACGTCCGTGGCCATTTCAGCCAGCGCACCTTGCGTCATCTGGAGATCGCCCAAGGGCGCGCCGAAGAGCTGGCGGCTGGACGCCCGGTGCAGCGCCTCGTCCAACGCGCGACGCGCGAAGCCGAGAGCCGCGGCGCCGACCGTGGAGCGGAACACGTCCAGCGTCGCCATGGCGACCTTGAAGCCCTCGCCCGGCCCGCCGACCCGCTGTGAGAGCGGCACGCGGCAGCCCTCGAATCGGAGCGTCGCCAGAGGGTGCGGGGCGATCACGTCGATGCGCTCCGCGATCGTCAGGCCCGGCGTGTCGGCATCGACCATGAAGGCCGAAAGCCCCCTTGCGCCAGGCGCCTCGCCCGTGCGGACGAACACGACGTAATGATCCGCGATGCCGCCGTTGGAGATCCAGGTCTTGGCGCCATCGAGGCGCACATGGCCCGGTCCGTCGGGCGTCGCCGTTGTGGTCATGGCGGCGACGTCGGACCCGGCCTCGGGCTCCGAGAGCGCGAAGGCAGCGATCGTGTCGCCACGGGCGACGCGGGGGAGATAGCGACTTTTGAGCTCGTCGGAGCCGGCGAGCGTAATCGAACCGGTGCCGAGCCCCTGCATAGCGAAGGCGAAATCGGCAAGGCCGTCCTCATAGGCCAGCGTTTCGCGAGCGAGGCAAAGGGACCGTACGTCGAAGGTGGGGAAGAGCCCACCGTAGGCCGCCGGAATCGCCGCGCGCAGCCAGCCTGCCTGGCCCAAAGCCCGCACGAGGCGCCGACAGGTGCCGTCCACATCCGCGTGGTCCACGAGCCCGTGAACCTCGTGCGCCGCCCATTCGCGCAGTTCGGTCGCGAAGCGTCGGTGGTGCTCGTCGAAGAAGGGCCAGTGGAGAAAGGTCTGATCGGGCACCCTAATCTCCCTGGAAAACCGGTTTCTCCTTCGCGGCGAAGGCGCGATACGCCCGCGCGAAGTCTTCCGTGGTCATGCAGAGCGCCTGGGCGACAGCTTCCGCCTCGATGGCCTCCTCGACGGACATTGCCCATTCCATGGCGAGCATGCGCTTCGTCATTGTGTTAGCGAAGGCCGGTCCGGCGGCGATCTCGGCTGCGAGACGCTGAGCGTCCGTGAGGACGTCGCCTTCGACGATGCGGGTGAAGAATCCCCAACGCTCGCCCTCTTCGGCGCTCATGAAGCGGCCGGTGTAGAGGAGTTCGGAGGCCCGGCCCTGGCCGATGATGCGGGGCAGGATCGCGCAGGCGCCCATATCGCAGCCCGCCAGCCCCACCTTGTTGAACAGGAACGCCACCTTGGCGCGGGGTGCCGCAAGGCGAAGATCCGAGGCCATGGCGACGATGGCGCCAGCACCCGCGCAGATTCCCTCGACCGCGGCCACGATCGGCTGCGGGCAGGCCCGCATGGCCTTCACGAGTTCGCCGGTCATACGGGTGAAGGCCGTCAGATCGCGGGTGTTCATGTCGACCAGCGGGCCGATGATCTCGAACACGTCGCCGCCGGAGGAGAAATTGCCGCCCGCGCCTGTGATCACCACGGCCTTCACGGTGGTGTCCTTCTGGCAGGCCCAGAAGAAGTCCGTGAGCTCGCGGTAGCTCTCGAAGGTGAGCGGGTTCTTCTTCTCGGGCCGGTTGAGCGTCACGGTCGCGACCGCACCATCGACTTGAAGCTTGAAATGCTGCGGCGTGTAGGAGGAGAGCGGCAGAGACACGCCGTTGGCGGGACGGGGCCCCTCCACAGGAACCAGGAAAGCGGCGGCGGCACTCATCACGATTCCTCCCCTGCAGTGGCCCGGCGCGCGGACATCTTGGTTTTGGCAAGCAGCCGCATGAGATCGGCCTGATCGCGGCGCGAGAGATCACCGAACATGGCGGCGATCCAGCTCTCGTGCTCGGCCGCCATGGTGCGGAACTCCGCTCGGCCGAGTTCCGTGAGCGAGATCACCTGCGCGCGGCGGTCCGTCTCCGAGGTGCGGCGGTCGAGATGGCCCGAGGCCGCAAGGCGCTCGACGAGACCGGT
Source organism: Microvirga sp. (assembly GCA_035944635.1). Classification (GTDB taxonomy): domain Bacteria; phylum Pseudomonadota; class Alphaproteobacteria; order Rhizobiales; family Beijerinckiaceae; genus Microvirga. Next base: position 59,513 of record DASZAZ010000057.1, read on the forward strand.
GAGGTTGCCGTTCGACACCATCATGCGCTTCGACAGATCCGAAAGCGTCATTCCGTCCGGCGCCTTGTCGAGTTGCGCCATGAGGTCGAAGCGCGGGAGCGTGACGTCGAACCGCTCGCGCAGACGCCGCCGCACCTCCCCTTCGATCATGGTGGTGCAGGTGAGAAGCCTCAGCCACAGGCGCAATTCGTCCCGGTGGTCCTCCGGCATGGCAACGGCGTTCGTCTCGGCGTCGAGGGGAATAGCATGCTCGCTCATGCTCACACCTCCCCACCGGCAACCGCGATCGCCTGCCCGGTCACGGAGCGTGCGCCGTCGCTGCAGAGCCACAATACGGCATCCGCAACCTCCGCTGGATCGATGAGGCGCCCCTGCGGATTGTGCTTCACGAACTCGGCCAGCGCTTCCTCGCGGCTGCGGCCGGTCTTGGCAACGATGCGGTCGAGACTCTCCGCTACGAGATCCGTATCGGTGAAGCCGGGGCAGACCGCATTGACGGTGACGCCGCTGGTAGCCGTTTCGAGCGCCAAGGCCCGCACGAAGCCGACGACCGCGTGCTTGGCGGCGCAATAGGCGCTCACATAAGGATACCCTTTCAGGCCCGCAGTGGAGGCGACGGCAACGATGCGCCCGAAGCCGCGCTCCTGCATGGGCTTCAGCACCGCCTGCGCGGCGTTTACCACCCCCATAACGTTCACGTCGAACATGCGCTGGAACAGGGCGCCGTCTGATTTGAGGAACGGCGCCGAGACGGCGCTGCCCGCATTGGCGATGAGGAGATCAATGGGCGCGCGCTCGGCCACCCGAGCAAGCGTGCCGCGCAAACCCTCGCCGTCCGCCACATCGGCGACAGCGGCCGCGTGGGCCGCGCCCTCGGCAACCGCGCGGTCGAGGGCTGCCTGGTCGCGGCCGAGGATCGTCACCGTCGCGCCCACGCCCACGAGAGCGGCCGCGATCGCACGGCCGATGCCGCGGCTGCCGCCTGTCACGAGTGCGTGTTTGCCGTGCAATGTTCCAGCCATGGCCGGTGGGGCCTCGCGGAATCCGCTTGTCGAACCTTGACGAGTTATTTTAAGCTTCAAATAATCTATGGCAATCCCGAAAAACGGGAGCCGCGTTCACCGTCCCCCTGAAAGGGTCCTGTCGAGGGCTGTTCGGCGGAGGGAAAGAACGCCAATCTAAGCGACGAACGGCAGGGCCTCGCGCCCAGTCGAGAACGATCGCCGCACGGACGAAACCGTGCAGGGAACGGAGCGAAAGCCGGCGCGCGGCGCCCCCGCGTGCAGGGACCAGTCATTCGGGAGTGACGACATGAAACATTTGATCAAGAGCCTCGGCCTCGCCGCCACCGTGAGCCTCGTGGCGTTCTCCGCGCAGGCGCAGGAGAAGCTGAAGGTGGGCCTGCTGCTTACCCTTTCCGGCCCCTCCGCCGTGCTCGGTCAACAGGCCCGCGACGGCTTCCAGCTCGCCGTCAAGGAGATGGGCGGCAAGCTCGGAGGGCGCGACGTCGAAGTGATCGTCACCGACGACGAGCTGAAGCCCGACGTGGCGGTCACGAAGGTGCGCGGCCTGCTCGAGCGCGACAAGGTTGACTTCGTCGTGGGCCCGATCTTCTCCAACGTCGCGGTCGCGGTGCATAAGCCGATCGTCGACGCCAATACCTTCTACATCAGCACCAATGCGGGTCCCTCGAACCTCGCCGGGCGCCAGTGCAATCCCTACTTCTTCGCGACGTCCTACCAGAACGACCAGAACCATGAGGTGCTGGGCAAGGTCGCGCAGGACCGGGGCTACAAGCGGGTCTATCTCCTCGCCCCGAACTACCAGGCCGGCAAGGACGCGCTGGCGGGCTTCAAGCGCCACTACAAGGGTGAGGTGATCGAGGAATCCTACGTTCCCCTCAACACCCTCGACTTCCAGTCCGAGCTCGCCAAGATCGCCTCCATGAGTCCTGACGCCATCTTCACCTTCATGCCCGGCGGCATGGGCGTGAACCTGGTGAAGCAGTACAAGGGCGCGGGCCTCATGGAGAAGATCCCGTTCCTCTCCGCCTTTACGGTCGACGAATCGACGCTCCCCGCGCAACAGGATGCCGCCATCGGCGCCTGGGGCGGCTCCAACTGGGCGCCGAACCTCGACACGCCGCAGAACAAGCGCTTCGTGCAGGCCTACGAGGCGGCCTACAACTCGGTGCCGGGCTCCTACGCCATGCATGCCTATGACGCCGCGCTCCTCATCGACGCGGCCCTCAAGGCCACGGGCGGCAAGACCGACAACAAGGATGCGGTGCGTGCCGCGATCCGCAAGGCGGAGTTCAAGTCGCTCCGCGGCGACTTCAAGTTCGGCACCAACGGTTTCCCGGTGCAGGACTTCTACCTCGTGAAGGTGGCGAAGCGGCCCGACGGCAAGTTCCAGACGGAAATCGCCGAAAAGGTGTTCGACGACTACACCGACGCCTACGCGAAGGAATGCGCGGCGACTAACTAGCGGCTCATCCCTCTCCCCCGGAGGGAGGGGGACAGGTGAGGGGTCGGTCGGAAGAGCGAGCGGTTTCCCCACCTACCGTCATTCCGGGGCATGCGAAGCATGAGCCTGGAACCCAGGAGATCTCTCCGGATATAGCTCCTGGGTTCCGGCCCGCCCTGCGGGCGACCGGAATGACAGACATCGCGCTTCAACGACAAGCCCCTCACCCCAGCCCTCTCCCCGCCTACGGGGAGAGGGAGCAGGTCGCGATGAACACCACCCTCCTCCTCGTCCAGACCCTGAACGGCCTGCAGTTCGGCTTGATCCTGTTCCTCATCGCCGCGGGGCTCACCCTCGTGTTCGGCGTGATGGACTTCATCAATCTGGCGCACGGCGTGCAGTACATGGTGGGCGCCTATCTTGCGGCGGCCTTCGCGACCTATACGGGGAGCTTCTGGCTTGCCCTGCTCTTCGCGTTGCCGACGGCCCTTGCCTTCGGGTTGCTGCTCGAATTGCTCGTGTTCCGCCACCTCTACGACCGGGACCACCTCGATCAGGTGCTCGCCACGTTCGGGCTCATCCTGTTTCTGAATCAGGGCGTGAAGTTCGTGTGGGGCGCGGCGCCCCTGTCGGTGCCGATGCCCGACATCCTCTCGGGCGCCGTCACCCTTCCGGGCGGCCTGCTCTATCCGACCTACCGCATCGCGATCATCGCGGCGGGGCTGGCGGTCGCGGCGCTGCTCTACGTGCTCGTGAACCACACCCGCGCGGGCATGCTGGTGCGCGCGGGTGCCTCCAACGCTCCCATGGTGTCGGCGCTCGGCGTCAACATCCGCCGCCTGTTCATGATGGTGTTCGGCTTCGGCGCCATGCTCGCGGGCTTCGCCGGGGCCATGGTGGCCCCGATCCTCTCCGTCGAGCCCGGCATGGGGGACAACATCCTCATCCTCGCCTTCGTGGTTATCGTCATCGGCGGCATCGGGTCCGTGCGAGGCGCGTTTCTCGCGGCTCTGCTCATCGGCCTCGTCGATACGGTCGGCCGCTCCTTTGCGCCGAACCTGCTCCGTCTCTTCCTCGACCCATCCGTGGCGAGCCAGACCGGCCGCGCGATCGCGCCGATGCTGATCTACATCCTCATGGCCGCCGTGTTGTTCTTCCGGCCCTCGGGCCTCTTCCCGGTGCGGCGATGAGCGGGAGCATCCAAGTGGCGGAGCAAGTCGCCGGCGCGCGGCCAAGCACGCCGGGGCTTCGACGCTACGCCGTGCCGGTGCTTCTCTTTGCTGCCCTTGCGCTAGCGCCATGGCTCGCCGTCGCGGCGTTCGGGGCCGAGGGCTACGTGCTCTCCCTCCTCTCGCGCGTGATGATCTTCGCCATCGCCGCCATCGCGCTCGATCTTATCCTCGGCTACGGGGCTCTTGTGAGCTTCGGCCACGCGGCTTTTCTCGGCATCGGCGCCTATTCGGTCGGCATCCTGTCGAGCCATGGCATCGAGGACGCTTTCATTCAGCTCGCCGTCACCCTCGGCGCCTCGGCCCTGTTCGCCCTCGTCACCGGCGCGATTTCGCTGCGCACCAAGGGCGTCTACTTCATCATGATCACCCTGGCGTTCGGCCAGATGCTGTTCTTCCTCGCCACATCGCTCGCGGCCTATGGCGGTGACGACGGACTGACGCTCGCGAACAAGAGCCTCGTCTTCGGGCAAAAGCTCATCGAAGGCGACCGGGTGTTCTACTACGTGGTCTTCGGCTGCCTGCTCGGCGTCTATCTGCTGGGCCGCTCCATCGTGGCCTCACGCTTCGGCCGCGTCCTGCGTGGAACGCGCGAGAACGCCACGCGCATGGAGGCCATCGGCTATCACCCCTTCCGCTATCAGCTCACGGCCTACGTGATCTCCGGCATGATGGCGGGGCTTGCGGGCTTTCTCCTCGCCAACCAGGCCGAGTTCGTGAGCCCCGCCTACATGACGTGGCAGCGCTCGGGCGAACTCATCTTCATGGTGATCTTAGGGGGCATGGCATCGCTCCACGGTGCGGTGCTGGGTGCGGCGGCCTTCCTGCTCCTGGAAGAATATCTCGCGGGCTGGACCGAGCACTGGAAGATGATCTTCGGTCCGCTGCTGATCCTGGTCGTGCTCTTCGTGCGCGGCGGCATCATGGGCCTCATCGGACGTGGCCGTGATGCCTGAGCCGCTGCTTAAACTCGACCATCTCCGCAAGGCCTACGGCGCGCTCGTCGTCACCGACGACGTGAGCCTCGAGGTCAGGCCTGGCGAGCTCCACGCGATCATCGGCCCGAACGGCGCCGGCAAGACGACGCTGATCCACCAGATGTCGGGGCTCGCGCGCTCCGATTCCGGCCGCATCGTCTTCGACGGGCACGAGATCACGCGCCTGCCCATGCACGAGCGGGTGCGCCGCGGCCTGGCGCGCTCGTTCCAGATCACCTCTATCCTCCCCGCCTTTTCGGCCTTGGAGAACGTGGCCCTCGCCGTGCAGGCGCGCTCGGGCTCGAGCTTCCGCATGTTCGGCGATGCCGCCCGTGAAGAGGCTCTGAACGAGCCGGCTCTCGCCGCACTCAACCTCGTCAATCTCGGCCACCGCGCCCATGTGCCGGCAGGCCTGCTCTCGCACGGCGAGAAGCGCCAGCTGGAGCTTGCGGTCGCGCTTGCGACGGAACCGAAGCTCCTTCTCCTCGACGAGCCCCTCGCCGGCACCGGGCATGAGGAATCGGAACGGGTGGTCGAGATCCTGCGGGGGCTCAAGGGGCGCTATACGATCGTGTTGATCGAGCACGACATGGAGGCGGTGTTCGCGTTGGCCGATCGCGTCAGCGTTCTCGTCTATGGCCGGGTGATCGCGACCGACACGCCCGAGCGCGTGCGCGCCAACGCCGAGGTCCGCGCGGCCTATCTCGGCGAGGAGGCGGCCTGATGCTCCAGGTCTCCAACCTTCAAGCCTCCTACGGCGCCGCGCAGGTGCTGTTCGACGTGACCTTCGAGGTCGGCGCCGGCGAAGTCGTGACCCTGCTCGGCCGCAACGGCATGGGCAAAACCACGACGGTGAAAACCGTCATGGGCCTGCTGCCGCCCCGCGGCGGCGCCATTCGCTTCGACGGCAAGGCGGTGGCAGGCCTTGCGCCCTACCGGGTGGCCCAGGCCGGCATCGGCCTCGTGCCCGAGGGGCGGCAGATCTTCCCCAACCTGACGGTGGAGGAAAACCTCGTCGCGACGGCGGCCTCGCGCTTCGGCTCCCGCTGGTCGCTGGAGCGCGTGTACGAGCTCTTCCCGCGCTTGAAGGAACGGCGGAGCAACATGGGCAACCAGCTCTCCGGCGGCGAGCAGCAGATGCTGGCCATCGGGCGCGCGCTGATGACGAACCCGAAGCTCCTCATCTTGGATGAAGCCACGGAGGGCTTGGCCCCCCTCATCCGCAACGAGATCTGGTCCTGCCTCAAGCGCCTCAAGGCCGAGCGCCAGGCCATTCTCGTGATCGACAAGAACGTGGATGCGCTCTGCACTTTCGCGGATCGCCACGTGATCGTCGAGAAGGGCCGGGTGGCCTGGACCGGCACGAGCGCTGCCCTCTCCGAGGACGAGAGCCTCAAGGACCGCTTCCTGCACGTTTGAGGATGCCCTCGGTCAACGCGGCCGAATTGTTTCGTCGCCGACATCTGCGACGCAATCCTCACGAGACGCCGCCTTCCTAAACGCCGCCTCAAGGACGGCGCGGCCCTGCGTTCGAGGGTGTCGGTGCGGTCCAACAACAAGAGATCTGAGGACCAACCGTGACCACCCGTTTGATCGTGACCTTCGCCGCGCTCGCCCTTCTCGCCGCGCCCGCTCCCTCAGCCTTCGCCCAGGATGCGCAAGCCCCCGCCGCCCGTCCGAAGGCCCAGCCGAAGCGCAATGCTCGGGACGAGGCGATGCGCCAGGAAGAAGCCCGCCGCGAGGCCTGCGCCCAGGCCGCTCAGAACGCCACCAATACGGCCGTCGGCACCGCCGTCCTCGGCGGCATGCTCGACATCGCCGGCGCAGGAGCCCTCGGCCGCGGCGGCTGGGCCCTGTCTGCAGCCGGCAACACGGTTTCCAATGCTGGCGCCGCTGCGGCGCAGGGTGAGATGAACGTGGCCGCCGCCCGCCACGGTTGCTGATAACCCGATCCCCTCTCCCCGTCGCTGGGGAGAGGGGATCGACTTACTCCGCGGCCATGGGCTTCTCGCCCTGCTCCATCTTGAGTTCGGCCCGCGTCTTCGGCTTCGCCTTCACCTTCAGATCGTCCATGTCCTGCCGATCACGAACGGCGTTGCGGAAGATCTGATCCCGGCCGGCGGCGTATTGCGGCGGGCAATGGATCGCCGGCGCGCCGTACCAGGCCGCGGCCTTCATGGTGAAGAACGGATCGACCAGGTGCGGGCGCCCGAGCGCCACGAGATCGGCCCGGCCCGCGGCGAGGATCGTGTTGACCTGGTCGGCCGCCGTGATGTTGCCCACGCACATGGTGGCGACCTGGGCCTCGTTGCGGATCTGGTCCGAAAACGGTGTCTGGAACATGCGCCCGTAGATCGGCCGCGCCTCCCGCACCGTCTGGCCGGTGGACACGTCCACGAGATCGACGCCGGCCTGCGCAAAGGCCCGCGCTACTTCCACGGCCTCGTCGCCCGTAAGCCCGCCCTCGGTCCAGTCCGTGGCGGAGATGCGCACCGACATCGGCTTATGCGCCGGCCAGACCTCCCGCATGGCCTCGAACACCTCGAGCGGGAAGCGCAGGCGGTTTTCGAGCGAGCCGCCATATTCGTCAGTGCGCCGGTTCGTCAGCGGCGAGATGAAGCTCGCCAGCAGATAGCCGTGGGCGCAGTGGAGTTCGAGCATATCGAAGCCGGCACGGTCGCCGCGCTCGGCGGCAGCGACGAAGTCCGCCTTCACCTTGTCCATGTCGGCCCGGGTCGCCTCCCGCGGCACCTGGCTGTCGTCGAAATAGGGAATGGCCGAGGCCGAGCAGATGTCCCAGGCGCCCGATTCCAGCGGCCGGTCGATACCCTCCCACATGAGCTTGGTGGCACCCTTGCGGCCTGAGTGACCGAGTTGGAGGCAGAACTTGGATCCGGAGTTCGCGTGGACGAAATCCACGATGCGCCGCCAGGCGGTTTCCTGCTCGTCGTTCCACAGCCCCGTGCAACCGAGCGTGATGCGCGCCTCCGGCGACGGGCACGTCATCTCGGTGAAGATGAGCCCCGCCCCGCCCGTGGCCCGCGAGCCGTAATGCATGAGGTGCCAGTCTCCCGGAACGCCATCCACCGCCGAGTACATGTCCATCGGCGACATCACGACCCGGTTCGGAACCACCATGTCGCGCAGCCGCAGAGGCTGGAACATGGGCACGACCGGCCGCTCCACGTCCACGTCGAAGCCCTGCTCGCGGACCTTGCGGGCGAACACCCGGTCGACCTGGTCCACGAAGTCGGGCGCGCGAAGCCGCAGGTTGTCGTAGGTGATCGCCTTGGCGCGGGTCATCACGCCGAAGGAAAACTGCACGGGGTCGAAGTCCCAGAAGCGCGCCACATGCTCGAACCACACGAGCGACACGTCCGCCGCGTGCTGGGTTTTCTCCACCTCCTCGCGGCGGCCGGTCTCGTAGAGGGTGAGCGCTCCCTCGACGGTGGGGTCTTTGCGGAAGGCCTCGTAGAGGGCGATGGCATCCTCCATGGCGAGCTTGGTGCCCGAGCCGATGGAGAAATGCGCCGTCGCCTTGGCGTCGCCGAGCAGCACCTTGTTGCCGAGCACCCAGCGCTTGTTGCGGATCATGGGGAAGTTGCGCCAGAGCGACCGGTTCGTGAGCACCGGATGCCCTTGCAGGAACCAGCCGAAGATCCGTTCCATGAGCTTCGCGGATTCGGCCTCGCTCATCTGATCGAGACCGGCGCGCTGGAAGGTCTCGGGATCGGTTTCGAACACCCACGTCGATCGACCTGCCTCATACTGATAGGCGTGCGCGATGAAGGGGCCCCACTCGGTTTCCTGGAAGATGAAGGTGAAGGCGTCGAGCGGCCGGGTGGAACCCATCCAGGTGAACTTGTTGGGTCGCAGATCCACCTCGGGCGCGAAGTGCTCCGCGTGCCGCTCCCGGAAACGCGAGTTGATGCCATCGGCCACCACCACGAGATCGGCATCCGCGAACAGGCTCTCGTCATCGACCTCCGCCTGGTAGACGAGTTCGATCCCAAGCTCCCGCGCGCGCTCCTGGAGGATGAGGAGAAGGGTCCGCCGCGAGCAGCCGCAGAAGCCGTTGCCACCGATGCGGTGTTCCTGGCCCTTGAAGTGGATCGCGATGTCGTCCCAGTAGGCGAACTCCTGGGTGATGCGCTGATAGCTCGGCGGGTCGTAGCGCTCGAAATTGTCGAGGGTCGCATCGGAGAACACGACCCCGAAGCCAAACGTGTCGTCGGCGCGGTTGCGCTCGTAGACCGTAATGGCGGACTGAGGCCGCTGCTTCTTCATCAGGATCGCGAAATAGAGGCCTGCCGGCCCGCCGCCGATGACCGCAATCTTCATGGGCTCGCTCCTGCCCTCGTGGGCCACTCCGCCTACGGAAATAGTTTAAGCTTAAAACAATTCGAGCGGCAAGGCAGAACGAAAAAGCCGCAGGGCCCGTGGCCTGCGGCTCTCGTTCGCATGGAGGACGGTAAGGACTAGCGTCGGTCCTGCGACGGCTTCAACTGCGGCGAGTCCGGCGGATCGAGCAGCGCGTTCTCGCGCTCCTTATCGGACGGCGGCCCCTCCACCTTCTTCGGCCCCTGCGGGGGGTTGCGATCCTTCGGCTGAGGGCCGGGTCCCGGGCGGGGGACCATGTCCTTGTTGGTCATGATCGCCAGCCTTTAGCGGTAGCAGACCCGACGCTCGTAATACTCGTCGTACTCGCAGCGCGGCGCGCGGGGCGCAGGAGCCGCGACGGAGCCGGTGGTCGCCACATCGGCGACGCGGGCGACGCTGCCAGTGGCCGTGACGTCCATAGACGAGGAATAGCGCGTGACGCTGCCCGTCGAAGCGGCGTCCATGGTGCTGTAGCAGCCCGCAAGCGGGAGGGAGAGAACGGCAACGGCCAGAAGCTTCTTCATGGGGATCTCCTGGAGTGACGAGACGGGAGCGTTCGTCGGCAGGGGGGAGTTGAGTAAGCAACGTTCCCTTACTGCAAAGGTTCCCAAGATTTCGCCACAACCTTCTCTACGGCTCTGCAACACAGCCCGACCCTAAGCTTGGGGATGTACTTAGGTTGTTCGAAAATCGGGAGGAAATACCCGGAACCATAGAAATTGAGCGATGTTGTTCAAGGCATGAAGGCTTATCGCCAAGGAGGCATTGATGGCGACAGGTAATTCCACCTCGAAACGCGGTTTCGCGTCCATGGACGCGGCGCGTCAGCGCGAGATTGCAAGCAAGGGCGGCAAGAGCGTTCCGGCCGAGAAGCGTTCCTTTTCCCAGGATCGCGAGCTCGCTTCGGAAGCGGGCCGCAAGGGCGGGCAAGCGTCTGGTTCCAGCCGCGACTCGCAAGACTAATCCAACCACTTCCCGTGACTGGAAAGGGCGGCCCCACGGCCGCCCTTCCCTTTTGTGCGGGGCGCATTGCCGACACGTGAAACTCAGGTCCGTGCCGGCCCCCTCGTCTGCGCACGACAACGCCGCCCGAGGTTTGCCCAGGGCGGCGCTTCACAAATCAAAGGAGCGTCGGATCAGGGTGGTGCCGGTCCGTTGGAGGCGCCGCTAGAAGTCCACCTGGCGCAGGCCACCGGCCTGCGCCGGACGCCGCTCCACCTCGACGATCGTCGAGGGCGATGGCGCATCACGGAACAGGCGCGGGTCGGGCATGTCCAACTTCATCCCGGATGCCTCCAGCCGCCGGGAGATGTCGAAGGCGAGCGAGATCAGGGGCTGCGGGTGGATGATGTCGAGGGCGGCTGCAGCCTCGGACGCGAGAATGAAATCGTGCCAGTAGGTGGCGCTGAGCAGAGCCACGAGCCGGTACTCGTCGAGCGTGCCGCGGCGCGAGCCTGTCGGGCTGTACCGCACCGGCTCCGGGCGCTCGCGGCGCAGGCCGAAAGCCAGGAGAAGCGCGTCGGATACGATGCCCTTCGCGGCGTCCCGCCCGACGCAGGTGGCGAGCTGATCCTCGAGCCGGTCGAGGGCCGCCACATCGTAGTGGTCCTCGAAGTCGCCGAGGGCGCGGAAGATGTCGATGATGCGGACCGCACCGGGGGAGAACAACACCGCGATCGAGGGGGTTCTTGCAAAGGGAACTGCGACTGACTCTACCATCACTACCTCGAACGCTTCCTCGTGTTTACTGCGGGTCAGCCCTCTCGCTTGTGATTGCGCTTCACTCGACCCGCCACGCACCCTGCGTGATCGGACCCTGATGGGCGGGGATGATCAGGTTTCGCCGCAGCATCAGAGGGCAAATGACCTCGTCGGGCTGCCGCGCAGCGATCATCCCGCTCAACATCGAAGCGACCCGCGGCTCCTCACTTTGGAGGGAGCTCGTGGGGAGCCGGAGAAGCTCCATCGGGAGCCCCTGACTCGCGAGAAGGGTGTCGATCTCTTTTGTAGCCGTCATGGTGTCCGCCTGCCGCCTCCGCCCGGCTTGTCCGGGTCGCCCTTGCACTTCGCAAAAACAACGTCCCGCCGGAGTCGCGGTTCCTCTGTGTCAAGAGCTCTTGATGGGCTTCGAACAGAAAGCCACTGCGATCAATATTCTTATATAAAGCAATTCCTTAGCCTCGCCTGGACTTGCCTGCGGGGAAAAGATGAAGATGCGTCGTATGACCTTGGAACCCGGGAGGCTTTCGGACCGTTGTAGAAGCAACCGGCCTATCTCTGCCCCCACGGGCCGGCACCTTTAAAAAGCCCCGGCCGTCCCCGACCGGGGCTTTCTTTATGGCGCTACGCCACCGGTGCCCCTCCCCCATCGTGAGCTCGAATTGAACGGGGTCGTCCAGGAACCCTGGCTGTTAGGGCACGTTGAGTCGCGCGGGACCCAACCGCCTGTCGTGAGCCGGATGGGTCACCCGCCCCGATCGCAGCCGACCCGTCTGCGACCGCGGCAGGGCCACCGGGCACCACCGCTCCACGAATGGAATCCGACCGATGAAAAAGCTGGAAGACCTTTTCCTTCACATGCTGAAGGACGTGTACCACGCCGAAAAGCAGATCCTGCGCGCGCTGCCCAAGATGGCGAAGAACGCGGAATCCGACGAGCTGCGCACGGCGTTTGAAACCCACCGCGAGGAAACCGCGGTTCAGGTCGAGCGCCTCGAGCAGGTGTTCGAACTCCTCGGCAAGCGCGCGCGCGGCGAGCCCTGCGAGGCCATCCAGGGCCTCATCGAGGAGGGCAAGGAGATCATGGAGGAGGCCGAGGATCCGGATGTGATGGATGCCGGCCTGATCGCCGCGGCGCAGGCCATCGAACATTACGAGATCGCCCGCTACGGCACGCTCAAGGCCTGGGCCGATCAGCTCGGCATGAAGGACGCCGCGCGGCTCATCGACCAAACCCTGCAGGAGGAGAAGAAGACCGATCAGCTCCTCTCGCAGCTCGCGGTTTCGCACCTCAATCAGGAAGCCGCCTAACGCGCGCTCTTCCCTTCCTTCAAGAACGATGCCCGGCCTCGTGCCGGGCATTTTGCTGTTGGAGCAGCCTCAACGAAAAGTGGGAGGGCCTTGAGGCCCTCCCACTTTAAGGCGATGCCAGGAGCCGATTACTGCTTCTGGGCGTTCGAGCCGCTGTCGCCGGAGCCGCGGCGGCTCGTCTGGAACGCGGGTGCGTTCTGCAGGTCCGCCTTGGTCATGCGGAGCATGATGCGGTCAGGCAGGTTGCCGTCGTTGTTGGCATTGGCCTGCGCGGCGCCGCCGGAGCCCGCATTGCCAGTGTTGCCGGTGGTGGCGGTCTGACGGTTGGACGCCGTGTCCTGCTGGTTGCTCATCGTGGAGCCCGTGGTAGCCACGCGGGAGTCGTTGTTGGCCGGGCCGACGCCAGCCCCGGCATTGTTCGACGCCTGTGCGCCCTGACGGGTCGAGGAGGTGAACTCCAGCGCCTCGAAGGGCACCGCCACGTCCTTCTCGCCGATGCCGAGGAAGCCCCCGACGCCGATCACCACCGCAACGGCCCTGCCCTGACGGTCGACCACCACATCGTTGATGTCGCCGATGGACTCGTTGTTGGCGCTCACCACCGTGGTGCCGATCATCTTTGACGCCATGATCTGCTGATCCTGCAGCTGGGTCACGAACTGACCCTGCCGAGCATTCTGCGAACCGCCGCTCTGCGCCGTGGCGTTGGGCTGGGGGGCTGCGGGCGTGCTGCCGACGGCACCGAGGCCCTGGGCATTGGGATCATTCGCGGGCCGGGGCGCGGGCGGCGTCGAAGCGGTTGCCGAGGGAGCCGGGGCGGGTGCAGGGCTGGAAGCGGTGGCGGCTGGAGGCGCACCGGGTGCCGGGGGCGGTGGGGAGGCTGCTCCGCCCGTGCCCGCCGTGCCGATCGGGGCCGTGCCGCCGATGCCGCCGGCGCCGGACGAGCCTGCCCCCATGGGCGAGGAGCCCGCCGCGCCCATGCCGGACGAGGACGAGGTGGAGCCGAGATTGGTGGACCCCGGCGAGCCGGTCGTGAGGGATCCGGAATTCGCACTGGGGGCCGGCTGCATCGCGGGGGAGCCCGAGGTGGTCGATCCGGACCCCGAGGCCGTCGGGCGGTCAGTGCCGGCGGACGGGGGAGCCTGGGCGAAGGCCGGTGCCGCAACGAAGGCCGTCGCAATGAGGCAAGCCGCCATGTGCTTCTTGAGCATAAAAGTCTCCTGGAGAGGAATGTCTCGCGAGCGCGCAAGCGCTGCGGGCCAACGCCGCGTCGCGCGCTTTCGTTCCGACCCTCGCCAGGCTGCTTCAGTAAGCGGCGCTCTTCCCGCGCAAACGGATCAGGAGGCCATGCGCCCCGTATCGAGCTCCACGACGCAACGGCTCGGCTCGCGGCCGGCGCTGTTGCGCACGAGGGGGCTCACCACGGTCTCGCAACCGATGGTGCGGGGCTTGCGCGGCGCGTTGGTGGGCTGCTCAGCGCCTTCACGACCCTCCTGGGTGCCGGTCGCGGCCGGAGCCGCGGGGGTGTTCTGCACCACTGGCACCGAGGCCGTTTCCGTGAGGGTCACGACCGGAAGGTCGGCGTTCTTGGCGACCACGGTAGTATTGGAGAGGGGGTCGGAGGAGTACAGCACGGAGCCATCGCGGCCCTTCAGGACCACGGCGACCTGGGAGACGCCCACCACCTCCACCAGCGCGACGGAGGCGCGCTCCGCGGCGGGCCGGGCGCGATCCAGACGGTCGCCCTTAGCGGAAACGGTGCCGACGACTGCGGCCTTCGGGGCGGGCTCGGTCACGCGGGTCTCGATCGCCGCGGACGCATAGCTGGCCACGAGGAAGGCCGTTCCGGTCATCGCAATGAAAGCTGCAGGTCTGTCGATCATCTGTGCCTCCCCGGCCATTGCAGCGCGGGCTTCTTTGATGAAACAACGCAACGATTTTCAGCGCGTTCCTTGCCTTTACGTAACGGAAGGCAAGACTTTTTTAGCTACGCTTGGAGGTCGTGAAAGTTTGCCGGTCCTGCACGAGCGGGGCCTGGAACCTTTTCGGCCTAGGGTACGTTTTCAGAGCACCCGGCCACCTGGTCCTCCCCGCATTCCCCTTGTGCATTGGCCGGCACCTTTAAGACGGATCAGTTTTCTGATCCGTCTTTTTTCTTGCCCAAAGCTCGGCCGGGCGACGTGCTCTGGCGCACGCGTGGGGCGGAGATGGCTAACGCGCAAAGGCACGCCTCCAAAAGCAAAGCGCCCGGCTGGGCCGGGCGCTTGCGGAAGGTTCGTCTGGGAGGAGGCGCAGGAACCGGCGTTTAGGCCGTCGCGCGCACCTCGCGCCGCCGGGCGCTCTGCTGGAAGAACAGCGCTTGGCTGATCACCGCCGAGACGTTGGCGGGCTGGAACGGCTTGGCGATCAAGAAGGCCGGCTCGGGACGCTCGCCCGTGAGGAAGCGCTCGGGGTAGGCCGTGATGAAGATCACCGGCACCTCGAAAGCCTTGAGCAGGTCGTTCACCGCATCGAGGCCCGACGAGCCGTCGGCGAGCTGGATGTCGGCGAGGATCAAGCCCGGGCGCTTGGTGGCCGCGAGCTTCACGGCCTCCGTGCGGGTGCGGGCCACGCCCGTGACATTGTGGCCAAGACCTTCCACGAGGGCTTCGAGGTCCATCGCAATGAGGGGCTCATCCTCGATGATGAGGATGTCGGTCGCCATGTCGGCGGCGAGCTCCCGACCGGCCTCGTCCACGAGTTCGCGCACAGTGTCGGTGTCGACGGCGAGGATGGAGGACACCTCCTCCTCGGAGAAGCCCTCGAGGCAGGAGAGCAGGAAGGCCTGACGCGGCAGGGGCGTGATCTGGCCGATGCGGACCTCGGCGGGCAGATCACGCTGGATCTGCTCGGAGCGGCCGTTCACGGACAGCGAATTCCAAATCCGGGTGAATACCTGGAACAGCTCGACCTTGATGTTGCCGGCGGCCCCGATGGTCTCGGGCTCGCTGACGAGCGTCTCCAGCGTGGCTGCCACATAGGCATCGCCGGCCATCTGGCTGCCCGTGAGGGCGCGCGCGTAGCGGCGGAGGTATGGCAGATGCTGGACGACAAGCTGAGCTGTCGACATTCGCTTCCCCTTGTTGTGGTTTCTAGACCATTGGTTGGTTTGGTACGCCCGATCCAACTCGGCTGGAGGGCAAAAGTTCCACCGATATGGAACCAGAAGCAAGGCTCTGCGTTAAGACCCCAAGTGTGCACGGCACCGCTTGCGGTGTGAAGGGCACCCGCAGACACAAGGGCTTAAGGTCCCGGAGCAGGGCCGCCAACAACCGACAGTGATCGGTCAGGGGAGACGGATGAATCACGACAAGGGAAAGAGGCTGGCCGCTGTGGTCTCCGACGCGTCCCTATCCAACACCCTCGCCGCAGAACCGAAGATCGACCGCAACACCCAGGGGCGGATCGGCGATCAGTTGCGTGCCATGTACGACGACCTCGTGCACCAGCCCGTTCCGGATAAGTTCAAGGATCTGCTCGATCGCCTCGAAAAGGGCACGGCGGGGGAGAACGCGCAATGACGCCGGAACCGGCCATTCGCGACGCCCTTCTCGCCGCTGTGCCGTCGCTCCGCGCTTTCGCGATCTCTCTGTGCGGGCAGGTGGACCGGGCCGACGACCTCGTTCAGGACACTCTCCTGCGCGCGCTCTCGCATATCGATCGCTTCGAGCGCGGCACGAACCTCAACGCTTGGCTCTTCACGATCCTGCGCAACCTCTTCCACTCCGAGTACCGTAAGCGCCGGCGCGAGGTGGAGGATCCCGACGGCTCCTACGCCGGCCGCCTGCGGGTTCATCCCGAACAGGGCGCGCGCCTCGACTTCGAGGATTTCCGCACGGCTCTCGCCAAGCTGCCGCCGGACCAGCGCGAGGCGCTGCTGCTCGTGGGGGCCTCCGGCTTCTCCTACGAGGAAGCCGCCAACATCTGCGGCTGCGCCGTCGGCACCATCAAGAGCCGCGTCAACCGCGCCCGTTCGCGCCTGGCGGGCCTGCTCGCCGTGGATGGTGTGGAGGATCTAGGTCCCGACCGGGTCTCGCGGGCCGCCCTTCAGGCGATCAGCTAGAACGAAAAACGCCGCCCACCGGGCGGCGTTCTTCTATCCGAAACCGGCAGCCGCTTTAGAGCGGGCTGCGGGGGCTGCGGCCGCGCAGAAGGCCGATGACGGCCGAAATGGCGAAGAGAACGATCGCCACGAAGAAGATGAGCTTCGCGATCTCGACCGCGGTACCGGCGATGCCGCCGAACCCGAACACGGCCGCGACCAGCGCGACGATCAGGAAGGTGATTGCCCAACCGAGCATGATGTTACCTCGCTACTTTAGGATCGGCCGTTGCCGATGATGCGAGTCAAACGCGAAGCTCGACAACAGGGTTCCAAGGTGTCGCAGGCACGCCCGGAGCGCTCCGAACGACGCTATCGCGCCCTCTGTGCGGACGTGCACGCAGCGCAATCCATTGCCCCTGGCCACCCTACCGCGGCTGGAACTCACGTTTGGCTGGTACGTTGGTTCAATACTTTCGGAGGCACATTCATGACCCGTCCCGTGGCCCTTCGCGCAAGCGCTCTCTTCATCCTCTTCGCCGTTGTGTTTGCCGCGATCGGCACGAACGTGCATCTGCCTGTGGCCGAAGCCCTGTTCCTCATCTCCGGCTCCCTCTGCGCCGTGATGCTGTTCTTCGCGTTCACGACGCCGGTCCACGCCCCGGTTCCGGTTCGCGTCCGCCGCAATCGCCGCTAACGCTCCCTCCTCCGAAAGGATTGAAAGCGCCCCTCGGGGCGCTTTTTGTTTGCGGGCGAGCCCGTGGCCGGAAAGCGCTCCTCGGGGCGCTTTCGTGGTGGAGGGTGTCAGCTTTCGGTTGGGTCGCCGCCGTTGGGATGGAGCACCGAGCCGCTGATGTAGGACGAGTCCTCGCAGGCCAGGAACAGGAAGCAGGACGCCACCTCGTTCGGCTGGCCCGGCCGCTTCATCGCCGTGTTGGCGCCGAACGATGCCACCTTCTCGGCCGGGAAGGTCGCCGGAATGAGCGGCGTCCAGATCGGCCCCGGCGCGACGCCGTTGACGCGAATGCCCTTCTCGATGAGCGACGCCGCCAGCGAGCGCGTGAAGGTCACGATGGCGCCCTTCGTGCAGCTGTAGTCGAGCAGTTCCGGCGAGCCGCGATAGGCGGTCACCGAGGTGGTGTTGATGATGGTGGCGCCCTCCTTCAGATGCGGCATCGCGGCCTGCACCATGTAGAAGTAGCCGTAGATATTGGTTCGGAAGGTTCGATCGAGCTGCTCGGGCGAGATCTCCTCGACCTCCTTCTTGGGGTGCTGCTCGGCGGCATTGTTGACGAGGACGTCGATGCGGCCGAACTCGCTGATCACCTGCTGCACCGCCTGACGACAGAAGCCCGGATCGCCCACATCGCCCGCGATGAGCAGGCATTGGCTTCCTTCGGTTTCGACGAACTGCTTGGTGTCCTTGGCGTCCTGTCCCTCGTTCAGGTAGAGCACGACCACCTTGGCGCCCTCGCGGGCGAAGAGCACGGCGACCGCGCGGCCGATGCCGCTGTCGCCGCCGGTGATCACCGCGACCATGCCCCGCAGGCGTCCGCTGCCGGGATAGCGCGGGGTGTAATTCGGCCTCGGGTTCATCTCGGTCTCGCGACCGGGCTGCGTGGATTGCGTCTGCGGCGGCAGGGTCTGGTTCTGGCCGGAGCCCATGGGCTGTCCTCGCGCTGTCGGGAACGCGGGCGCCTCGGGCCCGCGATGTGCGACAACGTCGGCTCCGGGATACGTGTTCCGGGGGCTATCCCGACCTGCCAGAGGAGCGACTGGGCGCCCCGCCTGCCGTCTCCACCGCCCGCGCGCCGCAGCGCACACCAAGCCGCGTGGCTTCCACCCAGGACATCCCCTGTAGGCGCCCGGCGATGAGGCCAGCGTTGAAAGCATCGCCCGCGCCTGTCGTGTCCACGACCTCCGCACCCGGCGACGGCTCGCTGAAGCGCTCCCCCCGTCCGATCACCACCGCGCCGGCCGGGCCGCGCTTCAGCACCAGCAAGGAGCCGCGTTCCGCCAGTCGGAGGGCGGCCTCATCGCCCTCAAGTCCGTCGGTGAGGGCCCTTGCCTCTTCCTCGTTCGGCAGGAGGAGATCGGCCTGTGCGAGAAGCCGCCGCGCCTCGGGATCGAAGAGCAGCGTGTCGTCCCAGCTCGGATCGACGGAGAGAATCGCGCCGGTCTCACGGGCGAACGGGATCAGGTCAGGGTGCTCCACGAGGGTGCCGATCTCGCACACATGAAGCCAGCCAACGCCAGCGCCGCGCAGGAAACCGGCCACATCGCGTTTCCCTGCTTCGGCCACATGAGAGAGAAAAGCCCGGTCCCCCTGCAGGGGCATCGCGACCGTGATCCGAGGCAGCGGCCCCTCCGCCTCTCGCAGCCCATGACGGGAGATGCCGTGCGCCTCGATGGCCTCGCGGATCACGCCGCTGAACGGATCGGTGCCCAGTTCAGCCACAAGCAGCGGATCGACACCGAGGTGCTTGAGCCAGGCGCTCGTGATGAAGGCCCCTCCCCCGGCCGTCACCGTGAGCCCCGGCGCGAACCGCTCACGACCGAGCGCCGGCATCTCCGAGAGACCCGTGAAGATCAGATCGCAATAGAGTCGGCCGATGACGGCGATGGCGGCCATCAGGCGAGGGCGACGCCCGTTTCGCGATCGAAGAGGTGCAGGCTCTCGGCTGAGCACATCACCGTGAGCCTGTCGCCAGGCCGCGGGAGATCGCGGCCCTGGTGCGTGGCCGTGATCTCTTGGCCGCCGAGATCGAGGGAGAGGAGCGCGTTGCCGCCCATGGGCTCGACCACGCTCACGGGCGCTTCGAGCGAGATC
Organism: Microvirga sp.; assembly: GCA_035944635.1. Classification (GTDB taxonomy): domain Bacteria; phylum Pseudomonadota; class Alphaproteobacteria; order Rhizobiales; family Beijerinckiaceae; genus Microvirga. Next base: position 78,506 of record DASZAZ010000057.1, read on the forward strand.
GTCTGGCGCAGCCCCGCCGCGGGGGTGGCGGACAGATCCTGCGGCCGGATGCCGACGCGGATGGGACGTGCCGCCTGCAGCCTGGCCGCCCGATCCGCCGGCAGAGCCAGATGGTGTCCGCCGGGAATGCGCAAAGCCGGCGCGCCGCCCTCGGCGACCACATCGGCATCCATGAGATTCATGGCGGGCGAGCCGATGAAGGTGGCGACGAACGTATTGGCCGGCCGGTAATAAACCTCGTTCGGCGTGCCGACCTGCTCGATACGCCCGTCGCGCATGATCACGATGCGGTCCGCCAGCGTCAGCGCCTCGACCTGATCGTGCGTCACGTAGATCGAGGTGGTCTGCACACGCTGGTGCAGCTTCTTGATCTCGGTGCGCACCTGGTCGCGCAGCTTCGCGTCGAGATTCGAGAGCGGCTCGTCGAAGAGGAAGACGCTCGGATCGCGCACGATGGCGCGACCCATGGCGACGCGCTGGCGCTGGCCGCCCGACAACTCGCCCGGGCGGCGGTCGAGCAGTTTGTCGAGGCCGAGCATCGTGGCGGCGTCGAGGATGCGTTTGCGGCGCTCCTCCTTGGAGAGGCGCTGGGCGTGAAGGCCGAAGGCGATGTTCTGCTCCACACTCATGTGGGGGTAGAGCGCGTAATTCTGGAACACCATGGCGACGTTGCGTGCCTTCGGCTCCAGATTGTTGACGAGGCGGTCGCCGATGAAGATTTCGCCCGCCGAGATGTCTTCCAGCCCCGCGATCATGCGCAACATGGTGGACTTGCCGCAGCCGGACGGACCGACCAGCACCACGAACTCCCGGTCCGCAACCTCGAGGTCGAGGCCGTGGATCACGGGGGTGCGCCCGAAGTTCTTCTTGACGTTGCGGATCGACACTTTGGCCATGGCAGGTCCTTCAGGCGGCGTGCGCCAGGGCGATGGTGCTCTCGACAGCCTGCGCGAGAGCGTCGGCCGCCCGGGCCTGCCGGGTGCGCAGCGCATCGAGGTCGGCGCGGTAGCTCGCGAGGGTCTTGGTGTAGCCGTCGAGGCTTGCGGCCAACGCTTCCGGGGCCGGTCCACCCGGGCGGCTGCGCACGGCCACGAAATGCTCCGGCGTGAGATAATGGCGGAACGTGGCTTCGTCGGTCGCCGGTGCGCGACCCACCACCTCGCGATAGGTGTCGGCAAAGGTCGCGTAGGCGAGCGAGGATGCGGTCGTTCCCGTGCCGACGAGGTGGCGCGCCAGCGCCGCTGCGATCTCGTGACCCTGGCGGAACGAGATGCCCTCCGCGCGTACGAGGCTGTCGGCGAGCTCCGTCATCGTGACGCCGCTCTCGTCCATATGCCGGCGCACCCGGGCCTCGTTGACCTCCAGCACCCGCACGAGCCCGTCGAGCAGTCTGAGTACCCGCAACCCCGTCTCGAAGGCGCGGTAGCCGGCGCCTTGAACCTCGCCCTCCGAATCGTTCATGTCGGCGAAGGGCGTGTTGTGAAGGGCGGTCAGCATGGCGCCGGCCTGGCCGAGGGTCAGCGACGAGAGCAAGCGCAGGTGCTCGATCGCCACCGGGTTGCGCTTCTGCGGCATGATGGAGCTGATCTGCACGAAGGCGTCCGGCACGCGGAGATGCCCGACCTCGAAGCTCGTGCGCATGGCGAGGTCCTGGATGAACCGCCCGCAATCGATGAAGAGCACCTGCATCGCCGCATAGGCGCCGGCATAGGGGTCGGCGCTCGCAATGCAGCCATAGGAGTTCTCCTGGACGCGCGCAAAGCCGAGGAGATCCGCGACCCGTTGCCGGTCGATGGGGAAGCCCGTGGTCGTGATGGCCGCCGCGCCCATGCTCGACGCATCGGCCTGATCGAACGCCAGGCGCAGCCGCTCGGCGTCGCGCAACAGCGCCTCGGCGAACGCCGCGAGGTAATGCCCCCAGGTGCTCGGCTGCGCAGGCTGACCGTGGGTGTAGGCGACGATGAGCGTGCCCGCATGGGCCCGCGCCCGTTCGAGGAGGCCGTCGACCAGATCGTAGAGAGCCTGGAGCAGTTCGGTCAGGCGCTCCTTCAGGGCCATCCTGAAGATGGTGTGATCCATGTCGTTGCGGCTGCGGGCGGTATGGAGCTTGCCACCGATCTCGACGCCGAGCCGCCGGCGCAGCTCCGCATCGACCTCGAAGAAGAAGTCCTCGTGCTCGCCGGTATAGGTCATGCTCGCGAGCCGGCCCGCGATATCCTTTTCGATCGCGCGCAGAGCCTGGAGGATGGCGGCCGCTTCGCTCTTCGTGAGGAGCCCCTGCTCGGCCAGCATGACGCCGTGCGCGTCGTTGATGCGCATGAGGTGGCGCCAATGGTGCTGCTTCACGCCCTCGTAGAGGGGGGCGAGCACGGTGTCCTTGTAGACGGGCGCGGGAAACTTCTGGTCCATGGGTTCAGCCCTTCAGACCCGCCAGCGTCCAGCCACACCCAATGCGAGTCTTCACTATTCTCACCCTTTCAACCCTGCCAGCATCACGCCGCGGATGATGTAGCGCTGGAACAGGATGAACACGAGGAGCGTCGGCAGGGTCGCGACCGTGGCGCCCGTCATAATCATCTCCCATTCGGTCTGGAACTCGCCCGAAAAGGCCGCGAGTCCCACAGGCAGCGTGTACATCTCCGGCCGGCTGCTGACGATGAGGGGCCACAGGAACGCGGTCCAGTTGCCCAGGAACGTGAAGATCGCCAGCGCCGACAAGGCCGGCGTCACGAGGGGCAGCGCCACCTTCCAGAAGATCTCGAACTCGTTCAGCCCATCGACCCGAGCGGCATGGATGAAGTCGTCGGGCACCGACTCGAAGAACTGGCGCATCAGGAAGGTGCCGAAGCCGGACATGAGCCCCGGGAAGATGATGCCCCAATAGGTGTTCAGCCAGCCGAAGTTCTTCGACATCACGTACCAGGGAATGACGAGCATCTCGGTCGGGATCATCAGCGTCGAAAGGATCGCGATGAAGACGAGCGGTCGGCCGCGAAAGCTGAACTTCGCCAGCGTGTAGCCCACGAGGCTGTCGAAGAAGAGCACCGAGAGCGTGGTGATCGTCGCGATCACGAGTGAATTGAGCAGCCACCAGCCGAAGTTCGTCTCCCGGAACAGGTACAGATAATTCTCGAGCGTGGGCTCCTCGGGGATGAGCTTCAGGTTGTAGACCTCGTGGCTGAATTTCAGCGAGGTCGAGATCATGAACACGATGGGCGAGACCATCACGATCCCGCCCAGGAACAGGACGGTCCAGAGCAGGATCCGCCCCGGCCGGGCGGGAAAACGCAAGCCGAAGGGAAGCGTCTCAGTGCGCGGAACGGCGACGGACCCGGTCATCGGCGTTTCCTCAAGATCGCGAGCTGCACCAGGGTGATGACCAGCAGCATGGTGGCGAGAACCACCGTTTGCGCGGCGGCGTACCCCATGTCGAAGCTGTTAAAGGCGGTGTGGTAGATGTTGAGCACCAGGGGCCGCGTCGCGTTGAGGGGCCCGCCCTGCCCATCGGTGGTCATGTTGTAGACCTGATCGAAGATGCGCAGGAAGCCGATGGAGCTGACCACCACGAGGAATACGATGGTGGGGCGCAACAGGGGGATCGTGATGCGCCACAATTGCCGCCACTCGCTGGCACCGTCGATGCGCGCGGCTTCGTAATAGGTGCTCGGAATCGCACGCAGCCCCGCGAGGAAGATCACGATCTGAAAGCCGAGCCCCGCCCAGATCGCCGGGGCCAGCACGGCGGGCAGCGCCTGCGTCGTGGAGCGCAGGAACGGCTGCTGCGCGATGCCGATTTCGGCTAGGATGGCGTTGAACACGCCGATCGGCACCGGCTGATAGAACCAGCGCCACACCCAAGCCATGGCAGCGGCCGTGGTGAGGAAGGGCAGGAAATAGAGGCCTCGGATGAAGCCGTGCAGGAAGCGGATGCGATCGAGCGAATACGCAATCGCAAAGGCGAGCACGAGGCTGATCGGCATGCCGAGCAGAAGGTACTCGAAGGTGTTGGCCGTGACCTGCCAGAAGGCAGGATCGCTCACGAGCCGCCGGTAGTTGGCCAGGCCGATGAAGTTCGGCTGCCGGACGAGGTTCCAGTCGGTGAACGAGATCCAAAACGACTCGATGGTCGGGTAGAAGCGGATTATCGCATAGAACAGGATCGGCACGGCCAGGAACACATAGGCCCAGACCTCATGCTTGCGGCCGATCGTGAGGGAGTCGTACCAGGCGCGCATCGGAAGCCAGCAGGTCCTTGGGTGTACGCGTCACAAAAAGGGCTCCCGCCCAAACGGGCGAGAGCCGGATGATTTAACGGTGGCTCACTTCGCCCCGTAATAGGTGTCCAGGATCTTCTGCTCCTTCTCGGCCGCTTCCTTCAGCGCATCGGCGGGCGAGACGTTCTGCAGGCGGACGCGGTCGATCATGTCCATGGCGATCTTGCGCTGGTCGGCCTCGGCCACGAATTGCGTGGCGTGGGCATAATCGAGGCCCTTGATGAAGGCGCCGTATTTCGGGTGCTCGGTGTTCTCCTTGGTCAGCGCCGCGTCCTTGCGGGCCGGGAGTTCGCCGACCTCCTTCAGCCACACCTGCATGGCCTCCGGCGTGGTGATGTGCTTCAGGAACTTCTCGGCCGCCGCCCGCTTCTCGGCCTTGGCCTTCGAGGTGACGCCGTTCACCCAGTAGGAGGCGTAGTTCGATTTGACGCCATTGTGAGCCGGCAGTTCGGCGACGCCGTAATCGAGGCCGCGCTGGCGGTCGAAGGCGGCGAGACGAAACGAGCCGTCCACGGTCATAGCCGCGCGGGCGGCGCGGAAGGCCGCCTGGCCTTCGTCCATGAAGCCGATCTCGCCGATCTTATGCTTCGTCATGAGGTCCGTGTACCAGGTGAGCGCCTTCACGCCCGCTTCGTCGTTGTAGGTGACCTTCTTGTTGTCGTCGGTATAGGGCTTGCCGCCGAACTGGCGCACGAGAACCTCGCGCCACCAATGGTGATCCTGACCCTCGGGCGAGATCGTCATGCCCGCGACGAGGAGGTTCCCTGTGGCGTCGCGCTTCGTGAGCTTCTGGGCCATGGCCAGAAGCTCTTCATTGGTCTGCGGCGGCTTCTCGGGGTCGAGGCCCGCCTCCTTGAAGAGGCGCTTGTTCCAGAACAGAGCCAGCGAACGCACGGCGGTCGGCATCGCCCAATACTGGCCCTCGGCCTTCATGGCCTGGACCATCGGGAAGAAGTCCTTCTCGATCTGGGCCGGGTCGAAGGCTTCCTTGGAGAGCGGCTGCAGCAGGCCGGCCTTCCGGTACTCGTCGAGCCAGCCGTAGAAGAGCTGAACCACGTCCGGTCCCTCGCCGGCCGGAACCGCGGCCGCGACCTTGGTGCGGTACTGCTCATAGGGAAAATGCGTGTGGACAACCTTGATGTCCGGATTCTGGGCCTCGAAGGTCTTGATGAGCGCGTCGATCGCCTTCACCCGCCCTTCGAAGAAATACTGCCAGTACTCGATCTGCACCTTCTGGGCGAAGGCGGAGGTCATCGTACCGAGCGACACACCGGCCATGACGGCCAGCGCCGCTCCGGCGCGAAAAAGCTTACTTCTCAAACCCATAAGAGGCCTCCCGAGGGTGGTGCGGCCGTCGAGGGCCGCGGTTCGGACAGAATCCAGAGCGTTGATTTAAGGCCAAAGGGCTCCTTAACGTCAAACCGCCACCCGGAACGGTTCGGCAGCGGCTGGATTGTCTCCTGGATTTGGACGGAAGGGACGCGGCATGACCACAACTCCGCTCATGACGACCGAAGCGCGCGAGGCGCCGCAGCGCGTGGCGGAACTCATGGCGGCCGAGGGCGAGCGCATCCGGGAGCTGGGCCACCGCCTGCGCGAACTCGATCCCCCTTTCGTGCTCACCGTCGGGCGCGGGTCGAGCGATCATGCGAGCCTCTATGGGCGATATCTCTTCGAGACCATGCTCGGCCTCGTCACCGCCTCGGCGGCTCCGTCCGTGGTCACGGCCTATGGTGCCCCGCTCAAGGTGAAGGGCGCCTTCGTGCCTGCCTTCTCGCAATCGGGCGCCAGCCCCGATATCGTGCGGGTGGTGGAGGAAGCGCGCCGCCAGGGGGCGCTCACGGCCGCCTTCGTGAACCAGCCGGGCAGTGCGCTCGAGAACGCCGCCGAGATGGCCTTCGGACTCCATGCCGGTCCCGAGAAGGCGGTTGCCGCAACGAAGAGCTTCCTCTGCACCGCCGCGGCCGCGGCCCTCGTCACGGCGGCGTGGTCGCAGGACGCACGCTTGAACGAAGCGCTCGCCACCCTCCCCTCCTCGCTGGAGCGGGCGCTCGCGCAGGATTGGTCGGCTGGGATCGAGGCTCTGAGGGGCGCCGACCGCATGCTTGTCGTCGCCCGCGGCCGGGCGCTGGCCATGGCCTCCGAAATCGCGCTCAAGATGAAGGAGGTGGCGGGTATCCAGGCCGAGGCCTTCTCCTCCGCCGAAGTGCTGCACGGACCCATGGCCGTGGTCGATGCCGACCTGCCGATTCTCGTGATTGCGGTCGAGGACGAGACGCTCCCGTCCGTGCTCGCCACCATGGAGCGCCTGAAGGGCGCAGGCGCGCCGCTCGTGGTGATCTCCTCGTCAGCCGACGCCCTGCGGTTCGCAAGCGTGCCCCTGCCCTTCCAGCGCGACGCGCATCCGGCACTCGACCCGCTCGTCGCCGTGCAGGCCTTCTATGCCTTCGTGGCACCCCTCGCGCAGGCCCGCGGCCTCAATCCCGACGAGCCGCCGCATCTCGCGAAGGTCACGCGCACGCTCTGAACGAGGCTCCGCCCCCACACGGCCTGTCTGGCCAAGCTGCGCCGCAGCCTTTAACCAGAGTGCATGCAGCCCGATCAACGCCGCATCCTGGACCAGGCCTCGACCAGCGGCCTCAGCCGCCTCTGGCGCGCCCTCCTCCCGCTGAAAACGGTTGTCACCTTCCTGCAGACCGGGGCTCACCCCGACGACGAGATCACGCGACTTCTGGCGCGGCTCCGGTCCGACGGCATCCGCGTAGCCTATGTGTGCGCCACCCGCGGCCAGGGCGGGCAGAACTCCATCGGGCCCGAATCGGGCGCCGATCTCGGCCTGCTCCGGACGGCCGAGATGGAAGCCGCGGCGCGTATCCTCGATTTCGACCTCTACTGGCTCGGCATCGACGAGGGCGATCCGATCACCGATTTCGGCTTCTCGAAATCGGGCGAGGACACGCTGGACCGCTGGGGCGCGGAGCTTGCGCTCGAGCGCATGGTGCGGGTCATCCGTACCGTGCGCCCCGATATCCTCTGCCCCACCTTCCTCGATGTGGGCGGCCAACACGGACACCACCGGGCCATCACGCGGACGACGGAAGCGGCCTTCCATCGCGCGGCCGATCCGGGTGCCTATCCCGAGCACCGCGCGCTTGGTCTCGAACCCTGGGTCGTGTCGAAGTATTACCTGCCCGCCTTCAGTGGCGCGGGCGGTTCCTACGACGACGAGGAGCCGCCGCCGCCCGCCACGGTGACTCTCGATGTCGGCGCCCTCGACCCGATGTTCGGCGCCACGCCCGTGCAGATGGGGGAATGGTCGCGGGTGCACCACCTCTCGCAGGCCATGGGCACTTGGCATCCGCCGAAACCCAAAAGCGTGGCGCTGCATTTGAAAGCCTCGCGGCTCGGCGCCCCCGGTCCCGAGACCACCATCCTCGACGGTCTGCCGCGGACCCTCGCGGATCTCGGCCTCATTGAGGCCCAGGCGGCACTCGATGAAGCCTTCGCGGCCTTCCCGCACCGCGTGCCCCTCGCCCGGGCCTTGGCGCGAGCCTATCGGCTCCTCCGCGGGGCAGCCGTCGCACCCGAGCACGCGCACCGCATCGCCCGCACGAGGCAGCTCCTCGAAACCGCTCTGGCCGAGGCGCTCCTCGTCACCGCCGATCTCGCCGTGACGCCGTCGCGCCTCACGCCGGGTGTCCGAGCCGATGCGGTGCTCACGGTCGCGAAGGGTGAGCTGAAAGCCGAGGTACGGGGTGCAGCCCTCGATGCGCCGAATGAGTGGCACATCGAGGCAGGAGAAGCCGGCGGGACCACGTGGCGCCTCCACATCACCGCGCCCGAGAACGCAGCCTTCACCTCACCCCTGCGCTTCGCTCACGACCCGCAGCGCGGGCTCGGCGCCGTTGCAGCGCGCCTCGACCTCGCCTTCGAAGGCGTGGACTTCTCCGTCCCGGTCGTGCCGCGGGAGCCTGTCGTTCTCGGGCCCCCGGCGAGCGTGACACCGCATCCCGATCGCGTCGCGCTTCGCATCGGCGCTCATCGATCGGGCGTCCATGTGACGGCACGCGTCGCGGCAGCGGGTGACCTTGCGCCCCCGATCAGCCTCCAGATCCCGCAGGGCTGGAGTCTCGAGAGCGGAGCCGGCGAGGTCTTCCACCTCGTTCCACCCGACCACCTCGCGCCTGGGCTTACCGAGATCCCGATGCTCGCGAACGGCGAGCCGGCCTGGAGCACGACCCGCATTGCGTACGATCACATCCGCCCGGTCGAGATCGCGCGGCCGGCGGTCGTGCGGGTTCTCGCACTCAGCGTCGAACTGCCGGAGAACACCCGGATCGGTCACATCGCTGGGGGCTCCGACCGGGCCGCGACTGATCTCGCACAACTCGGCCTTGCCATCGAAGCCATCACGGATGCCGACCTGGCGGCGGGCGACTTCGCCCGGTTCGACACCATTCTGATCGGCATCTTCGCGCTTCGCACCCGCTCCATCGCGCCGGCCGCGTTGGCCAGACTGAGGGCTTGGGTCGAAGCCGGCGGCAACCTCGTGACCCTCTATCACCGGCCGATGGACCACTGGCCGGCGGATGCGCCCCCGATGCCGATCACGATCGGCATGCCCTCGCTGCGCTGGCGCGTCACCAAACCGTCCGCGCCCGTGACGCCCCTCGTCCCTGATCATCCGCTGCTCACGAAGCCAAACCCCATCGGACCCGCCGATTGGGAGGGCTGGGTGAAGGAGCGCGGCCTCTACTTCGCGAAAAGCTGGGACGCGACTTACGAGCCTCTCCTGTCGCTGGCCGATCCCGGCGAAGAACCGCACCAGGGCGCCCTGCTCGCCGGGCGTTTCGGACGCGGCCGGCACATCCATGTGGCGCTCGCGCTCCACACGCAACTCGCGAATCTGGTGCCCGGCGCCTACCGCCTGATGGCCAACCTCCTCGCCAAGCCAACCTGAGAAGCACGATGCGCAAAGACCGCACACAGCCCACCGGCACCCTCCACACCCTTTGGCTCGACGGCGACAGCCTTAAGGGCAACCTCCTCGACGATCCGACGCTCCGGCGCATCGACGTCTATGTGCCGGCGAACCATGACGGACGCGGCTTGCCATTGCTGGTCGACCTCGTGGGCTTCACGGCGGGCGGGCCTGCGCACACCAATTGGAAGAATTACGGCGAGAACGTTCCCGAGCGCCTCGACCGCCTCATCGGCATTGGCGCCATGCCGCCGGTGGTGGTGGCCTTCCCGGATTGCTTCACCCGCCTTGGCGGCAACCAATACGTGGACAGCCTCGCCATGGGCGGCTGGGAGACGTTCCTGGTCCGCGAGATGTTGCCCTTCGTGGAAGAGCGCTTCGCCTGCGGCGGCGACGGTCGCCGTGGGGTGTTCGGCAAGAGTTCCGGCGGCTTCGGTGCCATCGTGCATGCGCTGCGCCACGGCGGCTCCGTCTGGTCCGCCGCCGCCTGCCATTCGGGCGACATGGGCTTCGAGCTCATGTACCGCGCCGAGTTCGGGAGCGTGCTGCGCCACCTCTCGGATCATGTGATGTCGGTCGAGGCCTTCATGCGCCACTTCGAAACCGGCCCAAAGGCCAAGGATTCCGACTGGCATACCATCATGATGCTGGCCCAGGCCGCGAGCTTCGATCCCGATCCGGAGGCCTATCTCGGCGTTCGTCTGCCGGTCGATCTCCACACCTGCGAGCTCATCGAGGAGCGCTGGGCCAACTGGCTGCGCTGGGACCCGCTGCGCATGGCCGACGATCCCCGCCACCTCGACAACCTGCGCGCCCTGAAGTGCCTCTTCATCGATTGCGGCGACCTCGATCAGTACAACCTCGTCTACGGCGCGCGGATCCTGAACCGGAAGCTCGAAGCCGCCGGCGTGGCGCATACTTACGAGGAGTTCCGCGACAACCACTCGTCGGTGGACTACCGCATGGATCGGAGCCTGCCGCTTTTGGCGGCGGCACTGAGCGCCTGACCCGCTCCGGGGTTAAGGGTGGGCTGGCCCCGAACTGCCTCGTACCACCAGCTCGGTCTTAAGCCGCACCCGCGGCGCCTTGGCCCGTCCAGCGAGCAGATCGAGGAGCACCGTCGCCCCGGTCTGACCGAGCTCGCGTCGTGGCTGATGCACGGTGGTGAGCGGCGGCTCCACCACCGCGGCGAACTCGATGTCGTCGAACCCCGCCACGGAGATGTCCTCCGGCACCCGCACCCCTGCCGAGATCAGCGTGCGCATGAGGCCGATGGCCATCTCGTCGTTCGAGGAGAACACCGCACTCGGGCGGACCTCCCGCGCCAGGATGCTTTCGCCGACGGCAACCCCCGCATCGAGCGAATAATCGCCCGGCCAGACGAGCGTTTCGTCGAACGATAGGCCGGCGGCCTGCAGCCCGTCGCGGTAGCCCTTGAAACGCTCGTGTTCCAGCACGTTATCGGCAGGGCCCCGGACATAGGCGATGCGCCGGTGGCCGAGGGAGGCCAGATACTCCGTCATGCGCTGCGATGCCGCCCGGTTGTCGACCACGATCTGCGGGATGTCAGCGCCGGGAATGGCCTCGCACAGCGCCACCATGGGCACATTGGTCTTGAAGGGCTGGCCGCGTCCATCGCGGCTTTGCCCCACGAGATGGCCGTTGAGGAGGAGCGCCCCATCCACCTGCCCCGCGGCCATGAAGGATGCAAACCGCACTTCTTTCTCGGGCGAGCCGTCGAGGTCGCCGATGATCATGCCGTAGCCGGCCTCGAACAGGGTTTCCTCGATGCCGCGCAGGATCTTGGAGAAGAAGACGTTGTCGAGGGTCGGGAGCACCACCAGCACCATACGGGTCTTCTGCGAACGCAAGGTGCGGGCGGCGGGGTTCGGCACGTAGCCCACCTGCGCAATCGCTTCCATGACCCGCGCCCGCGCCTCGGGCGAGACGCGCTCCGGATGCGCCAGCGCTCGGCTCACGGTGGCGGTCGAGACCTCGGCGAGGCGCGCCACATCCTGGATGCGCGCGGCCCGCGTGAGCGCCTTCCCCTCCGCCGGTCCGCCATCATCCATGGTCGCGCCGATCCCCTTTGCAGCTTCTGTTTGACAGAGCGATTTGATGCGGTCAAAGTCTATGTAATCGATTACACAGCGGGCTGACGAAGCGTCAGGCGCGCCGATCGAACAAGCGCTCCGCAGAGGGTGCCTCAGGAAGATCTTTGGAGGACGACGCCCATGAGCCCCCACCTCTCGCCCAGCTGATTCGCCCTCGCGCCGCTCCACGTGAGCGGCCTGCCGTCCGTTCCGCGCCTTGTCGTCGAACGGGCCCTCCGGCCCTAAACGAGCGGATCAACCATGGCACCCGTGCTGCGTGCAGACCACGTGTCGAAATCGTTCGGACCCATCGAGGTCCTGAGCGACATCTCGCTCGCGCTCCAGCCGGGCGAAATCCATGCAGTCATCGGCGAGAACGGCGCTGGCAAATCCACCCTCATGCGCATCCTGTCGGGGCACTTGCCGCCGACGAAGGGCAATCTCTACCTCGACGAGGCACCGGCCGCTTTCTCGGGGCCCGTCGATGCCGAGCACCGGGGCATCGTCCTCGTGCACCAAGAATTGCTGCTGGCCGAAGATCTCACCGTCGCGCAGAACCTGTTTCTCGGCCGCGAGATCCGCCGCCGCGGCTTCGTGGACGACCGCGCCATGCGCCGCCGCGCCGCGGAAGCCCTCGACGAGCTCGGCGCCCATATCCCGCCGGATCGTGAGGTTCGCCGGCTCTCCATCGCCGACAGGCAGCTAGTTCAGATTGCCCGGGCGCTTCTCGTGCCCCACCGGGTCGTGGTGTTCGACGAGCCCACCGCCGTGCTCACCCCCATCGAAGCCGAGAGCCTGTTCGAGGTGATCCGGCGCTTGAAGGCCCGCGGCACCGCCGTTCTCTACATCTCCCACCGCCTCAATGAGGTGAAGGCCATCGCCGACCGCGTGACCGTGCTCCGGGACGGCCGCCTCGTGGTGACCCGCGATATCGAGGGTCTTGAGCCTATCGAGATGGCGCGCCTCATGGTCGGGCGGGACATGTCGAAGCTCTACCCCACGAAGGCGATCGCGGCCTCCGACCAGGTGGTGTTCGCCGCCGAGCGGGTGAGCGTGCCGGGCTATGTGGAGGAAGCCTCCTTTGCCCTGAAGCGCGGCGAGATCCTCGGTTTGGGCGGGCTCATCGGCGCCGGGCGCACGGAGCTGTTCGAGGGGCTTGTCGGACTGCGTCCCGCCCGCGGAACCGTCACCCTCAACGGCAAGCCCGTCACCTTCAGAAACGCGCGCGATGCCATCGATGCGGGCGTGGTCTACCTCTCCGAGGACCGGAAGGGCAAAGGCCTGCTCCTGCGGCAGAATTTGCGCGCCAATCTCACCCTGGCGGGCCTCGGTCGCTTCCGTTCCGGCCCCTTCGTGGATGTGCCTGCGGAAGAGCGCGCGTTGGACAAGGCGATCCAGGACTTCGACATCCGCGCCCGCCAGCGCGGCATGCTCGCGGGCCAGCTGTCCGGCGGTAACCAGCAAAAGCTGCTTCTTGCCAAGATGATGCTCGTGGAGCCCCGGGTCGTGATCATCGACGAGCCGACGCGGGGCGTCGACATCGGCACCAAGGAGCAGATCTACCGTTTCATCGCGGGCCTCGCGAACGAGGGCTGCTCGGTGGTGGTGATCTCCTCCGAGATGCAGGAACTCATCGGCCTCTGCCACCGGGTGCTTGTCATGCGGAACGGCCGCATCGCGGGCGAGGTCCATGAGGGCGAGATGACCGAGGACGCGATCGTGTTCCTCGCCACGGGCGTTCACGAAGAGAGGGCGGCCGAGATCGCCGCGGGACATCCATGACCGAAACGGCGCTCCAAATCGTGGAACGGCTCGCTCCTAAGCTGGGCGCCTGCAGCGTCCTTACGCTCCTTGCTCAAGAAGCCGCCGCGGAGAACGCATGACCGATACAGCGATCCCAGCCCGCCCCGCGCAGCGCCGCCGCTTCAACGTGGATATGCGCGCGCTCGCGCCCTTCATCGCGCTCGCCGTGCTGATGGTGGTCGGGGCGCTGGTCAACCCCGATTTCCTCAATCCCTCGAACCTCCTCAACGTCGTCACGCGCTCCGCCTTCATCGCCATCATCGCGGTGGGCGCCACCTTCGTGATCGCGGGCGGCGGGCTCGATCTCTCGGTCGGCGCCATGGCGGCGTTCGTCGCCGGCATCATGATCTTGACCCTGAACCGCCTCGGCGCGCCCGATGCGGGCACGCTTGCCCTCGGCATGCTGGCCGCGCTCGCGCTCGCCGCCGCCTGCGGATTGGCGAACGGGCTCATCGTCACCTTCGGGCGCATCGAGCCGTTCATCGTCACCCTCGGCACCATGGGGATTTTCCGCGCACTCCTGATCTGGCTTGCCGCCGGCGGCACCATCACCATGCGCAACCTCGAACTGCGCGAGATGTACCGGCCCGTCTATTTCGGCTCGGTGCTTGGCGTGCCGGTGCCGATCATCGTGTTCCTCGTAGTTGCGGCAGTTGCGGCGCTCATCCTCTACAAGACGGCGTTCGGCCGCCACGTGATCGCGCTCGGCTCCAACGAGGATGTGGCGCGCTATTCCGGCGTGCCGATCGGGCGCGTGCGCACGCTCACTTATGTGATCCAGGGCATCTGCGTCGGCATCGCGGTGCTGGTCTATGTGCCGCGGCTCGGCTCCGCCACACCCACCACCGGACTGCTGTGGGAATTGCAGGCCATCACCGCAGTGGTGATCGGCGGCACGGCGCTCCGCGGCGGCCTCGGCCGGGTGTGGGGCACCGTCGTCGGTGCCATCATCCTGGAGATGGTCGCCAATATCATGGTGCTCTCGAACTTCGTCTCCGAGTTCCTCGTAGGCGCGGTTCAAGGTGCCATCATCATCGTCGCCATGCTGGTGCAGCGCTCGCTCTACCGCACGGGATGATCGCCAATGCTCGCCCGCGCCTCTTGGCGCGTGCGAAGGACCGGTGCGGGCTTGCCGGCGCAAACAACGGCCCAAAACAACCTCAAGGGAGGATTTTATGAAGCAAGCAACCCTGAAACTGGCCCTCGCGGCGGGCCTCGCCACCGGCCTCGCGACAAGCGCCATCGCCCAGCAGAAGAACGTGACGATCGGCGTCTCGATCCCCGCCGCCACCCACGGCTGGACCGGCGGCGTGGTCTATCACGCCCAGGAAGCCGCCAAGGCGCTCGAGAAGGGCTATCCCGGCCTGAAGGTGATCGTGAAGACGTCGCCCGACGGTGCCGCCCAGGCGAACGCGCTGGACGATCTCACCACCCAGAAGATCGACGCTCTCGTGGTGCTCCCCTTCAACTCGGACGAGCTCACCAATCCGGTGCGCGAGGTCAAGAAGAAGGGTACGTTCATCACGGTCGTTGATCGCGGCCTCAAGGACCCCTCGATCCAGGACCTCTACGTCGCCGGCAACAATCCCGAATTCGGGCGCGTGGCGGGCAAGTACTTCGTCGACAACCTGAAGCAGGGCAACGTGGTGGTGTTCCGCGGCATCCCGACGGTGATCGACGAGGAGCGCGTCACGAACTTCGAGAAGGCCCTCGAAGGCTCGGGCGTGAAGGTGATCGACAAGCAATACGCCAACTGGAACCGCGACGACGCCTTCAAGGTGATGCAGGACTTCCTGGCCAAGCACCCGAAGATCGACGCCGTGTGGGCCTCGGACGACGACATGGCGCTCGGCGTCATGGAAGCGATCCGCCAAGCCAAGCGCGAGGACATCAAGTTCGTCCTCGGCGGCGCCGGCATGAAGGACATCGTGAAGCGCGTCATGGACGGCGACAAGATGATCCCGGCGAACGTCTCCTACCCGCCGTCGATGATCGCGACCGCCATGGGCGTGACCGCAGCGAACTACTTCTCGAACGCCCCGGTGCGCGGCACCTACGTGCTCAACGCCGAGCTGATCACGAAGGACAACGCCAAGAACCACTACTTCCCGAACTCGCCGTTCTAAGGCGCGCCCTTCTCCCTCTCCCCACGTGGGACCTCCCTCCCTGCCAAGGGAGGGTGGCCCCGCGCTCAGCGGGGTCGGGTGGGATGGAAGCTCGGCCTCGAACGGTTCTTGCCTCCACCCCACCCGGCCGCCTCTCGGCGTCCACCCTCCCCTGGGCGGGGAGGGATGATTGGAGACCACGCATGAAAACCATGAAGGGCCCTGCGATCTTCCTTGCCCAATTCGCGGGCGATGAGGCCCCGTTCAACTCCTTCGATGCGATCTGCCGCTGGGCCGGATCCCTCGGCTACAAGGGCGTACAGGTCCCGTCCTGGGACGCGCGCCTGTTCGATCTCGAGAAGGCCGCGACCTCGGACGCCTATTGCGACGAGATCAAGGACGTCGCCCGCCAGCACGGCGTCGAGATCACGGAACTCTCCACCCATCTCCAGGGCCAGCTCGTCGCCGTGCACCCGGCCTTCGATGAAGCCTTCGATGGTTTCGCGGCGCCGCATGTGCGCGGCAAGCCTGCGGCCCGGACCGAGTGGGCCATCAACCAGATGCGCCTCGCGGCCCAGGCCTCGAAACGCTTAGGCCTCGATGCCCACGTGACGTTCTCCGGTGCGCTTGCCTGGCCCTTCGTCTATCCCTGGCCGCAGCGCCCCGCAGGCCTGGTCGAGACCGCCTTCGAGGAACTCGGCCGCCGCTGGATGCCGATCCTCGACGCCTTCGACGAGGCGGGCGTAGATGTGTGCTACGAGATTCACCCCGGCGAGGACATCCACGACGGCGCCACCTTCGAGCGCTTCGTCGATGCGGTGGGCGGTCATCCCCGCGCCTGCATCAACTACGATCCAAGCCACTTCCTGCTGCAGCAGCTCGATTACGTGACCTTCATCGACCTCTACCACGAGCGCATCAAGGCCTTCCACGTGAAGGACGCG
The DNA here is from genome assembly GCA_035944635.1 of Microvirga sp. GTDB lineage: Bacteria > Pseudomonadota > Alphaproteobacteria > Rhizobiales > Beijerinckiaceae > Microvirga. The sequence goes on from DASZAZ010000057.1 coordinate 94,706, forward strand.
GAGTTCAATCCCTCTGGCCGTGTCGGCGTCTATGGCGGCTACGAATCCTGGGTGAACCGGGCCGGCCGCTTCCGTTCGCTCGGCGACGGGCAGGTGGATTTCTCCGCCATCTTCTCGAAGCTCGCCCAGTACGATTACGATTCCTGGGCCGTGCTCGAATGGGAATGCGCCCTGAAGCACCCGGAGGACGGCGCGCGCGAAGGCGCCGAATTCATCCGCTCCCACATCATCCGCGTGACCGAGAAGGCCTTCGACGATTTCGCTGCCGGCGGTACCGACGAAGCCGCCAACCGGCGCATGCTGGGCCTCGACGCGCTGCCCAAGGCGGCGGAGTAAGGAATCGGTGAGTGGTGAGTAGTGAGTGGCGAATGGGGCCTTTCGCTGGCCCAGTCGCGTCTCACCGTTCGCCATAGCTGAGCGCCCCTCCTCCACTCACCATTCGCCACTCACCATTCGCCCAAGAGACTCTTATGGCCATCACCGGATCATCAGGACAGAAGCTCAACCGCCGCCTGCGCCTCGGCATGGTGGGCGGCGGGCGCGGCGCGTTCATCGGAGCGGTTCACCGCATCGCAGCCCGCCTCGATGACCGCTGGGAGTTCGTCGCCGGCGCGCTCTCCTCGGACCCGGAGCGCGCACGGCTGTCGGGCGAGGATCTCCTGCTTCAGCCGGATCGCATCTACGGCACCTTCGAGGAGATGGCGCGGCGCGAGCGGCGTCTGAAGGACGGCATCGACGCGGTCGCCATCGTGACCCCGAACCACGCCCATGCGCCGGCAGCCCGGGCCTTCCTCAAGGCCGGCATCCATGTGATCTGCGACAAGCCGCTGACCACGACGCGCAAGGAAGCGGACCAGCTCGCGCGGCTGGCGGAGGAGTCGGGCCTCATCTTCGCGGTGACGCACAACTACACGGGCTATCCCCTCGTGCGCCAAGCCCGTTCCATGGTGCAGGCGGGCGATCTCGGCCGCATCCGGGTGGTGCAGGTGGAATACGCCCAGGAATGGCTCGCGACACGGCTGGAGGAGAGCGGGCAGAAGCAGGCCGATTGGCGCACCGACCCCGCGCGATCGGGCCCCGCGGGCTCGGTCGGCGACATCGGCACCCACGCCTTCAACTTGGCCGAGTTCATCACGGCCGATGAGGTCGCGGAACTCTCCGCCGAGCTCCACACTTTCGTGGAGGGCCGCCGATTAGACGACAACGCCCACATGATGCTGCGCTTTCAGTCCGGCGCGAAGGGCATGCTCTGGTGCAGCCAGGTGGCGGCCGGCCAGGAGAACGGCTTGCGCATCCGCGTCTACGGCGACAAGGCCGGGCTCGAATGGCACCAGGAGAACCCGAACTATCTCACCTACACGCCGCTCGGCGAGCCGCCGCGGATCATCCGCCGCAACGGCGCGGGCGCCAACGAGATCGCGGGCGCGGCCTCCCGCATCCCCTCCGGGCATCCGGAGGGCTACCTCGAAGGTTTCGCGCAGATCTACACCGACGTGGCCGAGCAGATCGCCGCGCGGCTCGAAGGCCGCGAGCCGAACCCGCTCTCCCTGCAGGCCCCCACCGTGGCGCACGGGGTGCGCGGCGTCCGCTTCATCGAGGCGGCCGTGAAATCTTCGCAGAAGAAGGCCGCCTGGACCTCGCTCTAGGGCTAATCACCCCAGCCCACAGAAGGCGCCCCGCACAGCCTGCTAGGGTTGGTGCGCCCTCTCGCCAGGGCTGAAGCGCCCGACGAGCTGGTGCCGCTCGCCCGGATAGGTGAGCCGCACATGGGTGACCGGGACGCCCCCGTGCCAAGTGCGCCGTTCCACCACCAGGCAGGCGGCGCCCGGCGCGACGGCGAGCTGCGCCGCAAGCGCGCGATCCGCCGCCACCGCGCGAATGTGGTGCTCCGCATCGGTCCAGGGGATGCGCTGCAACAGCCAGGAACCGCTCGGCACGTCGAGGAAACTCTCCTCCCGCGCATCAGGCACGGCCGCGAGGTTGATGAGGCGCTGTTCGACCACGTGGGGCTCGCCATCCGCGAAATGGCGGGCCTGCAGGGAGAGCACGGGGCTGCCGGGTTTCACTTGCAGCCGTCCCGCATCCTCCCGTGTGGCGTCGCGGATCTGGCGCCGCCCGCGCTCGTAGGCGTAAGCCCGCCCGCCCGCCGCGATCTCGGCCGCGATGTCATGGATTTCGAGCACGGTCTCTTCCGTGGCAGGCGCGGCCACGAAAGAGCCGGAGCGGCGTTTGCGCCAGATGAGCCCTGCGGCCGCGAGCGCGCTTAGCGCCTTGTTCACGGTCATACGCGAGCAGCCATAGGCTTCCATGAGCTCATGCTCGGAGGGCACGCGATGGCCCGGCCCCCACTCGCCCGAGCGGATGCGCGCTTCGATCTCGCTACGGATATCGGCGGAGAGCGAGCGGCCGGTCATCGGCTCACGCGGCAAGGCGCGCCACCACGCGGGCGAAGCGCGCCGTGATTCGCGAGCGCTCCCGGTGAACGCCACCCTCGACCACCTTGGCGCCGCCCACATAGACGTCGCGGATCGCAGCCCGGCCGCGAGAGAAGATGGTGGTGTCGAGCCACCGGTCGCCCCGCACCGCCGCCATCTCGGGCAGCGTACCGTCGAGCACCACGATGTCGGCGCGTTGTCCGACGCCCAACGCGCCGATCCCGCGCGCCATCGCCTGCGCGCCGCCGCGGAGGGCCGCGTCGATGAGCACGCGCCCCGTGGATTCTCCTTCGTTCAGGGTCATGGCGTTGCGGATGCGGTGCTGGAGGCGCTGGGAGTATTCGAGCTGCTTCAGTTCGCCTGGGGCCGTGATCTCGATGTTGGAATCGGTGCCGATCCCAAAGCACCCGCCGGCAGCGCGATAGGCAACGCCGTTGAAGATGCCGTCCCCGAGGCTCGCCTCCGTGAGGGGGCACAAGCCCACGACGGCGCCACGGCGGGCCAATTCCGTGGTCTCGGCCTCGGTCATGTGTGTGGAATGGATAAGGCACCAGCGCTCGTCCACCGCCGCATGCGCGAGAAGCCATTCCACCGGGCGCTGGCCCGACCACGCCACGCAATCCTCCACCTCTTTGACCTGCTCGGCCGCGTGGATGTGGATCGGCCCCTCCGGCATCGCCGCGATCACGGCGCGCAGGGTCTCCGGCGTCACGGCGCGCAGGGAGTGGGGCGCGATCCCGAGCGCCGCATCGGGCAGGGCGCGAATCGCGTTTCGCGCATCTTCGACGAGGCGCAGGAAGCGCTCGGGATCGTTGAGGAAGCGGCGCTGGCCTTCCGTGGCCGACCCACCGCCGATGGAGCCATAGCCGTAAAGGCACGGCAGCAGGGTGAGGCCGATGCCGGTGGCGTTCGCCGCCGCCGCGATGCGCTCAGCCATTTCGGCGAGATTCGCGTAAGGCTGTCCGTCCGGCGCGTGGTGGAGGTAGTGGAACTCACCCACCGCCGTGAAGCCCCCCTCCAGCATCTCCATATAGGCCTGCTCGGCCAAGACCTCCGCGTCGTCCGGCGTGATCTCGCGCAGGAAGTGGTACATGAGCTGACGCCAGCTCCAGAACGAATCGCCTGTGGGTCCACGCTGCTCCGTGAGGCCCGCCATGCCGCGCTGAAACGCGTGGCAGTGCAGATTGGGCAGGCCCGGGATTGCGATGCCGGCCACGCGCTCACGGCCCGCCGGCGCGGCGTTTGGAACGACCGCAGCGATGGTGCCGTCCTCCACGTCCACACCGACATTCTCGGCCCAGCCTCCGGGGAGGAGCGCATGGTCGAATTGGAGCCGAATCATCGCGGCTTCTCCAGCGGCGCACGGTTCGAGGGGAGCTGGATCATCGGGACCTGCCGTCTGGACAGCGCGTCGCTTGCGCCTATTATGTCTAGACAATTAAAGCGCTCCCGCGGGGATTGGCAATGCGAAAAGCCAGCGGGAGCGATCCGGGAGCCCTGCGTGCAAGCTGACACCCTCTGGCGGAACGCGCGCCTTGCCACCCTCGCGACGGACCACGATCTCGGGATCGTGGAGAACGGCGCGATCGCGGCGCGCGACGGACGCATCCTGTGGGTTGGATCGGCGGATGCCCTGCCAACCGACCTCAAGGCGGCCGAGACGGTCGATTGCGGCCGACGCTGGATCACTCCGGGATTGATCGACTGCCACACGCACCTCGTCTTCGCGGGCGACCGCTCGGACGAGTTCGAGCGCCGGCTTGCGGGTGAGTCCTATGCCGACATCGCCCGATCCGGCGGCGGCATCGCCTCTACGGTACGGGCGACCCGCGGGGCCTCGGAGGACGAACTGGTGCGGACGGCCCTCCCCCGCCTCGACGCGCTGATGGCCGAGGGCGTCACGACGGTCGAGGTGAAGTCGGGCTACGGTCTCGACACGGAAGCGGAGTTGCGCATGCTCCGCGCCGCCCGCCGTTTCGAAGGCGAGCGGCGGGTGTCCGTGTCCACCACCTATCTCGGCGCCCACGCAATCCCGCCCGGCGGCGACCGCGCGGCCTATCTGCGTTCCGTCATGGATGAAGCCATCCCTCGGATCGCGGCGGAAGGGCTCGCGGATGCGGTGGACGCCTTTCACGAGACCATCGCGTTCACGGCCGAGGAAACCGAGGCCGTCTTTGCCGCCGCGCTGGCGCTGGGACTCCCAGTCAAACTCCACGCCGACCAGCTCAACGACAATGGCGGCGCGGCGCTCGCCGCCCGCTTCGAGGCGCTCTCCGCCGATCATCTGGAATATACAAACGAGGACGGCGCCGCCGCCATGGCCCGCGCCGGCACGGTGGCCGTGATCCTGCCCGGCGCGTTCTATGTTCTGAAAGAAAAGCAAAAGCCGCCCGTTGAAGCCTTCCGCCGCCATGGCGTGCGGATGGCGGTGGCCACGGACCTCAACCCCGGCACCTCGCCCATCGCGTCCTTGAGGCTCTGCGCCCACATGGCCTGCACCTTCTTCGGGCTCACCGTGCCCGAGGCGCTCCTCGGTATGACACGCCATGCCGCACGGGCACTGGGGCGGCTCGACGAGGTTGGCTCGCTCGAATCTGGCAAGGCCTGCGATCTCGCAATCTGGGACGTGGAGCACCTGGCCCAGATCGTCGCCTGGATCGGCCCCGCGCCGCTGCATGCCCGCGTGTGGAGAGGGCAATGAGACAGGCGCTCGCCACGCTCATCCTCGTCTTGAGCACGGCCGCCCATGCGGTGCCCGACCCCGGCGCAGAACTCGCCCGCGACCCGGATTATGCCGCGGTGCGCGCACTCATCGAGGGCAAGCGCTTTGCCGAAGCGATGCCGCTTCTCGGGCGCTTGGCGCGCGATTATCCGACGCAAGCGGAGGTCTACAGCCTCACGGGCTTTGCACTCCGCAAGACGGGTCGCCTCGACGAGGCGCTCCCCGTGTATCTCGAAGCGTTGAAGCGCGACCCGACGCATCTCGGCGCCAACGAATACATCGGCGAACTCTACGCCGAGACCGGCCGCCTCGACCTTGCCCGCGAACGGCTCAGCGTGCTCGAGGCCGCGTGCGGCCGGGATTGCGAGGAAACCCAGGACCTCGCCGAAGCCATCGCAGCGGCCGAGAAACGGTGAAGGCATGACGCACACGATCACCATCCGCCCGGGCGCCATGAGCCTCCCCGATTGGCGCGCGATCTATTTCGGTGCTGCCGTCGATCTCGACGCGGCCGCGCAAGCCGCCGTGGACGCGGGTGCTGCCACGGTCACCGCGATCCTCGCCAAGGGCGAGCCCGTCTATGGGATCAACACCGGCTTCGGGCGCCTCGCCTCCGTGCGCATCGACGACGCGGATCTCGAGCGGCTGCAGCGCAACCTCGTGCTCTCGCATGCCTCCGGCATCGGCAAGCCCCTGCCCGCCCGCGTGGTGCGGCTCGCCATGGCGCTGAAGATCGCGAGCCTCGCGCAAGGCGCCTCCGGGATTCGCTGGAGCACCGTGGCGGGGTTGCTGGCTTGCCTGAAGCAAGGGCTCCTTCCGGTGATCCCGGGCCAGGGCTCCGTCGGAGCTTCGGGCGACCTCGCGCCGCTGGCTCATATGAGCGCGGCGCTCATCGGCGTCGGCGACATGCTGGTGGAAGGCACGCGCATGCCGGCCGCGGAGGCGCTGCGCCAAGCGGGGCTCCAGCCGCTGACGCTCGGCCCCAAGGAGGGCCTCGCCCTTCTCAACGGCACGCAGGTCTCGAATGCGCTCGCACTTGCGGGTCTCTTCGAAGCGGAGCGCGTTCATCAAACCGCCCTCGTCACCGGCGCGCTTTCCACCGACGCCGCCAAGGGCTCGGATGCTCCCTTCGATCCGCGCATCCAGGCCGTGCGCCGCCATCGCGGGCAGATCGAGGCCGCGGCGGCCCTGCGTGAACTCATGGCCGGCAGCGCCATCCGCGCTTCGCATATGGTCAACGACGACCGGGTGCAGGACCCCTATTGCCTGCGCTGCCAGCCGCAGGTCATGGGCGCCTGCCTCGATCTCCTGCGCCAGGCCGGCTCGACGCTCGAAACCGAGGCCAACGGCGTCACCGACAACCCGCTCGTGTTCGCCGATCAGGGCGAGGTGGTGTCCGGCGGCAACTTCCATGCGGAGCCCGTAGCCTTCGCGGCCGACATGATCGCTCTTGCCCTGTGCGAGATCGGCTCCATCGCCGAGCGCCGGATCGCCATGCTGTGCGATCCGACCATGTCGGGCCTGCCCGCGTTTCTCATCGCACGGCCCGGGCTCAATTCCGGCTTCATGATCCCGCAGGTTACGGCGGCTGCGCTCGTGTCCGAGAACAAGCAACGGGCGATGCCGGCCAGCGTCGATTCGATCCCGACATCCGCCAACCAGGAAGACCATGTCTCCATGGCCACGCACGGGGCGCGCCGCCTCCTCCCCATGGCCGAGAACGTTGCGGGCGTCATCGCCATTGAAGGGCTTGCGGCAGCCCAGGGCTGCGATTTCCACGCGCCCCTACAATCGAGCGAACCGCTGGAGCGTGTGCGCTCCATGATCCGTGCCGTCGCCGCCCATCTCGACGAGGACCGCTACCTCGCCGACGACATCGCCGCCGCGACGAGCCTCGTGCGCGGGGGCGACCTCGTGGACGCCGCCGGCATCGCGCTCCCCTCCGTCGCGAGCCACTCATGACGGCGGATTTCATTGCGATCCGGAGGGGCGCCGCGCCTCTGATCGTGAGTCTGCCGCATACGGGCACGGACATTCCGTCCGCGATCGAGGCGGGGCTCGTCTCGCCCTGGCTCGCGCGCAAAGACGCGGATTGGTGGATCGAGCGTCTCTACGATTTCGCGGCCGACCTCGACGCCACGATCGTGCGCACCGCAATCTCCCGTGCGGTGATCGACGTGAACCGCGACCCCTCCGGGGCCTCGCTCTATCCGGGTCAGGCCACCACGGAGCTCTGCCCCACCACCACCTTCGACGGCGAGCCGCTGTATCGGCCAGGCGCCGAGCCCAACGAACTCGACATCGCCTCCCGTCGCTCCACCTACTTCGCGCCCTACCATCAGGCGCTCGCGGAGGAGATCCGCCGCCTGCGGGCGCAGCACCCGCACGTGGTGCTCTACGATTGCCACTCCATCCGCTCCGTGGTGCCGCGCCTGTTCGAGGGCATGCTGCCGAACTTCAACATCGGCACCAACGGCGGCACGAGCTGCGATCCGGCGGTGCAGCGCATCGCGGAAGAAGTCTGCGGCGCAACAGGATTTAGCGTGGTGTCCAACGGCCGCTTCAAGGGCGGCTGGATCACGCGCCGCTACGGCGCGCCGCCAGACGGCGTCCATGCGATCCAGATGGAGCTCGCCTGCCGCGGCTACATAGACGAACCGCTGGGGCCGGTGACGCCGGACACCTGGCCCACGCCATACGACCCCGCCTATGCCACACCGATGCGCGCGGCGCTCACACGCCTGCTCGAAGCCCTCGCGGCTTGGGCCCGCTCGCCCGAAGGATCGCCTCGATGAACCAGCACACCCGCATCGACAACGCCCGCGTGATCCGCAGCCCCCGCGGCTCCGAGATCAGCGCGAAAAGCTGGCTCACCGAAGCGCCCCTGCGCATGCTCATGAACAACCTCGACCCCGAGGTCGCCGAAAAGCCCCAAGAGCTTGTGGTCTATGGCGGCATCGGCCGCGCGGCGCGGGACTGGGAGAGCTTCGACCGCATCGTGCATGCGCTAAAAAATCTGGAGAACGACGAAACGCTCCTGGTGCAATCCGGCAAGCCCGTGGGCGTGTTCCGCACGCACGCGGATGCGCCGCGGGTGCTCATCGCCAATTCCAACCTCGTGCCGGCTTACGCCAATTGGGACCACTTCCACGAGCTCGATCGCAAGGGGCTCATGATGTACGGCCAGATGACTGCAGGGTCCTGGATCTACATCGGCACGCAAGGCATCGTGCAGGGCACCTACGAGACCTTCGCGGAGGTCGGGCGCCGCCATTACGGCGGCGACCTCAAGGGCCGCTGGATCCTCACCGGAGGTCTCGGCGGCATGGGCGGCGCCCAGCCCCTCGCCGCCACCATGGCGGGCGCCTCCATGCTCGCGATCGAGTGCTCGGCGCAGCGCATCGAGATGCGCCTGCGCACCCGCTACCTCGACACGCAGGCCGCAACCCTCGACGAGGCGCTCACCATGGTCGAGCGCTCCTGCCGCGAGCGGAAACCGATTTCCGTGGGCCTTCTCGGCAACGCGGCCGAGATCTTCCCCGAACTCGTGCGCCGGGGTGTGAGGCCCGATGCCGTCACGGATCAGACCTCCGCCCACGATCCCCTCAACGGCTACCTGCCCGCGGGCTGGACCCTCGCCGAATGGGACGAGCGCCGCGCCCGCGATCCGAAGGGCACGGTGGAAGCCGCCAAGCGCTCCATGGCCGTGCAGGTGGAAGCCATGCTCGATTTCTGGCGTGTCGGCGTGCCGGTGCTCGATTACGGCAACAACATCCGCCAGATGGCGCAGGACATGGGCGTGAAGGACGCCTTCGCGTTCCCGGGCTTCGTGCCGGCCTATATCCGCCCCCTCTTCTGCCGCGGCATCGGGCCCTTCCGCTGGGCGGCGCTCTCGGGCGATCCGGAGGACATCGCCCGTACGGACGCCAAGGTGAAGGAGCTGATTCCGGACGATCCCCACCTCCACAACTGGCTCGACATGGCCCGCGAACGCATCGCCTTCCAGGGGCTCCCCGCCCGCATCTGCTGGGTGGGCCTCGGCCAGCGCCATCGCCTCGGGCTCGCCTTCAACGAGATGGTGGCGCGAGGCGAGCTGAAGGCGCCGGTGGTCATCGGTCGGGACCATCTCGATTCCGGCTCGGTCGCCAGCCCCAACCGCGAGACGGAAGCGATGAAGGACGGCTCGGATGCCGTCTCCGACTGGCCGCTGCTCAACGCGCTGCTCAACTGCGCCTCCGGCGCCACCTGGGTCTCGCTGCATCACGGCGGCGGCGTCGGCATGGGCTATTCCCAGCATTCCGGCATGGTGATCGTCTGCGACGGCACCCCCGACGCCGCGCGGCGCCTCGAACGCGTGCTCTGGAACGACCCGGCCACCGGCGTCATGCGCCACGCCGATGCGGGCTACGACATCGCGGTCGACTGCGCGCGGGAGCACGGGCTCAATCTTCCGAGCCTCTAGGGGTTGGGTCGGGGCGCCCCGAGCCCTACCCTCATCCCATGCTCACGGCCCTTTTCACCGACATCCACGGCAACCGCGAAGCGCTCGACGCTTGCCTGGAGGATGCGGAACGACGCGGAGCACAGCGCTACGTTTTTCTGGGCGATCTCGTGGGCTACGGCGCCGATCCGGGCCCGGTGGTCGATGCCGTGCGCCTCTACGCCGAGCGCGGCGCGCCGGTGCTGCGGGGCAACCACGACGAGGCCGCGCTGTTGGGCGGCGAGGCCATGAGTCCGCTCGCCCGCACGGCGATCGAGTGGACGCGCCAACAGCTCTCGGCCGAACAGCTGCATTTTCTCGGATCCCTGCCGCTATCGGCCGAGGAGGGCGCGACCCTCTACGTCCACGCCAATGCCTGGGCGCCAAACGGTTGGGGCTACATCACAGGGCCTGTGGAGGCCGAGCGCTCGCTCAATCGCTGCAACGCTCACGTCACCTTCTGCGGGCATGTGCATGTGCCGGCGCTCTACCAGATCGCTCCGGGCAAGCCGGCTGTGGGCTTCACCCCGGTGGCCGGCACCGCGATCCCGCTACTGAGGCAGCGCCGCTGGCTGGCCGTGCTCCCCGCCGTGGGCCAGCCGCGCGACGGCGACCCCGATGCGGGCTATGCGCTGTTCGATCCAGAACAAGGCACGTTGACGCTCCGCCGCGTCGCTTACGACATCGACACCGCGGCGCGGAAGATCGTGGCGGCCGGCTTGCCGCCGCGCCTCGCAAGCCGCCTCTACGAAGGCCGATGAGAAGGGTGCAGAGGGTGATCGCCCCACCCAACCCCCTCATCCTGAGGAGGCGCGGAGCGCCGTCTCGAAGGATCCTTCCAGGACCCGCGAGCGAACTGAAACCCTCCTTCGAGACCCAGCCTGCGGCTGCTCCTCAGGATGAGGGAGTGGATGGGAGCAGCCAGAGAACCACGGACGAGTTCTGAACCATGCCCACCCGCCTGCAGCCCGGCGACACCATCGACGGATTTCGCCTTGAAGAACGCCTGCACCAGGGCGGCATGGCGGTGATCTGGCGGGTGACGCACCCCCGGCACGATCCCCTGCCCTTGATCATGAAGATCCCGCTCATCGCCTATGGCGAGGGCCCGGGCGCCATCGTGGGCTTCGAGGTCGAGGGGATGATCCTGCCACGGCTAAAAGGCCCTCATGTGCCGCGCTTCATCGCACAAGGGGGCTTCGACGTTCAGCCCTACATCGTGATGGAGCGCATCGATCCGCCCTCGCTCCTGCCGCTCATCGAGGAGGCGCCGCTGCCGGCGGAGCGCGTCGCGGAGATCGGCGCCAAGATCGCGACCGCGCTCCACGACCTCCACCGCCAGCACGTGGTCCACCTCGACCTCAAACCCTCGAACGTGATGATGCGGTCCTCGGGCGAGGCGGTTTTGATCGACTTCGGTCTCTCGCGGCACGATCAACTGCCCGATCTTCTCGCGGAAGAATTCCACCTGCCGCTCGGCACCGCGCCCTACATCTCCCCCGAGCAGGTGCTCGGCAACCGCACCGACCCCAGGAGCGATCTCTTCGCGCTCGGCGTGATGCTCTACTTCCTCGCCACTGGCCGCCGATCCTTCGGCCATCCGCGCGGGCGGCGAGCCCTGCGACAGCGGCTCTACCGTGAGCCGACCCCGCCCCGCGCGCTGAACCCCGCGATCCCAGCCTGGCTCCAGGAAGTAATCCTGCGCTGCCTCGAAGTGGACGCCGAACAACGATACGCCACCGCCGCGCAGGCCGCCTTCGCGCTCACGCATCCCGATCAGGTAACGCTCACCGAGCGTGCTCAGCGCACCAACAAGGCTCCCTTCGGCGTGGCGCTGACGCGATGGTTCCGCTCGCTTGGTTCCGAGCCGCCGCAGGCGAAGCCCCTGGTGCATCACCTCGCCACTGCGCCGATCATCATGGCGGCCGTGGACCTGTCGCCCGACCAGGAAGAACTGGCCGACAACCTGCGCCTCATCGTGCGCCGCATCCTGGAAATCGAACCCCGCGCGCGCTTGGCGTGCGTGAACGTGCGGCGCACGCCCCGCATCGGCGTCGATTTCGGCGAGGACGAGGAGGGCCGCAGCCTCCATGTGCGCGGCCTCGTGGGCCTGAAGAACTGGGCGCGGCGCCTCGCCCTGCCGGAGGACCGCGTCACCTACACGGTGCTCGAGAACCCCGATCCTGCCGCCGCGATCCTCGACTATGCCCGCCACGCCCATGTGGACCACATCGTCATCGGCGCCCGGGGCTCCTCGGCCGTGCGCCGCTACCTCGGCAGCGTATCCGCGCAGGTGGTGGCGGAAGCACCCTGCAACGTCACCGTGGTGCGAACCCGCGCACCCGGCGAAGCGCCGTGGAATGCGGACGGTCGGCCCGCGGAGCAGCCCACACAGGAAGCCGAGAGGTAGGCGCTCAATGCGCCTCGGCCGCGAGCACCGCTTCGGCGCGGATCTCCTCCGTGAGCCGAGCCTTCAGCTCCGAGAATTCCGGGCTCGTCTTCATGCGGTAGTGCCGCGGATGCGGCAGGTCGACGGGGATATCGGCCTTGATGCGGCCGGGGCGCGCGGTCATCACCACGACGCGGGAGGCGAGGAAGATCGATTCCTCGATGTCGTGGGTGACGAAGAGCACGGTCTTGCGCTCGCGCTCCCAGATCCCGAGCAGCAGTTCCTGCATGAGAGCGCGGGTCTGATTGTCCAGGGCTCCGAAGGGCTCGTCGAGCAGGAGGATCGCGGGGTCGTTCGCGAGCGCGCGGGCGATGGCGGTGCGCTGCTGCATGCCGCCGGAGAGCTGCTTCGGGTAATGGTTCTCGAAGCCCCTCAGGCCCACCTTCTCGATATAGGCCCGCACGATGTCGGCGCGCTGGGCTGCCGGCATGCCCTTCTCGCGCAGGCCGTAGGCGATGTTCTCGCCCACCGTGAGCCAGGGAAACAGGGTGTAGGATTGGAACACCATGCCGCGATCGGCGCCTGGCTCCCGCACCTCGCGCCCCCGCAGCATGACGCGACCCGCGCTCGGCCGGTCGAGGCCCGCCACGATGCGCAGCAGCGTGGATTTTCCGCAGCCCGAGGGTCCGAGGATGGTGATGAAGTCGTTCTTCACGACCGTAAGCGAGGTCGGCTCCAGCGCGCGCACGGGCGCGGCCCCGCGCACGCCCGGGAAGACGCGCGACACGCCGTCGATGAGGAGTTCCGCGCTCATGATGTCGCCTCACGTGTGAGGGCGCGGTTTCCTCCCCCGCCGCTTCGCTGGGAGAGGATGTTGGACCAGCGCGCGCGATCTCCCGTCACGCGAGCCTCCAGCGGAACAGCGTGCGGTTTACGGCCTTGAAGGCGAAATCGGAGACGAGGCCGATGAGACCGATCACGATGATGCCGAAAATCATCTGTCCCGTGGCGAGAAGCGCCTGGCTGTCGATGATCATGTGGCCGATGCCGGAGGACGAGCCGATGAGCTCGGCCACGATCACGTAGGTCCAGGCCCAGCCGAGCACGAGGCGCAGGATCTCGGCGATTTCTGGCGCGTTGGCGGGGATGAGGACGCGGCGCACCACGCCGGTGTCGGAGGAGCCCAGCGTGTAGGCGGCCTCCACGAGATCGCGCCTTGTGTTGCCGACCGCGACGGCCACCATGAGCACGATCTGGAACACGGAGCCGATGAAGATCACGAGCAGCTTCTGGGCCTCGCCGATGCCGGCCCAGAGGATGAGAAGCGGCACGAAGGCGGAAGCCGGCAGATAGCGCGCGAAGGACACGAAGGGCTCGAAGAAGGCCTCAACCGGCTTGTAGGCGCCCATGAGGATGCCGAGCGGCACCGCGATGAGGGCGGCGAGCACGAAGCCGCCGACCACGCGCCAGATCGTCATGCCGATATCGTAGGCGAAGCCGAACTTGGTGAGCAGCAGCCAGCCGTCCTGCACCATGGTGATCGGATCGGCGAGGAAGGTCTTCGACACATAGCCGCCGAGCGTCGCGAACGCCCAGGCGGCGGCGAACAGGACGAAGAAGGAGATGCCGAGCGCGACGCGGGCGCCCTGGCCGACGGGTTCGAGGGGACGGGGCATGACGAACGCTTTCCCCTCCCCCTTGCGGGGAGGGGTTGGGGTAGGGGTCGTGCCGGATGGATCTAGCTGGTGCCTTCTGCACCACCCCCACCCGGCCCTCCGGGCCACCCTCCCCGCAAGGGGGAGGGTAGAGCGCGCTACTGAATGAACCGCGTATCGACGAGGCTCTTGATGTCGGGCTTTTGCTTGATGATGCCGACTTCGAGCAGGAGATCGGCGGCCTCGTTGGAGAACTGCTCGAACTCGCCGGCGAAGAACCGCTTGTTCGCCTCGCGGTCCTGCCAGCGCAGGAACTTCGCCGAATTGCCGAACTGCTCGCCGGTCTGCTTCACGTCGGCGCCCATAATCTCATAGGCCTTGGCCTGCTCCTTGCCGATCATCTCGACCGCTTCGAAGTAGCTGTCGGCCAGGGCCTTGGCGGCCTTCGGGTTGTCCTCCAGGAACTTCGGCGTGCAGCCGAAGGTGTCCATGATCATCGGGTAATCGAGAGTGGTGGCGATGATCTTGCCGGCCTGCGGCGCGGCGCGCACGCTCGACAGGTAGGGCTCGTAGGTCAGAGCCGCATCGTTCTGGCCGGCGATGAAGGCTTGCGCCGCGGGGCCCGGCTCCATGTTGACCACGGTCACGTCCTTCACGGAGAGCCCGTTCTTCTTCAGGAACCAGGCGAGGGTGAAGTAGGGCGCCGTGCCGGGCGCGGAGGCCGCGACGGTCTTGCCCTTGAGGTCCTTGATCGAGGCGATGTTGTTCTTCACCACCATGCCGTCGGCGCCGTAGGACTTGTCGAGCTGGAAGATCTGCTTGGTCGGCACGCCGTTGGCGTTCCACACCATCCAGGTCTCGACGGTGGTGGCGGCGCATTGGATGTCGCCCGACTGGATCGCCAGGTGACGGCTCGCCTGCGGGATCTTGCGGATCGTCACGTCGAGGCCGTTCTTCTTGAAGATGCCGGCTTCCTTCGCGAGGGTGAGCGGCGCAAAGCCCGTCCAGCCCGAGATCCCGATGGCCACCTTGGTGTCCTGCGCCTGAGCCGCGCCCGCGACGAGCGCCGCCAACGCCAAACCGCCGATCCATGCCTTCATCGTGTGCCTCCCGCCCGTGATGTCCGTGATGCCCCGCGCTTCGAGCAAAACCCATGCCGAACGGGTCGGCCGGGCGCTCGCGCACGCTCGGCCGGCATGGCACCACGCAGCGGCGGCGCTGTCAAATGTCTAGACAAAAGCGGCGCGTCACGCCTGGTGGGCGAAGCGCTGACCACAGTGGCGTATCACCCGGCCTGGGCGAAGCGCTGGTCGTATTCGAGCACCGCGTTGAGAAGCACCTGGGTGCCGGCCGCGCATTCGTCGAAGCTCGTGCTCTCGGCCTCGTTGTGGCTCAAGCCCCCGGCGCAGGGCACGAAGATCATGGTGGTCGGCGCGACGCGCGCGACGTAGGCGGCGTCGTGGCCCGCGCCCGACACCATGTCGCGCGAGGGCAGGCCCGCCTTCTCGGTGCCCTTGCGGACGGCTGCGATGCAGTCGGGGTCGAACTTCACGGCGGGCGAATCCCACACCTTCCGGACCTGATGCTCGAGGCCGATGGCGGCTGCCACCTCCGGCACCGCCGCCATGAGCTTCCGCTCCATCTCGTCCAGCACCGCATCCTCGGGGTGGCGGAAATCCACCGTGAAGAACACGTGGCCCGGGATCACGTTGCGGGAATTCGGCTTCGCCTCGATGAGGCCCACCGTGCCGACGGCCGACGGCGCGTGCTCCAGTGCGATCCGGTCGACGCGCTCGACGAGCCGCGCGGCACCGACGAGCGCGTTCTTGCGCAGGTGCATGGGCGTCGAGCCCGTATGGGCCTCGCGGCCCGTGAGTTCGATCTCGTACCAGCGCATGCCCTGCACGCCCTGCACGACGCCGATGGTCCGCTCCTCGGCCTCCAAGATCGGTCCCTGCTCGATGTGGAGTTCGAACATGGCGCCGAACTTCACGTCACCGGCTTTCGCTTCGCCGCGATAGCCGATGCCGTCGATGGCGTCCTTGAAGGTGACGCCCTGGCGGTCCTCGCGGGAATCCGCGTAGGCGCGATCGAACACGCCCGCATAGACGCCGGAACCCAGCATCGCGGGGGCGAAGCGCGAGCCCTCTTCGTTCGTCCAGTTCACGAGCATCAGGGGCGCGTTGGTCTCGTAGCCGAGGTCGTGCAGGGTCCGCAGCGTCTCAAGCCCGCCGAGCACGCCGAGCACCCCGTCGAACTTGCCGCCCGTGGGCTGCGTGTCGAGGTGGCTGCCGATGGCGATGGGCGCGAGGTCGGCGCGCTTGCCGGGTTTGAGCGCGAACATGTTCCCAACTTCATCCACCGTGACGGTGCAGCCGAGGGCTTCCACCTGCGCCTTGAACCAGTCGCGCACCTGCCGGTCGAGATCGGTGAGGGTGAGCCGGCAGATGCCGCCCTTCTGGGTGCCGCCGATCTGGGCGGTGTCCATGAGGGTGTCCCACAGGCGCTGCGGGTTGATGGTGAGGTTTTGCATGGTGTTTCTCAAAACCCCCTCTCCCCGCCCGCGGGGAGAGGGATGGGGTGAGGGGCTGGTCGGAAGAGCGCGACCGCTGAGCGTCGCACTGCGAGATGCGGACTTGGGGTGGAGCGAGGCTGAGGAGACCCGGTGCTTCACCGACCGGCCCCTCACCCTAACCCTCTCCCCGCGAGCGGGGAGAGGGGATGACTACCGCGCCACTGCCCGCGGCGCAGTCTGCGTCTTCCAGGTCCGTAGCGCCTCCGCGAAGGGCGGCAGCGGGGGACGGGAGACGAAGCGGCCCTGGCCGCGCTCGGCGCGGACCTGGCCATTCTCGGCCGCAAGCCGCCCACGCAGATACACCCGCGTCGGAAGCCCCTTGAGCTCGTAGCCCTCGAACACGTTGTATTCGATCCGGCTCACCTGCGTTTTCGCCGAGATGGTTTTCGTAGCAGAGGGGTCCCAGATCACGATGTCGGCGTCGGCGCCCGGTATGATCACGCCCTTCTGGGGGTACATGTTGAGGATGCGCGCCGCATTTGACGACGACACCGCCACGAATTCGTTCGGGGTCAGGCGCCCGGTGTTGACGCCGGCGGTCCACAGCACCGGCATGCGGTCTTCCAGACCGCCCGTGCCGTTCGGGATCAAGCGGAAGTCGTTCAGGCCGATACGCTTCTGCGCGATGGTGAAGGAGCAATGGTCGGTGGCGACCACCTGGAGCGAGCCCGCCTGCAGGCCGGTCCAGAGGCTGTCCTGATGCTTCTTCGGGCGGAAGGGCGGCGACATCACCCGCTGTGCGGCGTGATCCCACTCCTTGTTGAGGTAGTCGGTCTCATCCAGCACCAGATGCTGGATCAACGGCTCGCCGAAGACGCGCTTGCCCTGCGCCCGCGCCCGCGCGATCGCCTCGTGGGCCGGAATGCAGGAGGTGTGCACGATATACAGAGGGCAGCCCGCCATGTCGGCGATCATGATGGCGCGGTTCGCGGCCTCGCCCTCGACTTCCGGCGGGCGGGAGTAGGCGTGGAACTCAGGCCCGGTCTTGCCTTGCGCGATGTAGTCGCCCTGCATCTGGGCCACCACGTCGCCGTTCTCGGCGTGCACGAGGGCGGTGGCGCCCAGTTCGGCGCAGCGCTTGAACGAGCGGAAGAGCACGTCGTCGTCCACCATCAAGGCGCCCTTGTAGGCCATGAAGTGCTTGAAGGTGTTGACCCCGTGGGTGTTGACGATCTCGCCCATCTCGCGCTCGACCTGCTCGGACCACCAGGTGACGGCAAGGTGATAGGAGTAGTCGCCCGCCGCCTTCTCCGATTTGGCGCGCCAGTCGCGATAGGCCTCGACCAGCGACTGGCCGGGACCCGGAATGCAGAAATCCACGATGGTGGTGGTGCCGCCGGAGAGCGCGGCCTTGGTGCCCCACTCGAAATCGTCGGCCGAAACCTCGCCCATGAAGAGCAGTTCCATGTGGGTGTGCGGATCGATGCCGCCCGGCATCACGAGCGCGCCGCCCGCATCGACAACCTCGGCGCCGGCGGGCGCTTCGAGATTCTCCCCCACCGCCACGATGCGCTCGCCTTCCACCAGCACGTCCGCGCGGCGGCTGAAATCGGCGTTCACGACGGTGCCGCCCCGGATGAGGAGTGTCATGGAATTCGGTCTCCCTGATTGTTTTTGATTGGTCGAGCTGAGGCCCGAAACTCCCCTCCCCCTTGCGGGGAGGGGTCAGGGGTGGGGGTCATGAAGGAGGCACCACAGCGCCTCATCCTGCACGACCCCCACCCGTCACCCTGCGGGTGCCACCCTCCCCGCAAGGGGGAGGGTAGGATGCGACATCACATCTTCGCGTCGACGACCGCGTGGCTCCAGGCGCCTTCGGGCTTCTTGGTGATCACGGGCGCGTCGCCGCCGGAGGCCAGCAGCGTCGAGACGGTGCGCTCGTAATCGGCCGGATCGAGCTTGCCCTTGTTCTGCGTGTCGAGGAGCTTCGCGATCTCCCCGGCCATGCGCTTCTGGTGCTTCTCGGTCTGAGCGCCGGAGGCGTCGTTATCGAGGACGATCTCGGCGGCCTCGTCGGGGTTCTGGCGCACGTAGTCCCAGCCCTTCTGCGAGGCGGCGACGAACTTCGCCATCTTGGACACGAAGGCCGGATCCTTCAGCTTGTCCTGGACCACGTAGAGGCCGTCCTCGAGCGTCGCGACGCCCTGGTCCTCGTAGCGGAAGGTGACGAGCTGCTCCGGCTTGAAGCCGGCGTCGATGACCTGCCAATACTCGTTGTAGGTCATGGTCGAGATGCAGTCGGCCTGCTTCTGGATCAGCGGATCGACGTTGAAGCCCTGCTTGAGCACCTTCACGCCGTTGGCCGAACCGTCGGTCTTGTAGCCGAGCTTCGCCATCCAGGCGAGGAACGGATACTCGTTGCCCGAGAACCACACGCCAAGCGTCCGGCCTTTCAGGTCCTGCGGAGTCTTGATGCCGGTCTCGGCGCGGCAGGTGAGCATCATGCCCGAGCTCTTGAACGGCTGGGCGATGTTCACGAGCGGCACGCCCTTCTCGCGGGCCGCGAGAGCGGAGGGCATCCAGTCCACGATCACATCGGCGCCGCCGCCGGCGATCACCTGCGGGGGCGCGATATCGGGGCCGCCCGGCTTGATGGTCACGTCGAGGCCGGCCTCCTTGTAGAAGCCCTTGTCCTTGGCCACGAAGTAGCCCGCGAACTGCGCCTGCGTCACCCATTTGAGCTGCAGGGTCACCTTGTTGTTGGCCTGCGCGTGAGCAGCGCCCACGAGCGACAGCGCCATGGCGCCGGCCATCAGTACGGTCTTGATCATGCTCTCAACTCCTCCTCCTGCGCCGGCCGCATCCTCTGTTCTCTGCGGTCCGGCGGATGCCCCAAAAGCTTGCGGCTGGCTGGATTGGAGCCGCAAGCCCCCTGATTGTCGAGCCCCCTCCGGCGACTTCTCATAGCCGGCTGAGGGCCGATCCCTGTTGCCCGCCTTCCGGAGCCCGCCGATGGTGGAACCGCAGGGGCTCACCGCCGATACGAGGGGTGCCAGAAGGTGGCCGCGCGCTCGATGAGTGCCACGAGCCCGTAGAAGGCCGAGCCCGCGATGGCGGCGAGCGCGATCTCCGCCCACACCATGTCGAGGGCCATGCGGGCCACCTCGATTGAGATCCGGAAGCCCATGCCGACGATCGGCGTGCCGAAGAACTCGGCGACGATGGCACCGATGAGGGCGAGGGTCGAGTTGATCTTCAGGGCATTGAAGATGAAGGGAAGGGCAACGGGAAGCCGCAATTTGAGCAGCGTGGTCCAATAACCCGCCGCGTAGGAGTGCATCAGGTCGCGCTCCATGCGGCTCGCCGCCGCCAACCCCGCCACCGTGTTCACCAGCATGGGGAAGAAGGTCATCACCACCACGACCGCGGCCTTGGAGGGCCAGTCGAAGCCGAACCACATCACCATGATGGGCGCGATGCCGATGACGGGAAGCGCGGAGACGAAATTGCCGAGCGGCAGCAGGCCCCGGCGCAGGAACGGCACCCGGTCGGCCACGATCGCGACTGCAAAGCCCGAGAGGCAGCCGAGCGCGTAGCCCGACAGCACGCCCTTCACGAAGGTCTGGAAGAAATCCGCCCACAGGATCGGCAGCGAGGAGGCAAAGCGGGCACCGATCGCGGAGGGCGGCGGCATCAGCACGGAGGGAACGCCCGCGCCCACGACAATGACCTCCCACAGAAAGAAGAGGAAGGCGCCGAAGAGCACCGGCACGGCGAGGTTGACGCCGTTGCGCAGGGTGGAGCTGCGCACGCGCAGATTGGAGAGCGCGCCGAGCGCCGTCACGGCGGCGAGCCACAGCACCACCACGAAGGCCCAGAACCCGAACCCCGCCTGCCCGGCCATATCCGGCCGGTGCACGAGATTGAGCGCGTAGAGGCAGCCGATGGTGACGAGGGGCGTGAGGATCAAGGCCCGCTGGGCGAGGCCAAGCCCCGTCGGGCGGCGCGGCGCGATGGCGGCACTGGCGCTCATGCGCGCACCCCCATGCGCCGGTTGATCGCGCGTTCGGCCAGGCCCAGCACCGCCACGAGGATCGAGGCCAGGATGGCCGCGCCGAAGAGTGCCGCCCAGATCTGGATGGTCTGGCCGTAATAGGAGCCGGCGAGCAGCCGGGCACCGAGGCCGGATTGCGCGCCAGTCGGCAACTCGCCGACGATGGCGCCCACAAGGCTGATGGCGATCGCCACTTTCAGGCTCGCGAACAGGAAGGGGAGCGAGGCCGGCAGGCGCAGCTTCCAGAAGGTCTGGCCTTGAGATGCGGAATAGGTGCGCATGAGGTCGCGCTGCATCATGTCGGGCGAGGTCAGACCCTTCACCATGCCGATGGTCACGGGAAAGAAGCAGAGATAGGCCGAGATGATCGCCTTCGGGAACAGCCCCGTGATCCCGATGGAGCCCAGCACCACGATGATGATCGGCGCGATGGCCAGGATCGGGATCGTCTGCGAGGAGATGATCCAGGGCATGAGGCTGCGCTCGAGGGTGCGCACATGCACGATGAGAACCGCGAGCACCACTCCGAGCAGCGCGCCCATGGCGAAACCGAGCAGCGTGGAGGAGAGCGTCACCCAGGCATGGTTCACGAGGCTGCGGCGCGAGGTAATCGGCGTGTCGATGACGGTCTTCTTGAGCTCCACCGCGATCTGATGCGGCGCCGGCAGGACCGGGCGCTCCTGCTCCATGGTGGCGGCCAGGATCTCCATGGCGGTGCGCTGCTCGCCGGCGCGCTGGAGGGCGTCCGCGACGCCTTGCCAGTTCATCCAGGCCGCGGCCCCATACCAAAGCGCAAGGATCGCGAGCACGACCACCAGCACCGGCCCGGTGTTGCCGGACCAGAGGCGGTGGGCGAGCGAAACCCGCTGTTTGGCGAGCCCCATGGCCCGGCCGGTCGCGGCCTGGGGCGGCGCCGACCCGATGCGGAGCGTCTCGGCGTCAGTCGTCATAGGAATGCCCGGCGCGCAGGCCCTCGCGGACCCGATGCGCGATCTTCAGGAATTCCGGGGTCTCGCGGATTTCGAGGGGCCGCTGCAGACCGAGCGAGGCGCAATCGATCACGTCGATGATCCGTCCCGGCCGCGGCGACATCACCACGATCTTCGTGGAGAGGAACACGGCTTCCGGGATCGAGTGCGTGACGAAGAGAACGGTCTTCCGGGTCTTGGCCCAGAGCTGCAGCAGCTGCTCGTTGAGATGGTCGCGGACGATCTCGTCTAGCGCACCGAAGGGCTCGTCCATGAGGAGGAGTTTCGGGTCGAACGACAATGCCCGGGCGATGGAGGCGCGCTGCTGCATGCCGCCGGAGAGCTGCCAGGGAAACTTTTTCTCAAAGCCTTTGAGGTTCACGAGTTCGAGCTGCCGTTGCGAGCGTTCCCGCCGCTCGGCCTTGGAGAGGCCGAAGATCTCCAGCGGCAGTTCCACGTTCCGCTCGATGGTGCGCCAGGGATAGAGCGCGGGCGCCTGGAAGATGAAGCCGTATTCCCGGCGCAGGCGCGCTTCGCTCGGGGAGACCCCGTTGACGCTGATATGGCCGCCCGTCGGCTGCTCCAGATCGGCGATCACCCGCAGAAGCGTGGTCTTGCCGCAGCCCGAGGGGCCGATGAAGGACACGAACTCCCCTTCGGCCACCTGAAGGTCCACGTTGGAGAGGGCATAGACGGGCCCGTCCGCGGCCTCGTAGGTGAGCGACAAGCCGCGAATGTCGATCACGGCCGATCGCGCCGATGCGGCGGTCACTCCGCTCGTCACTGCCGCGGGCGCAAGGCTCGCCCCCATCCCATCCTCCGTTACCCGCATCCGCCGGGGTCCTTCGAGCCTGTTCGTCGCAAAGTTCGTGCCGCGCCCTGGAGCGCGGCACGAATGCCATTCGGCTTTACGCCGCCTGCTTCAGCACGTCTCCGATGGTGCCCACGATCTCGTCGATCTGGCCCTTCGAGACGATGAGCGGTGGCGAGAGCGCGATGATGTCGCCCGTGGTGCGAATGAGAAGACCGCGCTCGAAGCATTCCAGGAACACCGAGAAGGCGCGCTTCGTCGGCTCGCCCGCCATGGGCTCCAACTCGATCGCGCCCACGAGGCCGATGTTGCGGGTGTCGATCACGTGGCGGGTGCCCTTCAGCGACTGGATGGCGTCCTGCCAGTAGGGCGCGAGTTCCGCGGCGCGGGTGAGCAGGCCTTCCTCGGCATAGGTGTCGAGGGTGCCGAGCCCCGCCGCGCAGGCGATCGGATGCGCGGAATAGGTGTAGCCGTGGAAGAACTCGATGAGGTGCTCCGGGCCGTTCATGAAGGCGTCGTGGATCTTGCCCGTGGCGAACACCGCACCCATGGGGATCACGCCGTTGGTGATGCCCTTGGCGGTGGTCATGAGGTCCGGGATCACGTCGAAGTAATCGGCCGCGAAGGGCTGCCCGAGGCGGCCGAAGCCCGTGATGACCTCGTCGAAGATGAGCAGGATGCCGTGCTTGTCGCAGATCTCGCGCAGGCGCTTGAGATACCCCTTCGGCGGGATCAGCACGCCGGTCGAGCCGGCCACCGGCTCCACGATGAGGGCCGCGATGGTGGAGGCGTCGTGGAGCGTCACGATGCGCTCCAAGTCCTCCGCCAGTTCCACGCCGTATTCCGGCTCGCCGGCCGTGAAGGCGTTGCGGGCTGGATCGTGGGTGTGGCGGATGTGGTCGACGCCGCCGAGCAGGGTGCCGAACATCTTGCGGTTCGACACGATGCCGCCGACCGAGATGCCGCCGAAGTTGACGCCGTGGTAGCCGCGCTCGCGGCCGATGAGGCGGGTGCGGGCCCCCTCCCCGCGGACGCGGTGGTAGGCGATCGCCATCTTGAGGGCGGTCTCCACCGACTCGGAGCCGGAATTGGTGAAGAACACGTGGTCGAGGCCCTCGGGCGTGAGCTGGGTCAGCCGCGAGGCGAACTCGAACGCCTTCGGGTGGCTCATCTGGAAGGCCGGGGCGTAGTCGAGCTCCGCGACCTGGCGCTGCACGGCTTCCGTGATCTTCGGCCGCCCGTGGCCCGCATTCACGCACCAGAGGCCCGCCGTGGCGTCGAGGATCCGGCGCCCGTCGTCGGTGACGTAGTGCATGTCCTTGGCGCCGGCGAGGAGGCGCGGGGCCTTCTTGAACTGCCGGTTCGCCGTGAACGGCATCCAGAAGGCGTTGAGGTCGTTCGGGAGCGGGCGCCTCATGGGCACGACGGTCATGGGGTGGTCCTCCTCAGGCCGATCGCGGCCGGCCCTGTGCCTGAATTGAGTATTCGCCCTTGGCGCCGCGGTCCAGCGCCACGGAGCCGCTTTCGTCGCTGGCGTTAACCGGAGCGCTGCGGGACGACGCGAGCGCAGCGTCACGGAGCCGCTGAGCCTCGGTTGCCTCCGGCTCTTGCCCGCGATCCATCCTCCGCCGTACGGTCCGCGCAACGAAGGAAGTGAAGGTTGCATCGTGGCTGACGAGGCTTGGGGCGGCGGTTCGCCCCCGCGCAGGATCCGCACCACGACGCGGGCGGGCGAGGCGAATATCGAGCGCATTCTCGATGCGGCCCTCGAGGTTTTCGCGGCCTACGGCTTTCGCGGAGCGCGCATCGACCAGATCGCCGCGGCGGCGGGCCTCTCGAAGCCGAACCTGCTCTATTATTTCCGCACCAAGGACGAGCTCTACACCGCGGTCCTGCGCCGGACCCTCGAGATGTGGCTCGATCCCCTGCGCGAGCTCGACGAGAGGAGCGACCCCCGCGAGGCGCTCTCGGCCTACATCGCCCGCAAGCTCGCCTATTCCCGCAGCCACCCCACGGCCTCGCGGCTCTTCGCCATGGAGATGCTGCAGGGCGCGCCGCTCCTGGGCCAAGCGCTCACGGGCCAGCTCGCCGATCTCGTGGAGGCGAAGTCCCGCACGATTCAAGGCTGGATCGCCGAAGGGCGGCTCGCGCCCGTGGACCCGAAGCACCTCATCTTCGCGATCTGGGCCACGACCCAGCACTACGCCGATTTCTCGAGCCAGATCGAGGCGATCACCGGGCACAGCCTTGCGGACGACGCCTTCTTCGAGACCACCTGCACGATGCTCTCCCGAATCCTGATCGACGGCGTTCTCCCCAGGGGAGCGAAGGGCGAATAGGGGGCGGCGAATGGCTGTGCTGTCCATGCGCCATCCGCCGCCCGCCCTTCGCATGAAACCTACTCCGCGGGCTCGAGGGGTTCGAGGGGCTTCGAGGCGGGCTTCGCCATCGGGTTGTTGGGGTGCTGCGTCCAGTTCTGGTACGAGCCGTCGATGACCCGGCCGGTGCGCCGGTCGACGGCGCCGACGGGCAGCGGCTCCATGGTGATGCAGTTCTCGACCGGGCACACGGTGGCGCAGAGATTGCAGCCCACGCATTCCTCGTCGATCACCTCGAAGTGGCGCTTGCCGTCCACCATGTTGGTGATCGCCTGGTGCGAGGTGTCCTCGCAGGCGATGTGGCAGCGGCCGCACTTGATGCACAGATCCTGGTCGATGCGCGCCTTCACGGCGTAGTTCAGGTTCAGGTACTGCCAGTCGGTGACGTTCGGGACCGCCTTGCCCACGAAATCATCGACGCGCGCATAGCCGCGCTCGTCCATGAAGTTTTCCAGCCCCGCGATCATCTCCTCGACGATCTTGAAGCCGTAGACCATCGCGGCGGTGCACACCTGAACGGTGCCGCAACCGAGCGCCATGAACTCCGCCGCATCGCGCCAGGTCGCGATGCCGCCGATGCCGGAGATCGGCAGGCCGTGGGTGGCCGGCGAGCGGGCGATCTCGGACACCATGTTCAGCGCGATGGGCTTCACGGCCGGGCCGCACATGCCGCCGTGGGTGGCCTTGCCGTCCGTGTGGGGGGCCGGGATCATGCGGTCGAGATCGACGCCCATGATGGAGTTGATGGTGTTGATGAGCGACACCGCATCCGCGCCGCCGCGCTTGGCGGCTTCGGCGGGCTTGCGGATGTCGGAGATGTTCGGCGTGAGCTTCACGATCACGGGCATGCGCGTGTGCTGCTTGCACCAGCGCGCGACCATCTCGACGTATTCCGGCACCTGGCCGACCGCCGAGCCCATGCCGCGCTCGGACATGCCGTGCGGGCAGCCGAAATTGAGCTCGATGCCGTCCGCGCCCGTGGCCTCGACCCGAGGGAGGATGCGCTTCCAGGCCTCCTCCTCGCAGGGCACCATGAGCGACACCACGATGGCGCGGTCCGGCCAGCGGCGCTTCATCTCGGTGATCTCCTGGAGGTTCACCTCCAGGGGGCGGTCCGTGATGAGCTCGATGTTGTTGAAGGCGGAGACGCGGCGGTCCGGCCCGTGCATGGCGCCGTAGCGCGGCCCGGACACGTTCACCACCGGCGGTCCCTCTTCGCCGAGCGTCTTCCACACCACGCCGCCCCATCCGGCGCGGAAGGCGCGCTCGATGTTGTAGGCCTTGTCGGTGGGCGGCGCGGAGGCGAGCCAGAACGGGTTCGGGGCTTTGATGCCAACGAAATTGACGCGGAGATCGGCCATCCTGTGGGCCTCCCTTATTCGGCTGCCATGGGCACGAAGCCCAGGAGCGCGCGATCAATCGATAGGGCGGCCTGCTTGCCGTCCTCGACGGCAACGACGGTGAGGTCGCGCCCGCCCGCGGCGCAGTCGCCGCCGGCCCAGACGCCGGCGAGCGAGGTGCGGCGGTCCTGATCGACCGCGATGCGGCCGCCCTCGATGTCGAGCACGTCGCTCGACCCTTCGAGATCCGCCGCGACGAAGAGCTGGCCGATGGCCTTGAAGAGCTGGTCGGCCGGCAGCGTGAAGGTCTCGCCCGTATCCACGAGCTTGCCGCCCTCGTCCCGGGTGCCCATGAAGGTGACGGAGCGCAGCGCCCCGCCCTCCCCCTGCACGGACACCGGGCGCGCCCAATGGCGGATCACGACGCCGTTCGTCTGCGCCAGTTCCTGCTCGTAGGTGCTCGCGCCCATCTGCGCCGCGCCGCGGCGATACACGATGGTGACCTCCTCGGCGCCGAGCTTCTTGGCCTGCACGGCGGCGTCCACCGCCGTCATGCCGCCGCCGATCACCACCACCTTGCGTCCGACGGGAAGCGTCGAGAGGTCCTGGGTCTGGCGCAGGGCCTCGATGAAGGCCACCGCGTCCTCGATGCCCTGGAGGCCGCCGTCGTCGATCCCGAGGCTGTTCACGGCCTGCAGGCCGAGGCCGAGGAACACCGCGTCGTAGTCCCTGCGCAGATCCGCAACGGTAAAGTCGCGCCCGAGCTGCTGGCCGCAGCGCAGCTCGATGCCGCCGACGCCCAGGATCCAGTCCACCTCGGCTTGCGCGAAGCCGTCGACGCTCTTGTAGGAGGCGATGCCGTGCTCGTTGAGGCCCCCGGGCTTCTGTCGCGCGTCGTAGACCACGATCTGGTGGCCGAGGGTCGCCAGCCGGTGGGCGCAGGAGATGCCCGCGGGCCCGGCGCCGACGACGGCGATGCGGCGCCCGGTCGGGGCGCCCTGCTTGTAGATCTGCCGGCCCGAGCTCATCAGGGCATCGGTGGCATGGCGCTGGAGAAGGCCGATCTGGACCGGCTTGCCTTCGGCCTCGTTGCGCACGCAAGCCTCTTCGCACAAGGTCTCGGTCGGGCAGACGCGGGCGCACATGCCGCCGAAGATGTTGGCGTCGAGGATCGTCTTCGCCGCGCCGTGGGTGTTGCCGGTGGTGATCTGCCGGATGAAGAGCGGGATATCGATGCTCGTCGGGCAGGCCGTCACGCAGGGCGCGTCGTAGCAGAACAGGCAGCGCTCGCCCGCGACCCGCGCCTCGTGGCGGTCGAGGGGCGCATGCAGATCGGAGAAATTCTCCGCATATTGCCCAGGCGCGATGCGCCCGGCACGGATGTCCGGCGTAGCCGTCATGATGTCCTCCTGCGCCGTCACAGCGGTCGCTCAAGGCCGGTTGTCGTTCACCCTCAGGCCCGCTTCTCGAGGAGCAGGCTCTTGATTTGACCATCTGATCAAAACGGTTCGAACCTGTCAATTTGAACCTTTCCAAAGTAACGACCGTTCGCCCCGGCCTCCCCGCACGCAGATTCCGTTCACAGAAAAATGACGGTCGAGTGCCCGCTTTTCGGCCGATACCCTCGCCGGACCGGGCGAAACCGGGCGATTTGCGTGCCGACGGCGTTGCATCGGCTCCGGGCTTCGTTCTATCCATGTCGCCCTGCCCGCCTTGGGCGGTCCACCGAGCAGCCGGAGTAGCGTTTGAACCCCTCCACGGTCGTGCTGAAAACCGAGGGCCTCACGAAGTCGTTCTCCGGCTTCGTCGCCGTGCAGGACGTGTCGTTCACGCTCCACGAAGGCCATATCCATGCGGTCATCGGCCCGAACGGCGCCGGCAAGACCACGTTCTTCAACCTGCTCACCAAGTTTCTGCCGCCGACCAGCGGCCGCATCATGTATCGCGGCGAGGACATCACGCGGCTGAAGCCGGCGCAGATCGCCCGCCGCGGCGTGGTGCGCTCCTTCCAGATTTCGGCCACCTTCCCGCACCTCACGGTGCTGGAGAACGTGCGCATCCCGCTCCAGCGCAAGCTCGGGACGGCCTACCATTTCTGGCGCTCCGAGGAGACCCTGCGGGCGCTTGACGACCGCGCCCGCGAACTCCTCGCGCAGGTGGGCCTCGAGTCCTTCACCAACCACCAGGCCGTTGAATTGCCTTACGGCCGCAAGCGGGCCTTGGAGATCGCCACCACCATCGCCCTCGACCCGGACCTCATCCTTCTCGACGAGCCCACGCAGGGCATGGGCCACGAGGACATCGACCGGGTGAAGGCGCTGATCAAGCGCGTGGCCCAGGGGCGAACCGTGCTGATGGTCGAGCACAATATGAGCGTGGTTTCCGACATCTCGGACCGCATCACCGTGCTGCAGCGCGGCGCGGTGCTGGCGGAGGGCCCCTACGCGGAGGTCTCGCAGGACCCCCGCGTGATCGAAGCCTATCTCGGCACAGGGCACTAATCGGATGACCGCCACTCTCGGCACGGGGCACTGGGCCAATGACCGCCACTCTCGGCACGGGGCACTGAGCCAATGACCGCCACTCTCGCTCCCGCCGGCCGCACGACCGCCTCCACGGGCGCCGCGCCCTTCCTGGACATCTCCAACCTTCATGCCTGGTATGGCGAAAGCCACGTGCTCCACGGGGTGAACGTCACGGTGCGCGAGGGCGAGGTCGTGAGCCTGCTCGGCCGCAACGGCGCCGGCCGCACCTCGACGCTGCGTTCGATCCTCGGCCTCGTGTCCCGGCGCGAGGGCTCGATCAAGGTCGCGGGCCAGGAGACGATCGCGATGGCGGCCCATCGCATTCCCCGCCTCGGCATCGGCTATTGCCCCGAGGAGCGCGGCATCTTCGCGACGCTGACGGCCCAGGAGAACCTGGAGCTTCCCCCGCGCGTCGCCGAGGGCGGCATGTCGATCGAGGAGATCTACCGGATCTTCCCGAACCTCGAGGAGCGACGCTCCAGCCCCGGCACCAAGCTGTCCGGCGGCGAGCAGCAGATGCTCGCCATCGCCCGCATCCTGCGCACCGGCGCCCGGCTGCTCCTGCTCGACGAGATCTCGGAGGGCCTCGCCCCCGTGATCGTGCAGAAGCTCGCCGAGACGATCCGCTTGTTGCGGCAGCGCGGCTATACGATCCTGATGGTGGAGCAGAACTTCCGCTTCGCCGCCCCCCTGGCCGACCGCTTCTATGTGATCGAGCACGGCCAGGTCGTGATGCAGCTCGACCAGCGCGAGCTGCAGGAGCGCCAGGACGAACTCGCCCAGCTCCTGGGCGTGTAAGAAGGGTTCCCGGGGGCGGAGGCTCCCGGGCGCGATACAGTCCCGGGGTCTCCGTGAGCCCGGGGGTGCAGAATGAAACAACAACAGGATTTCAGGGAGACTTCCATGCGCAAACTGTTGATGGCATCCGCGGCCGTGGCCGCCGTGATGAGCGGCCCCGCCTTCGCCCAGCAATTCTCCGGCGACACGGTCAAGATCGGCGTGCTCACCGATCTCTCCGGCGTCTATGCCGATTTCGGCGGCCAGGGCGCGGTCGAGGCCGCCAAGATGGCGGTGGAGGATTTCGGCGGGAAGGTCGCCGGCAAGACGGTCGAGGTGATCTCGGCCGACCACCAGAACAAGCCGGACGTGGCGGCCTCCAAGGCCCGCGAGTGGTACGACACGCAAGGGGTGGACCTGATCACCGAGTCGCTCAACTCCTCGGTGGCCCTCGCGGTCTCGAAGGTCGCGACCGAGAAGAAGCGGGTCCAGATGGTGACGGGCGCCGCCACGAGCCGCCTGTCCAACGAGGATTGCGGGCCCTTCACGGTTCACTACGTCTATGACACCTACGCGCTCGCTCAAGGCACGGGCGCCGCGACCGTGAAGGCGGGTGGCGACTCCTGGTTCTTCCTCACCGCCGACTACGCCTTCGGCCACTCGCTCGAGAAGGACACGGGCGACGTCGTCAAGAACGCCGGCGGCAAGGTGCTCGGCGCCGTGCGTCACCCGCTCTCGGCGACCGACTTCTCGTCGTTCCTGCTCCAGGCGCAGTCCTCGGGCGCGAAGGTCGTGGGTCTCGCCAATGCGGGCCAGGACACGGTGAACTCGATCAAGGCTGCCTACGATTTCGGCCTCACGCCGAAGCAGCAGCTCGCCGGCCTCCTCACCCTCGTGACGGACGTCCACAGCCTCGGCATCGAGCAGGCCCAGGGCCTCTACACCACGGAAGCCTGGTACTGGGACCAGACCGACGAGACCCGGGCCTTCGCCAAGCGCTACATGGAGCGTGTGAAGAAGATGCCGAACTCGAACCAGGCCGGCGTCTACTCGGCCGTGTCGAGCTACCTCAAGGCCGTGCAGGCTGCGGACACCGACGAGTCCGAGGCGGTGATGAAGCAGCTCAAGTCCATGACGATCAACGACATGTTCACGAAGAACGGCAAGATCCGTCAGGACGGCCTGCACGTCCACGACATGTACCTCTTCCAGGTGAAGGCCCCGAAGGACTCCAAGTACGCTTGGGACTATTACCGCCAGGTCGCGGTGGTCCCCGGCGCCCAGGCCTTCCAGCCCCTCGAGCAGTCCCGCTGCCCGCTGGTGAAGAAGTCCTAAGCTCGTAACAAGCATCGAGGGTGCGGAACCGTCCGCACCCTCCCCTCACGCGTATCTTTCCGGGGTCCCATGGAGATTTTCGGCCGCCCGCTTCCGGCGCTCGCTTCGCAGATCGTGCTCGGTCTCGTGAACGGGTCTTTCTACGCGATGCTCTCGCTCGGCCTCGCGGTGATCTTCGGGACGCTCAACATCGTCAATTTCGCCCACGGCGCCTTCTACATGGTCGGCGCCTTCGGGGCTTTCTTCGCGCTCACGGTGCTCGGCCTCAATTACTGGATCGCGCTGATCCTCGTGCCGCTCGGGGTGGGGCTCATCGGCATTCTGGTGGAGCGCGGCTTCCTGCGCTGGCTGCGCGGCCTCGACCCGCTCTACGGCCTGCTGCTCACCTTCGGCCTCTCGCTCATTCTGGAGGGCCTGCTCCGCGACGCCTACGGCAGCTCGGGCCGCTCCTATCCGCGCCCGCCGGCGCTCAACGGCGTGTGGAACCTCGGCTTCATGGTGCTCCCGGTCTCCCGCGCCTGGGTGATCGGCGTTTCCCTCGTGGTGTGCTTCGCGACCTGGTTCGTGATCGAGCGCACCAAGCTCGGCGCGTATCTT
The DNA here is from genome assembly GCA_035944635.1 of Microvirga sp. GTDB lineage: Bacteria > Pseudomonadota > Alphaproteobacteria > Rhizobiales > Beijerinckiaceae > Microvirga. The sequence goes on from DASZAZ010000057.1 coordinate 125,687, forward strand.
CGCGCGGCCACCGAGAATCCGGGCCTCACCCAGGCCTTCGGCGTGAACGTGCCGCTCCTCGTCACCCTCACCTTCGGCTTCGGCGTGGCGCTCGCGGGGCTTGCCGGCGTTCTGGCCGCGTCGGCGGTGCAGATCACGCCCCTCATGGGCTCCAACATCATCATCGTGGTCTTCGCCGTGGTGGTGATCGGCGGCATGGGCTCGATCCTGGGCGCCATCGTCACGGGCCTCGGGCTCGGGGTGATCGAGGGCCTGACCCGCGTCTTCTATCCGGAAGCCTCCGCGACCGTGGTGTTCGTCATCATGGTCATCGTCCTCCTCCTGCGGCCCGCGGGCCTGTTCGGTCGGGCGTGACGAGACCAGAAACCATCCCTCCGCGCCCCGCCGGCTTGTTCGGGCGGGCGTAACGGGCACGAGAAACCATCCATGACCTCGCAGGCCTCCACCTCCCCGACCATCGGCACCGCCCCGCGGCGCTTCGGCGCGCTGGCGCCGGCCGTCTTCGCGGCCGTCATCGCCCTCGGGATCGCGGCGCCCTTCCTTGGGCTCTACCCGATCCTGCTCATGAAGCTCCTGTGCTTCGCCCTCTTCGCCTGCGCCTTCAATCTGCTCATCGGCTATGTGGGCCTGCTCTCCTTCGGGCACGCCATGTTCTTCGGCGGCGCGGCCTATGCCACGGGTCACGCCATCAAGGTCTGGGGATTCACCCCTGAACTCGGCATCCTCTTCGGCATGCTCGTCGCCGCAGGGCTCGGGCTCGTGGTCGGGGCGATCGCGATCCGCCGCCAGGGCATCTACTTCGCCATGATCACCATGGCGCTGGCGCAGATGTTCTACTTCTTCGCCCTGCAAGCGCCGTTCACCGGCGGCGAGGACGGCCTGCAGGGCGTGCCCCGCGGCGCCCTCTTCGGCGTGCTGTCCCTCGGCAACGACCTCACGCTCTATTACGTCGTCCTCGCCATCGTGGCGGCGAGCTGGCTCTTCATCGCCCGCGTGGTCCACTCCCCCTTCGGCCAGATCCTGAAGGCGATCCGCGAGAACGAGCCGCGCACGATCTCGCTCGGCTACGACAGCGACCGCTTCAAGCTCGTGGCGTTCGTGCTCTCAGCCGCGCTCGCGGGCCTGGCCGGGGCCCTCAAATGCCTGATCCTGGGCTTTGCCACCCTGTCGGACGTGCATTGGGCAACGTCGGGCAGCGTGATCCTCATGTCCCTCATCGGCGGCATCGGCACCCTGTCGGGCCCGGTGGTCGGGGCCTTCATCATCACGGGGCTCGAGAACGTGCTCGCCGACCGCGTGGGCTCCTGGGTCACGGTGATCCTCGGCGTGATCTTCGTGGTGAGCGTGCTGCTCTTCCGCAAAGGCCTCGTGGGAACCCTGCACGGCCTCCTCGGGCGCGGCGACCGCACGCATGCGGCCTGAGCCCGGGGCTGCATCGACGCATGCCGGCCGGGGGTCGTGACTTTACGTGGGTTAATCTTTAAGGTCGCGCATCCCCACCCCGGCGAGACGGCAGACGCGCCGTCTGTGAGATGCATTTGACCCTGCTTGAGCGGCTCAAGACGGAAACGCGCCCGGCCCACGACCGGATCGAGAGAGCCGTGGACATCGAGCGGCGGGTCGCCTCCCGCGCCGCTTACCGCGCCCTTCTCACCCGCTTCTACGGCTTTCACGCCGCCTGGGAGCCGCAGGCCGCGGCCCTGATCGCCGATCCTGCCTTCTTCGAGCCCCGCCGCAAGACCGCCCTTCTGGCCTGGGACCTGCGCTTCCTCGGCCTCGACGACCTCGACCGCCTGCCCCGCTGCGCGCCGCTGATGCCGATGGCGGACCGCGCGGCCGCCTTCGGCGCCCTCTACGTGGTCGAGGGCTCGACGCTCGGCGGCACCATCATCGCCCGGCAGGTGGAACGCAGCCTCGGTCTCACGGCAGGCGCCGGCTGCAGCTACTTCCGCAGCTACGGCCCCGATATCGGCCCCATGTGGAAGGCGTTCGGCCGCAGGCTCCTCGCGTTGTCGAACCCCGCCTTCGACGACCACGTCGTCGCCTCCGCCAACCGCACCTTCGAGACCATGCGGCTGTGGCTCTCCGAGGAAGCTCCGCTCCAGGTCCATCCCGTCACGGAGGCCGCGGCATGACCATCCGCACCGTTCCGACGCCGGACGACATCTCGGCCTGCGACCGGGAGCCGATCCATATCCCGGGCAGCATCCAGCCCCACGGCCTCCTCCTGGCCCTCGACCCCGCCGACCGCACCCTGGTTCAGACGAGCGCGAACCTCGCGCCCCTCATCGGCGATGTCCTGGGTCAGCCCCTCGACGTCGCTTGGCCGCAACTGGCCGAGGCCCTCAACACCGCCCTGGACGGCATCGGCGACGAGCCCGGCGCCCGCTATCTGCGCACCGTCACCCTGACGGCGGGCGGGGAGCCGCGGCTCTACGACGTGGTGGCCCATCACCACGACGGCCTGCTCATCCTCGAATTGGAGGAGATCACGGCGGGCGCCAGCGCGAGCCTCGACGCGCTCTACCCGGCCATGCGCGGCTTCGTGCAACAGCTTCAGAGCGCCTCCACGGTGGAAACGCTCTGCCGCGTCATTGCCGAGGACGTGCGCCGCATCACCGGCTTCGACCGCGTGCTGGTCTACCGCTTCGACGAGACCTGGAACGGCACCGTCATCGCGGAGGACCGCAACGACGTTCTGCCCTCCTACATGGATCTGCGCTTTCCGGCTTCCGACATCCCCGCCCAGGCGCGGGACCTCTACCGGCGCAACCGCCTGCGCATCATCCCCGATGCTGATTACACCCCGATTCCCGTCACCCCGACCGTGAACACCCGCACGGGCCGCCCGCTCGATCTGAGCTACGCGGTCCTGCGCAGCGTCTCCCCGGTCCACCTCGAATACATGCGCAACATGGGGACCATGGCCTCCATGTCGATCTCGATCCTGCGCGAGGGCGAGCTCTGGGGGCTGATCTCCTGCCACAACAAGGCGCCGCGCCGGGTGCCGCTCCAGGTCCGCAACGCCTGCGACTTCCTTACCCAGATCTTCTCGCTCCAGCTCGCGGCCCGCGAGCGGGCGGACGAGGCGCATCTGCGCATGCGGCTGGGCTCGATCCAGGCGAAGCTCCTCGGCCACATGGCGGAAGAGGAGCGCTTCATCAACGGCCTCGTGAAACACCCCGCCGACCTGATGGCGCTGGCGAGCGCGGAAGGCGCCGCCGTGGTCTCGGGCGGTCACAGCTGGCTCATCGGCAAGACACCCGCGGAGGACGAGGTCCAGCGCCTGTTCGACTGGCTGTCGCTTCATCACCGCGAAGATGTGTTCGCCACGAACGCGTTAGGGCAAGTATTCCCGGAAGCCGAGGCCTACGCCGATCAGGCGAGCGGCCTGCTCGCGATCTCGATCTCCAAGATCAATCCGAGCTACGTGCTCTGGTTTCGCCCCGAGGTGGTCCGCACCGTGAAGTGGAGCGGCGATCCGCAAAAGCCGGTCCAGGAGGGGGCGCCTGGCGAGCCGACGCGGCTCCACCCGCGCAAATCCTTCGAGATCTGGAAGGAAACGGTCCGGGGCTGCTCCCTGCCCTGGCTCCAAAGCGAGATCGACATCGTCAAGGAGCTCCGCAACGCGGTCGTCGGGATCGTGCTGCGGCGCGCCGAGGAGTTGGCGTCGCTCTCCGAGGAGCTGCAGCGCAGCAACAAGGAACTCGAGGCCTTCTCCTACTCGGTCTCGCACGACCTGCGCGCGCCCTTCCGCCACATCGTGGGCTACTCGGAACTGCTGCGGAAGCAGGAGGGGCAGACGATGAGCGATCGGGGCCGGCGCTACCTCGATTCCATCATCGAGAGCGCCTACACGGCCGGAACCCTCGTCGACAATCTCTTGAGCTTCTCCCAGATGGGGCGGGCGTCCCTCAAGCCCCGGCCGATCGACATGAACCTGCTCGTCACCGAGGTGCAGGCCAGCATGGCTCTGGAGACGAAGGACCGCGTCATCGAGTGGCGCGTCGGCCCGCTGCCGACTGTTCGCGCTGATCCGATGATGCTAAGGTTGGTGGTCGAGAACCTCCTGTCGAACGCCGTCAAATACACCCGCTCGCGCGACACGGCGGTGATCGAGATCGGGTGCCGGCGCGAGGGGAACGAGTTCGTGTTCCAGATCCGGGACAATGGCGTCGGCTTCGACATGGCCTATGTCGGCAAACTCTTTGGGGTTTTCCAGCGCCTCCACCGCATGGAGGAGTTCGAGGGCACCGGCATCGGCCTCGCCAATGTGCGCCGGATCGTCGAGCGGCACGGCGGGCGCACCTGGGCGGAGGGCACCGTGGACCGCGGAGCGACCTTCTACTTCACCCTGCCGACGACGGGGGAGAACTGACGTGGCCGAGCGGAGCGCCCTGCCGGCCATGGGGGGAGAACAGCCTTGGCGGAGCTGAAACCGATCCTTCTCGTGGAGGATAATCCGAAGGATATCGAGCTGACCCTCGCGGCCCTCGAGCAGAGCCAGCTCGCCAACGAAGTCGTTGTCGTGCGCGACGGGGCCGAGGCCCTCGACTTCCTCTACCGCCGCGCCGCTCACGAGAGCCGCAACACCATGGACCCCGCGGTCGTGCTCCTCGATCTCAAGCTCCCGAAGGTGGACGGTCTCGAAGTGCTCGCCCAGGTCAAGGGCGATCCGCTCATGCGGCATACGCCCATCGTGATGCTCACCTCGTCCCGCGAGGAAAGCGATCTCGTTCGCTCCTACGAACTCGGCGTGAACGCCTTCGTGGTGAAGCCAGTGGGCTTTCGCGAGTTCTTCGACGCCATTCAGGATCTCGGCGTGTTCTGGGCCGTGCTCAACGAGCCTCCGCCCCGAAACGGCGCCGAAGCGCGATGATGAATTTCGTCGCCTCTGCCCAGCAGACCGAAACGCTGCGCTTCCTCCTTCTGGAGGACAGCATGCTCGACGCGGAGCTCGTCTCCGAGCACCTGCAGGGAACGGGGCTGGCCTATCACCTCGACCACGTGATCGCGAAGGACGAGTTCGTCCAGGCCATCAATTGCTCGGAATACGACCTCATCCTGGCCGATTACGTTCTGCCCTCCTTCGACGGCATGAGCGCCCTCAGGCTTGCCCGGGAGCAATGCCCCAACACGCCCTTCGTGTTCGTGTCGGGAACGCTGGGCGAGGAGATCGCCGTCGAGGCCTTGAAGCGCGGAGCCACGGACTACGTGCTGAAGCAGAGGCTGGAGCGGCTCGCCCCGACGGTCCTGCGGGCCTTAGCGGAAGGGCGCGAGCGCGCCGAACGGCAGCGGGCGCAGCAGGCGCTGCGCGACCTGCTCGACGAAAAGACCACCCTGCTCCATGAGCTCGACCACCGGGTCAAGAACAACCTCCAGCTCCTGCTCTCCCTCGTGAACTACGAGATCCGGCGCAGCACCCATCCGGAGGTGCGCCATGCCCTGAGCCATGTGCGGGAACGCCTCCAGGCGCTCGGGATCGTGCACAGGCTCCTCTATGGGCAAGAAGAGGTCGGCGTCTTCAATGCGGGCGCCTTCGCGCACGAGCTCTGCGAGGATCTCCTCGCGAATTCCGAACGCGAGGACATCACGATCCACACCGACGCGGCCTCGGTTCCGGTTTCGGCCGACCTTGCGGCGCCCATTGCGCTCCTGCTCAACGAGATGGTGTCGGCCGCCCTTTCCTATGCCTTCCAGGACCGCACGGGAAAGCTCATCCTGACGGTCTGGCAGGAGGGCGACCGTTGCTGGATCCAGCTTGGCGACGACGCCTTCACCCCCGAAGAGAAACGAGCTGCCCGGGAGAGCAGCGAGGGGACGATCCAAAAGGCCCTCGCCCGCCAGCTCGACGCCAGCGTGGAATGGCCCGAGGACCCCAGCATCCTGGTTCGAATCGGCTTTCCGACGCGCTATGCCGGCCCCTCGGCGCCGGGCGGCTGATCGCGCGAATCGCGCCTCGCGCTCAACTTGCCGCGCTCTCCCGCTCCCAAGATTCCGCAAGCTCTGCGCCGTGCCCGGACGGCCTAAGCCGCCGCATTAGACTTTCGGCTGACGCCATCCGGCAGCCTATATCTTGAGAGGCGGCTCGCGATCCGAAATAAGATTTAGCCTCTTCGATGAAACTGCAGAAAGGCTGAGCCTATACTTCTCTATTTCTGCCGTTGATCGATAGGTTATACAACGACACATTCCTGCCTTTTCGTGCATTAGGGTGCGGCTCAACAACAATGCCGCTAGGGAATGCACAACAATGAACACCTTCTCGACTTTGAAGATCGCCGCTCTTTGCCTTGGTGTCGTCGCTGCCGCCGGCACCGCCGAAGCGAAGTCGCTCCGCAAGGCGGACGGCGCCGCGCCGAAGTCCGCCAGGTCCGGTCAGGTCGGCCAAGCTTCTTGGTACGGCCCCGGCTTCCACGGCCGCCGCACCGCGAACGGTGAAACCTTCAATGCGGGCGCCTACACGGCGGCTCACCGCTACCTCCCCTTCGGGACCCGCCTCAAGGTGGTCAACAAGAACAACGGCCGTTCGGTGGTCGTGCGCATCAACGACCGCGGCCCCTTCCATGGCGGGCGCATCATCGACCTCTCCCGCGCGTCCGCACAGGCGATCGGTTTGAGCGGCGTCGGCGCGGTCGCATTGTCGCAGATCTAAAGCCTGAGAGCCGCGTTCGCCCGCCGGCCTTGTGCTGCCGGGCGAACGCGCGCATCGTGCCGCCCGTGCCGATGCAGGAACTCCCTTCGCTGAGCGAGACGGGCGCGGCCCTGTCGGGCGCTCCCGCAGCCCCTATTCGCGTGCTTCATGCGGAGGGCACCACCACCCCGAGCGCCACGCAAGAACGCCTCCAGCTCGCCATCGACGCCACGGGGATCGGGATCTGGGACGTCGATGTGCTCACCGGCCATCGCACCTGGTCGCCCGAGATGCGGGCTATCCTCGGCGTTGGGCCGCACCAGCCGGCCGATCCCGCCTATTTCAGCTCCCTGATCCATCCGGACGAGCGCGACCGCGTGAACGCGGCCTATGCCGAGGCCTACCGGGCCGACAACGGCGGCGCCTATCGCATCGAATTTCGCATCCGCCGGGCGAACGACGGCTGCGAGCGCTGGGTGCTCGTGACGGGACGCGTCGCCTTCGACGCGGCTGGGCGCCCCGTACGTGCCATCGGCACCGTTCTCGACATCACCGATCGCAAGCAGGCGGAAGCCTCCTTGCGCGAGAGCGAGGAGCGGCTGCGGCTGGCCCTCGCGGCCGGCGGGCTCGGCGCCTGGGACATGGACATCGATGCGGGTCGCCGCATCATCTCGCCGCGCTCGGCCGAGATCATGGGCGTCCGGGCGGAGGATTTCGCGGACCGCGAAGCGCTGGCACGCGTCATCCACCCGGACGACATGGAGACCGTTCGGGCCGCCATGCGGGAGGCGATCGAGGGTGGGGCCGATTACAAGACCGAGTTCCGGATCGTGGCCCCGGACGGCATCCGCTGGGTGGCATCGCAGGCGCTCGTTCAGCGCGACGGCACGGGCCGCGCGCGACGCGTCATCGGCATCCACCAGGACATCACCGAGCGGCGGCGCAACGAGGAGACCCTGCGCGCGAGCGAGGGCCGCTTCCGCGGCGTGTTCCAGTCGCGGATCGCCGGGCTGACGATCTTCGACGCCAATACCGGCGAGACGCTGGTGATGAACGACCGCATGCTCGAAATCGTCGGCCGCAGCCGCGCGAGCTACGAGGCGGGCGAGTGGAACTGCCTGTCGATCACGCCGGACGAGTTCCTGCATCTCGATTACCGGGCGGTCGAGCAGGCGCGCGAGCGCGGCTCGTGGGAGCCTTTCGAAAAGGAATACGTTCGCGCCGACGGAAGCCGCGTGGCCGTGCGCCTCTCCTCCGCGCCTCTCGTGAGCGAACCCGGGCGCGTGGTGGTTTGCGTCGAGGACATCAGCGATCACCGCCGCACGCGGCAGGCGCTCGAGGCCAGCGAAGCGCGCTTTCGCGCCTTCACGGAAGCCTCCCCCCAGCTCGTCTGGTCGGCACTTCCCGACGGCGCCCTCGATTACGTGTCCCCGCAATGGGAGGCCTATACGGGCGCGACCGGCGGGGAGCACCACGGCGGGGGCTGGCTCGAAGCCCTACACCCGCAGGATCGCGAGCGCGCGGCGCAGGCCTGGGCTGCCGCCGTTCGCGGCGAGGGCGCCTACGACATCGAGTTTCGCTTACGGCGCTTCGACGGATCCTACCATTGGTTCAAGGCCCGCGGCTCCGCGCTCCGCGAGGACGGCCGGATCACCCGCTGGCTCGGCACCGCCACCGACATCGACGAGATCGTGCGGGCGCGCGAGGCGCTCCGCGAAAGCGAGCAGCGCCTGAGGGCCACCCAGGAGCATGCGGGCGTCGGCCTCGCCGAGATCGACGCAGACGGGCGCTATCTTCGCGTCAACGAAACCTTCTGCGCCATCACGGGCTATACCCGCGAGCAACTCCTCGGCCGGACCCTCTTCGAGGTCACGCATGAGGAGCACCTGGAGGTGGACCGGGACCGGGTCCGCCGGCAGGTCACGGGCGATCTCGAAGGGTGCTACGCGGTCGAGAAGCGCTTCATCCGCGGCGACGGGCAGATCGGCTGGGCCGCCGTCTCGGCCTCCGCGGTGCGCGACCCGATGGGCCGCTTCCTCTACGGCGTCCGCGTCGTGCAGGACATCACCGAACGCAAGCTCGCGGAGGAGCGCCGCCAGCTCCTGCTGAACGAGCTGAACCACCGGGTGAAGAACACGCTGGCGACGGTGCAGTCCATCGCGGCGCTCACGGTGCGCAGCGCGCCGACCGCGCAGGCCTTCCACGAAAGCTTCACGGCACGCCTCATCGCGCTCTCCGGCACCCACAACCTTCTCACCAACGAGGGCTGGGAGGGCACGTGGCTGCGCGGCCTCGTCGAGAAGGAGCTCGCGCCTTACGCCAACACGGGCAGGCGCCGCTTCACGTTGAGGGGCGAGCGGGTGCGCATGAGCCCGCAAGCTGCCGTGGCCTTGGGCCTGGCGTTCCACGAGCTCACCACCAATGCCGCAAAGTACGGCGCCCTGTCGGTGCCCGACGGGCATATCCGCGTGAGCTGGGAGACGGACCGCTCCGGCCCCGCACCCACCCTTCGCGTGGTCTGGAGCGAGACCGGCGGGCCGGCCGTTTCGCCGCCGACCCGGCGCGGCTTCGGCTCCCGCCTCATCGAGCGCGGCATCGCGCAGGAACTCGACGGCGAGGTGAAGCTCGCCTTCGAGCCCACGGGCCTGCGCTGCTCCTTCGTGCTGCCCCTCGACCGAGACCGCACCGCGCCGACGGTCTGATCCCACACTGATCCCGCCCCCCGGACGCAGGCGCTCCGACCGGGCGCGCCGAACGCAAGCGCCACTGCGCCGACGGTCCGATCCCGCACGGGGACGCGCCGCCCCCGGCTCCAGCCAAGAAAAAGGGCGCCGGCCTTGCGGACAGCGCCCCTGAATGCGTGTGTGCGGCCGGGCCTATTCGAACTCGAGCGCCCCAACCTCGCGGCCCTTGCGGCCTTGGATGATCTTCACCTTCACGCGCTGCCCGTTCGGCAGCTCGTTGAGGCCGGCACGCTCCAGCACGGAGCGGTGCACGAACAGATCCTTGGCTTCGCCGGAGACCGCCACGAAGCCGAAGCCCTTCACGGGATCGTACCACTTCACGGTGCCGGAGGCTTCCTGCGCGCCTTCGAGGTCCACGGGGGGAGCGTCGGAGCGGAAGCCGCCGCCCGGGCGCGGGCCGCTGCGGGGGCCGCCGAAGCCGCGATCGCCGCCACCACCACCGTAGCCGCGATCACCGCCGCCGTAACCACCACCGCCAGCGCCGCCGCCGAAGCCGCCACCGGCGCCCGGCGGGCGCGGAGCGCGGCCATAGGACGGCTCGGCGGTCGAGGTGTCGACGCTCAGAACTTCGGTGACCTGCGGGCCTTTTTGGCCCTGGCCGACGCGCACCTGAAGGGTGGTGCCGGGCTCGAGGGCCGAATGACCGGCCGCTTCCACGGGACGGATATGCAGGAAGGCCTCACCCGAACCGTCGGAGAGGGCCACGAAGCCGAACCCCTTCTCGGAGTTGAACCACTTCACGCGGGCTTCCGCCTCGCGACCGGGACCGGCGGCCGGTGCACCGAAGCCTCCACCGGAGGAGGACGGGCCCCGCGAGTCGCGCGGGGGCGGCGGAGCGTATTCGCCCGGCCAGAAATCAGGGCCGCCGCCTTCGAAGTCGCGACGCTTGTCCCGGTAGTTATTGCCTCGTCCCATAGTAAGCCTGCTAGCACGAATGATGGGGCCTCATGGCACGTCAGGCCACGATAGACTAGTCCCTATCTGCAACACTGCCGCAAAAGCACGGGTTTGTCATCGGAGGCGGCGCGAAAAAACGGCGCTGCGCGGCGCTTGCGTCGCCGGAGCGCAGGAGCGGCGCCGAAGCGGTGGGAATTTCACACAAAAATCTTGCTGGACGCGCGGCTTCGGGGTGAGATGACGCCCATGAAGAGCATCCTGGTCCCCATCGAAGAGCACAGCCTCGTTCAGTCGGTTCTGGACACCGCGCTCCTGCTCGGACGCGCCTTCGACAGCTACATCGAAGGCTTCGCGATCAGCTTCAACCTGCCCATGGCCATGCCCATCGACATCGCCATCGGCATTCCCTCGCTGCTCGATCCCGCCACGCGCCGGGAGGTCACGGATGCGGCCCGGCAGCACTTCGAAGCCGTGATGCAGGCCCAGAACATCCCGGAGGCCTCCAGCGGCGCCACCGGCCTCTCCTATGGCTGGCGCCAGGCCGAGATGATGAGCGACGCCTTCCTCGGCGGCTACGGGCGCGCCTTCGACATCACGGTGCTGGGACGCCCCGGCAACGGCACCCACCATCCCCGCCTCTCCACCGCCGAGGCCGCGCTGTTCGAGAGCGGGCGCCCGGTGCTGATCGCGCCGCCGCAAGCGCCCGCGACCTTCGGGGAAACGGTCGTGATCGCCTGGAACGCAAGCACCGAAACGGCGCGTGCGGTCGGCTTCAGCCTGCCGCTGCTCCAGCGCGCCCGCCGGGTCGTGGTGCTGTCGGTGGAGGGCTGGGAGGTGCAGGGGCCGTCCGGTCAGGAACTCGCGCGCTCCTTGAAGCGCCACGGCCTTAACGTGGAAACCCGCACGGTGCCGAACACCTCGGGCCGTGCCGGCGAAACCATCCTCGCGGCAGCCGCAAGCCTCGGCTGCGATCTCCTCATCAAGGGCGCCTACACGCAAAGCCGCCTGCGCCAGATGATCCTAGGCGGGGCGACGAGCCATATCCTCGCGCAATCCACCCTGCCGGTGCTCATGGCGCACTAGCGCGCCGAGGGTCACGCCTCGAAGAACACGGTCTCCTCGCCGCCCTGCAAGCGGATCGGGAAGGTGTAGACCCCCTCCCCGGCTTTGCGCGCGATGAGCGTGTGGCGCCGCTCCGACGGCACGAGTTCGAGGATCGGATCGCCGCCGTTCGCGGGCTCGTCCTCGAAATAGATCCGCGTGAACAGGTGCCTGAGCAAGCCGCGCGCGAACACGCTCACGTTGATGTGCGGCGCCTGATCGGTGCCGTCCGGTCCCGCCACGGGCCCGGGCTTCACGGTGGTGAAGGAGAAGCGCCCGTCCTTGCGGCATTCCGCCCGGCCGAAGCCGCGAAACGGCGCGTTGGCGGCCTCGCGGGGGTAGCGGCCCTGCCCGTCCGCCTGCCAGATCTCGATCACCGCATCGGGCACAGGATTGCCGTCGCCGTCCACGAGCGTGCCCTCCACCCGGATGCGCTCGCCTTCCACCGCCTCATGGGCGAGATCCGTGGTGAACACGGCGCGGAAATCGTACGAGCCCGGCGTCAGGCAATAGGCGAAGAACGGCCCCACCGTCTGCGACGGCGTGATGCCAACTGGTTTCTCAGTCGTCATGGGGCTCTTCCGTCGGCGTGGCGTTGCGCCCGCGTAGCACGATGTCGAATTGGTAGCCGAGGGCCCATTCGGGCTTCGTGGCGCCGAGATCGAAGCGAGCCACGAGGCGCTGCCGCACGGCTTCGTCCGGGATGGAGTTGAAGATCGGGTCGAACGCGAACAGCGGGTCGCCCGGAAAATACATCTGCGTCACGAGCCGCGAGAGGAAGGTCGGCCCAAAAAGCGAGAAGTGCAGGTGCGCCGGCCGCCACGCATTGGCGTGGTTACGCCAAGGGTAGGCGCCGGGACGGATGGTCGTGAAGCTGTAGCGGCCCTGCGCATCCGTGACCGCACGTCCCGCGCCGGTGAAGTTCGGATCGAGCGGCGCCTCGTGCTGGTCGGCCACGTGCACGTAGCGGCCCGCCGCATTGGCCTGCCAGAGCTCCACGAGGGTGTTGGCGACCGGGCGGCCGTCCTCGTCGAGCACGCGCCCGGTGACGATGATGCGCTCGCCCAAGGGCTCGCCCGGGTGCTGGCGGGTGAGGTCGTTCTCGCCCTCGGCCACGCTCTCGTGCCCGTAGACCGGGCCTGTCAGTTCCGAGAGCGTCTGCGGGATGATCACGAGCGGCCGTGACGGCGCGCGCTTCACGGTCGAGCCGTAGGCCGGCGCGAGATAGGGCGGGTGGGCCTTGAGGCTCCCCAGGCGGTCGTCGGCACTCATGGATGGTCTCCCAAAGCGGTGCTCACGCATCGCTCGCATGGGCGCGCGTGGTGCGCTCCTGGAGGTCGCGCAGCACGGCAAGTTCCTCAGCGTTCGGGGCCGGCGTCTCGGCCACCCGATCGGCAAAGCGCAGGGGCCAGCCGCAGGCGGCCTGCACGCCCTCGCGGGTCACGCCCGGATGCAGCGCCGTGACGGTGAGTTCGCGCGTTGCGGGATCGGGCTCGAGAACGCAGAGATCCGTGATCACCCGCGTCGGCCCCTTGGTGCTGACGCCGAGCGCCTCCCGCGAGCCCGGGCCGGTTCCGTGCCCAAGCGACGTCACGAAGGGCAGCCGCTCCACGAAGGCGCGGGGCGACATCGCCATGGTGATGAAGATCTCGCCGCAATGGGTGGCGATCTCCGGCGCGCCGCCCCCGCCGGGCAGCCGCACCTTGGGGCTGTGGTAATCGCCCACCACGGTGGTGTTGAGATTGGCGAAGCGGTCGATCTGCGCGCCGCCGAGGAAACCGATGGTGATGCGCCCGCCCTGGAGCCAGTAGCGGAACATCTCGGGCACCGACACGGTGGTGAGCGCCGTATCGCAGAGCTCGCCGTCGCCGATGGAGAGCGGCAGCACGTCGGGCTTGGTGTCGATGGTGCCGGATTCGTAGATCAGCGTGATGTCCGGCGCGTGGGTGAGCCGCGCGAGATTGCAGGCGGCCGACGGCGCGCCGATGCCGACGAAGCACACGTCGGAGGACGAGAGCGCCCGCGCCGCAGTGATCGTCATGATCTCGGTCGGCGTGTAAGCGGCGGTGGTGTTGTGCACGTTCATCACGTCTACTCCGTCGCCTCGGGAATCGTCGGTGCATGCAGAGTCATGACGCCTCCGCCGCGACATGAGGCCGTGTTCTCCACGTTCATCGCCTCTACTCCGCTGCCTTGAGCGCCGAGCGCGCGTGACGCGCGAAAGCCTCGGGGCCGCTCGCAAGAACGTTCTCCCGCATCCAGGCCAGGAAGGTGTCGCGCTCGCGCGCGATATCGTCCCAGGCTTTGTAGAAGGCGTTGCCGCGCTTGTAATAGCCGTGGGCGTAGGACGGGTAGGCGCCGCCGGGCACATGGCACACCGCCGAGACGGTCCAGTGCGGCAGGATCACCGCATTGGCGGAGCGGGTCCCGAAATCCTCCACCACCTCTTCCACGGTCACGATGGCGCGCTTGGCGGCCAGCACCGCCTCCTTCTGCACCCCGACGATGCCTTCGAGCAGCACGTTGCCGGCGCGGTCGGCGCGCAGCGCATGGATCACCGCCACATCGGGCCGGATCGCCGGCACGGTGGCGAGCACCTCCCCCGTATAGGGGCAGGTCACGGAGCGGATGGCGGGGTTCACCTTCGGCAGATCCGCACCCTTGTAGCCGCGGAACACCGCGAAGGGCAGGTTCGCGGCTCCCGCCTCGTAGGCGTTCGCCATGGCGGCGTGGGAGTGTTCCTCGACGGCGAGCCGATGCGGCCAGCCGTTCTCGATGGCGTCGCGCAGGCGATGCAGCGAGCCCACGCCCGGGTTGCCGCCCCAGGAAAACACGATCTTTTCGGCGCAGCTCATGCCGATCATCTGGTCGTAGATGATGTCCGGCGTCATGCGGATGAGCGTGAGGCCGCGCCGCTTCTGGCGGATCACCTCGTGGCCAGCCGCGAAGGGGATGAGGTGCGTGAAGCCCTCCATGGCGAGGGTGTCGCCGTCGCGGATATGGGTGGCGACGGCCTCCTGGAGTGAAACGAGCCGCCGGGTCATGGATGCGAAACGCTGCTGTCGATCATCGTTGCACGAGCATGGTCGGTGGTTATGGAGGTGTCAACGCGACGCCTTGGGCTTGGCTGGTGGTCTCTCGGGCCTCAATCGATCTCGTCGCCGAGCACGTCCTTCACCCAGCGAAAGGCCGCGTTGGCGGCGGGCACGCCGGCATAGATCGCGGTTTGCAGGAGCAGCGCGCGCAGTTCCTCGACCGTCACGCCGTTCTTGAGCGCCGGGCGCACATGGAGCTTGAACTCCTCCTCCCGGTGGAGCGCGACCATCATGGCGAGCGTCACGAGGGAGCGGGTCTTCCAGGGCAGCGCCGGATCGCCCCAGATCTCGCCCCAGGCGTTGCGCGTGATGAAGTCCTGCCAGGGACCCGCGAAGCCTCCGGCCCGGTCGAGGGAGCGCTGCACGTGATCGACGCCGAGCACCGCCTTGCGGTTTGCAAGCCCCGCCTCGAAGCTGGCGCGCTCGGCCGGCTGCCGCTCGCCCTCGACGCGGGCCAGGAAGCCCTCGAGATGGGCACTCACGAATTCGGGGTGCTCGACCGACAGCAGGTGGGCGGCGCCCGGAATGACGACCAGTTCCGCGCCCGGAATGCGCGTCTGGATATCGATCATCATGGCGACCGGGGTCGCGGGATCGTCGGCCCCGGCGACGATCAGCGTCGGCTTGGCGATGGCGCCGATCTGGTCGCGCAGGTCCATGTCGCGGATGGCGCCGCAGCAGACCGCATAGCCCACCGGATCGACGCCGAGGAAGCGCTCGCGCACCTGCCGTACGCGCTCCGGAAAGGCCGCGATGGAGGGCGGGGTGAACCAGCGCGGGATGATGCCGTCGACGAGGGGTGCCATGCCTTTCGCCCGCACCGTCGCGATCCGCCCGTCCCAGAGGTCCGGCGGCGGCAGATGGGCGGAGGTCGCCATGAGGACGAGGCTTGCCGTGCGCTCCGGGTGGCGCACCCCGAAGGCCTGGGCCGTCATGCCGCCGAGGGAGAGGCCGACCACATGGGCCCGCGCGATGCCGAGCGCGTCGAGGAGGCCCGCGAGATCGTCCGCGAGGTCCTCCATCCTGACGGCCTCGTCGCGCACGCCCGTTCGGCCGTGGCCCCGGGTATCGTAGCGCAGACAGCGGTAGCGGGAGGCAAGCGCCCGCACCTGGAAATCCCACATCTCCAGGGTGGTGCCGAGCGAATTCGAAAAGGCCACCACCGGCGCATCGGCGGGGCCGGTGAGGTCGTAGAAAAGGGGGAGGCCGTTCACCTCGATCAGGGGCATCGGTTCACCTCAAGCGTCCAAGGTCATGTGGTTGGCGAACGGGCGGCCGGGCGCCTCATGAGATAATGGATGTCCGTCTGACCCACTTCCTCGAAACCGTGCCGTCGGTAGAGGGAGCCCACCGGGTTCCACTTGAGGTATCGCAACTGCACCGGACGGTTGAGCTCATCGGCGAGCGTGAGGCAGTGTCGCAAGATACGTGTTCCCAGGCCGCGGCCATGGTGCGATGGAATGAGGTAGAACTCGTCCAGCTGAATCCAGTCCGAGGCCCTTGTGAGGGCGACCGTCCCGATAGCGGCATCCTTATGGATGATGCTCGACAATGCGCATTCCCGGAACCTCTTCTCGTGAAACTCCCGCTGAAACGCCTCGTCCCTGCCCCACCGGGCCCGGATATGGGGCCCCATCGCAGCCCGCTTGATCTCGAAGGCCCAGTCGCTGGCGCCCCTCGTCTTCGGGAGAAGCTCAAACCGAAAATCGGGTGGCAAGTCGGGCAGCAGAAGGCCGCGTGGATCACCGGCGGCGTTCATCCCCATCCACCTGTCATTCGCATGAGAGACGGTCGCCTGACGGTGGACACAGGCCCTCACCGAAGCCCGAGCGCGGCGCGCGCCTCGGCCGGCGTGGCGGGGCGCCGGCCGTGCCGGGCGATGGCTTCGGCCGCAAGCCCGACCAATTCCGCGTTGGAGCGCGCGAGCCGGTCCTTCGCAACGCGGATGTTGTCCTCCAACCCGGTGCGCACCGCATCGGCGCCGCGCTGCAGCGCCCATTCCATCACGGGCGCCTGGTTTCGCCCGATGCCGGCGGCGGTCCACGTCGCCTTGGGGAGCACGCGGCGGCACTCGGCCAGCAGAATGTCGAGGAGGTGCTCGTCCGCAGGAAGAGCGTTCTGCACGCCCATCACGAACTGCACGTGCGGGCGCTCGTCGATGAGCCCCGCCTCCACGAGGCGCCGCGCGCCGTGGAGATGCGAGAGGTCGAAGATCTCGATCTCGGGCCTGACGCCGAACTCTCGCATCTTGGTCGCAAGATCGGTCACGAGGGTGGTGTGGTTCTCGTACACGATGGTCGGAAAGTTCACCGAGCCCGTGGAGAGGGAGGCCATGTCGGGCTTGAGATACAGCGACGAGCCGCGCGCCGACGGATCGCGTCCGCGCCCGCCGGTGGAGAACTGCACGATCATGCCGGGGCAGTGCCGCTCCACCCCTTCCTGGACGAGGCGGAAGCGCTCGGGATCGGAGGACGGGCTCTCGTTGTCGTTGCGCACATGGATGTGCACGAGGGTCGCGCCGGCCTCGAAGGCCTGGTGGGTCGATTCGATCTGCTCGGCGGGCGTCACCGGCACCGCCGGATTGTCCTTCTTGCGCGGGACCGAACCCGTGATCGCAACCGCAATGACAACCGGTTCCATCCGCCCCTCGCGTCTTATCCGACGTTTCAGGTATCCCCCTTTCGGCAGGGCGGCAATGCGGACCGGCCGCACCGCGCGCATGGCTCCCGCGCATTCCCCCGCTTTACCTCAGCTCTCCGATGCGGGAAGGAACGCCATGCTGCCGGATGCCCGTTCCACCCTCGCGGCCCTGCACCCGAGCGTGTTCCCCTATGGCCGCTTCGCGCTGGCCCTCCTCATCGGCACGCTCGGCGGCTGGCTGTTCGCGCGCCTTCACATGCCGCTGCCCTGGATGCTCGGCTCCATGCTGGCCTGCACCCTGGGCGCGCTCGTCACGGCGCCCATCGCGGCCCCGAAGGTGGTGCGCCCGCCCATGACGGCGGTGATCGGCGTGATGCTGGGCGCCGGCTTCTCGCCCGAGCTGCTTGGCCACTTGGCCTCCTGGATCCCGACGCTCGTCGGCCTCGTGGTGTTCATGGCGGCCTGCGGCGTGGCCTGCGTGGTCTACTTCCGCCGCTTCGGCGGCCTCGACCCCGTCACGGCCTATTACGCCGGCATGCCGGGCGGGCTCACCGAGATGGTGATCATGGGCGAGCAGCAGGGGGGCGATGCCCGCACCATCGCGCTGCTCCATTCCGCGAGGGTGATGCTCCTCGTGTTCACCCTGCCCTTCCTGGTGCAGATCATCACCGGGGCTACGTTCGGCCCCCGCGACCGGCTCGGCGTATCGATGTTCGACGCGCCCTGGACGAGCGAGGCCTGGCTCGTCGGCACCGCGGTTGCGGGCTCACTGCTCGGCCTCGCCCTGCGCCTGCGCGCCGCCTATCTGCTGGGCCCCATGGTGGTGAGCGCCGGCGTGCATCTCGCGGGCCTCACGAACTTCGTCCCGCCCTTTGAGATCGTGAACCTGGCCCAGCTCGTCATCGGCACCTCCATCGGCTGCAGTTTTGCCGGCACGGCGCCGCGGGCGATCCTGCGGGTGCTCGCCCTCTCGCTCGGCTCCACCCTCATCCTGCTCGCCATCACCTTCGCGTTCGCGGGCGCCGTGAGCCGGGTCTCGGCCTACGGCCTCGTACCCCTGCTGCTCGCCTATTCGCCGGGCGGCTTGGCCGAGATGAGCCTCGTGGCGCTGGCGCTGCAGATCGAGGTGGCCTTCGTGGCCGGTCACCACGTGATCCGGGTGTTTCTGGTGCTGAGCGGCGCGAACCTCGCCTTCGCGCTGATGAACCGGTCGGACACACCATGACGCCCCCACGCATCCTGTGCATCGGCGCCGCGGCGGTGGACCGCAAATACCGGGCGCTCGCCCGCCTCGAGCCCGACACCTCGAATCCAGTTCGTTCCGAGCGCTCCGCCGGCGGCGTTGCGAGGAACGTGGCCGAGAACCTCGCGCGCTTGGGCATCCCGACCGCCTTCGCGTCGCTCGTGGGCGAGGACGACAACGGGCGCTTTCTGCTGGACGGCCTCGCCGTGCTCGGCGTCGATGTCGGCGGGATCGCGCGCACGTCCGACCACCCGACCGCCGAATACGTCGCCGTGCTGCAGCCCGACGGCACCCTCGCCTACGGCCTCGCCGACATGGCGATCTTCGAGGCCATCGCGCCCGCTTTTCTGGACCGGCTGAACCTCGGGACCGAGTGGGTCTTTGCCGATTGCAATCTGCCGGCGGGCGTTCTGGACCGCCTCGTCGGGCTCAGCCGAGCCACCCCCTTTCGCCTCGCGGTCGATGCCGTCTCGACCGCCAAGGTGCGGCGCCTGCCCGCCGATCTCTCAGGTGTCGATTGTCTGTTCCTGAACACGGCCGAGGCGTCAGCCCGGCTCGGCGCCAGCCTCCCGCCTGAAGAGGCGGCCCGGCGGCTCCTGGCGCAAGGCGCGGCCTCCGTCGTGCTGACCCTCGGGCACGAGGGGCTTCTCTGCGCCGACCGGACCGGGCTGCACCCGGTACCGGCGCAGGCCTGCGCCGTGGCCGACGTCACGGGCGCGGGCGATTCGCTTGTGGCCGCGACCCTCGCCCGCCTCATCGCCGGCGATCCGCTCAGCGAAGCCGCCCGGGCCGGCACGGCGGCGGCGGCGCTCACCATCGCGAGCACGGCGAGCGTCAGGCCCGACCTCTCGCCAGAGCTCCTGCGCCGTGCCATGGAGCCCAGCGCCTCAACCCCGGTGACCCCATGAATCCCGCTCCCCTCGACATCGCGCCTGAGGTGCAGGCCGCCCTGCAGGCCGGCGGCCCCGTGGTGGCTCTCGAATCCACCATCATCACCCACGGCATGCCTTACCCGCAGAACGTGGAGACCGCCCGCGTCGTCGAGGCCGTGGTGCGCGAGGGCGGCGCGGTGCCGGCGACGATCGCCATCGTGGGCGGGCGCATCAAGGTGGGGCTCGAAGCCGACACGCTGGAATGGCTCGGCACCGCAACCGACGTGATGAAGCTCTCCCGCGCCGATCTCCCCTTTGCAGTCGCGACCGGCCGGCATGGCGCCACCACCGTGGCGGCCACCATGATCTGCGCGCATCTCGCGGGCGTGCCCGTCTTCGCCACGGGGGGCATCGGCGGGGTGCATCGCGGGGTGGAGGCCAGCATGGACATCTCCGCCGATCTCGACGAACTCGCCCGCACCCCCGTGACGGTGGTGTGCGCCGGCGCGAAGGCGATCCTGGATCTCCCCCGGACGCTGGAATACCTCGAAACCCGCGGCGTGCCCGTGGTGGGCTACCAGACCGACCGCTTCCCCGCCTTCTGGAGCCGCACGAGCGAGTTGCCCGCACCCCTGCGCATCGACACCGCGGCGGACATCGCGGCCCTCGTGCGCACCAAGGCGGAGCTCGGTCTTGAGGGCGGCGTGCTGGTCGCGAACCCGGTGCCCGAGGCGAACGAGATCCCGGCCGCCGAGATCGCGGGCTATATCGAGACGGCGCTTGCCGAAGCGAGCAAGCGCGGCATCGCGGGCAAGGCCGTGACGCCGTTCCTGCTCTCGCACATGTTCGAGATCACGGGCGGGCGCAGCCTCGCGACCAACATTGCTCTCGTGCGCAACAACGCGGCGCTGGCGGCCCGGATCGCGGTGGCGCTCAGCGCAAGGACGCGTTGAGCTTATCCAAAGCGGCCGCGCCCGGCACCAGCTCGGCCTGGCCCAGCGCATTCAGGGGCTTGTCCACGGTGGCGAGGCGCTCGTGCAGGTCCTCGCTGTCGGGGTGGAGGTAGAGCAGACCCGTCACGATCTCGCCCGCGGCCTGGCGCTCCTGCAGGTAGTTCATGGCGGCGAGCTTGTTGGTGGGGTCGTAATCGGGCGCGAGTTTCCTCAGCTTGATGAACGAGCCGTCATGCTGCTGCACGATCTCGACGCCGCCAGGCTCGTAATCCGCGGTGATCTCGTCCCGCCCCTCAATCACGTCGAGGAAGTTCACGGCCTCGTTGTGGGCGCGCACGTAATCGTAGCTCTTCGTAGAATCCGGGTGGTTGTTGAAGGCGACGCATGGGCTGACGCAATCGATGAAGGCCGCGCCCTTGTGCTCGATGGCGGCCTTGATCAGCGGCACGAGCTGGCGCTTGTCGCCGGAAAAGCTGCGGGCCACGTAAGTGGCGCCGAGGAGAATCCCCATGCTCACGAGATCGATGGGGGAATCCTGGTTGCCCACGCCCTTCTTGGACTTCGAGCCCTTGTCGGCGGTGGCGGAGAACTGCCCCTTGGTGAGCCCGTACACCCCGTTGTTCTCGACGATGTAGGTCATGTTCACGCCGCGCCGCAGCGCGTGCGCGAATTGCCCCAAGCCGATGGAGGCGGAATCGCCGTCGCCCGACACCCCGAGATAGATGAGGTCGCGGTTCGCCAGCGCCGCGCCCGTGAGCACGGAGGGCATGCGCCCGTGCACGGAGTTGAAGCCGTGGCTCGCGCCGAGGAAATAGGTCGGCGTCTTCGACGAGCAGCCGATGCCGGAGAGCTTCGCGACCCGGTGCGGTTCGATGGACAGCTCGAAGCAGGCCTGGATGATCGCGGCGGAAATCGAATCGTGCCCGCAGCCGGCACACAGCGTCGAGATCGCGCCCTCGTAATCGCGCCGCGTGTAGCCGAGTTGGTTCTCGGGCAGCCGCGGATGGTGGAGCTTCGGTTTCGCTAAGTAGGTCACTCGGCGGCCTCCCGGCTCGGCTTGCCGGTGAGCAGCGCCCACCGGCTGGTGATTTCGTCGATGATGAAGCGCGCGGTAATCGGCGTGCCGTCGTAATGCAGCACGGAGATCACGCGGGCCGGATCGATGGCGCCTTCCGAGATCAGGAGCGTGCGCATCTGCGCGTCGCGGTTCTGCTCGATGAGGAACACCTGATCGTGCTCCAGCACGAAATCGATCACCTCTTCCGTGAACGGGAAGGCGCGCACGCGCATGAGGTCGATGTCGATGCCGCCCGCCTGCAGCACCTCGATGGCCTCGTTCATGGCCGGGGCCGTGGAGCCGAAATAGAGCGCGCCGAACCGCGTCGGCCGCGCCGCGTCCCGCCGCACGGGCTTCGGCACCAGGCTCTTCGCGGTCTCGAACTTGCGCAGCAGGCGCTGCATGTTGTCCACGTAGGCGCCGCCCTCTTCCGTGTAGCGGGCATAGCGATCGCGCGACGTGCCGCGGGTGAAGAACGAGCCTTTGGTGGGATGCGTGCCCGGATAGGTGCGGAAGGGGATGCCGTCGCCGTCCACGTCGAGATAGCGCCCGAAGTCGCGGCCGGCCTCCAGTTCCTCTGCGGTCAGCACCTTGCCGCGGTCGATGGTCTTGGTGTCGTCCCACGCCAGGGGCTCGCAGAGCCATTCGTTCATGCCGATGTCGAGATCGAGCATCACGAAGACGGGCGTCTGCAGCCGGTCGGCCAGATCGAAGGCGGTGGCGCCGAACTCGAAGCATTCGCGCGGGTCTTCCGGCAGCAGCAGCACGTGCTTGGTGTCGCCGTGCGACGCATAGGCCGACACCAGAAGATCCGATTGCTGCGTGCGGGTCGGCATGCCGGTGGAGGGCCCGCCCCGCTGCACGTCGAAGATCACGGCGGGCACTTCGGCGAAATAGGCCAACC
Source organism: Microvirga sp. (assembly GCA_035944635.1). Classification (GTDB taxonomy): domain Bacteria; phylum Pseudomonadota; class Alphaproteobacteria; order Rhizobiales; family Beijerinckiaceae; genus Microvirga. The sequence continues at coordinate 147,827 of DASZAZ010000057.1, forward strand.
CTAAGAACTCCTGCATCAGCGAGATGCCGGGGCCGGAGGTGGCCGTGAAAGCCCGCGCCCCGTTCCAGGCCGCGCCGATCACCATGCCGATGGAGGAGAGTTCGTCCTCGGCCTGCACGATGGCGTAGCGGTTCTGGCCCGTGTCTGGGTCGGTGCGGAAGCGCCGGCAATGCTTGGCGAAGGCTTCCGCGAGCGAAGTCGAAGGCGTGATCGGATACCAGGCCGCCACCGTGGCGCCGCCATAGACGGCGCCCAGCGCCGCCGCGTCATTGCCTTCGAGGAAGATGCGGTCGCCCACCGCGTCCGCGCGCCGGCACTTCAAGCCAATGGCGCCCTTCTGATGCGTCTCGGCGTAGTCGCGGCCCAGGTGCAGGGCCTCGACATTCGGCGGGATCAGCTTGTCCTTGCCGCGGAACTGCTCGGCGATGAGCTTTTCCACCTCCGCGATGTCGATGCCGAGGAGCGCCGCGAGTGCCCCCACATAGATGATGTTCTTGAACAGCTGCCGCTGGCGCGGGTCGGAATAGCGCTCGTTGCAGATGGCGGTGAGCGGCATGCCCACCACGTTGATGTCCGAGCGGAACCGCGTCGGCGGCATCGGCCGCGTGGAATCGTAGAAGAGATAGCCGCCGGGCTCGATCTCCTTGACGTCCTTGTCCCAGGTCTGCGGGTTCATGGCGACCATGAGATCGACGCCGCCGCGCCGCCCGAGATGGCCAGCTTCCGTGACCCGCACCTCGTACCAGGTGGGCAGGCCCTGGATGTTGGAGGGGAAGATGTTGCGCGAGGCGATCGGCACGCCCATGCGCAGGAACGAGCGGGCGAAGAGCCGGTTGGCGCTGGCCGAGCCCGAGCCGTTCACGTTGGCGAACTTGATGACGAAATCGTTCGTCGCTTCTATGCGCGATGCTGGCATCGGCTCATCCGCCCTGTGTCACTGGCCGCTTCGATCCGCCTTGCTGGCATCAGTTCATCCGCCCTGTGTCGCTGGTGGCTTCTATGCGCGATGCCGGCATCAGTTGACCCGCTCCGTTGAAAACGCACTCTCCCTCCCCTCAGGGGAGGGGTAGGGGTGGGGTGTTGCGCGAAGCGCATCCGGCACGCTCGCGGCAAGGGCTCGCCTGCGGCGAACACCCCACCCGTCGCCCTGCGGGCGCCACCCTCCCCTGAAGGGAGGGAGGAAGCCGGCGTCGCCCCTAACGATCACGCCCGCGCGCATGTCTTGGTCCCATAGGCATGCGCCGTGTCGAGCAGGAACTTCTGCATGTCCCAGGCGCCCGTGGGGCAGCGCTCGGCGCAGAGACCGCAATGGAGGCACACATCCTCGTCCTTCACCATCACGCGCCCGGTCTTGAGGGTGCTGGAGACGTAGAGGTCCTGCGTGAGGTTCACGGCGGGGGCGGTGAGCCGCATGCGCAGATCGGGCTCGGGCCCGTTCTCCGTGAAGGTGATGCAATCGGTCGGGCAGATGTCGACGCAGCCGTCGCACTCGATGCAGAGATCCTTGGCGAACACCGTCTCGACATCGCAGTTGAGGCAGCGCTGCGTTTCCGCGTAAGCGAGCTGCCGGTCGAAACCGAGCTCCACTTCCGCCTTGATGTCTTTCAGCGCAATCGCCTGATCGCGCATGGGCACCTTGTAGCGCAGATCGAGCGACACCGCGTTGTCGTAGGACCATTCGTGAATGCCCATCTTCTGGGACACGAGGTTCACCATCGGGGGTGGCCGGTCGTCGAGGCGCTCGCCGCGGCAGAAGCGGTCGATGGAGATCGCGGCCTCGTGCCCGTGCGCCACGGCCCAGATGATGTTCTTCGGGCCAAAGGCCGCGTCGCCGCCGAAGAACACCTTGGGCAGGGTCGATTGGTGCGTCTTGGCGTCCACCTTCGGCAGGCCCCAGCGGTCGAAGTCGAGGCCGAGATCGCGCTCGATCCAGGGGAAGGCGTTCTCCTGGCCGATGGCGACCAGCACGTCGTCGCATTCGATGTGCACGTCCGGCTCGCCGGTGGCCACGAGTTGGCGGCGGCCATTGGCGTCGAGCTGCGGCGCCACCTTCTCGAACACCACGCCGGTGAGCTTAGCCCCCGCGTGGGTAAATTCCTTCGGCACGAGGTAGTTGAGGATCGGGATGCCCTCGTGCATCGCGTCCTCCTTCTCCCAGGGCGAGGCCTTCATCTCCTCGAAGCCCGAGCGCACCACCACCTTCACGTCCTCGCCGCCGAGGCGCCGCGCCGTGCGGCAGCAATCCATGGCGGTGTTGCCGCCGCCGAGCACCACGACCCGGCGGCCGATCTTCTCGGTGTGGCCGAAGGAGACGTTGGAGAGCCAGTCGATGCCGATATGGATGTTGGCGGCGGCTTCCTGGCGGCCGGGGATATCGAGATCGCGCCCGCGCGGCGCGCCGGTGCCGATGAACACCGCGTCGAAGTCCTCGGCCAGCAGGGCTTTCAGGCTGTCGATCCGCGTGCCGTAGCGCGTTTCGATGTTGCCCATGCCGACGATGTAGCCGACCTCCTCGTCGATCACCTCTTCGGGCAGGCGAAAACGCGGGATCTGGCTGCGGATCATGCCGCCGCCGCGGCGCTCGCCGTCGAAGATCACGACCTCGTAGCCGAGCGGCGCGAGATCCCTGGCCACGGTGAGCGAGGCGGGCCCGGCACCCACGAGCGCGACCCGCCTGCCGTTCTTGTCCAGCGGGGCCGCCGGGAGCAGCCCCGAGATGTCGTCCTTGTTGTCGGCGGCCACGCGCTTCAGCCGGCAGATCGCCACCGGCTCCTCCTCGACTCGCCCGCGACGGCAGGCCGGCTCGCAGGGGCGGTCGCAGGTGCGGCCCAGGATGCCGGGGAAGACGTTGGAGCGCCAGTTCACGAGATAGGCGTCGGTGTAGCGCCCGGCCGCGATGAGGCGGATGTATTCCGGCACGGGCGTGTGGGCCGGGCAGGCCCATTGGCAATCGACGACTTTGTGGAAGTAATCCGGGTTGCGGATGTCGGTCGGCGGAACACCTGCAGCGGCGGACGGCGCGTCCCCCAAGACCAGGAGCTCGGGGCCACTCAGTTGCTGAACCATCGATCCTCGCCTTGTAGAGCCCCTTGCGCTTTACCGAATCTATCGTGGCGAAGTTGTTCTCCGAAATAAAGGGTCAATTATGCTGCGGTGCAGCGAAAGGTTGTTGCGGGGAGCGGATTCCCTCTCCCCGCCTGCGGGGAGAGGGTTAGGGTGAGGGGCTGGTCGGTGGAGCGAGCGATGTCCCCGCCACAGTCATTCCAGGGCGAGCGGAGCGAGAGCCCGGAACCCAGGAGATCTCTCCGTCTAGAACTCGCCATCTGGGTTTGCCGCCAAGGCGGCCCCTTCGGGTCGGCCCGCCGCTCACGCGGCGACCGGAATGACGGGCATAGCGTTCCACGGTCCGGCCCCTCACCCCTGCCCTCTCCCCGTTCACGGGGGAGAGGGAGCAAGCGCCCCTCACACCGCCGACAATCCACCATCCAACGCCAACGCATGCCCCGTCATGAACCCGTTCTCCGGGCTGCAGGCAAACAGCATCGCCTGCACGATCTCGTCCGGCTCGCCCAAGCGCCGCATGGGCACGGCCGCGACCACCCGGGCGGCGGCCTCGTCGGTGCCGCCCCGCATCTCGTGCAGGAAATCCGTGACCATGCGGGTATCCGTGAAGGCAGGGCAGATGCAGTTGACCCGCACGCCTCGCCGCGCCGTTTCGACCGCCGCCGTCTTGGTGAGTCCCACGACCGCGTGCTTCGCGGCCACATAGGCCCCGAGCAGCGGCGCGCCGACGATGCCGGCGACCGACGCCACGTTGAGGATCGCGGCGACCCGGCCGGTTTGCGCGTGCGAGCGCTCCATGGCGGGGATCTGGTGCTTCAGGCCGTAGAACACGCCGAACACGTTGACCGAGAGCATCAGCTGCAGGTCGTCGCCCGTGAGGTCCACGAGCTTGCGGAAGGGATGCGACACGCCCGCATTGTTGACCGCCACATCGAGCCGCCCGAACGTCTGCACCGCGCGCTCCACGAGAGCCTGCGCGGCGCTCTCCTGGCTCACATCGGCGGCGAGCGTCTCGACGCGCGCGCCATCACGGCGGAGCGCCTCCGCGGTCTCCTTGAGCGTCGCGCCGTCGCGATCACAGAGAACGAGATCGGCGCCCTCGTCCGCGAAGCGCCGCGCCGCGAGCGCCCCCAGGCCGCGGCCCGCGCCGGTGACCAGAACGGCAGCGCCGTCGAAGCGCTTGGACCCGGTCATGCCAGCACCGTGAGGGTGAGCCATTCGGCGGCCAGCGCCGGCTTCGCCTCGCCCTCGATCTCGACGGTGACCGTGTAGCGAAGGAGCACCTGCTTGGCCTCCCGTTCCGTGACATCGGCCAGCGTGAAATGGGCCCGCACGCGCTTGCCGGCGCGCACGGGCGCCAGGAAACGCACCCGGTCGAAACCGTAATTGATCCCGAGCGCGCGGCCCTCGACCGTGGGAAGCGTCTCGTAGGCCATGGTGGAGAGCAGCGAGAGCGTCAGGAACCCGTGCGCGATGGAGCCGCCGAACGGCGTCTCGCGGTGGGCGCGCTCGGGATCGATGTGGATGAACTGGTGGTCGTCCGTGACCTCGGCGAAACGGTCGACCCGCTCCTGCGCGACCTCGCGCCAGGACGAGGTGCCGATGGTCTCGCCGATGCGCGCCCGCAGGGCGTCGAGCGGGACGGTGTTCGGGTTCGGGACCTGCCCGAGGGCCACAGCGTTCAATGTCATTCGATCGTGTTCAACGTCATGCGACGGACGTTACAGCGCCGCAATCCCCTGTCCAGGCGGGCGGCGCGCGAATTCCCGTGCTTCTTCAGCAGCGCTCATGCGCGGGACGCGATTGGCCGGACGCGATCCCTGTGGTTTGGTTGAACACGACTCCTAGGATTCGAACATGCCCAGCCATAACCGTATTGCATGCCTCACCTCCCGTCCGACGGGCTCCGCGGGGCGCGAGAACTTCACTTTCGAGGACGGGCCGATCCCCGAGCCCGGCGAGGGGCAGTTCCGGGTGCGGGTGCATTTCATCTCGCTGGACCCCGCCATGCGGGGCTGGATGAACGAGAACCCGGTCTATGTGCCCCCAATCCCCCTCGGCAGCCCCATGCGCGCCTATGCGGCGGGGGTCGTCGAGGCCTCGCGCAACCCGAAATTTGCCGATGGCCAGGCGGTGATCGGCATGTTCGGCGTCCAGCGCTACGCCCTGAGCGACGGACGCGGCGTCATGCCGGTGGATACGGGGCTCGCGCCCCTGCAACGCTGGATCGGCGGCCTCGGCATGCCGGGCGCCACGGCCTATCTCGGCACCACCCGGATCCTGGAGCCCAAGGAGGGCCAGACCCTCGTGGTGTCGGGGGCCGCCGGAGCGGTGGGCTCCATCGTGGGCCAGATCGGCAAGCGCTTCGGCTGCCGGGTGGTCGGGATTGCGGGCGGGCCGGAAAAGACAAGCCGGCTCAAGGAGATGTACGGCTTCGACGAGGCCGTCGACTACAAGGCCGGTGACCTCTCCCGCCGCCTGCGCGAGGCGGTGCCGGACGGGGTCGACCTCTATTTCGAAAATGTGGGCGGTCCGGTCGGCAACGCCGTCATGCACCGCATGCGTACCTTCGGCCGCGTGGCGGTATGCGGCCTCATCGCCCGCTACAACGACGCCGACCCCTCGGCCGGCGGCTACGACGCCCGCGCCAGCGCCTCGATCCTGCTCAACCGCCTGAAGGTGCAGGGCTTTATCGTGAGCGATTTCGGACCGGCCGCCTTCATGGAGGCGGTGCAAACCCTGGCGCAGTGGCACGCGGAAGGCGCCCTGACCCTGGCCGAAGACGTGCGCGAGGGTGGCATCGACGCATACCCCGAGACCCTCAACATGCTCTATTCCGGCGAGAACCAGGCGAAGCTGGTTCTGCGGGTTTAGCCCGCGTTGGGCATCGTGATCACGAGCTTGCCGCGCACCTGCCGCGCCGCGATGCGGCGGAGCGCGTCGATGGACTGCTCGAGGGGATAGGTACCGTCGATATGGGGCCGGATGCGGCCCTCGCGGTACCAGGCCACCATCTCCTCCAGATTCGCCTCGTTGCGCTGGGGCTCGCGCTCGGCGAACGAGCCCCAGAACACGCCGACCATCTGGCACCCTTTCAGGAGCACGAGGTTGAGGGGCAGCTTCGGGATCTCGCCCGCGGCAAATCCGACCACGAGAAAGCGTCCCTCCCAGGCGATGGAGCGGAGCGCCGTCTCGGCCATGCCGCCGCCGACGGGATCGTAGATCACGTCGACGCCCTTACCCCCCGTGAGATCCTTGATCCGCGCCCGCAGATCCTCGGTCGCGTAGTTGATCGTCTCGTGGGCCCCATGCTCCTGCGTCATGGCGAGCTTGTCGTCGCTCGACGCTGCCGCGATCACCCGCGCGCCCATCACCGCCCCGAGTTCGACCGCCGCGAGGCCGACGCCGCCGGCGGCCCCTAGCACCAGCAGGGTTTCACCGGGTTTCAGCGCCGCCCGGTCTTTCAGCGCATGGTACGAGGTCCCATAGGTGAGCGCGAAGGCGGAAGCCACCTCGTCCCCGAGGCCCTCGGGCAGGCGCAGCACCTGACGCTCCTTGGCGACCGCAAGCTCCGCATAGCCCCCGGAGATCATCGTCGCGAGCACCCGGTCGCCCGCCTTGAAGCGCTCGACCCCGGGGCCCACCGCCCGCACGACGCCCGCGACCTCGCCCCCCGGCGCGAAGGGCGGCTCGGGCTTGAACTGGTATTTGCCCTGGACGATCAGCACGTCCGGGAAATTCACGCCCGCCGCGCGCACCTCGATCAGAACCTCGCCCGCCCCTGGCGTGGGGTCGGGCAGTTCGCCCACATGCAGGTTCTCGAGGGGGCCATAGGCGGGGCAGACCAGGGCTTTCATCTGGCGTCCTGACGGTAAGCGGTGCGGGGAAGCGGCCGGTTGACCGCCCTTGAGGCGTAGCCGACAAGTGGCCTAAGCGACGCGCTCGCGTCAATGCACGAGACGCCAACCCGAGAGTGCCCCATGCCCCTGCCCGCCTCCTTCGAGGGCCGCCTCACCGTCCCCGCCATTGCGGCACCGATGTTCCTCGTCTCCGGCCCCGATCTCGTCGTGGAAGCCTGCCGGTCCGGCGTCGTCGGCACCTTTCCCGCGCTCAACCAGCGTTCGAGCGAGGGCTATGAGGCGTGGCTCACGGAGATCAAGGCCCGCTTGGAGCGGGCGGAGCGCGAATCCGGTCGGGTCCCGGCCCCGTTTGGCGTCAATCTCATCGTGCACCGCACCAACGCCCGTCTGCAGGACGACTTGGCCCTTACAGTGAAGCACCGGGTTCCCCTTGTGATCACGTCCCTTGGCGCCGTGAGCGACCTCGTCGATGCGGTGCATTCCTACGGCGGTATCGTGCTCCACGACGTGATCAACCTGCGCCATGCCGAAAAGGCGCTGCAGGCGGGTGTGGACGGCATCATTGCGGTTGCAGCCGGCGCCGGTGGCCATGCCGGCACCCTCTCGCCCTTCGCCTTCGTGGCGGAACTGCGCGCCCTCACGGACAAGATGATCGCCCTCTCAGGCTCCATCTCGCATGGGCGCGAGATCGCGGCGGCGCGGCTTCTCGGCGCCGATCTTGCCTATCTCGGCACGCGCTTTATCGCGACGCGGGAGAGCATGGCGCAGGAGGAATACAAGACGATGCTCCTTTCCTCCTCGGCCAAGGACGTGGTCTATACGCCGGCGATCAGCGGCATCAATGCCAACTTCCTGCGCCCTTCCATCGCCGCTGCGGGCCTCGACCCCGACAACCTGCCGACAGGCGCCAAGCTCGACATGGGGCATGAGCGCAAGGCCTGGAAGAACGTGTGGTCCGCAGGCCAGGGCACGGGCAGCATCGCCGATGTGCCATACACCGCCGAGCTTTGCGGCCGTTTGGCCCAGGAATACGAGGAAGCCCTGGCGTTGCGCCCTTCGTTGAGCCTCACCGGGCGGGCTGCCTGAGCGCTGCAGCTTGGCCGCATAGGTGCCATGCAGCAAAAATTTGCGGTGAACCTTCGCGCCGCTTGGATCGTTGACCGGGCATCCACTAACCCAGGAGATGCCTAATGCGTATCCGCATGCTCATCCCGGTCGTTGCCGTTCTCGGCCTCGCGGCCTGCAGCGACAACGCCAACCAGACCGGCAGCACCAACAACACCGGTGCCGGCGGCTCGTCCACCACAACGTCCGCTCCCCCGTCGAACCCCACCACCCCGCCGCCGGCTTCGACCACGGCTCCGGGCGGTACGACGACCCCGGCTCGTCCGTAAGACTTTCAAAGCTCAATGAAAAACCCCGCTCGGCATGCCGAGCGGGATCTTTGTACGTGGGAGGGATGGACCGGCGCGTTAGCCGCCGATCTCGCCCGCGATCACCGGGCCGAACAGTTCCCAGCGCTCGCCGTTGAAGCGCATCATCTGCATTTGCTCGATCGGGAAGAAGTCGGTCGGGCTGGTGTTCATGGTGACGCCCGGCAGGAGTGTCGGGACCGTCGCATTCTTCAGATTCGCGGCCTGCTTCATGACGTTCTCACGGGTGAGATCGTCGCCGGCCTGCTTGAGAACCTGCTCAAGGGTGCGAGCGACGGTGTAGCCATAGACCGTGAAGCTGCTCGTGCGGTCGCCGTCCGGGAAATACTTGTCCATGAAGGCACTCCACTCCTTCATGCCCGCGTCGTCTTTCCAGGTCGGGTCGGTGGGATCCTTATGGTAGGCGGTCGACAGCACGCCTTTAGCAGCCTCGAAACCAGCGGGCTTCAGCACCGAGCCAACCGAGCTCGACACGTTGTTGACGATGTGGACCGGCTGCCAGCCGAGCTCGTTCGCCTTACGGATGGCCTGAGCCGCAAACTTCGGCGTGCCGATGTTGACGAACACGTCGGCACCGGAAGCCTTCAGCTTCACCATCTGCGAGTCGACGGTAGGCTCGGACACCTCGTAAGGCGCCTCGGCCACGATCATGGTTTTGGCCTTCTCGCCGAGCCCGTCCTTCAGGCCCTTCATGAGATCCTTGCCGTAATCGTCGTTCTGGAACAGCACCGCAATCTTACCGTCAGGCTTAGTGTCCAGGATGTACTTGGCGTAGATCCGGCCCTCGCTTTGGTAGTTCGGCTGCCAGCCCATGGTCCAGGGCGACTTCTTGGGGTCGTCGCCGAACTGGGTCGCGCCGGTCGCCACGAAGAGCTGCGGCACCTTCTTGCCGTTCATGTAGCGCTGGATGGCGGTGTTCGACGGCGTACCGAGAGGCTGGAAAACCAGGAGCACCTCGTCACTTTCCACGAGCTTGCGGGCCTGCTCGACTGCTTTCGGCGGGCTGTAACCGTCGTCGTAGGAGATGAAGTTGATCTTGCGGCCGTTGATGCCGCCCTCGTCGTTCACCTTCTTGAAGTAGGCTGCCTGCGTCTTGGCGATCAGCGCGTAGGCCGAGGCCGGGCCGCTGTAGGGCATGATGTTGCCGATCTTGATCTCGGTGTCGCTCGCGCCGGGATCGTACTTCTTCTGGGCAAGGGCAGGCGTCGCAGCCAACGCCATGAGCCCGACAGCAGCGGCAGTGGCCCGCAGCATGGATTTCAAGAGCATCGTTTCCTCTCCTTCTTCTCAGGTCACGCGACGCTTTCGTGCGCCGTTCAGGTATCCCGCGGCGGCGCGGACGAAGCCCGCGACGCCCGAGGGCATCAGGTAGATCAGCAAGATCAGGATCAGGCCGTAAACGGCGCCTGAAAGCCCCTTCGAGACGTGCTCGGCGATGTTGGGGACGAAGAGCACGAAGGCGCCGCCGAAGAGGGCGCCGGGCAACCAGCCGACGCCGCCGACCACGAGCCCGACGAGCAGTCCGATCGAGAGGGCGAACGTGAAGCTATCCGGTGCGACGAACTGCACCACGATGGCACCGAGCGCGCCGGCAATGCCGGTGTAGAGGGCGCTCACCCCGAAGGTGAGCGACTTGTAGAGCGCAGTGTTGACACCCATGGAGCGCGCCGCAATGGGGTTGTCGCGGATTGCCATCATGGCGCGGCCCGTCCGGCTGCGCACGAGGTTGCGCGCGGTCCAAAACAGCACCGTTCCTACTGCCAGGGTGAAGAAGTAGAGCCATTGATCCTGGCTCAGAGGCAGGCCGAAGGGGGCATCGGGCTTGATCACCACGATGCCCTGCACGCCGCCGGTCCAATGCTCGAAGGGCGAGAACTTCAGGAGTTGCGGAGTCGCGACTGCCAGAGCGAAGGTCGCGAGGGCCAGATAAAGGCCCTCGAGGCGCAGGGCCGGCAGACCGAAGAGGAAGCCTGCCAGAAAACAGACGAGCCCCGCCACCGGCAGGGTCAGAGCATAGGGCACGCCCCCCATTTCCATGAGAATCGCCGCCGTATAGGCCCCGATCGCGTAGAAAGCCGAGTGGCCGAGGGAGAACTGCCCATTGAATCCCGTGAGCAGGTTCAGGCCCATGATCGCGATGGCGTAGACCATCACGAGCGTCACTTGGAAGATCAGGAAGTTCTTGACCAGGAAGGGCAGGATGAGGGCGGCTGCAAGCAGCGGGATCCCCCAGGTCAGCGCGCTGGCGCCGACGCCGACCTTGCGTCGGCGAGCGGGAACCGGAGCCGCGATCGGCGGATGGGCGATGACGTCGTCCTGAACCGACATGAGCTAGCGTCCGCGTGTGGGAGTGAAGGAGGCGCGCCGCATGGTCAAACCCGCTGCACCGCGACACGACCGAAGAGGCCGCCGGGCTTGAGGACGAGCACCGCGACGATGACCACGAGAGCGATGGGGTGCTTCAGCTCCGAGCCCACAACCGGGATGTAGGTGCCGGCGAGGTTCTCGAGCACGCCGAGGCTGAAGCCGCCGATCACCGCTCCTCCCGGGCTCGTGAGGCCCCCAAGGACGGCACCCGCGAAGCCGTAGAGGAGGATCGAGAGCATCATGTTGGGCTCGAGGAACACGACGGGGGCGATCAGCATGCCGGCGATCGCGCCGATGGCCGCCGCCATGCCCCAGCCCAAGGCCACCATCCAGCCGACCCGTATGCCGACGAGGCGCGCCGACTCCGGATTGCCGGCCGCGGCCCGCATGGCGAGGCCCACGCGGGTGTAGCGGAAGAACACGTAAAGGAAGAGTAGGACGAGGAGCGTCACGGCGATCATGCCGGCCTGATGCGAAGAAATCAGCCCCGAGCCCAAGAGCGGAGAGGAGCCGAAGGGGGTCGGGAACTCCTTGATCGAGAAGTCCCAGATGAAGCCGGCAAGGCTGTTGAGGATCGCGAAGAGCGCGATGAACACCACCACGTGGCTCAAAACCGGCGCGTTCTGGATCGGCTTGAACACGATGCGCTCGATCAGCGCGCCCGCCACAAACGAGATCCCGATCGTGAGCACGAAGGCGGCCCAGTAGGGCACACCCCATTGCAGGAGCTGCCAGGCGATGAAGGTCGAGAACATCGCCATCTCGCCCTGCGCGAAGTTCAAATGATCGATGGCCTGGTAGATCATCACCACGGCCAGCGCGACGCAGGCATAGATACCGCCAGTGGCGAGGCCCGCCAGAACCTGTTGGACGAAGAGTTCCACGGGTATCCCCTAGTATCCAAGATAGGAGCGCCGCACCGTTTCATCCTCACGGATGGCCGCGGCGGTACCTGACATGACGATGCGGCCGGTTTCGAGCAGATAGGCCTGGTCGGCGATGCCAAGTGCCAGGGCCGCGTTCTGCTCGACGATGAGCATGCTTACGCCCTCATCCCGATTCACCGTCGAGAGGATGTCGAAGAGCTCGCGCACGATGAGCGGCGCAAGGCCGAAGGAGGGCTCGTCGAGGAGCATGAGCCGCGGCCGCAGCATGAGGGCGCGGCCCACCGCCAGCATCTGCTGCTCGCCGCCCGAGAGCGTGCCGGCCTGCTGCAGGCGCCGCTTCTTGAGGATCGGGAAATAGCCGTAGATGCGCTCGATATCGGCGGCGATCCCGGGCCGGTCGCCCCGAGTCACCGCTCCAAGCTGCAGGTTCTCCTCCACCGTAAGCCGGGTGAAGGTGCCCCGCCCCTGCGGCACGTGCGCGATGCCGAGCCGCACCACGTCCTCCGTGGAGCGGCCGGTGATGCGCTGACCCGCGAACATCACATCGCCGGCCGTGCGGATCATGCCGCACAGCGCGCGCAGCGTCGTAGTCTTGCCGGCGCCATTGGCGCCTAGCAGAGTCGTCACGCCGCCTTCGTCCAGGGAAAAGTCGAGCCCGTGCAAGACCTGGATCGGGCCGTAACCTGCGCGCAGGCCGCGCACATCGAGGAGAGTGGTCATGGCCCCCCTCCCAGGCCGCCATGACCGGCCAAGCCGAGAACCTGGAACATCATGCGGCGGCCTCTCCAAGATAGGCGCGGATCACGTCGGCGTTCTTCTGCACCACAGTCGGTGGGCCCTCACCGATCTTGCGTCCGAAATTCAGGGCAACAACCGTATCGGAGACCGACATCACGAGGCTCATGTGGTGCTCGACGAGGAGCACGGTCACGTTCCGCTCGTTACGGATCTGCCGAATGAGGTTGCCCAGTTCGTGCACCTCGTCGTGGTTGAGGCCGCCCGCGGGCTCGTCGAGGAGCAGAAGCTTCGGATCGCTCGCCAGCGCTCGGGCGAGTTCCACCCGCTTTTGCGTGCCAAAGGGCAGACCCGCCACCGGGAGGTGGGCCACGGCGTCGAGGTCAAGATACGCGATCAGTTCCCGGGCCTTCGCTTCGAGCGCGCCCTCACCCCGACGCACCCATGGCAGCCGGAGGGAGTCGCTCACGAAATCGCTGCGGCTGCGCGAATGTGCGCCAATCATCACGTTATCGATAACGGACAACTTCGGGAACAGCGCCACATTCTGGAAGGTCCGCCCGATGCCGATCTCGGCAATGCGGTGCGAGGCACGAGAGAGGATGCTCTGGCCCTCGAACAGGATGTCGCCGCCGGACGGGGTGTAGAGCCGGCTGAGGCAGTTGAAGAGGGTCGTTTTGCCGGCGCCGTTCGGGCCGATGAGACCGAGAATCTGGCCGGCCGGCAAATCGAAGGAGACGCCATCGAGCGCGACGATACCGCCGAAGCGCACGGCCACGTCCCGCACCGAGAGGAGGGGAGCGACCGGGTTGGAGGAGCTTGGAGCTAGCATCGTCTCAGGCCCGCTCAACGTCGCCGCACGAGGGCGCGCAGGCGCGAGCGTCTCGCCTCACCACTGCCGATGTCGTCGTTTCCCGCACGCCGCTGCCCTCCTCCGTCGTCGTTGCGCGCCCCCGGTGATCCCGGGCGGCTTCCATTCAAAACGGCTTCCACATTCTGCACCAGCGCCACCAGCCGCGGACCGAGGTCCCGCTCCAGGCGATCCTGGGTGAGCCCGAAGGCCGGAGCACCGCAATTGAACGCGAAGACGCCCGAACCGTCCGCTGCGATCAGCGGCGCACCCACAGCATAGACGTCGGGCTGCCACTCGCCGGCCGACACCGTGAAGCCGCGCTTCGCGATGTCCTCGCTCGCACGCAGGATCCCATCCCGGACCGCGGGCCATTGCGCACCGAACCGGGGCTCCAGGGCATCGAACACCGAAAGCCGCTCGTTCTCGGACAGCGCGCCGAGGTAAGCCCGCCCCATGGCCGTCGTCGCCATCGGGATGCGGGATCCCACATCCAGGCGCACCGTGATCGCCGCAGGGCTCCGGCATTGCGCCAAGTAGATCATGCTCAGGCGGTCGCGCCCGCCGATCGCAACCGCGGCCCGCGCCTCGTCGGCCAAGGCCTGCATATGGGGGCGGGCGATCTCGCGGATGCCGAGATTGGCGAGAGCCGCATAGCCGATCGACAGGGCACCCGGCGCGAGTTGGTACTTTCCGAACCGGTCGATATGCGTGAGGTAGCCGAGCTTGGTGAGCGTATGGGTCAGGCGCGAAACGGTGGGCTTCGGTAGGCCCGTGCGCTGCGCGATTTCCTGATTGCCGAGCAGCCCGTCATGGGGCTTGAAGGCGCGCAGAACCTCGAGGCCGCGCGCCAGCGCGGTCACGAACTGGCGGTCGCCTCCGGCCGCTGCGTCAGGCTTCGTGCTCGGCGCTGGCTGCACGCGCGCCACCTCCCAAACGTCTCATCCCTCACGGCCTCCTGTCGTTGCAGGAGGCTCGTTGATCCAGGCTCGCGAACGCTCCCGGTTGCGCATTGTTGCGCGTTGACAAGCAGTCGAGCACTTTCTAGCGTCCCAGTCAATTTGCAGAACGAAGTTTCGCAGTGCGAAACTCACCTTGGGAGACGCCCTTGCCCTCGGGTAGGAACGGACCGGCCGTCGCACCCGCCGCGGCGGTTTTCGTTGAGCTCGACCGCTCGGCCGAGCACATCCGCACGCGCCATCCTGGCGGCGAGATGGCATGGCGCACGTGGGGCCAAGGGCCCACACTTCTCCTCCTTCACGGCGGCCACGGCTCGTGGACCCATTGGATCCGCAATATCGAGGCCCTCGCTCTCACCCACCGGGTTATCGTCCCCGATATGCCGGGCTTCGGCGAATCGGATGCCCTCCCCGAGCCTACGGGGCCAGGCCTCGCAACCGCGTTGGCCGACGGGTTGCGGGTCGTCGCGCCGGGCGAGCGCGTCGCGGTCGCGGGATTCTCCTTTGGCGGGGTCATCGGCGGGCTGCTGGCAGGACGGCCGGACAGCCCCGTCGAAACGCTCGTGCTCGTCGGTGCCGTGGGCCTCAAGGCGCGGCGGAACGCGCTCAATCTGGTGAAATGGCGCGGCCTGCCGCCGGCTGAGCGCGCGGAGGCGCACCGCACCAATCTGCGGGTGCTGATGCTCTGGAACGCGGAGCGTATCGACGCGCTCGCCCTGGAGTTCCAGGACCACAACGCCAGCCGGGCCCGCGTCGATCCGCGGCCCATCGCGCGCAGCGAACTGCTGACCGACGCCCTGAACCGCACCGACGCCATGCTGGCCGGCATCTGGGGCGAGCATGACTCGATTGCGGCGCCCTACCTCCACGAGCGCCGGGCACTGATCCGGGGCTGGCGCTCCGGCGCGCCTTTCGCGATCATTCCGGATGCGGGCCATTGGGTGCAGTACGAGGCGCCCGAGGCCTTCAACACCACCCTGCAACGCGTGCTCGATGAGGTACGCCTTGTCGGCTATGAACGAACGAAGCGGCGCGCTTGACGCCGCCCCTGGGAGGAAGCCTGTGAACGCTCTCGTCGATCTCCAGCGCGACGGCGCGATTGCCATTGTTGCCGTCGACAGCCCGCCCGTGAACGCCCTCAAGCAAGCCGTGCGCGCAGGCGTGGCGGATGCCGTGAAGGCGGCGGAGGCCGATAGCGGCGTCGAGGCCGTCGTCCTCGTCTGCCGCGGACGCACCTTCTTCGCCGGAGCCGACATCACCGAATTCGGCAAGCCGCCGGTGCCTCCCGGCCTGCATGATGTGATCGCGCTGGTCGAAGGCCTTTCGAAGCCCGTGGTGGCCGCGATTCACGGCACCGCACTCGGCGGCGGCCTCGAACTCGCGCTCGGCTGCCATTACCGGGTGGCGGTGGCTTCCGCGAAGCTCGGGCTCCCGGAGGTGAAACTCGGTATCCTCCCGGGCGCCGGCGGCACGCAGCGCCTGCCCCGCGCGGTGGGCGCCGAAAAGGCCCTGCGCATGATCGTCTCGGGCGATCCCATCGGTGCCGCGGAGGCCCATCGCGAAGGCCTCGTCGATGCCATCGCAGAGGGCGATCTGGTTACCGACGCCGTTGCCTTCGCTCGCCGCATTGCCGGCACCCGCCCCCTGCCTCGTCTACGCGACCGCAACGACAGGCTCGCACAGGTGGATCGCACTGCGTTCGACAAGGCCGCTGCGGACCTCACTAAAAAGGCCCGTGGCCTCAAGGCTCCTCATGCCTGCGTCGAAGCCGTGCGGCTGACCCTGGACACCCCCGTCGATCAGGGCCTCGCCCGCGAACGCGAGCTCTTCATGGAACTCGTGGCGGGCGAGCAGTCGAAGGCGCAGCGCCATGTGTTTTTCGCCGAGCGCGAGGCCGCGAAGCTCCCCGACATGCCGAAGGGCACTAAGGAGCGGCCCGTCAACCGCGCCGCGGTGATCGGCGCCGGCACCATGGGCGGCGGCATTGCCATGTCGCTCGCCAATGCCGGCGTGCCCGTGACGCTCATCGAAACCAACGAGGACGCCCTGAAGCGCGGCCTCTCCATCATCGAGAAGAACTACCGCGCGACCGCTGCCCGGGGCGGCATGTCGAATGAGGACGTGGAGCGCCGCATCGGGTTGATTCAGGGCCGGATCGGACTGGAGGCCGCGGCGGATGCGGACCTCGTCATCGAGGCCGTGTTCGAGAACATGGACCTCAAGAAGCAGATCTTCGGGACCTTGGACCGGGTCGCAAAGCCGGGTGCGGTGCTGGCCTCCAACACCTCCACCCTCGATGTGGACGAGATCGCCTCCGCGACGAAGCGGCCAGGCGACGTGCTCGGCATGCACTTCTTCAGCCCCGCCAATGTGATGAAGCTGCTCGAGATCGTGCGGGCGAAAGCCACCTCGTTCGATGCGCTGCAGACCGCCATCGCCATCGGCCGGCGCATGGGCAAGGTGCCGGCGGTGGTGGGCGTGTGCGACGGCTTCGTGGGCAACCGCATGCTCCACAAGCGCACCAAGGAGGCCGAGCGCCTGCTCCTCGAAGGCGCGCTGCCCCAGGACGTGGACGCTGCGGTCGTCGAGTTCGGCTTTCCCATGGGCCCCTACGCCATGGGCGATCTTGCCGGCCTCGATGTGGGCTGGCGCATCCGCCAGCATCGCGGCGACAAGGCGCCCGTGAGCGATGCGCTCTGCGAAGCGGGCCGCTTCGGTCAGAAGACCAGCGCGGGCTATTACCGCTACGAGGCCGGCTCGCGCACGCCGGTCCCGGATCCGGAGGTCGAGCGCCTCATCGCCGAGGCGCAACAGCGCATGGGCATCACCCCGCGCAAGATCGACAAGCAGGAGATCATCGAGCGGATGATCTACCCGATGATCAACGAGGGCGCCCGCATCCTCGAAGAGGGCATCGCGCTGCGCCCGAGCGATATCGACGTGGTGTGGGTCTATGGCTACGGCTGGCCGGTCTGGCGCGGCGGACCGATGCACTACGCCGATCAGGTCGGCCTCGCCCACATCCGCGACCGGCTCGCCTTCTACGCGGAGCGCGCAGGCGATCCGGGGCTGGAGCCGGCGACACTCCTCAACCGCCTTGCGGCCTCGGGCCAGGGCTTCGCATCCCTCGGCCTCGCGAGCGAGGCAGCCGCCTGATGCCGCGCCCGCATCCCTGGGAGCGCTCCTACCCGCCGGGCGTTCGGTGGGATGCCCCGATCACGCGCTCGACCCTGCCGGCGCTGATCGACGAGGCGGTGGTGGCCCACGGTCCCCGCACGGCGATCGAGTTTCGCGAGCGGACCATCACGTTCGAGGTGTTGGGTCGCGAGGTGAACCGCTTCGGCGCGGCGCTGATGCGGGACGGCATGGGTCCGGGGACGGCGCTTGCGCTTTATCTGCCGAACACGCCCTACCACCCCTTCGCCTTCTTCGGCGGGGCGAAGGCCGGCGTGCGCCTCGCGCATCTGAGCCCCATCGATGCGGAGCGGGAACTGGCTCACAAGCTCAAGGATTCCGGCGCCCGCGTTCTCGTCACCACGAATATCGGCCACATGCTGCCGATGGCCCTCAAGCTCCTCGACATGGGGCTCGTGGACCGGGTGATCGTCGGCGAGGACGAGGTCTGGGGTCCCTCCCCGGCCCCGACAAGCCCGATCCCCGACCGTCCGGAGGTCACGACCTTCGCGGCCTTCGTGAACGGGGCCCAACCGCCAGCAGCCTGGCCCGCAGTGACGCCTGACGACATCGCCCTGCTGCAATACACGGGCGGCACCACCGGTTTGCCCAAGGGCGCGATCCTCACGCATGGCAACCTTACGGCGGCGGTCGATAGCTACGACATCTGGTTTGCGGGCCAGGGCATGACCAAGACGGCGGGCGAGGACCGCGTGATCTGCGTTCTCCCGCTCTTCCACATCTACGCGCTCACCACGATCCTCCTGCGCTGCCTGCGCAGCGGCGCCGAGATCCTCCTGCGCCTACGCTTCGACGTGGAATCGACCCTGCGCGATATCGAGGGGAAGCGCGCCACGGGCTTTCCGGGCGTGCCCACCATGTGGATAGCCATCGCGAACCATCCGGGCGTCGAGACCCGCGACTTCTCCTCCCTCGCGCTGTGCAGCTCCGGCGGTGCGCCGCTCCCGGTCGAGGTCGCGCAGCGCTTCGAGCGCCTCACGGGTCAGCGCCTCGGGGGCGGCTGGGGCATGACCGAAACCTCGCCGGCAGGCACCAATATCCCGAAGAGCGGCCCGCCAAAGCCCGGCTCCATCGGCTTGCCGCTGCCGGGTGTGGAGCTCGATGTCGTGTCGCTCGATGACCCGACGCGCGTGTTGGACCCTGGCCAAGTGGGCGAACTGCGGGTGCGCGGCCTCAACGTCACCAAGGGCTACTGGAACCGCCCCCAGGAGAGCGCTTCGTCTTTCGTTGGCGACTGGTTTCTCACCGGCGATATCGGGTTCATGGACGAGGACGGCTACTTCTTCATCGTGGACCGCAAGAAGGACATGATCATCTCGGGCGGCTTCAACGTCTATCCGCAGATGATCGAGCAGGCGATCTACGAGCACCCGGCCGTAGACGAATGCGTGGTGCTCGGCATTCCGGACGAGTATCGCGGCGAGGCCGCCAAGGCCTTCGTGAAGATCCGCCAGGGTGCGCAGGCCTTCTCCCTCGACGAACTCAAAGCCTTCTTGGCCGACAAGCTCGGGCGGCACGAGATGCCAGCCGCTCTCGAAATCCGCGATGCCCTCCCTCGCACTCCCGTGGGCAAGCTCTCCAAGGTGGAGTTGCGCGAGGAAGAGCGCCGCAAGCACCAATCCGCGCGCCTGAGCGCTTGAGATAGGACATGTCATGACAGAAGCCGTCATCGTCTCCACCGCCCGCACGCCCGTCGGCAAGGCCTATCGCGGCGCCCTCAACGACACCCACGGGGCCGCGCTCGCGGGCCACGCCATCAAGGCGGCCGTGGAGCGGGCCGGCATCGAGCCCGGCGAGGTCGAGGACGTGGTCATGGGCTGCGCCATGCAGGAGGGGGCGACGGGCCTCAACGTCGCCCGCCAGGCGGCGATCCGCGCGGGCCTGCCGGTGACGGTCGCGGGCACCACCATCGACCGCCAATGCTCCTCGGGGCTGCAATCCATCGCGCTCGCGGCCCGCGCCATCATGTACGACGGCGTGCCCTGCGCGGTTGCCGGTGGCCTCGAGTCGATCTCGCTCGTCCAGAACGATCACCGCAACAAATTCCGGGCTCTCGACGACGTGCTCCTCGCCCAGCGGCCCGAGATGTACATGCCGATGATCGACACCGCCGAGGTGGTGGCGGCGCGCTACGGAATCGGCCGCGAGGCGCAGGACGCCTACGGGCTTGAGAGCCAGCGCCGCACGGCCGCCGCCCAGCAGGCCCGCCGCTTCGACGCCGAGATCGCCCCCATCACCACGCGCATGGCCGTGGTCGACAAGGTCACGGGCGAGGTCTCCCACAAGGACGTCACCCTCGCGCAGGACGAAGGCCCGCGGCCCGACACCACCGCTGAGGGCCTTGCCGGCCTCAAGGCCGTGCGCGGCGAGGGCAAGACGATCACGGCTGGCAATGCGAGCCAGCTCTCCGACGGCGCTTCGGCCTGCGTCGTCATGGATGCGCGGCTTGCCGAGAAGAAGGGCCTGCAGCCGCTGGGCATCTTCCGCGGCTTTGCGGTGGCGGGGTGCGAACCGGACGAGATGGGCATCGGCCCGGTCTTCGCCGTGCCGCGCCTGCTGGAACGTCACGGCCTCACCGTCGACGATATCGATTTGTGGGAATTGAACGAGGCCTTCGCGGTGCAGGTGCTCTATTGCCGCGACCGGCTTGGCATCGACCCCGAGAAGCTCAACGTGAACGGCGGCGCCATCGCGCTCGGCCACCCCTACGGCATGTCGGGCGCACGGCTTTCGGGCCACGCGCTTGTCGAGGGCAAGCGGCGCGGGGCCAAGCGCGTTGTCGTGACCATGTGCGTCGGCGGCGGCATGGGTGCGGCCGGTCTTTTCGAAATCAACGCTTAAGGGAGCGGGTCATGGATCTGCGCTTCACGCCACCGCTTGGGCGACGAGGCCAATCCGCTGGCAAGCACTCATTCGCAATAGAACAAATCAACAGCTAACGGAGCGGTCCCATGGATCTGCGCTTCACGCCCGAAGAAAATGCCTTCCGCGAAGAGGTTCGCGAGTTCTTCCGCACCTCCCTGCCGCCGGAGATCCGCGGGAAGCTGGTGCTCGGCCATCATGCTTCAAAGGAGGACCTCGTCCGCTGGACGCGTATCCTCAACGCCAAGGGCTGGTCGGTACCCCATTGGCCGGTGGAGTTCGGCGGCACCGGGTGGAGCCCCGTGCAGCAATACATCTTCCAGGACGAGATGCAGCAGGCGCCCGCCCCGCAGCTCCTCGCCTTCGGGCACAACATGGTGGGGCCGGTGATCTACACCTTCGGTTCCGAGGAGCAGAAGCGGCACTTCCTGCCCCGCATCGCGAATCTCGACGATTGGTGGTGCCAGGGCTTCTCCGAGCCCGGCTCCGGCTCCGACCTCGCCTCCCTCAAGACCTCCGCGAAGCGCGACGGCGACCACTACGTCGTCAACGGTCAGAAAACCTGGACGACGCTCGCCCAGCATGCGGACTGGATCTTCTGCCTCGTCAGGACAGACCCGGCGGCGAAGAAGCAGGAGGGCATCTCCTTCCTCCTCATCGACATGAAGAGCCCCGGCATCACCGTGCGCCCGATCCAGACCATCGACGGAGGGCGCGAGGTCAACGAGGTGTTTTTCGACGACGTGCGGGTGCCGGTGGCGAACCTCGTCGGGCAGGAGAACAAGGGCTGGGACTATGCCAAGTTCCTGCTCGGCAACGAGCGCGTCGGCATCGCCCGCGTCGGCGTCTCGAAGGAGCGCCTGCGCCGGGTGCGCGAGCTCGCCTCGCTGGAGCGGGTCGGCGAGGTGCCCCTCATCGAGGTGCCGCGCTTCCGCGAAAAGCTCGCCGCCGTGGAGGTGGAGCTGAAGGCGCTGGAGATGACGCAGCTGCGCGTCGTTGCGGCCGAGAGCCGCCGCGAGCGCGGCAAGCCCGATCCGGCCTCCTCGATCCTCAAGATCAAGGGCTCCGAGATCCAGCAGGCCACGACCGAGCTCCTGCTCGAGGTCGTCGGCCCCTATGCGCTCCCCTACCAGGACGAGCCGGAAGAGGGCCAGAACGAGCCGCCGATCGGTCCGGAATGGGCGGGCTCCGTGGCGCCCACCTATTTCAACTGGCGCAAGATCTCGATCTACGGCGGCTCGAACGAGATCCAGAAAAACATCATCGCAAAGGCGATCTTGGGATTGTAGCGCGTCACGGCCGAGACAAGCCCGGCCATGACGCCGAGATCATTTTAAGGGGCACGACGCATGGATTTCGACCTCACCGAGGAGCAGCGGCTCCTGAAGGACAGCGTGGATCGGCTGCTGGCCGACCGCTACGACTTCGAGAGCCGCAAGAAGTACCGCCAGACCGAGGAAGGCTGGAGCCGGGATCTGTGGGCGCAATATGCCGAACTCGGCCTCCTAGCCCTGCCCTTCGCGGAGGAGCATGGCGGCTTCGGCGGCGGTCCGGTCGAAACCATGATCGTCATGGAATCGTTCGGGCGCGCCCTGGCGCTGGAGCCCTACCTCGCCACCGTGGTGCTCGGCGGCGGCCTGCTCCGCCGCGGCGCCGGCGAGGAGCAGAAGGGCATGCTTCTCCCCTCGATTGCTGCGGGCGAACTCCGCCTTGCCTTCGCCCATACGGAGCGGCAATCGCGCTACGACCTGCACGACGTGGCCACAACCGCGAGACGCGACGGCGCGGCTTATGTGCTCAACGGCGAAAAGGCCGTCGTCATTCACGGGGACAGCGCCGACAAGCTTCTCGTGACGGCCCGTGTCGCCGGCAACCGCCGGGACCGCAGCGGCATCGGGCTCTTCCTCGTGGATGCCCGCGACGCCAATGTCTCGCGCCGGGGCTACCCCACGCAGGACGGGCAGCGCGCGGCGGAGATCTCGCTCTCCAACGTGCGCGTCGGCCCCGAGGGCGTGATCGGCGAAGCCGAGAATGCCCTGCCGCTCGTGGAGCGCGTGGTCGACGAGGCCCTTGCGGCGCTCGCCGCCGAGGCCATCGGATGCATGGCCGAGATGCACACGCTCACGGTCGAATACCTCAAGACCCGCAAGCAGTTCGGCACCACCATCGCCTCGTTCCAGGCGCTCCAGCACGCGGCGGTGGACATGTTCGTGGAAGTCGAGCAGGCACGCTCCATGGCGATGTTCGGCACCATGATGTCGGACGTGGACGATGAAACCGAGCGCCGCCGCGCGGCGTCGGGCACGAAGGTGCAGATCGGCCGTTCAGGCCGTGTCGTGGGGCAGAACGCAATCCAGCTCCATGGCGGCGTCGGCATGACCATGGAGTTCAAGGTCGGCCACTATTTCAAGCGCGTCACGATGATCAACCAGCTCTTCGGCGACGCTGACCATCACCTGGAGCGCCTCGGCGCACTCGGCGGCCTCATGGCGGCCTGACAAAGGAACTCCGGATGTCCTTTCCTCTCAGCCCCAAGGCGGCCGACCTCAAGAGCCGGGTCAACCGGTTCATGGAGGAGCATGTGTATCCTGCCGAACACGTGTTCGAGCGCCAACTCAACGAGGCGCCGACACGCTGGTCCATTCCGCCCGTCATGGAGGAACTGAAAGCCAAGGCGAGGGCCGAAGGCCTCTGGAACCTGTTCCTGCCGGAGAGCGAGCTCGGCGCCGGCCTCACCAATGCGGAATATGGCCAACTCTGCGAGGTGATGGGCCGCTCGCCCATTGGGCCTGAAGCCTTCAACTGCTCCGCGCCCGATACGGGCAATATGGAGGTGCTCGTCCGCTACGGGACCAAGGAGCACCAGGAGCGCTGGCTGAAGCCCCTGCTCGCGGGCGAGATCCGTTCGTGCTTCGCCATGACGGAGCCTGAGGTTGCCTCGAGCGACGCCACCAACATCCAGGCCGAGATCCGCCGCGACGGCGACGAATACGTGATCAACGGCCGCAAATGGTGGACCTCGGGTGCCATGGATCCGCGCTGCAAGATCGCGATTGTGATGGGCAAGACGGACCCGTCGGCGCCCAAGCACCAGCAGCAATCCATGATCCTGGTGCCCATGGACACGCCGGGGATCACCATCGTGCGCCCCCTCACCGTCTTCGGCTACGACGACGCGCCCCACGGGCACGCCGAGGTGGTGTTCGAGAACGTGCGCGTGCCGGCCTCCAACATCCTGCTCGGCGAGGGCCGCGGCTTCGAGATCGCGCAAGGCCGCCTCGGCCCAGGCCGCATCCACCATTGCATGCGCCAGATCGGCGTGGCCGAGCGGGCGCTCGAAACCCTCTGCCGGCGTGCCCTCTCCCGCACCGCCTTCGGCAAGCCCATCGCGGACCACGGCGTCAACCGCCACTGGATCGCGGAATCGCGCATGGACATCGACCAGGCCCGGCTCCTCACGTTGCAGGCCGCGCACATGATGGACGAGGTCGGCAACAAACAGGCGCGGGCCGAGATCGCGATGATCAAGGTGGTGGCCCCGAACGTGGCGCTGCGCGTCATCGACCGCGCTATCCAGGTTTGCGGCGGCGCCGGCGTGAGCCAGGATTTCCACCTCGCCATGGCTTACGCCCATGCGCGGACCTTGCGCCTCGCGGACGGTCCGGACGAGGTGCACCGGGAGACGATCGCGAAGATCGAACTCTCCAAATACATGAACCCTGGCCCGGGCCGCAGGAGCGCCGCGTGACCTGCAGTCTTCGTTCAAACGCCCTGACATCTATGACGGAAGAGAGCGCCGCGTGACATCTCCCTTCGATCTCACAGGCAAAGTCGCAGTCGTCACTGGCTCCAGCCGCGGCATCGGGCGCTCGATCGCCGAAACGCTCGCCTCGCTCGGCGCCCGGGTCGTCGTGTCGAGCCGCAAGGCTGAGGCCTGCGAACCGGTCGCCAAGGGCATCCGGCAAGCCGGCGGCGAGGCGGTGGTGATCCCCTGCAATATCTCCCGCCGCAACGAGGTCGAAGTGCTCGTGGCCGAGACCACGAAGCAGCTCGGCCCCGTGGACGTGCTCGTCTGCAATGCCGCCGTGAACCCGGTCTATGGGCCCATGGGGGACCTCACGGACGAGGCCTTCGACAAGATTATGGGCGCCAACGTGAAGGGCAATCTGTGGCTCTGCAATCTGGTCATCCCCGGCATGGCGGAGCGCGGCGGCGGCTCGGTGGTGATCGTGTCGTCCATCGCGGGCCTGCGCGGCACGGAGATGATCGGCGCTTACGGGATTTCGAAGGCGGCGGATTTCGCGCTCGCCCGCAACCTCGCGGTCGAATGGGGCCCTCGAAACGTGCGCGTGAACTGCATCGCGCCGGGGCTCGTGCAGACCGATTTCGCCAAGGCTCTGTGGGAGGATCCCAAGGCCCTGGAACGGCGCAATCGCGGCACACCCCTGCGCCGCATCGGCCAGCCGAACGAAATCGGGCCCGTGGCGGCGTTCCTGGCCTCGAACGCATCGAGCTTCATGACCGGCCAGGTCGTGGTGGTGGACGGCGGCGTCACGATCGTCTGAGCGGCCCTCCACCACGCGCCGGTGCGCGAGCTATCTGAGCCGGATCACTTCTTCCGACGGTAGGCGCCGGCAAACGACACGTTGGCGCCGCCGCAACGCTGATTGTCCTCCGCGAGGAGAAACGAGCCGACGAGGCGCAGCCGGATACGGCAGTCGAACTCCCCGCCCTTGTCGAAGGGGAGCGTCTTGTCATCGTCGCCCATGGCGAAGGTGAGGATCGCGCCCTCAGGTTTCGCGCTGCCGCTCACCTCGCCCATGTTGATTGCACCGCGCTTGACCCGCTCCGGATCGAGGGCCCCGAAGGTAGCCTCGCCCTCCACATCGAGGAGCCCGCCGCGTCCGGCCTTAATGGTGATCTGCTGCTCGGGCGCCGTCCAGGTACCGATCCAATCCGCCATTCGCACCCGCGGCTGCTCGACTTCCGTGCGCAGCGCCGCCAAGGGCAACCAGCCCGCGCGGGCAAGGCCCTTGGCGTTCACATAGGTCGCGCAGGCAAAGCCCCCACGCGTGCCGCTTACGACGACGATGTCACCCGGCACGAGAAAGGCGCGCTCGCGGCAGGCCTCCCTTCCACTCGGGCAGCTCTTCGCCGCGCTGCCGTTCTTGACGAAGTTCACCCGGGGCACGGCATCCGTCACGGCCGCGACGGAGAGCGCGACGTCGGGACCGAGTGCGTCGAAGCCATAGCAATCCTCGGCCTGCGCCAGGGCTGGGCCCGCGGCCAGCGCGAGGAGCAGACCCAAGGGCACACCCGTCCGCATCCGTCTCACGCGGCTTTGGCGGGCGCCGTGGCGGCTTCGATGTAGAGCGCACGCAGCTTGCGCACGAGGGGCCCGGGCTTGCCCGATCCGACCGGCTTTCCGTCGATCGAGACCACCGGCATCACGAAGCTCGACGCGCTCGTCAGGAAGGCTTCGTCCGCCGCGAGCGCTTCCTCGACCGTGAAGAGCCGCTCCTCCAAGGTGAGCCCCTGCTCGCGGGCGAGACGCAACACGGAAAGGCGCGTGATGCCGGGCAGGATCGCGTTGGAGAGCGGGCGCGTGACGATGCGCTTGTCGCCTGTGATGATGAAGGCCGTGGAGGAGCCGCCTTCCGTGACGTGGCCGTCTTCCACCATCCAGGCCTCGAACACACCGGCCTCGGCCGCGGCCTGCTTGGCGAGCACCTGGGCGAGAAGGGCCACGGACTTGATGTCCCGCCGCTTCCAGCGCAGGTCCGGCACCGTGATGACGGCAGCACCAGTCTCGGCCATGGCGGAGCGGCTGATGTTCTTCGCTTGGGTGAACATCACGACCGTGGGCTTCGCGTCCTTGGGGAAGGCGAAATCGCGTTCGGCGGCGCCGCGAGTCACCTGCATGTAGACGAGCCCCTCCTCCACGCCGTTGCGCCGCACGAGGTCCTCCTCGAGCCGCGTCCATTCGGCGGCCGTGTAGGGGTTCGCGATACCGATTTCCTTCAAGGAACGGTCGAGGCGGGCGAGGTGCGCCTCGTTGTCCACGAGCGCTCCGTTCAACACCGCGCTCACTTCGTAGATGCCGTCGGCGAACAGAAAGCCCCGATCCGTGATCGGGATTTTCGCGTCCTCGAAGGGCACGAAGGATCCGTTGACATAGGCAATGCGCGACATAGGCAGGCTCCGGTTTCGGGCGGCACTTTAGGCCCCGCCGCTCCTCCCGCACAAGCGCAGCCACCGCATCCGCCCCATGAGCACCGGCTGCAGGCGCGGCCGTGAGATCGCCGACGGGCACGGATCGCCCCAAGCGGGGATCGTTCCAAGCGCAGCCGTCGGAACCCTTCCGCGCATCCCGTGGTTCACCCCGTCAACGACCGGAGGAGCGCATGGGCGACAAGGACGAGGGCCTGGCGAATTCGAGCCTGAGCACGAGCCGCGTGCCGCCGCAGGACGGTCAGAAGGCCGACTCCATGCCGCCGAACCGTACACTTCCGGGAAACGACCATCAGCGCGGCCTGGACGCCACGGAGCCATCGGCTCCGAAGCCGGCGGACGACCACAAGCGTTAAGCCCCAAGCCAGCAAGGACCCCACCATGGCGAACGACACCAACAAGATTGGCAACACGGATCCAGCCTCGGTGCCGACCGAGAGCCACGGCGGCAACAATGCCCGCAATGCCCCGAAGCCCGAGGGCAAGGACGGCAACGGCGCCCAGAAGCGCCAGCAGCAAAAGAAGACCAACTAGCCTACAGAGCTTCGCGCTAACCCTCCGCCATCGGAGCGCGGGGAAAGCAGGTTCGTGCCAACCCTCCGTTGTCATGGCAGCGGAATGCGGCTTCGTGCTAACCCTCCGCCGTTGGGGCGGAGGGAAGCCATGCCGGACATCTTCACCATCGGCTACGAGGGCGCGGACCCGGATCGGTTCGTCGCAGCCCTCAAGGGCGCGGGCGTTGCCAGCATCGCCGACATGCGCGCCGTGGCACTCTCCCGCAAGCGGGGTTTTTCCAAGAACGTCCTGCGGGACCGGCTGCAAACGGACGGCATCGGCTACCGCCACTTCATCGCACTCGGCACCCCGAAATCCGGACGCGAGGCCGCCCGCGCGGGCGACGCCGACACGTTGCGGCGCATCTATTGCGACGAGGTCCTCGCCAGCGCGCCCGCCGACGCGGCCCTCAACGAACTCGCCGCCCTTGCCGCCCAAGAGCCCGTCTGCCTGCTCTGCTTCGAACGCGACCCGGCCCTCTGCCACCGCCGGCTTTTGGCCGAGCGATTGGCGCCGCTGGGCTTCAGGGCCGTGGATCTCACGGTGATCTAGCGTCTTGAAATGCAAAAGCCGCCGCCCGGCTCGCGGGTAGCGGCTTTGTCGAACGCCTGAGCGTTGAGGCGCCGTGCCTATTTCAGGTGGGCGGCGAGGTGCTTGTTCATTTCGAACATGGTCACCTTCTTCTTGCCGAAGATCGGCTCGAGCTTGTCGTCGGCCAGGATCTCGCGCTTGTTCTGCGGGTTCTGGAGGTTGTTCTTCTTGATGTATTCCCACATCTTGCTCACCACCTCGCCGCGCGGGATGGGGTTGTTGCCAACCACCGCCGCCAGCTGGGGCGAGGGCTGCAGGGGCTGCTGCAGCGCGTTCGGCTTGCCCGAGCCGCCGGCCTTGGCCGCGCTCTTC
>DASZAZ010000058.1:0-40380 GCA_035944635.1 Microvirga sp.
GATCATCGTGCACGGGGCGCGTGCGGCACCGCTCGTCCGGTGCCCTCCCTCCCTGTTTCTCACGCCGCCGGCTTGCCGGGGCTGCATGCGCCCCGTGCCCCCACCAGGGCACCAGGCACACACAAGGCCATGCCTCGCACCTACACAGGTGGCGAGGGTAAAGGCGCGGGCTACTCCTGCACCGCCTGCTGCCAGTCGGGCAGCGTGCAGCGGATCAGGCGCTGGGGCTGGGGGTTGCGGGAGGCGGGGACGCGCTCGATGGCGTTGGCGTCCACGATGGTGATCCGCTCCGTGGTCGGAAACTCGCGCCCTTCCGCCGAGCAGAGGTAATTGGCTTGGTACTCCCGGCCGGTCTGCAGGTTCGAGACCACCTGCTGCGAGGTGCAGGTGGAGCCTCTCGTGATGAAGCGGTTGGGGCTGATGATCACCGCGATATCGTTGGCCGACAAGGCCGGCGCGATGGCGTAGCGGCCCTTGCCGTCGGGCACGAAGGCGCGGGCGCAGAGATCCGGGTTCGATGCCCACAGGCCCTTCGCCTTGTCGAGGGCGGTGGCGTTCTCGCGCTCGAACCGCTCGCGCTCCGCCCGCACGCTGGCGAGGTCCTTCAGGTCGGGGATGGGGCAGCGTTTCACCGGCACGAAGTTGCGGTCGACCTCGATCTGGAAGCGTCCGTTGAGCTCGCGCATGGCGAATTTCTGCCGCTTGGTGCGGCGGCCGAAATCGCAGCGCCCCGTGAAGGTCACGTCGGCCTGGCGCACCGTGTAGTCGCGAACCTGGCAGAGATATTCGTTGTTGGAGATGCTGGACGGATTGATGATGAAGGCCGGCAACGGCCCCTTGCCTTCGGCGCCGAACACCACGCGGCCGCCCTCGTTGGCGAAGATGCGCGTGCATTCCTCGCCCTCCATCACCCAGGCACCGTAAATCCCAAGCAGCGAATCCTGCGCCGCCGCCGGGGCGGCACCGGCGAGGGCAGCGATTGCCGGAATGGCACCGACAAGGGCCGCCCGAGCCGCACCTGCCAACCCACCCATCGAACCCTCCACGCTCTCACCTTGACCGTTGTCACAACGCGGGACAGCGGCCGAGGTTCGAGGCAGGGGCGCCGCCCGGGCGCCCCTGTGGTTGTCTATTCGGCGGCGGCCGGGGGCACCGGCTGCGCCGGCGTCCCGTAGACCCGGGGGTCCACCTGGCCGAGCGAGCCGTCGTCGTCGCCGAAGGGCGGCGGGTTGCCGTTGTAGGCGAAGGTGCCCTTCCCGTCCGGCGCCGACCCCTTGGCCCAGCGGCCGGCCTGCGCCTCGTTGCCTTCCGAATGGTCGAGGTAGAGGTAGGCCACGTCGCCCTTCTCCAGCTGCTGCGGGAAGTTCATGGGCACCGGGGTGGCGTCGAGCCCGTCGGCCTCGAGCTCCGCGATCGCCGCGAGCCATTGGTTCTGGTGCATGGTGTCCCGGGCGATGAGATAAGACAACATGTCCCGCACGCCCGCGTCGTTCGTCATGTTGTAGAGCCGCGCCACCTGCAGCCGGCCCTGGCTTTCCGCCGTCACGTTGAAGCGGAAATCGGCGAGGAGATTGCCGCTCGCGGTCATGAAGCCGGCGTTCCACAGGTTGCCGATGCTGTCGGCGGGCCGGGCGCCGAGGCCCGAGACGATGTAGTGCTGCGGGTTCATCCCCGCGACGATGGCGTCCTCCACCCGCGCCCCGCCCATGACGGCGCCGACGATGGAGTTCTTCGCCATGTCCTCCTGGTCCTCGATGGGCGAGGTTTCCAACAGGCGCGCGATCATGGTGGCGAGCATCTCCACATGCCCGATTTCCTCGGTGCCGATATCCATGATCATGTCGCGGTATTTCTCGGGCCCGCGGCAATTCCAGCCCTGGAAGAGATACGTCATCATGACGCTGATCTCGCCCCACTGGCCGCCGAGCGGCTCCTGCAGCATCTTGGCGAAGAGCGGGTCGGGCTTGTCGGGCTTGGCGTTGTAGGCGAGTTGCTTCTGGCGAAAGAACATCGGCGGCTCCTGACGTGAGGTCGATGGGACCGGCGCAAGCGTCCCCTGCCCTCGAGGCGATCGTTCGAGGGGGTCGATGGTTCACTCGTTGGGCTTACGCGGTCCCACGCCAACCGAAGGGCACGCCGATGGTTCCGCGCTAAAGCCGATGTGATCGGGAGCGGTCCGGTGACGACCCGTTGGAATTGGACGGGGCGCGTGACGACGCGCCCGAGGGGTGCTAAGCGCCGCCCATGCTCGAAGGCCTGCACCCCAACCGCCCCACCCATGTGATGCGCCTCACCACCGACGAGCGGTCGGCCAGGGCCATGACGGACATCATCGGCGAGATCTTCGACCCCGCCGAAACCGCGGTGGCCGCCTTCGAGACCGAGGATGGCGGACCCTGGCTGCTGGAGGCCTATTTCGCCACCGAGCCCGACGAGGACGCGATCCGCGAACTCGTCCGTCCCCTCGTGGGCGACAAGGCGGACGAAGCGGTGTTCGTGCCGCTGGAACAGCAGGATTGGGTGAAGGCGTCGCTGGAAGGGCTGAACCCCGTGCGCGCCGGGCGCATCCTGGTGCACGGCTCGCACGACCGCGAGCGGCGGCGCGTCAACGATGTGGCGATCGAGATCGAGGCCGCGCTCGCCTTCGGCACGGGCCACCACGGCACCACCAAGGGGTGCCTTTTCGCCTTTGTGGACGAGCTGAAAAGCCGGCCGCCCCGGCGGATCCTCGACGTGGGGACCGGCACCGGGATCCTCGCCTTTGCCGCCGCC
Source organism: Microvirga sp. (assembly GCA_035944635.1). Classification (GTDB taxonomy): domain Bacteria; phylum Pseudomonadota; class Alphaproteobacteria; order Rhizobiales; family Beijerinckiaceae; genus Microvirga. The sequence goes on from DASZAZ010000058.1 coordinate 2,773, forward strand.
AAGGCGCTCCGGCGCCCCGTGGTGGCGGGCGACATCGATCCGGAGGCGATCCGCGTCGCGCGGGAGAATGCGCGCCTCAACGGCATCGCGCCCTGGATGCGGCTCTATGTGGGGCCAGGCGTCAGGAACGCGGAGGCGAACCGGCGCGGCCGTTACGACCTCGTCTTCGCGAACATCCTCGCGAAGCCCCTGCGGCTCCTCGCCCCGAGCCTTGCGCGGGTTACTGCGCCGAGCGGGTCGCTTGTGCTCTCGGGGCTGCTCACGCGGGACGTGCCGGGGGTGCTCTCGGCCTACGCGGCTCAAGGGTGGCGGTTGCAGCGCCGCTACGACCTCGAAGGCTGGGCGGCGCTGGTTCTCAGGAAGGGCGGCGCGGCGCCTCGGCCCCGCCGCTGGTAGGATTACGCTTCGTCCCGCACGTCGGGATAGCGCGCCTGCATCTCGCGGCGCAGCTTCACGGCGTCGGCGACGATGCCCTGGACGAAGCGGATGGCGGTCAGGATGATCATGGGATGTGTCTCTCGTGGCCTGATCGAAGTCAGGCGGTGAACGGCAGCAGGTCGGCGTCCGTCAGACCGATGGAGCGCAGGTTGCCGTGAATGAGCGCAGTCTCGTGGATGAACGGCTCGTGGTGACGCAACTCGCGGGCGGCAGCCCGGGCGCGGCTCGTCAACAGCGCGTTCCAGAAGCCTTTGGCGAAGCCCTCGATCGTCGTCAGGTGCGACGCAGCGGGGGCGGGGGTAGCAGTGGCAGCCATAGGTCCATCTCCTCTCGTCGTAGCGTGATGGCCCTTCAGCGTTCCTCGTTATCGTTGATCCTAAGATAGGGATCGGGGGCCTCCGGCGGCAGCGGCTTGGCCGCATGCGAGCCATACACTTAGCTCATATAACAGAAGCCAGGCGGCATTTGTCGCGCGCAGGGCGCATGAGTTGAGAGCGATCGGGCGCGAGACGAGCCATCTCCGCCAGTGTCTTGGCCGGTTGCGGCGCAGCCCCGTTCCGCCCTAGCGTGCACGCCCCTCGCTCACGGATTCCCGGCATCGCATGGCCCGCTTCCAGTCCTTCGACGACACCACTTCACCGACCCAAGGCCCTGAGCGGATCGCGCGTCTGCGGGCCGAACTCACCTGCCGCGGCCTGCACGGCTTCGTGGTGCCGCGCGCCGACGAACACCAGTCGGAATACGTGCCGAAGAACGCGGAGCGCCTGTCTTGGCTCACCGGCTTCACGGGTTCGGCCGGCACGGCCATCGTGCTGCAGGACAAGGCCGCGCTCGTGGTGGATGGCCGCTACACCGAGCAGGCCGCCGCCCAGGTCGATACGTCCGTGATCGCGCCGGTGCCGCTCGCCAAGACAAGCGCCGAAGACTGGATCGCGGCGAACCTGCCCGCGGGCGCGGCCCTCGCCTACGATCCTTGGCTTCATACGAGCGACGGCCTGAAGCGCCTCGAAGCCGCCGTGGGCCGGGCGGGCGGGCGCCTCACCCCCGTGGACATAAACCTCGTCGACGTGATCTGGATCGACCGGCCTCCAGCGCCCCGTGCGCCGGTCCGTCCGCACCCCATGACCTATGCGGGCGAGAGCGCTGAGGCGAAGATCGCCCGGGTGCGGGAGCGGCTTGCCAAGGACAAGCTCGACGCCCTCGTGGTGTCCGATCCGCACAACCTCGCCTGGACTTTCAATCTCCGCGGCGCGGATGTGGGCCACACCCCCCTGCCGCTCGGCTATGCGGTGATCCCAGCCGAGGGCCAGCCGAGCCTCTTCCTCGATCCCGCCAAGGTCACGAACGAGGCCGGCGACGCCATCGGCGGTTTGGCGGACTTCGTCGCGCCGGCGGCGTTCGCCGGCGCCCTCGACACCTTGGGCAAACGCGGCGCGACCGTGCGGATCGATGGCGGCACCGCATCGGTCGCGTTGGCGCGCCGCATCGAGGCGGCCGGCGGCAAGGCGGACGTGGGGGCCGACCCGATCGGCCTTTTGAAAGCGGTCAAGAACGCGGTCGAGATCGAGGGCACCCGGGCGGCGCATCGGCGCGACGCGGTGGCGGTGGCGCGCTTCCTCGCCTGGTTCGACCGTGAGGCCCCGAAGGGCGGCCTTGACGAGATCGGGGCCGCAGAGGCGCTCGAAGCCTTCCGGCTCGAATCCGGCGCGCTCAAGGAGGTATCGTTCCCGACGATCTCGGCGGCTGGCCCCAACGCCGCCCTGCCCCATTACCGCGTCACCCGCAGCACCAACCGGCCGATCGAGGTGAACCAGATCTACCTCGTGGATTCCGGCGCGCAGTACGAGGACGGCACCACGGACATCACCCGTACGATCGTCGTCGGAGAGCCGACACCGGAAATGCGCGACCGCAACACGCGGGTGCTCAAGGGCCATATCGCGATCAGCCGCTCGGTGTTTCCGAAAGGAACGACGGGCGCCCAGATCGACGGCTTCGCACGGCGTCCCCTCTGGGAGGCCGGCCTCGACTTCGACCACGGCACCGGCCACGGGGTCGGGAGCTATCTCTCGGTTCACGAGGGCCCGCAGCGCATCGCGAAGACGGGACATGCGGCGCTGGAACCCGGCATGATCCTCTCGAACGAGCCCGGCTACTACAAGGTCGGGGCCTACGGCATCCGCATCGAGAACCTGATCCTGGTGGAGCGCCGCGATATCCCCGGCGGCGAGCGCGAGATGCTGGGCTTCGAGACCCTGACGCTTGCGCCCATCGATCTGCGCCTCGTGGAGCCCTCGCTCCTCGATGACGAGGAGATCGCCTGGCTCGACACCTATCACGCCTGGGTGCGGGAGATCCTGTCGGCCGAGCTCGACGCCGAGACCCGCGCCTGGCTCGAATCCGCGACGCAGCCCCTGCGCTAGAGCACGAGCCGGAGCAGCACGACGGAGACGACGCCAACCGCGACGGTCGCGAGCAGCGGCAGGCGCGTTGCCGCCACCATGGCGATCGCGACTGCGACGGTCTCGGCCCAGCCGGTGGTGAGCGCGGTCGGTGCGATGACGGCGACCAGCACCGCAGGCGGGATGGCGTCGAACGCCGCCTTGGCCCGGCCCGTGAGCACGAGGCGGTCGGCGACGAAGAGGCCGGCGATGCGGGTCAGATAGGTGACCGCCGCCATGGCGAGGATCGCCGCAAGCGTCGTGGGATCGACGGTCATGGCTGCGCCTCCCCGGCCGCGAGATAGGCCGCCGCGATACCCGCCACGGCGCCTGCCGCCACATGCCACGGCGCGCCGACGGCCTTGTAGACGAGAGCCGCCACGGCGGCGCTCACCGCGATGGTGACGAGCGTCACCCGCGAGCGTCCGAACCCGGCCACGAGACCGATGAACAGCGCCGTGAAGGCGAAGTCGGCGCCGAGCCGTGCCGGATCACCCAGGAACGAGCCCAGCACCGCCCCTGCAGCCGAAGATCCGACCCACGTCAGGGGCAGCACGGCCGCCATGGCGAGCCAATAGGCCATGGTGACGGGCCGATCGATGGAGCGCCGCTCCGCGAGCGCCCAGGCCTCGTCGGTGAGCACGTAGAAGCCCAAGAGCTTCTGCAGACGCGTCGCCCGCATCTTGGGCGCGAGCGAAGCGCCCATGAGGACGTGACGGAGATTAATGAGAAGGGTCGCGAAGGCGAGGACCGCGATGGGTGCGGGCTGGACCCATGTTTCGATGGCTGCGAACTGCGCTCCGCCGGCATAGACGAGCGCCGACATGAGGACGACCTCAAGGGGCGACAGGCCTTTCGCCACGGCGATGGCGCCGAAGAGAAGGCCGATCGGAAGGGCGGCGATCGCGACGGGCGCAATATCGCGCAGCCCGTCTCGAACATCGCGGGAGCGGTCGAAAGCCAAAGGGTTCACTTGATCCATGGGAGCCTCGTTACGCCCTCATGGCAAGCCGCGGCGGACGCGTCTTGGACAGGAGTGCTGCCCTAAGCGGCTCGGTACACCCCCGGCGTCACACCCATTCGCGCCTTGAACACGCGGTTGAGGTGGCTTTGATCGAAGAACCCGCAGGCCGCCGCGACTTCCGCCGGCGCATCGCCCCGCTCCAGGAGCCGGCTCGCGGCCCGGAAGCGGCGGTCCATCAGATAGGCATGCGGGGTCTGGCCAGTTGCACGCTGGAACGCGCGAATGAAATGGCTGCGGGACAGCCCGGCGAGCTGCGCGAGATCGGCCAACTCCACCTCGTCGGAGAGATGGGCTTCCATGTAGTCCCGCACCCGCGCCACGAGCCGGCTTTCCTGGACCAGCGGCGCTGCATCGAGGTCAGCCCAGCGGACGATCAGCTTCGTCAGGAATGCGATGAGGCGGGTGTCCTGTTCGAGCAAGGAGACCTCGCCGGCACCGGCCCGCAGGGTGGCGTGAAGGCGAACCAGCATGCCCATCAGCTCGGGATCGTGGATCACAGAATGACGGAACCATGGCGGGTGGGCGAGCGGCCGTCCGGCCACGTCCTCGGCCACCTCCTGCATGAGGGCTGCAGACGGGTAGAGAGTCCTGTACTCGAACCCGCCTCCATGCGGCGCGCCGTCATGCACCTCGTCCGGGCACACGACTGCTATGGCGCCAGCTTCCGCATAGCGTTGCTCGCCACGATGAAAGAAAGTCTCGCACCCTTCGAGGATGCCGGCGACCGCATAGGTCTCGTGGGTGTGGCGGGTGTAGGAATAGCGCCGGAAGGTGGCGCGCAGGCATTCGAGGCCGCGGTAGCGCGGCACCCGCCAAAAATACGTGGCATCGCCCGCCTTCCGCAGGACGGGATCGAGCTCGACGCCAGGAGACACGGCACTCATCCCGCAAGGATGCCACAGGGGCGCGTGGGCGTCTTGGATGAAAGTGCCCTAGGGCCGGCCCACCAGGGCAAACCACCCGTCCTCGTCCACCACCTTTACCCCGAACTCGGCCGCCTTGGCGAGCTTCGAGCCGGCGCCGGGGCCCGCCACCACGAGGTCGGTCTTCTTTGACACCGAACCCGCGACCTTGGCGCCAAGCCGTTCGGCCATGGCCTTGGCTTCCTCGCGGGTCATCTGCTCCAGAGAGCCGGTGAACACCACCGTCTGGCCCGCAACCGGTGAGGAGGCTGTCGCAGGGAGCTCCATGGGCGCGATCGTCACCTCGGCCAGGAGCGCGTCGAGCATCGCCTCGTTGCGGGCCTCGTTGAAGAACTCGATGATCGCGTCCGCCACGACGGCGCCGATGCCGCCGATATTGGTGAGCTCCGTCCGCGCCTCCGAGGTAGCATCGGCCGCCGCCCGTGCGGCGTCCCGCAGGGCCTCGAACGTGCCGAAATGCCGGGCGAGGAGGCGCGCGGTCGTTTCGCCCACGTGAGGGATGCCGAGGGCGAAGATGAAGCGGTCGAGCGATGGGCTGCGGCGCCCCTCGACGGCGGCGAGCAGGTTCTTGATCGCCTTATCCTCCTCGCCCGCCTTCGCTTTCGTCTTGGCCTTCTTGGGCTCGGGCGCGCCGGTCAGGCGCCGGCGCTCGGCGGCCAGCTCCTCGCGCCGGCGCTCGATCACAGCCTTCACGGCTTCGAAGTCGAGGCGGAAGAGATCGGCGGGACTGCGCACGATTCCGGCTTCGAACAGAACCTCGATGTAGGTCTCGCCGAAGCCCGGGATGTCGAGGGCGTTACGCGACACGAAGTGCTTGAGGCGCTCCACCGCCTGCGCGGGGCAGATGAGGCCGCCGGTGCAGCGGCGCACCGAATCCTCTCGCCCCGTTCGGGGGTTGGCCTCGCGCACCGCGTGGCTGCCGCAGGCCGGGCATTTCGTCGGAAATTCGTACGGCTTTGCGTCCGCGGGGCGCTTGTCGAGCACCACGTCGAGCACCTTCGGGATCACGTCGCCGGCGCGCTGGATCACCACCGTGTCGCCGATGCGGATGTCCACTCCGCCCCGGATCGGTTCGCCGTTGCCGCCGATACCCTTGATGTAGTCCTCGTTGTGGAGCGTCGCGTTCGACACCACCACGCCGCCGACGGTGACGGGCTTCAGCTTGGCGAGCGGGTTGAGCGAGCCCGTGCGGCCCACATTGATTTCGATCTCCTCGACCACCGTCACGGCTTGCTGGGCTGGAAACTTGTGGGCGAGCGCCCAGCGGGGCGAGCGCGAAACGAAGCCGAGGCGATTCTGGAGGCCGAGGTCGTCCACCTTGTAGACGACGCCGTCGATGTCGTAGCCGAGATTCGCCCGGTCGGTCTCGATCGCGTGGTAGTGCTCCAGCAATTCCTCGATGCTGGCGCAACGGCGCGTCAGCGGATTGGTGACGAGGCCCCAGTGCTTGAAGCACTCGATCATCCCGTACTGGTTCGATGAGGGCATGGCGCTCATCTCGCCCCAGGCATAGGCGAAGAAGCGCAAGGGACGCGAAGCCGTGATATTGGCGTCGAGCTGCCGCAGCGAGCCGGCCGCCGCATTGCGGGGATTGGCGAAAAGGGGTTTGCCCGCGGCGGCCTGGCGCGCGTTGATGCCTGCGAAATCCTCGTGCGAGAGGTAGACCTCTCCCCTCACCTCGCAGACCTCCGGCACGCCGTCGCCCGAGAGGCTCAAGGGGATGTCCCGCACCGTGCGGGCGTTGGCGGTCACGTCTTCGCCCACGGCACCGTCGCCGCGGGTCGCGGCCGTCACGAGCTGACCGCGTTCGTAGCGCAGGCTCAAGGACAGGCCGTCGATTTTTGGTTCGGCGGTGAACACCAGCGGCGCGTCGTCCTTGAGCTGCAGGAAGCGGCGGATGCGGGCCACGAACTCGGCCACGTCCTCGTCGGCGAAGCCGTTGCCGAGCGAGAGCATCGGCACGCTGTGCCGGACCTTGGCGAACTTCTCCGACACCTTGGCGCCGACCTTCTGGGTCAGGCTCTCGGCATGGCGCAATTCGGGAAAGCGGGCTTCCAGCTGCTCGTAACGCTGCCGCAGCGCATCGTATTCCGCGTCCGAAACAGTGGGCGCATCCTCCTGATAATAGCGTCGGTCGTGCTCCGCGATCTCGGCACCGAGCGCGTCGTGTTCGGCGCGGGCCTGTTCGGGCGTCAGATCGTCGACGGAGGAGCTGCGGGACGCGGCGGGTTTCGGCATGGGGCACTCAAGGGTCACGGGCTTGAGGCCGCACCCTAGCGCGTTTCGCTTGCCAGGGGGTTAGCGCGCAGCCGCTTCGAGGAGGCGGGCCGCGGCCGCACGCGCCTCTTCGGTGATGGTCGCGCCGGCCAGCATGCGGGCGATTTCCTCGCGCCGCGGCCTCTCGTCGAGCGGCGTCACCTGGGTCGCAACCCGGTCCGAGCCCTTCACGCCTTCCTTGCTGATCAGGAAGTGGCTGACGGCGCGAGCGGCCACCTGCGGGGCATGGGTCACGGCCATCACTTGAACGCGTTCGGACAGACGCGCGAGACGCTGGCCGATGGCGTCCGCGACGGCCCCGCCGACGCCGGTGTCGATCTCGTCGAAGACGAGGGTCGGGGCCGAGCCCTTGTCGGCGAGGATCACCTTCAGGGCCAGCATGAAGCGCGAGAGTTCGCCGCCGGAGGCCACCTTCAGCAACGGCCCCGCACGGGTACCCGGATTGGTCTGGGCCCAGAACTCGACCCGGTCGAATCCGGCCGGGTCGCGGCTCGCTTCGTCGGTGTCGATCTGCGTGATGAAGCGGGCGCGTTCCAGCTTCAGGGGCGGCAGTTCCGCCTGGACGGCCTTGTCGAGAGCCTCCGCGGCCTTGCGGCGGCGCTTAGAGAGTGCGCGGGCGGCGATGAGGTAAGCCTCATCCGCCTCCTTGAGGCTGCGCTCCAAGCCGCTAAGCTGCTCCTCGCCGGCATCGATGGCCGCCACATCGGCGACGAAGCGCTCACGGAGTGCCGCTAGATCGTCGGCCGGCACGTCGTATTTGCGCGCCGCGGCACGCAGCGCGAACAGCCGCTCCTCGGTGCGCTCCAGTTCGCGGGGGTCGTACTCGGCCTGGCGGAGCGCGTCTTCCAGCACCGCCCGGGCCTCGTCGATGGCCACGAGCGCGGCATCCAACGCCTTGACGCTCGGGTCGACGAGGGACGGCGCCTGTGCGCTGCGGCGTTCGAGCTTGCGCACGGCGGCCGAGAGCACCGGGACGACCGAGGACTGGCCCGCCACGGCGTCAAAGGCTTCGTTCAGCTCCTTGGCGACTTTCTCGGAGCCCATCATCACCAGCCGGCGCTCGGCGAGCGTCGCCTCCTCGCCAGGTTCGGGCTTCAGTTTGGCGAGTTCCTCCACGGCATGGCGCAGGAAGTCGGCCTCCTTCTGGGCCTTCTCGATTCGGGCGCGATGGGCATTGAGGGCCGAGCGTGCCTCGCGCACCCGGCGCGCCGCGTCGGCCACGGCGCGGGTCTCGGCGTGCAAACCGCCGAATGCATCCAGGATCGTGCGGTGCGTGACGGGATCGACGAGCGCACGGTCGTCGTGCTGGCCATGGATCTCGACAAGGGCCGCGCCGATGCTTTTGAGCACCTGCACGCTCACCGGCTGGTCGTTGACGAAAGCCCGGGTGCGCCCGTCGGCCACCTGAACGCGGCGCAGGATGAGATCGCCCTCGGTGTCGATCTCGGCATCGGCCGCGATCCGCCGCGCCGGGTGATCGGGCGGGCAGTCGAAGACGGCCGTCACCTGGCCCTGGGCTTCGCCGTGGCGCACCAGCGAGCCATCGCCCCGACCGCCGAGGGCCAGGGAGAAGGCATCGAGCAGGATGGATTTGCCCGCACCGGTCTCCCCGGTCAGGACGCTCAAGCCCTCGTGAAAATGGAGCTCAAGTCGATCAATGAGGACGATGTCGCGAATCGCCAGCTGGACGAGCATGGAGCGAGGGTGCTTACCCCGCTCGCTGCGCGACGCGCGGCACGCCGCGGAAGGCCCGGCTGATCCAGGACTCCCCGCTCTCCCGCGGCTCAAGTCCGTTGGTCTTCAGGAGCGCATAGGCGTCCTTGTACCAGGGGCTGTCCGGGAAGTTGTGGCCGAGCACGGCAGCGGCGGTCTGGGCCTCGCCGACGATGCCCATGGCCATGTAGGCCTCGGCCAAGCGCTGCAGGGCCTCTTCCACGTGGCGGGTCTGCTGGTACTGCGCCACCACGTTCCGGAAGCGGTTGATCGCGCCCGTGTAGTTGCGCTTGGAGAGGTAGAAGCGTCCGACCTCCATCTCCTTGCCGGCGATCTGATCCTTGGCGAGCATGATGCGCTGCCGGGCGTCGGTCGCGTAGGGAGACTTCGGATAGCGGTCCACGAGCTCCTGCAGGGCGGCAAGCGCCTGCTCGGACTTCTCCTGGTCCCGGGTCACGTCCGGGATCTGGTTGAAGTGCGACATCGCCAGGAGATACTGCGCGTATGCCGCGTCCTGGGACGACGGGTGCAGCTGCAGATAGCGGCGCGACGCCGTAATCGCCCCCTCGTATTCACGCCCCTCGTAATTGGCATAAGCCGTCATGATCAGCGCCCGGCGCGACCAGTCGGAATAGGGGTACTGCTTGTCGAGGCTCTCGAACTTCTTCACTGCCTCGGAGAAATCTCCGTTCTGAAGGCGAGCAAGGCCGTCGTTGTAGAGCTTGTCGGCAGGGACCTCAGCCACGATCTCGGGCTTGTAGACTTCGGCCTTGTTGAACGGATTGAGCGATGCGAGTGTGTCGCAGCCGGCCAAAGTCAAACCGCAGGCCGCCACAATCAGCGCCCGCACGGCAGCGCGCTTGGCGCCGTAAGATACTTCCGCGAGAGACATGCCCCGTGGGTCCTCCAGATTGGGCCCTTCGCCTTTTCTAGGCGATGATTAGACCGTTGCTCTTTAGCCTATCGGCCGGGGCAGAGCCAACCCCTATCGTCAGGCCTGATAGCCGCATGACGAGCCATCCGGGACGCCCGGACACCCTCGGCGAGCCCGCAGGGTGAGGCCTCGGGCTTAACGCTTAGTGGATTTCGGGTGCGAAAGCCGCAACGGAGACGCCCGTGCCGAGATCCGCATAGGCCGGCTCGCGACGGGGGGCGGCCTCGACGATGGCGTAGTTGGCCCGGCTCGAGAACAGGGCCTCGAGAACGGAGAAATTCAACCGGTGACCGCCGCAATAGGACCGGTAGGTGCCGAGCAAGGGGAAGCCGGCGAGCGAGAGGTCGCCGATGGCATCCAGAATCTTGTGGCGAACGAACTCGTCGGCGTAGCGGAGCCCCTCGGGGTTCACCACCTCGCCCTCGCCGATCACGATCGTATTCTCCAGCGACGCCCCGAGCGCGAAGCCGGCGCTCCAGAGCTTGTCCACATCCTGCATGAAACCGAAGGTGCGGGCGCGGGAGATCTCGCGACGGAACACGGAAGTCGAGAGGTCGACGCTCCGGCGCTGGCGCCCGATGACGGGGTTCGAGAAGTCGATCTCCACGTCGAGGCGGAAGGAGCGGTCGTTGGGCAGGAGCTCGGCCATGGCCCGGCCCCGGGTCACGCGGATGGGTTTCAGAACCTTGAGGTAACGGCGGGAGGCGCCGAGCGCCATGACGCCGACCTGGTCGATCGCGTCCACGAAGGGCGCGCAGCTGCCGTCCAGGATCGGAACCTCGGGCCCGTCGATCTCGACGAGCACGTTATCGATGCCGAGGCCGGCCAGCACGGCCATCAGGTGCTCGACGGTGGCGACGGCGCCGCTCTCGCTGTCGCCCAGGACGGTGCAAAGTTCGGTGGCGGTGACCGCGAGGTGCCGGGCGTCGATGAGGCGGTCGTGGCCTCCCTGGAGGCCGGTGCGGAGGAAGACGATGCCATGGTTGGCTTCGGCCGGGTGGAGAACGATTCTCACCTCGTTCCCAGAGTGAACACCGATGCCGGTGAGGGAAACGGCCGCCCGAAGGGTAGTCTGATGGGTTTGCTTCATTACTCTCAACCTCGGCCGCAATCATCCTGGCGAGCTGTAAGGCCTGCCGTGGCTAGAATTCGTCCGCTGTTCTCTGCTTGACCCCTGGTCGCTCCTGATGGAGCGCCCGCCCTTTTCTTGACTTGGCCGCACCATAAACGTGGCAATCCCCCGCGCCAAATCACGCTTTCTTACGTTCTGTAACAATCCGCAAAACAGCGCCGACCGCCTGTAAGCTTTTGTTAACGCTTGGGTTTCTGGAACGGAAAAACCCCAGGCATGGGTTGCCCGGGGTTTGCCACAACTTCACCTTGGCAGGTGTTGGGAGAGACTCAGCTTGAGCGGCGGAGGAAGGCCGGGATCTCGAGCTGATCGTCCTCGTAGCTCCGTTGAGCCGGGGCGGCGCGACCATGAGGATCGAGCTGACCCTGGGCCGGGCGGTAGGCAGGCTGAGCAGGCATCACCGGGCGCTTCGCATATTCCGCGTGCACCGGCGACATGGCGGGGCGCGGAGCCTCCTGGACCGGACGCGGAGCCGGAGCCTCGGCCTGGCGGGGCTGCTCCTCCTCCTTGCGACCGAACCCGACGGTGGCGATCCGCTGAAGGAAGCTCATGGACTTGGCGCCCTGGGCCGCCTCGGGCTCCCCGCGGCTGGCGCGGATCTGGTTCTGCGCCGGCATCGGCAGCTCGTCCACCCGCGGCATGCGCGGAGCGCGGAGCACGGCCCGCTCCGCCTGCGGCGGGATAAAGGGGCCCGCCGAGGCATGCTCGTCGTGATGGTGAGACTGCGGCTGGGGCTGGGGCTCGTAGGCCACGGCCTGCTTGGGCTGCGATGGGGTCAGGACCACGTCGTCCCGCATCACCGCCTGATGGGGAGCCGGTGCTTCCATACGGACCGGCTCGACCGGCGCGGGGGCGGGCTGCGGAGCCATCGGCTCCGCCTGCTGCGCCCTCACGGGCTCCGATTGCTGGAGGAGAGCGGCTTGGGCCGGGCGAAAGGAAGGCGCCGGAGCCGGGTGGGTGGCACGGGCGCGGGCTTCGGCCCGCAGACGCTCGGCCACTTCCGAGATCTTCTGCTCGGTCGCGACCACCTCGCTGTTCTGGGCCAGCAGCGCATGATCGATGCCGGTCGCCACCACCGACACGCGGATGATGCCTTCTAGGCTCTCGTCGAAGGTCGCGCCCAGGATGATGTTCGCCTCGTGATCCACCTCCTCGCGGATGCGGGTCGCCGCCTCGTCGAGTTCGTAGAGGGTGAGGTCGCGGCCGCCGGTGATGGAGATCAGGAGGCCACGGGCGCCCTTCATGGACACGTCGTCGAGGAGCGGGTTGGCGATGGCGGCCTCGGCGGCGCGGATCGCCCGCTTCTCGCCGGACGCCTCGCCCGTGCCCATCATGGCCTTGCCCATGCCGCGCATCACCGCGCGGACGTCGGCGAAGTCGAGGTTGATGAGGCCTTCCTTGACCATGAGGTCGGTGATGCAGGCGACGCCCGAATAGAGCACCTGGTCCGCCATCGCGAAGGCATCCGCGAAAGTGGTCTTCTCGGTGGCGACCCGGAACAGGTTCTGGTTCGGGATCACGATGAGGGTGTCGACCGACTGCTGCAATTCGGAGATGCCGGCCTCTGCCAAGCGCATGCGGCGCATGCCCTCGAACTGGAACGGCTTCGTGACGACGCCGACCGTGAGAATGCCCATCTCGCGGGCCGCGCGCGCCACCACGGGAGCAGCGCCCGTACCCGTCCCACCGCCCATGCCGGCGGTGATGAAGGCCATGTGGGACCCGGAGAGCTGGTCGCGGATCTCGTCCAGGACCTCTTCGGCGGCAGCGCGCCCGACCTCGGGCTGAGAGCCCGCGCCGAGGCCCTCGGTGACCTGCAGGCCCATCTGGATGATGCGCTGCGCCTTGGACGAGGTCAGCGCCTGCGCGTCGGTGTTCGCGACCACGAACTCAACGCCCTGCAGGCCCGCCTCGATCATGTTGTTGACGGCGTTGCCGCCGGCGCCGCCGACACCGAAGACGGTGATGTGCGGCTTGAGTTCCCGGATGTCCGGCGCTTGCAGATTGATCGACATGATCCTGTTGCCCTCTCGTGGCCTTTTCCCGATGGCGCCCGGCCGGCGCTCTGTTGGACACTTTGAGACCTGACGGCAGCCGCCACGCTGCCCTCCTACGCGGTCAAACCCTTCCGGCCCGGCACCCCAACAAGGGCGCCACGCCGGCCCCTAGAAACTGTCCCGGATCCAGCGGCCCACTCGCGAGAAGTAGCCGTCCGTTCCAGTTCCAGCGAAAAGCGTGGTGCTGCGCGGCTCGAAGTACTCGATGTGCGCCACCTGCGGATAAACGAGGAGCCCGACCACCGACGAGAAGGCGGGGCCTTTCGCGGCTTCCGGCAAACCCTTGATGCCGAGAGGCCGGCCGATGCGGACCTGCCCCTGCAGGATCCGGCGGGCCGTCTCCGGCATGCCGACCAGCTGGCTCGCGCCGCCGGTCAGAATCACGCGCCGGCCGGCCTGGGCCGCGAAGCCCGCGCCTTTCAGGCGGTCACGCACGAGTTCGAGGATCTCCTCGACGCGCGGCTTGATAATCCGCACGAGGTGCGACTTCGGAACGTGGTTCGGGATGTCGCGCTCATCCTCGTCCACCTGCGGCACCGCGATCATGTCGCGGTCGTCCGAAGGCGAGGCGATGGCCGAGCCGTAGAGCGTCTTCAGGCGCTCCGCGGCCGACACCCGCGTGGTGAGACCCCGCGCGATGTCCATGGTGACGTGGTGACCGCCGACCGCGAGGGCATCCGTGTGGACGATGTGGCCGTTGGCGAAGACGCCGACGCTCGTGGTGCCGGCGCCGAGATCGACCACCGCGCAGCCCATCTCGGCCTCGTCATCGACGAGAGCGGAGAGGCCCGAGGCATAGGGGGTTGCGATGACGGCTTCGACACCGAGATGGCAGCGCTCCACGGCGAGCATGAGGTTGCGGGCCGCAGCCGCCTCCGTCGTGACCACGTGCAGGTCGACGCCGAGCTTTTCGCCCATCATGCCGGCGGGATCGACAATGTGGTGCTGATCGTCGAGCGAGAAGCCCGTCGGGAGCGCATGGAGCACGGCGCGATTCGGGCGCAGGCTATGGCCGCTCGCGACTTCGAGCACGCGGTGCACGTCGCCGCTGCCGACGGAGCCGCGAACCGGGATCTGTGCCTCGAAGTGCTCCGATCCGATCCGGCCGCCGGTGATGTTCACGATCACCGACTGGATCTCGACCTTAGCCATCCGCTCGGCCGCATGCACGGCCTGCCGGATCGCCGATTCGGCTGCATCGAGGTCGACGACAGCGCCACCCTTCAGGCCCATGGAGCGCTGATGGCCGATGCCGATGATGCGGGCGAGGTGCGTCCGGCCGCGCAGGCTTTCCAGCATCTCGACCGGCTGCAACTCGGCGACGATGCACACGACCTTGTTGGTGCCGATATCGAGCACCGACAGGGTCGCGCTCTTGCGCGAACCAAGGGGCTTCAGGCGAGGGGTGAGGGTTTGGTGCGACAGGCTCACGTGTCCAATCCCTTGCTGCCGCGGGCGGGCCGCTTCTTGACGATTTCGGCCCTGGCCTGCGCGGCTTCTTCCGTGAGGCGAACGACGACGCGGTCAGCCATCCGCAGGTCGACTGCGATAACGTCCTTGTCGAGGATGCCCTGCTCGCGCTGGAGCTTGACGAGGCGGGCGAGCGCCTCAGCGGCGCCGAGTTCCGGCAGGCGCACGTCGAGGCCGTTGTCCATCTTCAGCGTCCACCGGCGCCCCGACACGAGCGTGCCGGCGCGAATGCGGCTCTTGATCGGGCCGGCGGCTTCGAGGAGCGCGAGATATTCCTTGGTGCGGGTGTTCGCCTGCTCGCCCACGACGAAGGGCAGGTGGGCGAAGCGGGCATCTTCCATGAGGTCGAGCGCTGTGCCGTCGGCAGCGACGATGAAGAGTTCGCCGTTCTGCTGCCAGATGGCGTGGGGCGTGCGCTCGGTCAGGGTGATGACGAGCTCGTTCGGATAGAGCTTGCGTACTGAGGCCGTCTTCACCAGCGGCACGCGCTCGAGCCGGGCCCGCACGTCGGCGGCATCGAGGAATGCAAGGGACACCCTCGAATCGATGCCCGCCGCCGCGAGAACCTCGGTCTCGCGCAGCTGGTCGAGACCGGACATCTTCACGTGGTCGATGCCAAGACCCAAAGCTCGTGCCGCCACATGATAGGGGGCGCCATGCTCGGCTTCCCAGGCAGCGAGGTGGCCGCCCTGCACGAGGCCGACGATGCCGATGGCCGCATAGAAGCCGGCGATCAGGCCGGTGCCGAGGAACCGCGGCAGGCGGCTCGCCATCGGCACGGCCACCGAACGGCCGGACTTGCGGCCCCAGTGGAGGGGCAGGCCTGGAAAGGCGGGAAGGAAGGAGGTGGGGAGAACGGCGGCGCGCGCGACCGCGCGGCCCGGGAAACCGGCCGTCAGCGGCTGAGCGAAGCGTCCTCCACCATCCATCGCACAAGCTCTCCAAAGGGGTAGCCCGCATGGGCTGCCATCTCGGGCACCAAGCTTGTGGGGGTCATTCCAGGTTGCGTGTTGACCTCGAGGACCACGAGTTCGCCGGTTCCGCCCGGCGTATCGTCGTATCTGAGGTCAGCGCGGCTGACGCCCCGGCACCCAAGAGCTTGATGCGCCGTTAACGCCAACTCTTGGACCCTTTGGTAAATATTCGGTTTAATTTCGGCCGGAAGGACGTGGATTGAGCCTCCCTGTGAATACTTCGCATCGTAGTCGTAGAAGACCCTCGTGGCGGGGCGGATATCGATGACGCCCAGGGCCTTGTCCCCCATGACGGCGCAGGTGAGCTCGCGGCCGGCAATGTATTTTTCCACAAGGACTTGGTCGCCAAAGGGCCAGTCCTCGCGGAGCAATTCCTGGGGCGGATGGGTGCGCTCCTCCCGCACGATGATCACCCCGACCGAGGAGCCTTCATCCAGGGGCTTGATCACGTAGGGAGCCGGTAGGACGTGGCTCTTGGCCGCTTCGAGCCGGTTAACGACCAAGCCGTCGGGGACCGGAACGCCGGCGGCCTTCATGACCACCTTGGCCCGATCCTTCTGCATGGCGAGCGCGGAGGCCAGGACGCCGGAATGGGTGTAGGGAATGCGCAGGATCTCGAGCAGTCCCTGGATCGTGCCGTCTTCCCCAACGGGGCCATGGAGGGCGTTGAACGCCACATCCGGCCGGACGGCCCCTAACACGGTTGCGATGTCGGGCTGTACGTCGATGGGCGTGACCTTATAGCCCACCTCTTCGAGGGCACGGCAGCAGGCCCGACCCGTCGAAAGGCTGACCGCCCTCTCGGCCGACCAGCCTCCCATCAGGACGCCGACATGCTTCGCCATGTGCTCTCTCCTCGTCACCATTCTGCGTCCAACTCGAAGGGAGCCGAAGCGTTCAGGCCAAACCGACCCGCTTGATCTCCCATTCGAGTTCGACGCCGGAGGTCTCCCGCACGCGGCGCCGCACTTCCTCGCCGAGGCCTTCGATGTCGGAGGCCGTGGCGGAGCCGTGATTGATCAGGAAGTTGCAGTGCAGCTCCGAGACCTGGGCATCGCCGCGGCGCAGGCCACGGCAGCCCGCCCTGTCGACGAGCTCCCACGCTTTGTGGCCCGGCGGGTTCTTGAAGGTGGAGCCGCCCGTGCGGGTGTTCACCGGCTGGGTGGACGACCGCGCCTCCGTGATGGCGTTCATCTCGGCCAGAATGGCCTCGCGGTCTCCAGGGTGCCCCTCGAAGAGGGCCTCGGTGAAGATCACGTCCTCGGGCACGCCCGCATGCCGGTAGGTGAAGCCCATCTCGGCATTGGTGTAGCGGACCCGCTCGCCGGAGCGGCGCACACCCTGGGCTTCCACGAGCACGTCCTTCGTCTCGCCGCCATAGGCGCCGCCGTTCATGCGCAAGGCACCGCCGATGGTGCCCGGGATGCCGCGCAGGAACGAGAGGCCGGCGATGCCGGCTTCCGCGGCCGCCCTTGCGACCTTGACGTCCGGCGCCGCGGCGCCCGCCCGAACGCGGAGCCCCTCCTCCACTGCAACCTCGGCGAAAGCCTTGCCTAAGCGAATGATCACGCCCGGCATGCCGCCGTCGCGCACCAGCAGGTTCGAGCCGAGGCCGACCACGAAGATTGGGATCGAGGTGTCGAGGTTCGCCAGAAAGTGGGCGAGATCGTCCGCGTCGGCCGGTGTGAACAGCACCTGCGCGGGCCCGCCGGTGCGGAACCACGAGAGCGGCGCCGTCGGAGCGTTCGCTTCAAGGCCTCCCCGTAGGTCCGGCATGCGGGCGCGCAGGTCCGCGGTAATATCGGGAAACATCAGGCTGCCTTCTCGCCGAGGGCCTGGAGCTCGCCCGGAAGCGCGTAGGCCCACTGCGTGATATTGCCGGCGCCGAGGCACACGACGTAATCGCCCGGGCGGGCCACGCTCTTCACGATCCCCGCGAGATCCTCGGACTTGTCGAGCGCCATGGCATTGCGGTGCCCACGGGCTTTGAGCCCCTGCACGAGGGCGTCGCGGTCGGCGCCGGGGATGGGCTGCTCGCCCGCAGCATAGACGGGCGCCACGATCACGGCGTCCGCATCGTTGAAGCACGTGCAGAACTGGTCGAAGAGCGAGTGCAGGCGCGTGTAGCGGTGCGGCTGCACCACGGCGATCACCTGCCCGTCGGTCGAAGCGCGCGCCGCCTTCATGACGGCCGAGATCTCGACCGGGTGGTGGCCGTAATCGTCGAACACGGCGACGCCGTTCCATTCGCCCGTGCGGGTGAAGCGGCGCTTCACGCCGCCGAAGTTCGCGAGCGCCTTGCGCACCGCTTCCGGCGTGACGCCGAGCTCCGTGGCGACCGCGATCGCGGCGGTGGCGTTGAGCGCGTTGTGCCAGCCCGGCATCGGCAGCATGAGCTCGTTGATTTCCATGCGGAAACCGGGGCGGCGGTCGCGGATCAGCACGCTGAAGCGGGTCTGGCCGCCCTTCTGCTCCACGTCGATGAGGCGCACATCGGCCTGCGGGTTCTGCCCGTAGGTGATGATGCGCCGATCCTCGATGCGCCCCACGAGGTCCTGGACCGTCGGATGATCGATGCACATCACCGCGAAGCCGTAGAACGGAATGTTGTCGATGAAGCTCCTGAACGCATCCTTGATGCCGTCGAAGGAGCCGAAATGGTCGAGGTGCTCGGGATCGATGTTAGTCACAATGGCGACGTCAGCTGGCAGCTTCAGGAAGGTGCCGTCGGATTCGTCCGCCTCCACGACCATCCATTTTCCGTCGCCCATGCGGGCATTGGTGCCGTAGGCGTTGATGATGCCGCCGTTGATCACCGTAGGATCGAGCCCGCCGGCATCGAGGAGGGTCGCCACGAGCGACGTGGTGGTCGTCTTGCCGTGCGTGCCAGCGACCGCGACGCAGGACTTGAAGCGCATCAGCTCGGCGAGCATCTCGGCGCGGCGCACCACCGGCAGGCGGCGCTCGCGGGCGGCGGCGAGTTCGGGGTTGTCGCGTTTGATCGCGGTGGAGACCACAACGATCTCGGCGCTCTCGATGTTCTGGGCCTCGTGGCCCACGAAGGTGCGGATGCCTTTCTCGGCGAGGCGCTTGACGTTGTAATTGTCGGACGCGTCGGAGCCCTGCACCGTATAGCCGAGGTTGTGCATGACCTCCGCGATGCCGGACATGCCGATGCCGCCGATGCCGATGAAGTGGATGGGGCCAAGTTTCGGAGGCAGTTTCATGAGCTTACCTTTCCATGAGGCGACCGGCTGAGCTGCAGCACAGCTTCGGCCAGCCGCTCGGCGGCGTCCGTGATGCCGGCGCTCTTGGCGGCAGACGCCCCTTGGGTCAAGCTTGACGGGTCTTCGATCCGGCTGCGCAACTCCTCGGCCAGGCGCTCCGGCGTGAAGGCATCCTGGAGGATCATGGTGGCGGCGCCGATATCGGCGAGGCTTTTCGCGTTCGCGGCCTGGTCCTGATCGAGGGCGCCGGGCAGCGGCACAAGGATCGAGGGGCGGCCGATGGCGGCGAGTTCCGCTACCGTCGAGGCTCCCGAGCGGCCGATGACGAGATGCGCCTCGGCCATCCGGCGCGGCAGATCCTTGAAGAAGGGCTGGAGATCGGCCGCGACGCCAAGACGGGCGTAGTGCTCGCGAACGCGGGGGAGATCCTCCTCGCGGGCTTGCTGCACGATGTTGAGGCGCGCGCGATGTTCGGCTGAGAGCATCTCAAGAGCGGGCGGGACGATATCGCTCATCACCCGCGCGCCCTGGCTGCCGCCGAACACGAGGAGGTTGATCGAGGCGCCCGCTTCCACGGACGGCATCGGCATCCTGGCCGCTTCGAGCACGGCCGGGCGGATCGGGTTGCCGGTGTGGAGCCGGCGCCCGGGAGCATTCGCCGGGATGCCCCGCACCTCCGGAAAGCCGGTCGCGATGAGCGTGGCCCAGCGGGCGAGGAGCCGGTTGGCCCGACCCATGACGCCGTTCTGCTCATGAATGACGGCAGGAACGCGCAGCAGCGCCGCGGCCGCCACCGGCGGCACCGTGGGGTAACCGCCAAAGCCCACGACTGCGGACGGCGCGAGGCGTCGGATGGCGGGAATGGCCTTGGCGACACCGGCGGACAGCAGGAGCGCCGCCCGCGCCATCTGCGGCACCGAGCGGCCGGACGGGGTGGCGGACGGGATCTCGATCACTTCATCGGCCGGGAAGCTGCCCGAGAGGGCGCCGACCCGATGGTCCGTGGCGAGTGCGATGCGCGCCCCGCGGGACTTGAGCGCGATCGCCAGCGACTCGGCCGGGAAGAGATGACCGCCCGTGCCACCGGCCGACAGGAGGATCAAGGGTCCCGTCATTCCGTGCGCCACCGGTCCATCATCTCGGCACGGGGCCTGCGGCGCGTGAGCGCGATCAGGAAGCCCATACCGAGCGCAAGGGAGAAGAGCGATGAGCCGCCGTAGGAGATGAAGGGCAGCGTCATGCCCTTGGCCGGCATCAGGTGAACGTTCACCATCATGTTGATGGAGGCCTGAAGGCCGAACATGAGGATGAGGCCCGTGATCGCCAGACGGCAGAAGGTGTCCTCATGCTGACGAGCGGCGGACAGGCCGCGCAGCACGATGAAGGCGAAGACAGCGAGAAGCGCGAGACACACCACGACGCCGAACTCCTCCGCGGTGACCGCGAAAATGAAGTCCGTATGGGCGTCGGGCAGGATCCGCTTCACGGTCCCCTCCCCCGGGCCACGGCCGAACCAGCCGCCCTTGGCGAAGGACTCCATGGCCATGTCGACCTGGAACGTGTCGCCAGACGACTTGTCCATGAAGCGCTCGATACGGGCACGCACGTGCGGCAGGAATTCATAGGCCGCGACGATGCCGAGCAAGCCGGCGCCGCCGAGGCCGAGCACCCAGAACCAGTGCAGGCCGGCAACGAAGAAGAGGCCGCACCACACAATGGTGATGAGCATCGTCTGCCCGAAATCGGGCTGCAGGATGAGGGGAATGATGGTCAGCGGAAGCAGGACCAGCGCGAGCATCGCGCCCGGCATGTCCCGGCGCCGCGCGCCCTCGGAAAAGGCCCAGGCCGCAATCACCACGAAGGCCGGCTTGATGAACTCGGAGGGCTGGATGCCGATGCCGCCGATGACGAGCCAGCGATGGGCGCCCTTGATCTCGGGCCCGAATTGCAGCGCCACGAGGCCCAGGAGCCCAAGGCATCCGACGTAGATGAGAAGCGCCAGCCGGCGCACATGGCGCAGGGAGAGGAACGACACCGCCACCATAAGGGCCGCAGCCGGGAGGAGGAAGAGAACTTGCCGGTTCACGAAGTGGAAGGTCGAGAGGCCGAGCTTCTCGGCGACCGGCGGACCGCCGGCCATGAGGAACACGAGACCCGCGATCATCAGCGCGCCGAGGGCTGCGAGCAGCAGCCGGTCCACCGTCCACCACCAATCGCCGACGAGCGAGCGTTCCGCGCGCGACACCATGGTTAAACCCCCTTCACGAGCTGAATGCCGGGTAGAGCCCGGACGAGATCGCGGAAGTGATCTCCGCGTCGTTCGAAATTCGGATATTGATCGAAGGATGCACAGGCAGGCGAGAGGAGCACGACGGGCTCCGCGGCCTGGCTTGAAACTGCATCGGCGGCGGCAAGTTCCACCGCCTTGTCGAGGGTGCCGCAGCGCACGTAAGGCACCTTGCCCTCGAGCACGCGTGCAAAGTCCTCGGTTGCGTCTCCCATGAGGTAGGCTTTCTCGATCCGCGGGAAGTAGGAGGCGAGCGTCGAGATGCCCCCCTCCTTGGCCTTGCCGCCGAGGATCCAGAGGATGCGCTCGAACGAGCTCAGGGCCTTTTCCGTCGAATCCGCGTTGGTGGCCTTGGAGTCGTTCACGAACAGCGCGGAGCCGCGACGCCCCACCTGCTCCATGCGGTGAGCGAGACCCGGGAAGGTGCGCAACGCGTCCTGGATGCGCTCGAACGAGACGCCGAGCGCAGTCGCGACCGCAATGGCCGCGGCGGCGTTCTGCGCATTGTGGGCTCCGCGCAAGGACCCGATGCCGGATAGATCGGCGATGGGTTTCGCGCCGGCCTCGTCGACGCGCAGGATCGTCGAGCCCTCGGCCATGAACCCGTCTTGGACCTCATGTTCGACCGAGATGCGGACAACCCGGCGGCCCGATGCGAGGCGCCGGGCCGCAATGGCCGCGCAATACTCGTCGTCGACGCCGATGGCCGCCGTGTCGGCCTGCGCGATCAGGCGCTCCTTGATAGCGGCGTAGTTCTCCATCGTGCCGTGGCGGTCCAGGTGATCCGGCGAGATGTTCAGGAGAACGCCGGCCGTGGGCATGAGGGAGGGCGCGAGGTCGATCTGGTACGAGGAGCACTCGACCACATGCACACGGTCGGGGCTCGGAGGCTCCAGGGACAGAATGGCGGTGCCGATGTTGCCCCCGAGCTGCACGTCGTGGCCCGTCTCGCGCAGCACATGGGCGATGAGCGCCGTGGTGGTCGACTTGCCGTTGGTGCCGGTGACCGCCACGAAGGGCGCGTTCGGTGCAATGGCGGCTCGCTCCCGGCAGAAGAGCTCCACATCGCCGATCACTTCGACGCCGGCCTCCTGCGCGAGCTTCGCGGACCAGTGAGGCTCCGGGTGCGTGAGCGGCACACCCGGCGAGAGCAGGAGCGCATCGACTCCCGACCAGTCCAGCTCGCGCAGATCGCCGGTGCCGATCCCCTTGGACCCGGCCTCGTCCATCTTGGCGGGATTGTCGTCGCACGCCGTGACGCGGGCGCCCCCCTCCTGCAGCGCGAGCGCCGTCGCAAGGCCCGAACCGCCGAGCCCGAACAGCGCAACATGCTTGCCGCGAAAGGAGGTGACGGGCGTCATCGCGCTACCGCAGCTTGAGGGTCGAGAGGCCGACGAGGGCCAGCACCACGGAGATGATCCAGAAGCGAATGACCACCTGGGGCTCCTTCCACCCCTTCTGCTCGAAGTGGTGGTGGATCGGCGCCATGCGGAAGACGCGCTTGCCCGTGAGCTTGAAGGAGGTCACCTGGATGATCACGGACATGATCTCGAGGACGAAGAGGCCGCCGACGATTGCCAGCACGATCTCGTGCTTGGTCGCCACCGCAACGGTGCCTAGGAGACCACCGAGGGCGAGCGAGCCCGTATCTCCCATGAAGATCTGAGCCGGCGGCGCATTGAACCACAGGAAGCCGAGACCCGCTCCGATGAGCGCCCCGCAGATCACCGCCAGTTCGCCGGTGCCGGGCACGAAGTGAATCTGGAGGTACTGCGCGAAAACCGCGTTGCCCGCGAGATAGGCGATGAAGCCGAAGGTGCCGGCTGCGATCATCACCGGCACGATGGCAAGACCGTCGAGACCGTCCGTGATGTTGACGGCATTGCCGGCGCCCACGATCACGAAGCCGCCGAACACCACGAAGAACCAGCCGATATCGAAGAGCAGTTCCTTGGAGAACGGCAGCGCCAGCTTGTTGGAAAGCGCTGGCGTGGAGATCTGCGCGATGACGATGCAGGCGATCCCGGCGATGAGCGCCTCGATGGCCAGGCGCGAGCGGCCCGAGAAGCCCTTATGGGATTGCTTCGTGACCTTGAGGTAGTCGTCGTAGAAGCCGATGGCGCCGAAGCCCACGGTCACCAGGATGACGGTCCACACATAGGCGTTGGTGAGGTTCGCCCACAATAGGGTCGAGACCAGCACGCCCGTGATGATCATGAGCCCGCCCATGGTGGGCGTGCCGCGCTTCGTCAGCAGATGCGATTGCGGGCCGTCCTCGCGGATCGGCTGCCCCTTGCCCTGCTTGAGGCGGAGCAGCGAGATGATCGCCGGTCCGAACCAGAACACGAACAGAACGGCCGTCGCCGTGGCGCCGCCCGTCCGAAACGTGATGTAACGGAAGACGTTGAGCGGACTCAGAACTTGGCTGAAATCGGCTAACCAGTAGAGCATCGCCTATCCTTTCAGCGCCTGTGGGCCGGCCTCCGCGAATCGGTCCTTCAGAGCCTGCACGATGGGTGTCATGCGAGTTCCTTTCGAACCCTTAACCATGACGGCATCGCCAGGGCGAATTTCGTCGCAGATCCGGTCGACGATCTCCGCGGAGGCCTGGGTATGGGCGCTGACCAAGGCGGAGGGCAGCGCCTCGACCAGGTTCGTCATGAGCGGGCCGACGGCGAAAACCATGTCGGCTTGGCTCGCCAGGACCGGATCCGCGAGGCCGCGATGCAGATCCGGGCTCGTCTCTCCGAGTTCGAGCATATCGCCCAGCACCGCGATGCGCCGACCGGCCGGCTCCATGTCGAGGGAGCCCAGCACCGCGAGCGCCGCGCGCATGGAGGCGGGATTCGCGTTGAAGCTCTCGTCGATCAAGAGTGCCTCACCGCCGTTCACCTGAAGCATGGTCCGCTCGCCCCGACCGACCGGGGGCTTCAGCTCCGCAAGCGCTCCCATGACGCTGCCGGGATCGAGGCCGAGCGCATGGACCGTGGCGAGCACACTCAACGAGTTCATTGCTACGTGCCGTCCGGACGTTCCGATCCGGTAGGCGACCGGCTGGCCGAACACGCGGGCCTCCACCAAGGAGCCGTCGGGCCGGAGAACGATACGCTCCGCCCGCACATCGGCGCTCTCGTGCTCGCCGAAGGTGACGATCCGCCCGGCCTGCGAGGCGCTCGCATGGGCGCGCAGGCGCTCGTAATACGCGTTGTCGCGGTTGATGACCGCCGTTCCGCCGAGCTCCAGCCCTGAGAAGATCTCTCCCTTGGCATCCGCGATGCCCCAGATCGAGGGGAAGAACTCGATATGGACGGGCTCGACGGTGGTGACCACGGCCACGTGCGGGCGCACCATGCCGGTGAGGGGCAGGATCTCGGCGGCGTGGTTCATGCCGATCTCGAATACCCCGTAGGCGCTGCCCTCCGGCATGCGGGCGAGCGTCAGCGGCACGCCCCAATGGTTGTTATAGGAAGCCACGGACGCGTGGGTTTCGCCCTGGCCCGAGAGAACGAGGCGCATGGCCTCCTTGGTACCGGTCTTGCCCACGGAACCCGTGATGGCGACGATCCCGGCCTGGGTCCGCGCCCGCGCGGCCCGGCCCAGCTGACGCATGGCCTCGAGCACGTCCGGCACGATCACGAGGGCGCCGGCGCCCTCGAACTCGCCCGCCCGGTCCTCGGCGACGACGGCGGCGCCCGCGCCCTTCTCCAGGGCACCGCGCACGAAATCGTGGCCGTCCCGGGCATCACCCTTGATCGCGAAGAACAGGTCGCCGGGTTCGAG
Organism: Microvirga sp.; assembly: GCA_035944635.1. GTDB lineage: Bacteria > Pseudomonadota > Alphaproteobacteria > Rhizobiales > Beijerinckiaceae > Microvirga. The sequence continues at coordinate 27,450 of DASZAZ010000058.1, forward strand.
CGTGCGGGTGTCGATGGAGGCGCCGTTGGCGCCCGAGAACGCGCCGCTCACGCGTGCGCCGGTGGCGCCGACGATCGCATCGGCCGTCCATAAGGGCTTCGTCATCCCCTCGTCCCCGCCTCTCTCCCCGCGATGGCGGCCGGATCCCCCGCCGTCATCGCGCTTCCCCTGCCGTGCGCGCCGCGATGGCCGCGCGGACCTCCTCGTGGTCCGAGAAGGGGAAAGTCTCGCTGCCGATCGTCTGGCCCGTTTCGTGGCCCTTGCCTGCAACGACCAAAACGTCGCCGGGTTTCAGCTCGGAAACGGCCATTCGGATGGCGTCCGAACGATTTCCGATTTCCCGTGCCCCTTTTGCACCACTCAGGATCTCGGCCCGGATCGCCGCCGGGTCCTCGGAGCGCGGATTGTCGTCGGTCACGATGGTGACGTCCGCCTTGTCGACGGAAATGCGCCCCATGAGGGGCCGCTTGCCGCGATCCCGGTCGCCGCCGCAGCCGAACACGCAGACGAGCCGCCCCGGCGTGAAGGGACGGAGCGCGTCGAGCACGTTGGCGAGCGCGTCGGGCTTATGGGCGTAATCGACGATGCAGAGCGCCCCCTCGACTTCGCCAACCCGCTCCAGCCGGCCCGATACGCCCTTGAGGCCCGCAAGCGCGCCGATGGTCTCCTCGGCTCGACCCTCGCCTTCGACGGCAAGGACGAGACCGGCGGCCAAGAGGGCGTTCTCGACCTGAAAGGCTCCGAGGAGCGGCAATTCCACCGTATGGGACCGACCGAACGCTTCGACGGTGAGGTGCTGGTTGAAGCCGATCGATTGAGCCTCGATGAGGCGCAGCATCTCGCCGCTCCGGCCGGTGGTGAGGAGCTTCAGGCCGCGGCGGCGCACGCCTTCCATGAAGACGTCGGCATAGGGGCCATCCGCATTGATGACCGCCGGCGCATCCTGCGGGAGCAGCGTATCGAAGAGCCGCAGCTTCGCGGCCGCATAGGCCTCGGTGGTGCCGTGGTAATCGAGGTGATCGCGTCCGAGATTGCTGAACCCCGCGGCTGCCAGGCGGACGCCGTCGAGGCGGCGCTGCTCGATCCCGTGGGAGGACGCCTCCATGGCAAGCCGCCCAATTCCGTCCCTGCTCAACCGGTCGAGCGTTTCGTGCAGCGAGATGGGGTCCGGTGTCGTCAGCGACCCGTAGTCCGCCCCTTCCGAGGTGATGACGCCAAGCGTCCCGAGGCTCGCCGAGCGGTAGCCCAGCGCCGCGAAGAGCTGACGGCAAAAATCGGCGACCGAACTCTTGCCGCTCGTTCCCGTCACCGCCACCACCCGTTCCGGCTGGCCGGAGTGGAGGCGCGCCGCCGCCAGCGCCAGGGCGCGGCGGATGTCGCGAACCTGCACATAGGTTGCGCCTGCCGGGAAGTCCGCCGGCTGGGGCGCTTCCCCAAACACGGCGGCCGCTCCTGCGGCAACCGCCTGCGGCACGAAGCTCATGCCGTCCGCTTTGGTGCCGGGGACCGCCACGAAAACCCCGCCCGGCACGACTTTGCGGCTGTCTGAGGCCAGGCCCGTAACAGCCGTCGAGGCGCCGGGGGTGCCCTGCGCCTCGGGAAAAAGATCAGCCAGTGTGCGGCTCGTCTCAGGCATCCTCAGGTCCCGTTCTGTCGGGCCCCCGATCCGGTCGCCCTCTCTTTACGTCCCTCCCTAAAGAGGCTCGACGACGTAAGGTCAAGGCGCCCGGGCCCTGCCCGGTTGGAGCTCCCGCTCAACGGGTGCCCCAGGCGCCGAGGCGGGTCATCAGCGGGAACGGCTGCTGGGGCGCCTCGAATCGGGGCGGAATGCCGAGCATGGGCCCGACCCGCTCGATCACGTTGCCGGTCACGGGCGCCGAGTTCCAGCCGGAGGTCGCGAAGCCATAGGTTTCAGGCAGGCCCTGGGGCTCGTCGAGGATCGTGAGGAAGAGGTAGTGCGGCTTGTCGGAGGGCGAGATCGCCATGAAGGTGGTGAGCAGCCGGTTCTTGACGTAGCGCCCGCCGATCACCTTTTCGGCGGTCCCGGTCTTGCCGCCCACATAGAAGCCCGGCACCGCGGCCTTCGTGGCCGAGCCCTTCTCCGCGTTGAGCCGCATCACGTAGCGCATCGCCTCGCTGGTCTCGGGCTTGATGACCTGCGTGCCGAGGTGCTTCGCCTCCTCGGCGGTCCGCTTCACGAAGGTCGGCGGGATCATCTGCCCGCCGTTCACGAGCGCGGCGACGGCCGCCATGGCCTGAAGGGGAGCCACCGCAATGCCGTGGCCGAAGGCGATCGTCACCGTGTTGAGCTCGCCCCAGCGCGGCGGGACGATGGGTTCGGCGTTTTCGGGCAGTTCGGTCTTGAGCCGATCGAGCTGGCCCATCCGCTTCAGGAAGGCCTTGTGGCCCTCGACGCCGACGCCGAGCGCCATGCGCGCCGTGCCGATGTTGGAGGAGTGGATGAACACCTCGGGCACCGTCAGCACCCGGTTCGTCCCGTGGTAATCGCCGATGGTGAACTTGCCGTAGCGCAGACCCGAGCGCGCATCGAGCATGGAATTGATGGTGAAGCGGCCCGAGTCGAGCGCCATCGCGGTCGTGATGGCCTTGAAGGTCGAGCCCATCTCGTAGACGCCGACATTGATCCGGTTGATCCGGTCGTTCTCGAGTGCATCGACCGGGTTGTTGGGGTCGTAATCAGGGAGCGAGACGAGCGAGATGATCTCGCCCGTGGTCACATCCATCACGGCCCCGGCACCGGCCTTCGCCTTGAACTTGTCGATTGCCTTTTGCAGTTCGTCGCGGAACACCTGCTGGACGCGCAGGTCGAGCGAGAGTTGGATCGGCTTCAGGTCCGCGGCGGCGACCGAGAAGCCCGCGCCGTTCAGATCCTGCAGGCCCTGGCCGTCGATGTACTTCTCGATCCCGGCGATGCCCACGTTGTCGATGTTGGCGAAGCCGAGCACGTGCGCCGCCGCATGACCGTTCGGATAGACGCGCTTGTTCTCCGGCAGGAAGCCGACGCCGGGAATGCCGAGCCTGTGCACTTCCGCCTGCTGCCGCGGGGTGATCTCCCGCTTCACCCACACGAAGCCCTTCTTGGTGCCGAGCTTTTCCCGCAGATCGCGGGCGTCGAGATCGGGCAGGACGGCGGTGAGGAGTTCGACGGCCTCGTCCTTGTCGACGATGTTGCGCGGCTCCGCGAACACCGAGACGGTCTTCACGTCGGTTGCGAGCACCTCGCCGTTGCGGTCGAGGATATCGGGACGCGCGGCCGAAATCCCGGAAGACGCGGCGCGGCGCACCGCCGTTTCGTTGCCCGTTGTAGCGGCCAACATCACGAGCCGGCCTGCGATCACGAGAAACAGGAGCGTGAACATCACCGAGGCGAGGCCCACCCGCGGCGCGCTCTTGTCGACGCGCAGGCTGAAGAGCTCGCGAACGGACCCCAGGATCCCGCGCGGGGACCGGGGTGGAAGGGCTTGCGGCTGCGGCGGGAACTCGGGCTCGGCGGTCACAGGGTTCACCGTTTCGGCGTTTGGGTCGTGGAGGTGCGGGCGTCGGCTCCGCCGACTTTCGGCGTCGCCGTCGGGCCCATCAGGAGTTCGAGCTTGCGGCCGATGGTGTCCTCCCGCGGGGGACGATTCGGCAGCTCCGTGAAGCGGGCCAGCTGCGTCACGCTGAGCGGCTGCATATCGAGGAGATGGCGGTCGGCGGCGGCCTGCAGGCGATCGGGCCGATTGAGGTGCTGCCACTCGGCCTTGAGCACCGCGATCACCTCGCGCTCGCGCTGGGTTTTGACCTTCAGCTTCGCGACCTGCTCGGCGTGGAACAGCGTCTCGTACTTCACCGAATAGGCGTATCCCGCCGACGCGATGAGCGCGGAGATCGCCGCGATATGGAGAAACTTGATCATCGGCGCCCTCGCTTCTCGGCGGTTCGGGGCAGGTCGGCCAGCATCACGAGCGCGCCCAAGGGCTCTTGCGGCGCCGCTTCGGTGCGCTCGCCCGCTCGGAGCTTTGCGGAACGGGCGCGGGGATTGCGTGCGACCTCGACGTCCGAGGGGCCGACCGGGCCCTTCGCGACGAGGCGGAAACTCGGCTCGGCGGAAGCGGCGCTCGGCAGATGCCGGGAGCCTGCCGGCGTGCGCCCGGCCCGCGATGCGAAGAACTGCTTCACGATGCGGTCTTCGAGGGAATGAAAGGTCACGACCACGAGACGCCCGCCCGGAGCGAGCACCCGCTCGGCGGCGTGCAGCGCCCGCACGAGTTCACCCAGCTCGTCGTTCACCGCGATGCGCAGGGCCTGGAACACCCGCGTCGCCGGGTGGAAACCAGGCTCCGAGCGGATGAGGCCCGCCACGAGATCCGCCAATTGCGCGGTGGTCTCGAACGGCTCGCGGCGGCGGCTCTCGATGATGGCGCGCGCGACGGCCCGGGCGCGTCGCTCCTCGCCGTAATGGTAGAAGATGTCGGCGAGTTCGGCCTCGGGCGCCTCGTTCACGATGTCCGCGGCGCTGCGCCCGGCCCTCTCCATGCGCATGTCGAGGGGACCGTTCTGGCGAAACGAGAAGCCGCGCTCCGCCTCGTCGAGCTGCATGGACGAGACGCCGATGTCGAGAACCACCCCATCGAGGCGCTCGACGCCCTGTGCCTCCACGATCTCATCGAGGTCGCCGAAGCGGCCCGGCACGAGGCTCAGCCGCCCGCGCGCGCTCGTGACGAGAGCGGCGCCCGAGGCGATCGCATCCGGATCGCGGTCGACGGCGATGACCTTGTTCTGAGAGTTGGCGTCGAGAATGGCGCGGGTGTAGCCGCCGGCCCCGAACGTGCCGTCCAGGAACGTGCCGCCGCGGGCGGCCTCGAGCGCGTGGCAAACCTCCTCCAGGAGCACGGGAACGTGGCGGGACGGTCCGCCAGCGGCTCCGGCCTGGCCGTCGCCGCGTCCCCTCATCGCTCCCGCCCTCCTGGTGGGATGGCCTGTGCGTTGCGCAGGTCCAGAGTCCGGGCTCCGATGACCTTCTTGAGGTCTCTCACTTTCACGCGCGCCTCCTCCAAGTGCGCATGGAAGCGATCCGGCTCCCAGATCTGAAACTTGTGGCCGAGGCCCACGAACGTTACCGCGTCCGCGATCCCGGCATGCGCCTTCACCGAATCCGTCAGGATGACTCGTCCCTCCGGATCGACTTTCAGGATCTCGCTGGTGCCGAACAACGCCGTCGACAGCTGATCCCGCTCGTCCGAGTAGGGCGACAGGGTCGACAGGAACGCGTCGATCTCGTTCAGAAGCGTGTTGCCGCCCGCATCCAGGGCCGGCGCATCCAGCGCCGGGTGAACGTACAAGCCCTCGAACCCGTCCCGCGCGAGTACCGCCCGGAACGGCGCAGGGATCGAAACCCGCCCCTTCGCGTCCAACCGATTGGTGAAATTGGACACGAAGCGGTTCATGGCCCCGCGCGTTTCTGAATGTCAGCCCCCCGGCGGATGGTGGTCCGCCGCCTTCCGTCCCAGGCGCATACAATTGTCCCACGGGTGCGCTCGTGCCGCAGCCTGCGCTGCGCCCGACCGCCCCTCGAGAAGGCGCCTTGAACGGGATGATTTGGGATATCATGGGAGGGTATGGGCGTCAATGATACGGCAAAGCTTCCACAGCCCCTCTCAGGGTCATGCGCATCAGAGATCCTTAAAGTTAATGAAGCGTAAGAGCGGCCGAGAAAGCGCCGCTCCGTCCCCGCTTTTCGCGCAGTGTGTTTCGTCGGGAGGAAGTGTCAGCCGGCCTGTAAGCCGGGTTCTGTAGGGCCCGAGGCGAACCTCGAACGTGGCGGCCATTCCTCTGGGACGGCTGTTGCCAGCCGCCTCAAGCAACCAACCCGGACGACGGCCTGGAAACCGGCTGGCGCCTCGCGGCGCCGTGTCGTCCCTATTCGGTTTTGCTCCTGGTGGGGTTTACCTTGCCGTCTGCGTTACCGCATCCGCGGTGCGCTCTTACCGCACCCTTTCACCCTTACCCCGAGGTCCGAAGATTCCGCGGGGCGGTTTGCTTTCTGTGGCACTGTCCCTGGGGTTGCCCCCGCCGGACGTTATCCGGCACCGTGCTTCCATGGAGCCCGGACTTTCCTCCCCGAGCGAACTCGGAGCGGCCGCCCGGCCGGCTGACGGGCGGGATGTGGGCTGCCGGGGGCCCTGACGTCAACCCTTCGCGCCCGTTCGGTGATGCGCAAAGGGCACGCAGCCTGCCCTTCGGCGATGCGACACGGCTCCGTCAGGAACTGTTCAGCTGAGGTGACGTTAGCGTGACCGTTAGGCTAAGCTCGGCCCTCCAGCCGCAGCCGCTTGCCCGCAACGAACGACAGGGAGTTCCCATGAAGAAGATCCTCACCCTTCTCGCCGCCGGCGTCCTCACCCTTTCCGTGACCGCCTGCTACACCCCCGGCGAGCGGGCGGCGGGCGGCGCCGTCATCGGCGCGGCCACGGGTGCTGCCGTCGGCGGCCTTGCGACGGGCCGCGCGGGCGGCGCGCTTGCGGGGGCGGCGGTCGGTGCTGCCGGCGGCGCCATCGTAGGTGCCGGAACGGCGCCCGCGCAGCCTGCCTGCCCCTATGGCACCTACCGCGACGCCGCCGGCAACATCTACTGCCGCTGACGCGTTCCCCCCTGGGTTCGGGGCCGAGGCATCGCCTCGGCCCTTTTCTTTTGGACCCGAGTGCCGCTACCACTGAGCCCATGACCCGCCCTGATTTGCTGCTTCTTCGCCCATGACCCTGTCGCTTTGGGGAAAGCTCGGCGGCGCCGGCCTCGGCCTTGCGTTCGGCGGGCCGATCGGCGCGCTGCTGGGCGGCGTGGCCGGCCATATGCTGGTGGACCGCGAGGGTTCGCTGTTCGGCGACCCGCCTCGGGACATCGTCTTCACCACCGGCCTCGTGGCGCTGGCGGCCAAGATGGCGAAGTCCGATGGCGTCGTGGTGCGCCACGAGGTCGAAGCCTTCGAGCGCATCGTCGAGGTACCCGACAGCGAGCAGGCGCGGGTGCGGCGCCTTTTCGACCTCGCCAAGAGCACCACGGAGGGGTTCGAGTCCTACGCTCAGCAGATGGCCGATCTGCTGCGGGACGAGCCGAACCTGCTTGAGGACGTTCTCGACGGCCTCTTCCACATCGCCAAGGCGGACGGCGCCGTGCACGACGCTGAATTCGCCTATCTGGGGCGCGTCGCCGCCCTCTTCGGCTTCGAGGACCGCGATTTCGACCGTATCGCCGCGCGGCACGTGCGCCGGGCCGACGACCCCTACCTCATCCTCGGCGCCGACCGCTCCATGAAGAACGACGAGCTCAAGCGCCATTACCGCCGGATCGTGGCCGAGAACCACCCCGATCGCGAGATCGCGCGCGGCCTGCCGCCGGAAGCGGTGCGGATCGCCACCGAACGCCTGGCGGTCATCAACGCCGCCTGGGAGCGCATCGCGGCGGAGCGCGGTTTGAAATAGCCGCATGAGCGAGCGCCTTACCCCCGACAGCCCCGTGGCCGCGCGGGTGTTCCCCTCGCCGAACCACGGCGAGCGCAAGGACGGGCGCCGCGCCGACATGGTGCTCCTGCACTACACGGGCATGGCCGCGGAGGGCGATGCCCTGCAATGGCTGTGCAATCCGGTGTCTCAGGTGTCGGCCCACTACTTCGTGTTCGAGAACGGCCATGTGCTCCAGCTCGTGCCCGAAGCCCGCCGCGCCTGGCATGCGGGCGTTTCGGCGTGGGATGGGGAGCCCGACGTCAACTCCTGCTCCATCGGCATCGAGATCGCGAATGCCGGCCACCCCGGCGGATTGCCGCCCTTCCCCGAGGCGCAGATCGAAGCCGTCACGGCGCTCACGCGGGACATTGCCGCCCGTTGGCGCATCCGGCCGGATCGGGTGCTCGGCCATTCCGACGTGGCGCCGGGCCGTAAGGTGGATCCGGGCGAACGTTTCCCCTGGGAGCGGTTGCACCAGGGCGGCGTTGGGCACTGGGTGCGGCCCGCGCCCATTCGCGACGGTCGCTTCTTCGCCCGTGGCGACCAGGGCATGCCCGTGGAAGCGCTCCAGGCCATGCTCGCCATGTACGGTTACGCCTTGCGGATCACCGGCAGCTTCGATGAGGACACCGAGAAGGTGGTGACGGCCTTCCAGCGCCACTTCCGCCCCGAGCGCATCGACGGCGTAGCCGACGCCTCTACGATCACGACCCTGCGGGACCTGATAGCGGCCCGAAAGGCGAGTTGAAAGCCCTGCGCTCGCCAACCCAGAGGATGGCCTGAGCGGTCATCGGCCTCGCTGCAGGCTCCGTCCGATCTCCCGCCCCCCGGTTTCCCGTCTGCATGGGGGCACCGTCAGAAATGTCGCCTCGACTTAGGCGGGAACGGCTAGAGCTCTTCAGCAGGTTGACAGTTGCAGAGCGTGGTCGAAGCCTGAAGGGAGCTTGTGCCGATCGAGAGCACAAGGAAACACCTTTTGGGGGTTTGGAATGACATCTGCAGCTTACGAGCCGTGCCTGACTGTTCGGCCTCAGGATCAGGTCTGCTTCGGCTCATTGCCGACCGGAGAGCTCCGAGAACTCACCACCGACGAGTGCGACAGCGTCACGGGACAAGGCCCGGTCGGTGCGACTGTCGGCGTCGCGTGCGGCGGGGCTATTGGCGGAGCCCTCGCTTATCAGCTCACCGGAAGCCGTGGCGCAGCGGCGGTGGGCGGGGTCATCGGCGGCATCGTTGGAGGTCTTTTTCTTGGATTCGTTAGCCCCGTCTGAGGCTGGCGATACGGGGCGGGCCGCTCGATCATGGGGGTGTCCCCGGCAACGGTGCGGCCGCTCCGCCAGCGGCATGTTTCCGCGCATGACAAAGAGTTAACTCGCCCCCACCCGTCATTTGAGCCACAATTCCAGGGCACAGGCTTCGCGCCTGAGGGGATGGTCTCGTGCGGCGGGTTTGGGTTTGGTTGCTCGTGGTGCTGGCCTTGGCCGGCGCTGCGGGCTTTTACGTTTGGCGTCCGATCGGCGGGGCTGCGGCCCATGCGCCCTATCGCCTGGCATCCGTCGACCGCGGACCGATCACCGCGAGCGTGCGCGCCACCGGCACCGTCAATCCCGTCACCACCGTTCTGGTGGGCTCGCAGCTCTCGGGCCAGGTGGTCGAGATCCTGGTGGACTACAACAGCCCCGTGAAGGCCGGGCAGGTGGTGGCGCGGCTCTATGCCGAACAGATCAAGTCCCGCTGGGATGCCGCCCGCGCCGATCTCGAACAGGCTCGCGCCGACCTCGCCATGCGCCGCGCGCAGGGAGACAAGTCCCGCGCCCTGCTCCAGCGCGCGGAGGCCCTGAGCCGCGACCTTGCCGCCCAGCGCGACCGGGTCCGGGCCCTCAGCGCCGAGGCCCAGCGCAACGTCGACCGCCAGACGGAGCTCACCGCCCGCGCCGTCGGCACCCAGAACAGCCTCGACCAGGCCCGAACGCAGCTCGACGTGCAGCGCGCCGCCATCGCCTCGGCGGACGCGCAGATCGCGTCCAATGCCGCCGAGATCATCGGGCTGAAGGCCGACATCACCCTGGCGGAAGCCCAGATCCAATCCGCGCAGGCCACGATCCTCCAACGCGAGGCCAAGATGCGGGACGTGGAGATCGACCTCTCGCGCACCGAGATCCGCTCGCCCGTGGACGGGGTGGTGGTGAAGCGCGACATCGAGCTCGGCCAGACCGTGGCGGCGTCGCTCTCCGCTCCCACCCTCTTCACGATCGCCCAGGACCTGCGCGAGATCGACATCTACGCCAATATCGACGAGGCGGATGTCGGCCGCGTCAAGTCCGGCCAGAGCGTCACCTTCTCGGTGAACGCCTATCCGAACCGCACCTTCAACGGCACCGTGCGCCTCGTGCGCCTCGGCGCCCAGACGGTGCAGAACGTGGTGACCTATACGGCGATCATCGGGGTCGACAACGACGACGCGGCGCTGCTGCCGGGTATGACCGCGAACCTCCAGATCGTCACCGACGACCGCCCGAACACCCTGCGGATCCCGAACGCGGCGCTCCGCTTCCGCCCGGTACCGGGCGCCGCTCCCGCCGCGCCGAGCCTGACGGAACGCGCCGTGGCCTCGCCGGCGCCGGGCGCCAATCCGTTCATGGAGCGCGCCCCGCGGGGCCGCCCCCTGGCGGATTTGCGCGAACGCATCGTCGCCGAGGTGCAGCCCACCCCGGAGCAGATCGCGGCCATTGACGGGATTTTGAGCGAGGCGAGGCCCGCCCGCGAGCCCGGCCTCTCCGACGGGGAGCGCCGCACCGCCATGCGCCAAGCGCGCCAGGATCTCCAGCGCCGCATCGCCGCGGCGCTCGACCCTGAGCGCCGCACCCGCTTCGAGGCCATGATGAGCGAGCGGCGCGGCGGTCGTGGCCAGACCGCCGCCGAGGCCGGAACCCCGGCGCGGGTCTATGTGCTCGATCCCGCGGGCGTGCCGCAGCCGGTCGCGGTGCGGGTCGGGGTCACGGACGGCAGCACCACCGAACTCGTGAGCGGCGACCTCGCCGAGGGCACCGCCCTCGTGATCGGCGGCGGACCCCGCAACGCCTCGGGCCCGGGCCCCGACAGCAGCAACTCGCCGGCCTCGCGGCCCCGCCCGCAGCGGCTGTTCTAGGAGCCGTTCGTGGCGCTCATCCAAACCCGCGACCTCGCCCGGGTCTACGATCTCGATTCCGGCCGCGTCACCGCGCTCGCCGGCGTGTCGCTCGAGGTCGAGGCCGGAGAGTTCGTCGCGGTGATGGGCCCCTCGGGCTCCGGCAAATCCACCTTCATGAACCTCGTGGGCTGCCTCGACCGGCCCACCGGCGGCTCGTATCGCCTGGCCGGCACCGCCGTCGAAACCCTCGATGCGGACGGGCTCGCGCGGCTGCGCAACGGCGAGATCGGCTTCGTCTTCCAGCAGTTCAATCTGCTGCCGCGGGTCGATGCGCTGGCGAATGTGGAGCTGCCGATGATCTATGCCGGCGTCGACCGGCGCACCCGGCGCGAGAAGGCCATGCGGGCCCTCGACCGCGTGGGCCTCGGCGACCGCCACCATCACCGGCCGATGCAGCTCTCCGGCGGCCAGCAGCAGCGCGTCGCCATCGCGCGGGCGCTGGTCAACACCCCGTCCCTGCTCTTGGCCGACGAGCCCACCGGCGCCCTCGACAGCCGTACCGCGGTGGAGATTCTCGCGCTCTTCCAGGAGCTCAACCGCGAGGGCGTCACCATCGTGCTCGTCACCCACGATGCGGATGTGGGCCGCCACGCGCGCCGCCTCGTGCGCTTCCGCGACGGTCGCGTGATCGGGGACGCGCGCCAGACGCCGCTCGATGCGCGGGACGCTCTAAAGGAGCAGGCCGCATGACGACGCTTCTCGTGCAGGTCCGCGCCATCGCGCCTTCACTCGCACAGCGGCACGGGATCGACTCCGAAGCCGCCCGCGTCTGGAGGGCCGCATGAGGTTCACGGAAGCCGTCCGCTCGGCCTTCTCGGCCATCGGCGCCAATGCCCTGCGTTCGCTCCTCACCATGCTCGGCATCGTGATCGGCGTCGCGGCGGTGATCGCCATGGTGGCGATCGGGTCGGGCGCCCGCAATCTCGTGGACAGGCAGATCCGCTCGCTCGGCGCCAACCTCGCCACGGTCTCCCCCGGCAACGTCACCCAGGGCGGGGCGCGCATGGGGGCCGGGGCCGCATCGAGCCTCACGGACGAGGACGCCGCCGCGATCCGCGAGGAGATCGAGGGTGTCGTGGCGAGCGCGCCCTTCGTGAACGGCCGCGCCCAGCTCGTCGCCGGCCGCATCAACTGGAACACCAACGTCTACGGCGTCGATCTCGACTGGTTCGTGGCGCGGGAATGGGAGGTCGAGACCGGTCGCGGCTTCGATCCCGAGGAAATGCGGCGGGGCGACATCGTCGCGATCCTCGGCCGGACCGTCGCCGCGAAGCTCTTCGGGGAGGACGATCCGATCGGCCAGACGATCCGGGTGCGCAACACGCCGTTCCGGGTCATCGGCATCATGGCCTCGAAGGGCCAGTCGGCCTTCGGCCAGGATCAGGACGACGCGATCTTCGTGCCGCTCGACGCGGGGCGCCGGCGCGTGATCGGGCGCAATTACGCCAAGGATCGCTCGGTGATGTCGATCTTCGTGAAGTTCGAGCGCGAGGAGGACATCGCGCCGGGCATCGCGCAGACCGGCGCCCTGCTGCGCCAGCGCCACCGGCTCAGCGCCGATCAGGAGGACGATTTCGCGATCCGCAACCTCACCGAGATCGCCAACACCGCGGGGGCTGCCGCCGGCACGCTCGCGCTGCTGGTGGCGGGCGTCGCGGGCGTGTCGCTGCTGGTGGGCGGCATCGGGATCATGAACATCATGCTGGTCTCGGTCACGGAGCGCACCCGGGAGATCGGCCTGCGGCTCGCGGTCGGCGCCCGTCCGCGCGATATCCGCGCCCAATTCCTCATCGAGGCCGCAACCCTCTCGACGCTGGGAGGCGCCGTCGGCGTCGCGCTTGGCGTCGGCGCCGCCCACGTAATCGCCACCATGGCGGGCTGGCCTTCGCTCGTCTCCCCCGACGCCATTCTGCTGGCGGTGGGCTTCTCGGCGCTCGTCGGCATCTTCTTCGGCTTCTACCCCGCCCAACGGGCCTCGCGGCTCGACCCCATCGAGGCGCTGCGGCGCGAATAGCACTTGTGACCTCGCCACCGTTGCGGTGCGAGGCATGGGTCTTGTGTGTGCCTTGTGCCCTGGTGGGGGCACGGGGCGCATGCAGCCCCGCCAAGCCGGCGGCGTAAGAAGCAGGGAGGGAGGGCACCGGACGAGCGGTGCCGCACGCGCCCCGTGCACGATGATCTCACAGGCGCCAGCCCCGCGCTTCGGCAGGTCTGCTGGTCGTCTCAGACCCGCCTGCCTTAA
>DASZAZ010000059.1:0-6561 GCA_035944635.1 Microvirga sp.
GCCGTCGCCCGATCGATGCCGAAGGCCGGATCGATGTCGCGGCTGGCGAGAACCGCCGTGGGCTCCTCACCGAACAGGAACCGCGCAAGGGCAAGGCAATAGCAGCCCTTGTCCAGGAGCGCGCCTCCCCCGGTCTCACGCCGGTTACGGATGTTGCGCGGTTCGAAATTCGGATTGGAGAACGTCACGTGGATTGTGCCGAGGTCTCCGATGATGCCCGACCGAATGAGATTCTGCACCGCCCGCCAACGGGGATGAGCCAGGACCATGAAGCCTTCCATGGCAATGACGCCGGCTGCCCGAGCCGCATCGGCGATGCGGCGCACATCGGCGGCACGGAAGGCGAGCGGTTTCTCGCAGAGCACGTGCTTGCCCGCTTCGATGGATCTCAGCGTCCACTCCACATGCATATGGTTCGGCAAGGGTACGTAGACGGCATCAACGGCGATATCGCGCAGGAGAGCATCATAGCCTGCGTAAGCGCGCTCAATTCCAAGCAGTTGCGCCGCAAGCCGGGCCGTGGCGAAGTCGCGCGAGGCGATTGCGCCGAAACGGTGCAGGGGCGATTGCCTGACCGCCGGTACGACGCGCTCCCGGGCGATCTTCGCGGCGCCGAGAACGCCCCACGTCAGCACCCGTCCCACCGCGCGGGATGTCATGCCGTTCTCGCGTGGGACAGGCGGGCCGCGGGCAGAGCGGCCCGATAATCCTCGTACCGCTGCATGTATGCCGACATCAGGTTCGGCTCGGGCTCGACGACCGACAGAACCGGCCGCCGAATGCAAACGGCCTCCAGGGTTCCATCACCCACGGCGACGCGCGCGAGACGTGCCGCTCCCGCAGCCGCGCCGGTCTCGCCCTCGGCCACGAGCGCAAGGGGGATGCCGAGCACGGAGGCCAGGATCCCGACCCACAGACGGGACCGCGCCCCGCCGCCGACCACGTCGGCCGCTGCGATGGTGGTGCCGGCCTCACCTAGTGCCAAGAGGCAATCGCGAAAGGCAAAGGCGACGCCCTCCAGGACCGCCTGTGCCAGAGTCGAGCGACCGGTATCGAAGCCGAGGCCCATCAGAACGCCGCGAAGACCGGCATCGTTGTGGGGCGTTCGCTCGCCGGCGAGATACGGAAGGAACAGCACGGGGCTCGGACCCGCGACCCGTTCCCCCAGTTCGTCGAGCAGATCCGCCTCCGAGACCCCGAAAAGATCGGCCACCCAGGACAGAGCCGATGCGGCCGAGAGGATGACGCCCATCTGGTGCCACGTGTCGGGAACGGCATGGCAGAAGGCGTGAACGGCGCTGGCCGGATTGGGGGCGAAGCGCGCCGTCGTGGCCCAAAGAACTCCCGAGGTGCCGAGCGAGAGAAACGCACTGCCTGGTGCGACGGCGCCGAGCCCCACGGCGCTTGCGGCGTTATCCCCGGCGCCGCCGGCGATCACCGGAGGTTTGGTCATCCCCCATCGCGCGGCAAAATCATGGGCCAGCACACCTGCCGCTGCCGTCCCCTCGACGAGGTCAGGCATATGCTCCCGCGCGAGCCCCGTGGCCGCGAGGGCGTCATCAGACCAGTCGCGACAGCCCACATCGAGCCACAGCGTGCCCGAGGCATCCGACATGTCCTCGACGGTCTCGCCACACAGGCGCCAGCGCACATAGGCCTTCGGCAGAAGCACCTTGTGGATGGCTGCGAATATCGCGGGCTGATGCTTTCGAATCCACAGGAGCTTCGGTGCCGTAAAGCCCGGCATGGCAAGATTGCCGGTGACGGCATGGAGGCGAGGAAGGCGCTCCTCCAACTCCTGGCATTCCGCGGCCGAGCGGCCGTCGTTCCACAAGATGGCCGGACGCAGAACGCGGCCGGCTCGGTCGAGAAGGACGGCCCCGTGCATCTGCCCGGACAACCCGATCCCACGCGTGGCGGCGAGGGCAGCCGGCCTGACCGCCGCCAGTTCGTCGATCACTCCAAGGGTGGCTTGCCACCAACCCTCTGGGTCCTGCTCCGAGAAGCCGGGCTGCGGACGGGCGACATGCAAGGCTCTCGACGTCATCGCGACGATCCGGTCCCCGTCATCGACGAGGACCGCCTTCACCGAGGACGTCCCGATATCGACGCCGAGATACATCGCGGCGCGACTTAGAGCTTGCGGATCGCGTCCACGAAGCTGCGAGCATCGTTGCCGTAGCGGCCGTAGAACGCCTCGTAGGCGCCAGCGGTCGCAGCGCGGAAGGCCTCCTTGTCGGGCTCGGTCACCTGCATGCCTGCCTTCTTGAGGGTGTCGAGGAGCTCCTGATCGCGCTTCGCTATGTAGTCGAACTGCCACTGCCCGGCTTCGGTCGCAGCCTCCTCGATGGCCTTGCGGTGCTCAGGCTTGAGGCCCTGATAGAAAGCCTCCGAGATCACCACATAAGCCGAGTTGTAGATGTGGCCCGTGAGCGCCAGGTGCTTTTGCACCTCGAACAGCTTGCCGTCGTGGATGTTCTGCAAAGGGTTCTCCTGCCCGTCCACCACCCCCTGGCGCAGCGCGGCGTAGAGCTCGGAGAAGGGCATCGGTGTTGGCGCCGCGCCGAGCGCCTTGAAGGTCTCGATCTGGGCCGGGTTCTCGGGCGTGCGGATCTTCAGGCCCTTGACGTCCTCGGGCTTGGCGATCGGACGCGTGTTGTTGGTGATGTTGCGAAAGCCGTTCTCCACGAAGCCGATGAGACGAACGCCCTTCGCAGGCAGGGTCGAGGCGAGCTTCTGCACCGTTTCGCTGCGCTGAGCCTTCTGGATGTGCTCCCGATCGCGGAACAGGAACGGCAACTCGAGGAGTGCGATCTTGGGCTCGAAGATGCCGAGAACGCCTGTGATCGTCATCTCCAAGGTGCCTGTGGTGAGCTGCTCCTGCATCTCCCGCTCGGAGCCGAGCCGCGATTGCGGGAAGAGCGACACCTTGAACGCTCCTGGAGCCCTGCGCTCGAGCCCCTCACCGAACTTCTGCATGGCGAGATGGAAACTGTGGCTCTCGGAGTGGCCATGTCCGATCTTGAGAGCCGTTTGCGCGAGCGCTGTGGTTCCACTGAGAGCAGCGGCGAGAGCCGCGACCGTCAAAGCTGCGAGCATTCTCATAACGATTCCTCCTTTCCCGTCTGTTTTGGCTTTCCGCTCGCTCACGGGAACAGGAGCGAGGGGACGAACAGCACAAGGCGCGGCCAGTAGGTCACGACGAGCAGCGTGATGATCATCGGCACGATGAAGGGCAGCACGGCCCGGAACATGCGCTCGACCGATATGCCCGCTACATGAGCCGTCACGAACAGGCTCATTCCCACCGGCGGCAGGGCAACGCCGATCATCAGGTTGAGCACCATGACGGTGCCGAAATGGACGAGGTCGATGCCGAGCGATGCTGCGATCGGCACGAGAATCGGCGTCATGAGGATCAGGACGGCCCCGTCCTCGATGAAGGAGCCAAGGAACAGCAGGAGCAGATTGACCAGGAGCAGGAACACGAGCGGATTGTCGCTCACGGCGCGGATCGCGGCCGCCAGGGCGCTTGCCGACTGGGTAACGGCGAGCGTCCAAGAAAGGGCCGATACATTGGCGATGATGAACAGCACGATGGCTGTCGTGATCATCGTCTCGACGAGAATGCCGGGCAGTTCGCTGAAGCGAACCGTCCGGTACACGACGAAGGACAGGATCAAGGCATAGACCACGGCAACGGCGCCGGCCTCCGTCGGTGTGAACACGCCGCCGAGGAGCCCAACGAGAATCACGGCGGGCGTCATGAGAGCGAAGAAGGCCTGGCCGAAGGCGCGCACGACGTCGCCGGCGCTCGGGCGCTGGTCGCGCGGGAAATGCTTCCAGCGATCCATAACGGCAATCATCGCGCAAAGAGCTGCGGCGAGAAGGAAGCCCGGCAGGAATCCTGCCGCGAACAGCCGCCCGATGGAAACCTCGGCGATGGCCCCGTAGAGGATCAGGGGGATCGAAGGGGGGATGATCGGCCCGATCACCGACGACGCGGCCGTGACGGCGGCGGCGAAATCGGTGGTGTAGCCGTTATCCCGCATCGCCTTGATTTCCATCTTGCCCAGAGCCGCCGCGTCAGCCACCGCCGAACCCTGCATCCCGGCGAAGATGACGCTCGATCCAACATTGGCGTAGGCCAAGCCTCCAGGCACGAAGCCCACGCATCGCCGCACGAAGGTGAAGATGCGATCTGTGATTCCGCCCGCATTCATGAGATTGCCGGTCAGGACGAAGAGCGGGATCGACACAAGGATGAAGTTGTCCGTGCCCGCGATCATCTTCTGGAACATGATGGTGATCGGGAAGGGGCTCGCGACCGCAAGACCTAGCACGACCGCAAGCCCGATGGCGATCGCCATCGGTGCGCTGAGCGCCACGAGGACCAGGAACGCCACAATGATGACGCCGATCACGAGGCGCCCCCTTCCCATTCGTGGGAGGGCGCTTCAACGGGCTCGCGGCCCAACAGGGCAGCAAGCGCGTGAAGTGCCATGAGAGCGCCCGCCACGGGCAGCGCCAAATAGAGCCACCCTTGCGAGATGCCGAGCGTCGGCAGGGTCGTGGCAAACATGCGCGCCGTCAGCCCCCAGCCGTGCCACACCATGAGGAGCGCAAAGAGCAGGAACGCCCCATGCACGAAGGTCGGCACCCACCCTTGCAAGCGCGCCGGCAGCAGATTGACGAAGGCCACCACGCGCACATGTGAGCGCCGCTTGAGGCCAGCGGCCGCCCCGAGAAAGCATGCCCAGACGAATGCGATCCGGGTGAGCTCGATGGAGGTGACGATCGGCAGCTGGAAGACGTAGCGTGAGAAGACCGAGACCGCGAGAACGATGGTGAAGAAGGCGACAATGGGAACGAGAGCCCATTCGGTCACCCGATTGGCCCGATCGCTCCAACGTTGGAGAAGGGGTATCATGCCGCTGCCTCGGCCGATGCCTGCGCCAGCAGCCGCCGATCCGCGGCGATGATGAGGTCCGCGAGATTGCGCCCCATGAAGCCTTGGACCATTGCCTCATCGAAGAGATCCGGCCGGCGCTTAAGCCGCGGGTCGGGGTGCTGCGCTCCATCCGCGAGCGCCTGGAACAAGCCACGGTAGCCACCGAAATTCCACGTGATGCGGCCGTAGGGAATATCGCTGCCAACAGCGATATTGCGCAGGAACGGCTCGCCCGCGAGGGCATACGTGATGAGTGCGCTCTCGATGTGGGTGTCGCGCTTAGCGCTCAAGATGTAGAAGATGTTCGGCCGCCGCAAACCAAGTTCGCGCGATGCGATGTAGAGGGGATCGGCCTCCACATAATGGGCGCCGCCCCCGCCCATATGAACGCCGATCACTGGGTGGTCCGGATGGCGGAGAGCCACGCGCTCCAAGCCCTCCGCCGGCGTAAAGGGCGTGTCGGCGCCGTAATGGAATGCGGGCACGGCTCCCAAACCGACGATACGGTCGACAACCTCGAGCACCATATCGCTGTCGATCGGATAGGCGTTCTGTGCCGGGTTCATCTTGACGACCGGAAAGCCCCAATCCTCGATGCAAATCCGCACCATTTCGAGCGCGCCTTCGGATCCCAGCGCCTTCGGGTCCGTCCACCCCGCCGGGATGATGCGCTCCGGGAGGCGCGCCGCGAGCGCTGCAATCGAGGCGTTGGCGGCGTGCAGGGCTTCGAAGTTCCGGCTGGGGTCGGTTCCGTACCGGGTCACGGCCGGGTTCTGCCAGCTCATGGCCATGTGGACACCGGCCTGGTCCATCTCCCGGATGAGATCCTCCCCCGTCACGGGGCGACCGTGGTAGTAATTGGGGTCGGCGGCAAGGCGCTGGCGGAGGGCGTCGTCGAAAAGCGCAGGATCGGAGGGGTGCGTGTCCCCATCCACCGTGATCCGGTCCCGCGTTTCGTCGAGAAGCTGCAAGCGTCGCTCGATCTGGGCGCGCGCTGTGGAGGACAGGACCATGGGCTCCCCTTGGTTGCGCTACCAGCGCCGGCGCCGACAGGGCGGCGAGGCCGGTCTCGCCCGCGCATTCACCCGTCAGGAGCCACCACGGCATCGTTCCCGCCAGCATGTCCGCCTGAGCCGCATGAGGACAACTGATTACTTTTCAGGTTTGAGCTGAAATTGGCTCAGCCGAACTTGGGCAGGCCGTTCGCCTGCGTGGGAGCTCGGCCCAGCACCGGGCCCGATCAGCCATACCCCAGGCTCTCAGCCGGAGGGCATTGGGCTGTCTTCGGGCCGCTGCCCGTTTGGGTACCCGTCGCGCGCTAGCCGGCTCGCAGCCTGCGGCCCGAGGGCTTCTCGGCCTCCGCCGGGCGCGGCAGCTGCGGTACCGCTTTGCTCATGACACGCTGGGTGTCCTGAGCCGCTGCGACGATCCAGTCGCGAAAGCGCTGGATCTTCGGGATCTCACCATAGCCCGGAGGGTAGACGAGGTGGTGCCCGCCCACGGCGAGGTAGGCGCCGCTCACACCAAACAGGGGCACCAGGTCTCCCGCCTCAATCTCGCGCTCGGCAAATACGAGGCTCTCCAGGGCGACGCCAAGCCCATTGCAGGCT
>DASZAZ010000060.1:0-2494 GCA_035944635.1 Microvirga sp.
CGCAGGGTCTTGAGCCGGCGGGCGAAGTTATAGGCTGAGACGAAGTCAGCGAGATGCGTGCGCAGTTGGTCATGTGTGGCGTAGTGGAAGCGCTTGACCGTTGCCTCCTTGATGGTGCGGTTCATCCGCTCGACTTGGCCATTCGTCCACGGATGCCGCGGCTTGGTCAGCCGGTGCTCGATGTCGAGGTCGGCGCAGACCAGCTCGAACGAATGGCAGCGGAAGGGCACCTTCTCGGCCCGCATGGCCCTGATGTCCTCGGGCGTCCAGCCGTCGCCGGTGGGTTCCGTGAAGTGTGTGCCGTTGTCGGTGAGCACCGTGTTGATCTTATAGGGCACGGCGGCGGCAAGGTGTCGGAGGAAGTCGCCCGCGACACGCCGCGTCACCTTCTCGTGCAACTCGACAAAAGCGAACTTGGATGTGCGGTCGATCGCAACCAGCAGGTAGAGCCGCCCCTGCTCCGACCTGACCTCGGCAATGTCGATGTGGAAGAAGCCGATCGGGTAGCGCTTGAACTTGGAGCGCGCTGGCTTGTCGCCATCGGTGTCAGGTAGCCGGCTGATCCCATGGTGTTGCAAGCAGCGGTGCAGGCTGGAACGGGTCAGGTGTGGAATCGTGGCCTGCAGGGCGTAGAGGCAGTCATCCAGCGGCAGGAGGGTGTGGCGGCGGAAGGCCACGACGACTGCCTCCTCCTCGGGCGAGAGGACCGTCGAGTGCGGCGCCTTGGGGCCGGTCCGCTGGTCATCCGCCGAGGTGCGCTTCTTCCACTTGGCGAATGTCTTCTGATTGAGGCCGTGGCGCTTGGCGAGTGCCCTCAGGCTCTCTTGACTATGCTGTATCGCTCGACGGACTGCCGCAGTCGTACGGGCGCTCACATGGAGAACCTGGACCATAGCGCATCCCTCCATTCAGGCGAGAAGAGTGCACCATCAAACCCCGGGATCAAACATCTAGCATTCAAACGTATGGCCCGCCCCGTCCGCAAGCGGTTTGTGCGAGGTGGTCTGACCGGTCTGCGCCAACGTATCCGGTCTCAGGGCATACCCCGGCCAAGATGGAGTTCCGCGCAACCTGATCCTCATAAAAGACACGGCGTCGAACGCCATTTTTTGTGCCAGGATCTCAGGGTGCCGGATTAACCGTCAGGCCATCTCGCGTGTACCGCCCGCAGACATCGTTGATCGCTGAGCCGGGCTGCTCAGGCGATCCGTCTTGTTCAGGCCGCCATCGTCTGACAGGCCCTGGCCGCGTAGCTCTCACCCGAGCGGAGTACCGCCCAGGCAATCCTCGCCAGCTTGCCGGCGAGCGCCACCACAACTTTGTTCTTGTGCATGCGTCCGATGAGGCCACGCAGCCACTCGCCCATTGCGGTCGGACTTGCCGAGAGCGACGGCAGCGCCGCACGCGCTCCGTGGATTATGAGCGTGCGCAGATATGTGTTCCCGCGTTTGGTGATACCCAGGAGCCGCGGCTTGCCGCCTGTTGTGGCCTGGCGGGTAACCAGGCCTAACCAGGCGGCCAGATCCCGAGCCGAGCGGAAGCTCTCACCCGTGCCGATCGCGGCGACGAGTGCGGTGGCGTTCAGGGCCCTGAAGCCTGGATTAGTGGTGAGCCGCCGCGCTGCCTGATCGTCGCGGGCCCTAGCCACGAACTCCGCCGTGAGCGCAGCGATGCGCCGGTCGAGTTCGGACCACTCCAGGCGCATGTCCTCGATCAGGAGGCGAGTGCGGGCGCTCAGGGTGGGAGGCGGCTCGCCCTCGCCGTCGAGCAGCTCAATCAGGCGCATCTCAAGCGGCCGACGTCCTTTTGCCACGATGATGTCGCGCTGCAGGAGCACGGCGCGGAGCTGATTGATCAGGGCGGTGCGCTGCCCAACGAGGCGCGTTCGTGCGCGGTGAAGGATTTGGGCATCGAGCTGAGCCTCGCTCTTGAGCTCAACAAAGCGCATGGTCGGCCGGGTCGCCGCTTCAGCGATCGCTACAGCATCCCGCTCATCATTCTTCTGCGCCTTCACGTAGGGCTGGACGTACTCCGGTGACATCAGCCGGACCTCGTGACCCTGCGCGCGCAAAACACGACCGAGATGGTGGGCACCGCAGCAGGCCTCCATCGCCACAACGCAGGCCGGCAGCTTGGCGCAGAGGCCAATGACGCCATCACGAGTGAGCCTTCGCCGCAGCACGACGCGGCCGGTCTCGTCGAGACCCGCGATGCTGCAGCTGTTCTTGCCGAGATCAATCCCCAACACCGCGACCGCCATCGTCCGCTCCTCTCCTCTGAGACCGTCAGCCTGGCGCTGACCGTGCAGGAGGGCGGGCCCACCATAAAAGACGCAGGTTGAGGTGCGGATCTCGCGGGCTGCGATGGCTGAGGCTTCCGGCGCTCCCCTGCCCTGCCCCGTGCGGCTTTGGCTCGGGCGTTCGCGGCCAAGAAGGCTTTGGCGTAGTCGCTGCCGAACACGAACCAGATCGGCTTGCGGTGTAGCCCCTCCTCG
>DASZAZ010000061.1:0-18179 GCA_035944635.1 Microvirga sp.
GTCACGCTCACGCGTGCCACCCTCCCCTGAAGGGAGGGAGAAAGCGCCCCACCTGCGCGCGTCTCGCCCAGCATCCCAGAAGCGGAGCCACCCCCCACCCCTAATCCCTCCCCGACGCAAGCGGGGGAGGGAGATGCGCTCAATCCAGCGAGGTGGGTGCCTCCACCCCACCCGCCCCTGCGGGGCACCCTCCCCTGGCAGGGAGGGATTCGTGGGTGGCACCAATCCGCCGCCCGGGCTACCGTGGCCGTATGACCTCCTTCGCGCTCGATTCCCGGCTGGCCGCGAGCACCGTGCCTGTGGGCGATCTCACGCTCTGCTCCGTTCTGCTCCAAAACGACTCCCGCTTTCCCTGGCTCATGCTGGTGCCCCGGCGAGAGGGCGTGGTGGAACTCACCGATCTCGCAGACGACGACTACCGGCAGCTCACCGAGGAAATCCGCCTCGCCACCCGGGTGATGCTGGAGATCGCCAAACCCGACAAGGTGAACGTCGCGGCCATCGGCAACATCGTCTCCCAGATGCATGTGCATGTGGTCGGCCGCTACCGCTCCGACCCCGCCTGGCCCGGCACCGTGTGGGGCTTCGGCACCCGCACGCCCTATCCCGACCACGCGGCCGCGGCCCTCGTGGATCGCGCCCAAGCGCTCTTCGTACAGGGCTAAGCGCCCCTCCCCTGCTCCTCCCGCGCGGCTTGATCCTTCATGCGTCCCATCCTCGGCTATGCCCAGAACCCCCTCTTGCGCCATTCCGCGGAGCGGGATCCCGAACTCCTGCTCCGGTCGCAAACGGACCCGCAGGCCGCTCGCGTGCTGATCGCGGGCGATCTGCCGATCCTGCGCGCCGGCGCGCCCGCCACGGGGCTCCTCGCGCCGGGCGATCTCGACCGCGTCGGGGAGCGCTTCGAGGAAGCCTTTCTCGGCACGCTTCATGGTCGGCCGGTGCTCGCCACCCTGGCGCCTACGGAAGCCGCCGATCTCTACCGGGACGACCCGGCCTTTCTGGTCACGGACCTGCGCTCCATGGCGCTCAAGGGCACCGTGGTGCCGGACGAGCTCGGCATCCTCGCCATGGCGAAGGCCCTCCTCGATTGGCACCGGCGCCACCGCTTCTGCTCCAATTGCGGCGCGCCGAGCACGCTCCAGCAGGCGGGCTTCCGGCGCGATTGCACCGCCTGCGGCACCCAGCACTTCCCGCGCACGGACCCGGTCGCGATCATGCTCGTCACCGACGGCGAGCGCTGCCTGCTTGGCCGGCAGCCGCGTTTCCTGCCCGGCATGTATTCGTGCCTCGCCGGCTTCGTGGAGCCGGGCGAGACCATCGAGGCCGCCGTGCGGCGGGAGACCTTCGAGGAGGCGGGGGTGCGCGTCGGCGCCGTATCCTACGCCATGTCCCAGCCCTGGCCCTTCCCGTCTTCGCTCATGATCGGCTGCATCGGCGAGGCACTCTCGACCGACATCACCATCGACCGGGAGGAGTTGGAAGATGCGCGCTGGTTCTCCCGGGACGAGATTCGCCTGATGGTGGAGGGCCGGCACCCCGATAACCTCTTCGCCGCCGCACCGATGGCCATCGCGCACCACCTCATCCGGCAATGGGTTGGGATGTAACGTCTCAGGCGCGGGGGATCGGCTCGAACCGATACGCCGTCTCCACGAGCGTCTGTCCGGCGATCTCGAAGGACTGCTCGGGTCCTGGGACCCCGCGCATGGCCTCGTAGAAGCGGCGGGCGGGAGCGTTGTCGCGGAGCACCCACAGGCCCACGGAGGCAAAGCCGCCTGCAGCGAGGTGGTCGAACACGCCGCGCAGGAGGCGGCGGCCGAGACCCTGGCGCTTCACCGCGTCGAGGAGATAAATCGCGTAGATGTCGGCCTCGGTGCCGAGCGGGACTCCGTCCCTGGAGCGCACCGCCCCGCCGCGGCAGAAGCCGACGATGCGGCTGTCCTGCTCAGCCACGAGCAGGCGGGCCGTGGGGTCGGGAGTTTGGAACGTGCTCTGCCACAGGCGGGCGCGGTCCCCCACGCAGAGGCCGGCCAGGGCCTCCCCTGAAAGGAAGGGTGCGTAGCTTTCACGCCAAGCCTGCACATGAACGGCGGCAATGCCGGGTACATCCGCTCCGACGGCGTCACGAATGACGATCCCAGACCCGTCGGCCCCGACGGTGCCGCCCGTCACGGCCTTACTCCGCCGCCGGGCGCACCTCGTCCCGGAAGGGATGGGCCGGATAGACGCCAAGGATGCGCAATTCGCGGGAGAAGAACTCCAGCTCTTCCAGCGCCCGCCTCACATGGACGTCGTCCGGGTGGCCGTCCACCTCGGCGTAGAACTGGGTCGCGGTGAAATCGCCCTCCAGCATGTAGCTTTCGAGCTTCGTCATGTTGACCCCGTTGGTCGCGAAGCCGCCGAGCGCCTTGTAGAGGGCCGCGGGCAGGTTGCGCACGCGGAATATGAAGCTCGTCACGATCGGCCCGTCGTCGGGCGCGGCGCGCTTCGGGGTTTTAGAGAGGATGATGAAGCGCGTGGTGTTGTAGCTTTCGTCCTCCACGTCCTCGGCCAGGATCTTCAAGCCGTAGATGCCGGCCGCAAGCCGCGGGGCGAGGGACGCCTTGGTGATGTCGCCCGATTCCGCGACCTCGCGGGCCGAGCCCGCCGTGTCGCCGGTGACGAGGGCCTTGAGGCCGAGCTTCCTCACGATCTTGCGGCATTGGCCGATGGCGTGGACGTGGCTCTGCACCGTCTTGATGGTGGAGAGGTTCGCCTCCGGCAGCGCCATGAGCTGGAAGTGGATCGGCAGGAAGTGCTCGCCGATGATGTGAAGGCCTGAATTCGGCAGCAGGTGATGGATGTCGGCGACGCGTCCCGCGATCGAGTTCTCGATCGGGATCATGGCGAGCGCCGCCCGGCCCTCGCTAACCGCCGCGAAGGCGTCCTCGAAGGTCGCGCAGGGCAGCGGCTCCCAGCCGGGATAAACCTCGTCGCAGGCGATGTGGGAATTGGCTCCGGGTTCGCCCTGGAACGAGATCAGCTGTGCGGTCATTGCGGGGTCTTCGGGTTGTGCCGGGCGCCGAGGAGGGCGCGGGCTTCTTCGAGTTGTTCGGGCGTATCGACGCCGAAGGGCACGTCGTCCACCACCACCGCATCGATGCGCATCCCGGCTTCCAGAGCGCGCAGCTGCTCGAGGCGCTCGCGGGTTTCGAGGGGCGAGGGCGGCAGGGACACGAAGCGGGCGAGCGCCCGCCGGCGATAGGCGTAGACGCCGATGTGATGGTGGAGCGGCCCCTCCCCCCACGGCGCCGTGGCGCGGGTGAAGTAGAGCGCGCGGAACCGGCCGGGCACCAGTTCGGTGCCCACCATCTTGACCACGTTCGGGTTGGTGCGCTCGTCCTCCCGCTGGATCGGGAACACCAGGGTCGCGATATCGACCGCCGGATCGAGGAGCGGCGTCACCGCGGCCGCGATGGCGCGCGGGTCGATGGTGGGGAAATCGCCCTGCACGTTCACGACCACATCGTGGTGCCCCTGCGGATCGAACGCCGCCATGGCCTCGGCGATGCGGTCGGAGCCGGAGGCGTGGTCGGCGCGGGTCATCACGGCCTGCCCGCCGGCGCGGGTCACGGCCTCGGCGATGGCGGGCGCGTCGGTGGCAACCGCCACGGGGCCGATGCCGGCTTCCACGGCGCGGCGCCACACATGCACGATCATGGGCTCGCCCGCGATGTCGGCGAGCGGCTTGTTGGGCAGGCGCGTCGCGCCGAGGCGCGCGGGGATCAGAACGAGGGGATCGGACATGGGACGCCGGTCAGGTGAGGGGCGGCTCTTAGCAAGGCGATGCCGCCTTGTCATGGTCACGCTGGGGACGGTCCTCCGCGCGGACGGTCGGCTGCCTCCGTGCGCGGGCCGTTTTCGGGGCCGGGGATAAACGTCGCTGCGACCAAGCGGCCAGTCGATGGCCCCTTGGCAAAACCCCATCTGTGCGGCTAAGCAACCCGCGCCGCGGGGCGTCCGCTTCCGCGTTCCCTGTCGTGCTGCGCAAAATCCCGCCGAAGAGGCCAGGAGAGCTCGTTCATGAATATCGAGGCCAACAAGATCGCGGGCGCCGCTTTCGGCACGCTCCTCTTCGTGGTCGCCCTCAACATCGTGAGCGAGGACTTCATCTTCCACGTGGGCAAGCCGGCGATCCCGGGCTACGCCCTCCCCGAGCCCCAGGAGGAAGCCGCTCCGGCCGGCGGCGCGGGTGCCCCCGCGGCGGAGCCGCTGCCGGTGCTGCTCGCCAAGGCGGATGTCGCTCGCGGCCAGACCGCCGCGCGCAAATGCGCCTCCTGCCACACCTTCGAGAGCGGCGGCGCCAACAAGGTGGGCCCGAACCTCTACGACGTGGTGGAGCGCCAGAAGGCCGCGCATCCAGGCTTCAACTATTCGGCCGCGCTGAAGGCGCTCGGCACCAACTGGTCCTACGACAACCTCGACAAGTTCATCACCAATCCGCGCGGCTACGCGCCCGGCACCACCATGGCCTTCGCGGGCATCGCCCAGGCCCAGGAGCGCGCGGATATCATCGCGTATATGCGCACCCTGTCGGGCTCGCCGAAGCCGCTCCCGGCCGCTGAAGCCGCAGCGCCCGCCGCTGCCCCCGCAGGCGGCGCGGCTCCCGCCGGTGGCCCGGCCCCGGCCGCTCCCGCCGGTGGTGCAGCCCCGGCAACTCCGGCCGCTCCCGCTGGTGGCGCAGCTCCGGCCGCCCCTGCGGCTCCGGGTGCAGCGCCTGCCGCTCCGGCGCAGTAAACCCTCCCCTCGAGATTTGCGATCGAAAGGCCGGGCATGCCCGGCCTTTTCGTTTGCCATCCGTTTGTCAGTCGCTCCTTCCCAAACGCCAATTTCACATATTTTTGTTGTTATATATGCCCCGCACATTAGGATGGCGCCCGAGCCCATGCAGGGTTGAGGGTAGCTATGAGTACCGAAGCCAACAACAACATCGCTTTGCTCCGCAGCACCCGGGGCCTCACGCAAGCCGAGCGTGGGCGGCAGGTCGGCGTTTGCGCGGTGACGGTTTCCCGCTGGGAGGGGGGCAAGGCGTCCCCGAGCCTCGACCAGGTTCACAAGATCGCGTCCGCTCTCGGCGTACCGGCTTCGGCGATGCTGAAGGGCAGCCACGATTTGAGGGGCAGCTTGATCTCCCTCGTCAAGGACAATGCTCGATTGCACCGCGAGAACACCGAACTGCAGCAGCAGATCACCAGGTTGCGCGGGCAGATTCCTGAGCCGACCCTGGGCCGAGTGCGCGCCGCCGCGCATTAGGGCGCTCCAACCGAACAGCCCAGAATAAGCCCATTCGGCGCGGCCGGCCTCACGGCCCGCGCTCTCCAAACGTCCGGCGGCCTGCCCTCTCCGGCGAGGTGCGCCCCCGTGCCCTGGCCTCCTCCCCTTGCCCGTGCCGCGCTCCCGACAAAGATTAGCGCGACGAAGAAGCGCCCGCGCCAGCCGGCCGCAAGGAGATGCCTTTGATCCGCACCGCCCTCGCCGTCGCCCTGGCGGCCTGCCTCGCGCTCTCGTCCCCGGTCCTTGCCCAGGAGGCCCCCTGGCGCCATGGCCTGTCGATGATGGGCGAGCCGAAATACCCGGCCGGTTTCCCGCATTTCGACTACGTGAACCCCAACGCCCCCAAGGGCGGCCTCGTGCGCTTCGGGGTGCAGGGCACCTTCGACAACTTCAACCTCGCCGTCGAAGGCGTGAAGGGCGAGCTCGAGAACGGCATCGGCCAGATCTACGAAACCTTGATGACCGGCTCCTCCGACGAGGTCTCCACGGAATACGGTCTCCTCGCCGAGGCCGTGCGCCACGCGCCCGACTTCTCGTCCGCGAGCTTCCGCCTGCGCGCGGAGGCCCGCTGGCATGACGGCAAGCCGGTGACGCCCGAGGACGTGATCTTCTCGCTTGAGACCCTGAAGAAGCAGAGCCCCATGTTCGCGTTCTACTACAAGAACGTGGCCAAGGCTGAGAAGACCGGCGAGCGCGAGGTGACCTTCACCTTCGACCAGACCGGCAACCGCGAACTGCCCCTGATCCTCGGCCAGCTCACCGTGCTGCCGAAGCATTGGTGGGAGGGCACCGCCCCGGACGGGCGTCCGCGCAATGTGGGCGAGACGACTCTCGAACCACCGCTCGGCTCCGGCCCCTATCGGCTGAAGAGCTTCGAGGCGGGGCGCACCACGGTCTACGAGCGCGTGCAGAATTATTGGGGCCGCGATCTCAACGTGAACCGCGGCAAGCACAATCTCGATGAGATCCGCTTCGAGTATTTCCGCGATTCCACCGTTCTCGTGGAGGCCTTCAAGGGCGACCGCTTCGACTGGCGCTCCGAGAACGTGGCCCGCAACTGGGCGACGGCCTACGACACCCCCGCGGTTCGCGAAGGGCGCCTGGTCAAGGAAGAGTTCCCCGACCGCGGCACAGGCATCATGCAGGCTTTCGTGTTCAACCTGCGCCGCGACAAGTTCAAGGACGAGCGGGTGCGCCGCGCCTTCAACCTCGCCTTCGATTTCGAGGAAACGAACCGCACCCTATTCTTCGGCATCTACAAGCGGGTCGATTCCTATTTCTTCGGCACGGAACTCGCCTCGTCCGGTCTGCCGGAAGGCCGCGAGCGGGAGATCCTGGAAGGGCTGAAGGACAAGGTGCCGGCGTCCGTGTTCACGACGCCTTACAAGAACCCGGTGAACGGGAGCCCCGAGGCCGTGCGCAACAATCTGCGCGAGGCCGTGCGCCTCTTGCAGGAGGCGGGCTACGAGCAGCGGGGCGGACGCCTCGTCAACAAGGCCACGGGCGAGGCCCTCACGGCCGAGTTCCTCACCTACGATTCCACCCACGAGCGTTACGCTCTCCCCTACCGCCAGGCGCTCGAGCGCATCGGCATTGCGCTCACGATCCGCGTCGTCGACATGGCGCAGTATCAGAACCGGATGCGCGCCTTCGATTTCGACATCACCACGTCGGGCTGGGCGCAAACTCTCTCGCCCGGCAACGAGCAGCGCGATTTCTGGGGCTCGCAAGCGGCCGAGCGGCCGGGCTCGCGCAACTCTGCGGGGATCAAGGACCCGGCGGTCGATACCCTCATCGAGCGCATCATCTTCGCCAAGGACCGCGAGGAGCTCGTGGCCACGACTCGCGCTCTCGACCGCGTGCTCCTGCACCACCATTACGTGGTGCCGCAATGGGGCTCCGGCGTCACCCGCGCGCTGCGCTGGAACCGCTTTGCCCGTCCCGACAAGCTCCCCGAATACGGCGGCGCCGCCTTCCCGACCATATGGTATTACGATCCCGCTCTCGCGCAGAAGACGGGAGCGGCGCGATGACACCTCACCGTCATTCCGGTCGCCCGCAGGGCGGGCCGGAACCCAGGAGATCTGTTCGGATCGTGCTCGCCATCTGGGTTCCGGGCTCAGCCTGCGGCTGGCCCGGAATGACAACTGCAGACCCACGCCCTCTTCGCATCGGATCCGCCTCATGACCCGACCGACCCGACGCCATGTGCTGGCCGGCGCCAGCGCCGCGGCCGCCCTCGCGACCCTGCCGCGCCTCTCCTTCGCGCAAGGAGCGGAGACCGAAACCCACGGCCTCTCGCCCTTCGGCGAGCTGCAGCAGCCGCCGGACTTCAAGCATTTCGCCTATGTGAACCCGAACGCGCCGAAGGGCGGCACGCTGGCGCTGCAGATCCGGCAGACGACAGGGAACCAGAACTTCGACACCTTCAACACGCTCCACATCTACGTGCTGAGGGGCGACGGCGCCGCCGGCATGCCGTCGACCTTCGATACCCTGATGGTGGGTTCGGGCGACGAGGCGGGTGCTCTCTACGGGCTCGTGGCGCGGGCCGTCCGCATCTCGTCCGACAAGCTCACCTATCGCTTTCTCCTGCGCCCCGAAGCACGCTTCCACGACGGATCGAAGCTCACCGCCAAGGACGCGGCGTTCTCCCTCAACATTCTGAAGGAGAAGGGCCACCCGAGCTACAAGGCACTGCTCACCGAGATGGCCTCGGCCGAAGCGGAAGCCGACGACGTGCTGCTCGTGCGCTTCACGCCGAACCGCAGCCGCGACCTCCACCTCGTGGTCGCCGGCACGCCAATCTTCTCTGAAAGCTATTGGCGGGGCCGCGACTTCGAGGCCTCGACCCTCGAAGCGCCCTTGGGTTCCGGCCCCTACAAGGTCGCTCGGTTCGAGCAGGGCCGCTTCATCGAGTTCGAGCGCGTGCCGGATTACTGGGGCAAGGACCTGCCCGTGATGGTGGGCATGAACAACTTCGACCGCGTGCGCTGGGAGTATTTCCGCGACCGCACGGTGGCCTTTGAGGCCTTCAAGAATGGCACGCTGAACTACAACGAGGAATACACCTCCCGCTTCTGGGCCCAGAACTACGACTTTCCGGCGGTGCGCGAAGGCCGCGTGAAGCGGGAGGAGATCCCCGTCGATGCACCCTCGGCGATCCAGGGCTGGCACTTCAACCTGCGCCGGGAGCAGTTCCGCGACCCGCGCATCCGCGAAGCCATCGGCCTTGTCTGGGACTTCGAGTGGACGAACCAAAACATCATGTTCGGGTCCTACAAGCGCACCTCGTCCTTCTTCGAGAATTCCGACATGAAGGCCGTCGGCAAGCCGTCGGCCGAGGAGCTGGCGCTCCTCGAACCCTTCCGGGCGTCGCTTCCGCCGACGGTGTTCGGCGACCCGGTCGTGCCGCCGGTGTCCGACGGCTCCGGCCAGGACCGTCGCCTGCTGCGCCGAGCCGACGAACTTCTCCGTGAGGCGGGCTGCAAGCGCGAAGGCAACGTGCTCAAGCTGCCGAGCGGCAAGCCCTTCGAGATCGAGTTCCTCGACTACCAGGCCGCGCTCCAGCCCCACACCCAGCCCTTCCAGGCGAACCTCAAGCGGCTCGGCATTGAGGCCCGTTCGCGCATCGTCGATCCGGCGCAGTATCAGCGGCGCATGGACGAGTTCGATTTCGACATGACGGTCCGAGCCCTCGGCGGCGCGCTCACGCCGGGCGACTCCCTGCGCGTAGTCTACGGCTCCGAGGCCGCGAGGACCCCCGGCTCCCGCAATGTCGCTGGCATTGCCGATCCGGCCGTCGATGCCCTGATCGAGAAGATCGGGCGGGCGGCGACGCGGGCCGAACTCGTCGTGGCCTGCCGGGCTCTCGACCGCGTGCTGCGGGCCGGTCACTATTGGGTGCCGATGTATTTCAAGCCCGCCGACTGGGTGGCGTACTGGGACCAGTTCTCGCGGCCGGAGACCAAGCCGCGCTTTTCATCCGGCGCGCCGGGCACCTGGTGGTACGATGCCGAAAAGGCTAAGCGCATCGGGCGTGCATGATGGGTGAGGAGTGGGGCCGCTGAATACCGTCGAGTCTTTGCGCGGCGCCGTCACGGGCGCGCCGCTCCTCATTCTCCGCCTGGAGGGGCTGGCGCTCCTCGCCTTCGGGACCTGGGGCTATGCGGCCCTCGACCTCTCCTGGTGGCTTTACGCGGCCCTCTTCCTCGTGCCGGATGTGAGCTTCGCGGCCTATCTCGCGGGGCCGCGCATGGGGGCGCTCGCCTATAACGTGCTCCATTCCACCATCGGGCCGGCGCTCCTCGGCGGGTTCGGCCTCCTGAGCGGGGCCGTCCTGCCCCTCGGCATCGCCGCCGTGTGGGCCGCCCATGTGGGCTTCGATCGGGTGCTCGGCTATGGGCTGAAGTATCCGTCCGCCTTCCAGGACACGCATCTCGGCCGCATCGGCCGAGAGCCCCAGGGGGTCTCCGCCTGATGCTGGCCTATATCGCGCGCCGCATCCTCCTCATGATCCCGACGCTGTTCGGGATCATGCTGATCTCCTTCGTGATCGTGCAATTCGCTCCCGGCGGCCCCGTGGAGCGCATTCTGGCCCAGCTCCAGGGGCAGGACGCGAGCGCGACCTCGCGCATCACCGGCGGCGGCGGCGACCTCTCTGGGGGCGGGGGAGGCTCGCCGGGCGGAGGCGGCGCCGCGGATGCCTCGTCGTCCCGCTATCGCGGCGCGCAGGGTCTCGATCCCGGCTTCATCAAGCAGCTCGAAACGCAGTTCGGCTTCGACAAGCCGGCCCACGAGCGCTTCGCCAAGATGCTGTGGGACTACATCCGCTTCGATTTCGGCAAGAGCTACTTCCGCGACATCTCCGTGCTCCAGCTCATCAAGGAGAAGCTGCCGGTCTCCATCACCCTCGGGCTGTGGATGACCATCCTCTCCTACGCGATCTCGATCCCGCTCGGGATCAAGAAGGCGGTGCGGGACGGCACGCCCTTCGACGTGTGGACCTCGGCGGTGGTGATCGTGGGCTATGCAATCCCGGGCTTTCTCTTCGCGATCCTGCTCATCGTGCTCTTCGCCGGCGGGTCGTTCTGGCAGATCTTTCCCTTGCGCGGCCTCACCTCGGAAGGCTGGGCGCAGATGTCCTGGGGCGCCAGGATCCTCGACTACATCTGGCACATCACCCTGCCAATCCTCGCCATGGCGCTTGGCGCCTTCGCGACCTCGACCCTGCTCACTAAGAACTCGTTCCTGGACGAGATCCGCAAGCAATACGTGCTCACCGCCCGCATGAAGGGCCTCTCCGAGCGCCAGGTCCTCTACAACCACGTTTTCCGCAACGCGATGCTCATCGTCATCGCGGGGTTTCCCGGCGCCTTCATCGGCGCCTTCTTCGGCGGCGCTCTCCTCATCGAGACGATCTTCTCCCTCGACGGCCTCGGGCTCCTCTCCTTCGAGTCCATCGTCAACCGCGACTACCCGGTGGTGTTCGCCAACCTCTACATCTTCTCCCTCGTCGGCCTCGTGGTGAATCTCATCTCCGACCTCACCTATACCTGGATCGATCCGCGGATCGATTTCGACACCCGGGAGGCGTGAGGTGCCGTTGATCCGCCGCACGCGCCAGGGGGCTCGCCCGTGAACGAGCACATCCCAATGGCCTCGCCGGCCAACTCGCCCGTGGCTCCGCCGCTCCCACGCGAGGGGTTCATCCGCCTCTCTCCGCTCAACCGCCGCAGGCTCGCGAACTTCCGCGCCAACAAGCGCGGTTACTGGTCGTTCTGGATTTTCACTGTGCTCTTCGTGGTGAGCCTGTTCGCGGAGTTCATCGCCAACGACAAGCCGATCATCGCCTCCTACAAGGGCGAGATCCTCTATCCCGTCTTCGTGGATTACCCGGAGGAGAAGTTCGGCGGCTTCCTGGCGCGGACCGATTACCGCGACCCGCTGATCCAGAAGGAGATCGCCGAGAACGGCTGGGCCGTGTGGCCGCCCGTGCGCTTCTCCTACTATACCCACAACCTCGACCTGCCGGTGCCCGCCCCCGCCCCGCCCACCTGGATGCTCACGGACGAGCAATGCCGGCCCCTGGCCGAGCGCAACGGCGGCACGGGCTGCAGGGACATCGAGTGGAACTGGCTCGGCACCGACGATCAGGGCCGGGACGTGGTGGCGCGCCTGCTCTACGGCTTTCGCATTTCCGTGCTCTTCGGGCTCATCCTCGCCATCGTCTCCTCCGTGATCGGCGTGGTGGCGGGTGCGGTGCAGGGCTATTTCGGGGGCTGGACCGACCTCGTGTTCCAGCGCTTCATCGAGATCTGGACTGCGATCCCGGCGCTCTATCTCCTCATCATCATCTCATCCATCATCACGCCGAGCTTCTTCGTGCTGCTCGGCATCCTGCTCCTGTTCTCCTGGGTGTCGCTCGTGGGCGTGGTGCGGGCCGAGTTCCTGCGCGCCCGCAACTTCGAATATGTGCGCGCCGCCCGAGCGCTCGGCCTCTCCGACGCCACCATCATGTTCAAGCATCTCCTGCCGAACGCCATGGTGGCGACGCTCACCTTCCTGCCCTTCATCCTCAACGGCTCGATCACGACCCTCACCTCCCTCGACTTCCTCGGCTTCGGCCTGCCTCCGGGCTCGCCCTCGCTCGGGGAATTGCTGGCCCAGGGCAAGGCGAACCTCCAAGCCCCCTGGCTCGGCCTCACGGGCTTCTTCGTCATCGCCTTCATGCTGAGTCTGCTGATCTTCGCCGGCGAGGCGGTGCGCGATGCGTTCGACCCGCGGAAGACTTTCACATGACGCCGCTTCTGCAGGTCCAAGACCTCTCCGTCGCCTTTCGCCAGGGCGGGCGGGACTCGCTCGCCGTCGATCGCGTGTCGTTTCATGTGAACCCCGGCGAGACTGTCGCGCTGGTGGGTGAATCCGGCTCCGGCAAGTCGGTGTCGGCGCTCTCGGTTCTGAAGCTCCTGCCCTATCCGTCCGCGCATCACCCGTCGGGCCAGGTCCTGTTCAAGGGCCGGGACCTCATGGCGCTGTCCGAGGACGAGATGCGCACTGTCCGCGGCGACGACATCACCATGGTGTTCCAGGAACCCATGACCTCGCTCAATCCGCTCCACACCATCGAGCGCCAGGTGGGCGAGATCCTCAAGCTGCATCGTGGCCTCAACGATCGCGACGCGCGCAAGCGCACCCTCGAACTCCTCGATCTCGTCGGCATCCGCGACGCCGCGAACCGCCTCGACGCCTATCCCCATCAGCTCTCCGGCGGCCAGCGCCAGCGCGTGATGATCGCGATGGCGCTGGCGAACGAGCCCGATCTCTTCATCGCGGACGAGCCCACGACCGCCCTCGACGTCACCGTGCAGGCGCAGATCCTGAAGCTGCTGGCAGAGCTGAAGAGCCGCCTTAACATGGCGATGCTCTTCATCACCCACGATCTCGGCATCGTGCGCAAGATCGCCGACCGCGTCTGCGTCATGTGGAAGGGCAAGATCGTGGAGCAGGGCCCCGTCGCGGAGGTGTTCGCCAACCCCCAGCACCCCTACACCCAGCGCCTTCTCGCCGCCGAGCCCAAGGGCCGCGCCAACCCCGTGCGCGAGAGCGCGCCCACCATCGTCGAGGCCGGCCCCTTGAAGGTCTGGTTCCCGATCAAGCGCGGCTTCCTCCAGCGCACCGCCGGCCACGTGAAGGCGGTGGACGGCGTGTCGATCCGCGTGCGCGAGGGCGAGACCGTAGGGGTCGTCGGCGAATCCGGGTCCGGCAAGACCACGTTGGGCCTCGCCATCCTGCGCCTCATCTCCTCCGAGGGGCCGGTGGTGTTCTTGGGCAAGCGCCTCGACGGCCTGCGCTCGGGCGAAATCCGCCCCATGCGCAAGAACCTCCAGGTGGTGTTCCAGGACCCGTTCGGCTCCCTCTCGCCGCGCCTCTCGGTCGCCGAGATCGTGGAGGAGGGCCTGCTCGTGCAGGAGCGGGGCCTCTCTTACGCCGAGCGCCGCGACGTGGTCGCCCGCGCGCTCCACGATGTAGGCCTGGATCCCGCCACCATGGACCGCTACCCGCACGAATTCTCGGGCGGCCAACGCCAGCGGATCGCCATCGCTCGCGCCATGGCACTCGAACCCCGCTTCGTCATGCTGGACGAGCCCACATCCGCCCTCGACATGTCGGTACAGGCGCAGATCGTGGAGTTGCTGCGCGACCTGCAGCGGCGGCGCAACCTCGCCTACATGTTCATCTCCCACGACCTGAAGGTGGTCCGGGCGCTCGCGAACCATGTGATCGTGATGCAGAACGGCCGGGTGGTGGAAGAAGGCCCGGCCGAGCGCATCTTCGCCGCCCCGGAGACCGACTATACCCGCGCCCTCTTCGCCGCCGCCTTCAACCTGGAAACCGCCGATGGCGGCGTGGTGCGGGAGTAGCCTGGTCTCCCTGCCCCCAGAAGGCTGAGAAGCGCTGTTCGGGAGTAGCGTGGGCTCCCTGCCCCGAGAAGGGTAGGACGCGCTCCCAAACGGGTGTATGCACCCCTCCCCGCCGGTTCCCGGTTCCGGAGTCCACCCCATGCCTCGCGCCCTCCTCATCGTTCTCGATTCCGTCGGCATCGGCGGGGCGGAGGATGCGGCGGCTTACGGGGATGAGGGGGCCGACACGGTGGGGCACATCGCGGAAGGCTGCGCCGAGGGCCGGGGCGACCAGGCCGGGCTGCGGGCAGGGCCGCTCCACCTGCAGAACCTCTCAGGCCTCGGCCTCGGCCTCGCCTGCGAGGCCTCGACCGGCCGCATGCCGCCGAACCTCGCGCCGGGGGGTGCCGTGACCGGTGCCTGGGGCTACGGGGTCGAGACTTCGCGCGGCAAGGACACCCCTTCGGGCCACTGGGAGATCGTCGGCGTGCCGGTCGATTTCGACTGGGGCTATTTCCCCAACACCCAGCCCTCGTTCCCGCGCGAACTCACCGACGCCATCGTCCGCGAGGCGGGTCTTCCCGGCATCCTCGGCGACAAGCACGCCTCGGGCACCGCGATCATCGACGAGTTCGGCGCCGAGCACCTGCGCACGGGCCGCCCGATCCTCTACACCTCGGTCGACAGCGTCTTGCAGATCGCCGCGCACGAGGAGGCGTTCGGGCTCGAGCGCCTCTACGATCTCTGCCGCATCGCGCGGGGCTTGTGCGATCCCTACAACATCGGCCGCGTGATCGCGCGGCCTTTCATCGGCACCGCGGAAACCGGCTTCAAGCGCACCGGAAACCGCAAGGATTTCGCGACGCCCCCGCCCGCCGACACGCTCCTCGATATCCTGGAGAGGGCGGGCCGCACGGTCGTCACCGTCGGCAAGATCGGCGACATATTCGCCCACCGCGCCACGGGCCGCGAGGTGAAGCCGCACGGCAACGCGGCCTGCCTCACGGCGGCGCTCGATGCCCTGCGCACGCTGCCCGACGGCGGCTTCGTCTTCGTCAATCTCGTGGATTTCGACACCGAGTTCGGTCACCGCCGCGATATCCCGGGCTATGCGGCCTGCCTCGAGGCCTTCGACCGCCGCGTGCCCGAGATCGTCGCCGCGTTGAAACCCGGCGACATCGCGATCGTCACCGCCGACCACGGCAACGATCCCTCCTGGCGCGGCACGGACCACACCCGCGAGCATGTGCCGATCCTGGCCTTCGGGCCCGGGGTCGCGCCGGGCCCGCTCGGGGCCCGCGAGAGCTTCGCCGATATCGGTGCCACGGTGGCGGCGCATCTTGACGTGCCGCGTCCCGGTGCGGGACGTTCGTGGCTCTGAGACGGAGCACCGCACGAATGCCCCTCCCCCGCTTCCAGGCCACCCCGGACGGTGCCGCCAGCCCTGAGATGCAGGCGGCCTATGCCCGCGACGGCTTTCTCGTCATCGAGGGCTTCAAGAGCGCGCAGGAATGCGATGCGCTTCGGCAGCGCAGCCACGATCTCGTCGAGGCCTTCGACCCGCAGACGGTGACGAGCATCTTCGAGGCCGGCGGCGACCAGCGCCATGCGGCCGACCGCTACTTCCAGGAATCCGGCGACACGATCCGCTTCTTCTTCGAGAAGGGCGCCTTCGACGAGCGCGGGCAGCTCACGAAGGACAAGCACGCGGCCTTGAACAAGATTGGCCATGCCATGCACGACCTCGATCCCGTGTTCGAGCGCTTCTCCCGCGATCCCAAGCTCGCCAACCTCGCGCGAAGCCTCGGGCTCGAAGATCCCGGCCTCGTGCAATCCATGGTGATCTTCAAGCCGCCCTTCATCGGCGGCGAGGTGAACTGCCATCAGGATGCGAGCTTCCTCCACACGGACCCGGTCTCCGTGACGGGCTTCTGGTTCGCGCTCGAGGACGCCGACGAGACCAACGGCTGCCTCCTCGGCATTCCGGGCGTCCACCACGAGGGCCTGCGCGAGCGCTTCCATTACGAGGGCGACAACCTCGTGATGACCAAGATGGGCGAGAAGGATTGGCCGACCGACACGGAGGCGCCCCTCACCGCGCCGAAGGGCACCCTCGTGGTGCTTCACGGCCTCGCGCCGCACCGCTCCTCGCCCAACACCAGCCCGCGCTCCCGCGAGGCCTATGCGCTCCATGTGGTGGACCGCGCCGCGCAATGGAGCGACGGCAACTGGCTGCGGCGAAGGCCGGAGATGCCCGTGCGGGGGTTTTGAGCCCATTATCCCTCTCCGCCAGGGGAGGGTGGCCTCGCGCGCGAGGTCGGGTGGGGTGGAAGCGCCAACGCTTCAGAACCAAGCCGTGCTCCGGGAAGGTAATCTCATACCTTCTCCGCACCGTCCTGCAACGCGTGCCAGATCGTCTCGACCACGCCGTTCAGATTGCGGTCCACCTCGCTGTTCCAGAATCGCAATGTGCGGAAACCCCGCGCAGCCATCGTTCGGTCGCGCTCGGCATCGCGTCGAGCGTGCGCGTCAGTGCTGTGCTGCCCTCCGTCCACCTCGACGATCAATCGGTGCTGAAGGCAAACAAAATCGAGGATGGCCCATCCGCGCGGAGCCTGACGGCGGAAGTGGTATCCCTGCTGGCGAAGCTCCCGCAGCTTCACCCAAAGCTTCACCTCTTGCGGGGTCATCGATCGCCGGAGTTCTCGGGCGCGCTGGTTGGCCATGGCGGGGCCTGCCGACAAACATGCTGACGCGCTCATGAAGCGCCGGCAGCCCGCAACGCGCAATCCCTCCTTGGCCCAAGGTTGGGTGGCGCCGACGCGTGAGCGTCGGTGACGGGTGGGATGAGAGCTCAAATTGGGGAGGCTTGTGCTTCCACCCCACCCGGCCGCTCCGCGTCCACCCTCCCCTGGCGGGGAGGGATAAAAAGGCCGCCCGTTGACGCAGCCCCCGCTTTGGCGCAGATTCCTCAACGTTCTGAACCACTAAAGGCTCCTCGAACCGTGCTTCGGGGAGCCTTGTCCGTTCGGGCCGTGTTCCTCGCGTCGAAAGCGTCTTGATGACCTCGTCCAACCGTTCGACCCATATCCGCCTCACCTCCCATCCCGAACCCAACACCGCCACCACCCGCTTCCCGGTCCGTTGGGGCGATCCGGATCCGAAGCGGCGCGGGCCTGTGATCGGGTCGGTGACGAACCCCGCCGACCGCAACGTGATCGGCGCCCATGGCGGCTCCTATTCGCTCTACCGGGCGCTCGCGATTTCGGCCCGCGCCCTCAATCCGCTGGCGCGCCCGGACCTGCGCAACACGCACCCGACCGCCGCCATCGGCCCGCACCCGCAATGGTCCGAA
The DNA here is from genome assembly GCA_035944635.1 of Microvirga sp. Taxonomy (GTDB): domain Bacteria; phylum Pseudomonadota; class Alphaproteobacteria; order Rhizobiales; family Beijerinckiaceae; genus Microvirga. The sequence goes on from DASZAZ010000061.1 coordinate 17,074, forward strand.
CCCGGCAAGATCGTGTCCCTCGATCCCTGGGGCCATCTCGCCGGCGAGGTCTACGCGGACGAGATCGCGGGCGGCGTCGACGTCCGTCCCACCATCGCGGTCACGAAGGCGCGCCTCAACATGCCCGAGATCCTCGCCGCCATGGGCGCGCGGCGCCTCGCGGCGGATGGGGGCATCCTGCACAAGTCCGGCGACATCGCGGTCACCAAGATCGCGGTCGATCCCGTATGGCATCTGCCCGGCGTCGCCGCGCGCTTCGGCGTCAGCGAGGGCGAACTGCGCCGGACGCTCTTCGAGCAGACCGGCGGCATGTTCCCGGAACTCGTCACGCGGCCGGACATGAACGTGTTCCTGCCCCCGATCGGCGGCACCACGGTGTATGTGATCGGCGAGGTCGAGGCACTGACCGATCCCAAGCGCAGCATCGCCTGCCGGGTGCACGACGAGTGCAACGGCTCCGACGTGTTCGGCTCCGACATCTGCACCTGCCGGCCCTATCTCGTGCACGGCATCGAGGAGAGCGTGCGCGAAGCTCAAAGCGGCGGCGTCGGCGTCATCGCCTACAATCGCAAGGAAGGCCGGGCGCTGGGCGAGGTCACCAAGTTCCTGGTCTACAATGCGCGGAAGCGTCAGGAGGGCGGCGACCAAGCCTCCACCTATTTCGAGCGCACCGAATGCGTGGCGGGCGTGCAGGATGCGCGCTTCCAGCAGCTCATGCCCGACGTGCTGCACTGGCTCGGCATCCGCCGCATCGACCGGCTCATGTCCATGTCGAACATGAAGTACGACGCCATCGTGAATTCCGGCATCGCAGTCGGCGAGCGCGTGCCAATCCCGCCCGAGCTGGTGCCGCCGGACGCGGCGGTGGAGATCGAGGCCAAGAAGGCCGCGGGCTACTACACGCCCGAAGGAACGTCCGCACCGCTCGATCAGGTGAAGGGGCGCGACCTGGAGCGGTTCTGAACCCCTCTCCCCCGGAGGGAGAGGGACAGCGCACGCAGTGCGCAGGGAGAGGGGGAAGTCATTCCACCCCCGTCATGGCCGGGCTCGTCCCGGCCATCCACGTCTGAGCAATGGTGTCGCGCATCTCCCTCCCTTCAGGGGAG
>DASZAZ010000062.1:0-1595 GCA_035944635.1 Microvirga sp.
GCCCGCGATCAGCACCTCTTGGGGCGCGCGCACTTTGGCCGTGATGCCGCGGCGGCCGAGGGCGTCCACGTAGAGGTCTGCGCGGGGCGAATCGGCGACGATCGTGACCGAGCTGGTTCCCGGGAATTGCGCCAGGGCGCCCGCAATCTCGTCGCCGGTGAGAAGGTTTTGCGGCTACGCGGCTCAGCTCAATCGCCAAGCAGCAGGCGAGCGGGCCATTTCTGCCTTCGGTCGCCTGCGCGGCGTCGCTAATTTTCATGACCGACGAGATGCACTTGAAGACCTGCACCGCAACGACGCGTTCGCCTGCTCTATGCGGGCATTATGGGCACGGTGCGGGTGGTTGCATATAGCCCTGCGCAATGCACCATTTCTGGCGAGCCTGTTGATTACCACATAGGCGATGTCACTGGGTCGCCCAGGAAGGGCTGGGCGCCGACGATGCCCGGTGGCGGCATGAACCTCTAAAGGCCGGCGCTAGACGAGCGGCACGCCAGATGAAGAATGGGCCGCCTTACGGGCGGCCCATTCTGCTTCAGTAGCCTACTCACGTAAGCCGTACGCCAGACGCAATGGCAGCGACTTATTCGATGATCTGAACGATCCTTCGGGTCCGCGGCTCGACCAGAACAGGGCGGTCGTTCACGATGGTGTAGCTGTACCCCTGGACACCGTACTCGGCCGGCACCTCACGGTAGACGACGCCGCTTTGTGGAAGCACGGTTCCAACACGGACATCCTCGCTGTAGCGATATGAGGGAACGGGCTCACGAACCACGTACTCACGAAAGCGCGGACTTTGGTCGACGCCCAGCAGGCCGGCAATACCACCTGCCATACCCCCAGCGACACCACCGAGGACGCCGCCGATCGGGCCTGCAGCTTCCGCGCCCTGTCGAGATCCCTCCGCTGCGCCACCTACAATGCCCTGCGCCTGAGCGGCTAAGGGGAGAAACAGTGAGGCAGCCATAAGGGCAGCGGCCGCTGTTGATTTCTTCATCAGATAACTCCTTGTGCACCAGGCCTGAATTGGAAGCACGGTGTTTGGTTCCGACCACTTCGGTCTGCCTCCAGGCACCTGAGAAGGTCATGGTAGAAGAGGCAGTCCCGCCGATCTTTGGACAGATGAGGACCACCCATGCGGCAGCCCTCTCGAAGGCAGACGCCTACGCAGCGGCAGCCGGGTTGATGGCGTCTTCTGCGAGTTCGGAGAGGAGTTCGTCGGTGTTCTCCTCCTCGACGAGCGTCTCCTGGAGCAGGTCCTCTACAAAGGCGCGGCGCTTGACTACGAGAGCGGCCAGAGAACCTTTGAGATGAAGATCCAGGCCAACGACGGCGATACCGTCTCGGATGTGCAGACCCTCGCGGTCACCCTCACCGATGTGAACGAGAGCATCGGCGGCGGTAATCCGACTCCTCCCGGTCCGACGCCGGGGGACGACACGCTGGTGGGAACGTCGGGCAACGACACGGTGGATGCCGGCGGGGGCAACGACTCCGTCTCGGGCGGGGCTGGCAACGACTCCGTCTCGGGCGGCGATGGCTCCGATACGCTGGGTGGCGGTGACGGCGAGGACACGCTGCTGGGTGGCAGC
>DASZAZ010000063.1:0-23104 GCA_035944635.1 Microvirga sp.
CCTGCTTCCCAGCGATCATCATTGATCGCTCAAATCTGAAAGTATGCTGCTTCGGATAGGGAAGACACCACTCTGCGATGCTTCCCGGCCGCTCCTGATCACTCGTACTCTCGGACTGCGAATCTGGGGGTCAGAGGTTCGGATCCTTTCGGGCGCGCCATTTTCTCCTGCACTGCTGACCAGTCGAGCACTTGGCTGCACAATGTGCGCGCGGTTCCGATCATGGCGCATCCCCGGCCCATGTCCATTCGCGAGACGGCAGGCCGCGTCGAAAAGTCATTCCAACTTCGCTCGAAGAGGGCCTTGCAAAACAGGCGCCCCCTAGATCAAGGGAGCTGGGTTCACTAGGCCCTCGCGTTGAACTTGATGCTGATCAATGTGGGCGCACGGACCACGGGATAACGGCCAAGTTTAAGCTGCGACGAGCAGTAGGCACACAGACGAGCTCGGCAGCACGCAGTGTTATAACGCCGGGATGCACGCGTTGACGACACCGGCCTGTGAGGCTGCATCGAACGGAATTGGGTATGGCCACGGATAATTTGTCGATAGCAGTGATCGGGGCTGGTTTCAGCGGCACCATGACGGCTCTTCACCTGCTCAAGAGAGCGGAGTCGGCTGGCCTGCTGCTTTGCGAAAGGGGACAAAGCTTCGCTCGTGGACTTGCTTACTCCACGAATCGAGCCGACCACCTTCTCAACGTCCGCGCCGCCAATATGAGCGCTTTCCCCGATCAGCCGAACCACTTCACCGCATGGCTCGAGAAAGCGCTGGTCTCGGAGGTCCCCGATCTGAAACGGCACGTCCAGGAAACAGCCGCCGGCACTTTCGTGTCTCGGGAACTCTACGGCCGTTATCTTTCCAGTCTGTTGGAGAGCACGATCGAGAGCGGCACCTCGCAGAAACTCACCCTCATCCCTGGTGAGGTGGTCGACCTGGAGCCGTTTTCGGGCGGATATCGTCTCGTGTTGGCCGATGGCACCAGCCATGCTGTATCCGGAGCTGTGCTGGCAGTCGGCAATCTGGTGCCAAGTCAGGGTAACCAGGGTCCTTACGTGACCAATCCCTGGAATGCTCCTCTGAGCGATGATCTCGTCCCCGATCAGCCGGTTGTGTTTATCGGCACGGGCCTGACCATGATCGATTTGGTGATCCATCTACGGTCCACCGGCTTCAGGGGGCCTGTCATCGCGATCTCGCGGCGCGGCCTGCGCTCCCACGCGCATGTTCAAACCACTTCCTGGCCCGCACCTGAGTTCACATATTTGGAACGTTCGTCGGCTCTGGCTCTTGCGCGGCGGGTCCGGCGCGAGGTTGCGGAAGCCGCTCAACGGGGCATTGCCTGGCAGAGCGTTATCGACAGCTTGCGTCCGGTGACATCGGTCCTATGGCAGGGAATGCCGCCTACGGAGCAGGCGCGCTTCTTGCGGCACTTGAAGCCCTGGTGGGACATCCATCGCCATCGAGCCGCACCTCCCGTCGCGCGGTTGGTCGCCTCGTTGATGGAGAGCGGCTGGCTTCAAATTCGAGCCGGGCGCATCCTCTCTGTTGAGACGGGCGGCGACGGACATGTGCTTATGCGCTATCGGCCTCGTGGGCGCCCGCAGACAGTCGAGATCAGGGCTCAACGGGTTCTGGATGCCACCGGAACCTTAGGTGTCGATGTAGCACAGGACCCTCTGCTCGTGCGCTTGCGCGAGAGAGGACTGGTTCGGCCAGACTGCCACGGCCTTGGGCTTGATGTCACGGACGACCTTCGCGTCATCGCGAAGGATGGTCGCGTTTCGCCGGGCCTTTGGGCGCTCGGTCCGATCGTGCGCGGCGTTCTCCTGGAATGTACGGCCGTTCCGGATATCCGGCGCCATGCAGCCGAGTTGGCGGTGCATGTTGCCGCCGCGTCCCGCGGAGCCGGTCAGGCTACCCGACGCCAAGGCGAGTCCTCGGTCGTACACGTTTAGCCCGGCCGCCTCTCTTCACGGTGTGGCTAGACATCAATCCAAGGGAAGGGGGCTGCCCGTGCCCGAAGCATCATGATCTCGGGGCAACATTGGTAACCGCAGCAGCCTTGCTCACTGGCAGGGCTGCTGCGCGATTCCTCAGTTCCCGATCGCGACACCTTCCCGGCGGCTGTCGGCACCGCCCGTAAGGCCGTTGGGGCCAACGACGATCGCCTGGATGCCGGAGTTCATATCGATGGCGCGCACTTCGTGGCCCTTGGCTTCGAGCGCCGCCTTCCAGGTTTCGGCCTCTGTGCCTGCCTCAAGTTCGGTCGGGCCGTTTCGGCTGCCGAAGTTCGGCACATCCACGGCCACCTGGGGGTCGAGCTTCCAGTCGATGATGCCAACGAGCGTTTTCGCGACGTAGTTGATGATCTGGCTGCCGCCAGGCGAGCCCACCACTGCGTAGAGCTTGTTGTTCGCGTCGAGTACCAGGGTTGGTGCCATGGAGCTGCGCGGGCGCTTGCCGGCTTCGACCCTGTTCGCCACGGGCTTTCCTTCGTCCACCGGTGCGAAGTTGAAGTCGGTGAGTTCGTTGTTCAGGAGGAAGCCGCTGCGCGTCATGATCCGGGCGCCGAAGCCGTCTTCGATGGTCGTCGTCATCGAAACTGCGTTGCCGTTGCGATCGACCACCGAGATGTGGCTTGTGCCGAACTCGATGCCATCCGAAGGCGCAAAGCGGAACTCCGTCTTCTGGAAGGGTGGGTCGCCGGCCTTGGCGCGCCCCATGGACTTGTCGGGGTTCACGAGCGCCGCGCGGCTTTTCAGGTAGTCGGCATCGACGAGGCCACGCAGCGGCACGCTGACGAAACCCGGGTCGCCGAGGTAAAGCGCGCGATCCGCATAGGCGAGGCGCCCCGCTTCGGCGATCCAGTGCGCGGCGTCCGGCCCTGGCTTGAGCGAGGCCATATCCTTGGTCTCGAGCGTGCTCATGATCTGCTGGACGGCGACTGCGCCAGAGCTCGGCGGGCCCATGCCGCAGATCCGGTAGGTGCGATAGGGACCGCAGACGGGCGCCCGCTCCTCGACCCTGTAGGCTCGCAGATCGTCAAGCGTCATGTCCCCCGGATTGCCCGTGTGACGCGTCACCGTGGCGACGATGTCTGCCGCGATCTCCCCCGTGTAGAAGGCGTCCGGGCCCTTCTCAGCGATCTCGCGGAGGGTGCGCGCAAAGGCGGGGTTCTTGAGCACCGTGCCGACCGCCTTCGGCTTGCCATCGGCCTCAAAGAAATAAGCGCGGGCAATCGGATCGTTCTGGAGATACTTGTCCTGCGCGAGAGCGCCGTTGAGGCGGGGCGAAATCGTGAAGCCGTCGTCCGCGATACGGATCGCTGGTGCGATCACCTGAGCCCAGGGGAGCTTCCCCCACCGCTTGTGAGACTCGTGCAGCAGGCGAACCGTTCCGGGGACGCCGACCGAGCGACCGCCTACCACGGCGGCATAGAATTGCAGGGGCTTGCCGTCAGGCCCCAGAAAACGCTCCGGCTTAGCGGCTGCGGGTGCTGTCTCGCGCCCATCCAGCGTCACGACGTTGGTGCCGTCCCAATGCACCATGAAAGCGCCGCCGCCGATGCCGGAGCTCTGCGGCTCCACGAGGTTCAAGACGAGCTGCACGGCTACCGCGGCATCGACGGCGCTGCCGCCGGCGGCCAGGATCTCGCGGCCAGCCTGAGCCGCCAGCGGATTGGCTGCGGCCACCATGTCCCGCGCTGCCGTGCCCGCCTGCTTTGCGATTCGCCCGGAAGGAGCCTCCGGTGCAGGTGCAGTACCCTGCGCTTGAGCGGCAAGGGGCACCAGGGCGATGAGGCTGGCCCCAACGAGATGGCGCCAGTCGGAGGAGGAGTTACGGACCACTGAGGCTCTCCCGTTTCGTTCTTCGGCTCGGCGTGATGCCGTATAGGAAACCTGCCCCGGATTGAGCCGCTGCGCTACCCCTTACCTGCAATCAGGAAGCGAGACCGGCTCACGCAGTGCAGCAACACAGTCCCGCCGCGATCACCGCGCATGATTCGGGCGTCGGATCGGTGCGAGCGAGGGGGCGGGACCATGCGGGCGTACAATCTGTTTCGCAGCAAGGGCCGAAGCGCGCTCTATTGCGCCGTGCCTGAGGAGTACACCATCCCGGCCTTCCTCACGGCAGCTGCCTGGGAGTTCAGCGGTCGCATCGACGAGCGGGCTGCCCGCCCGTTTGCCTTCGATGCCGAGGCGGCGCGAACAGGCGTGCGGTACAACGGCTTCCACCTGTTCCCATGCTTCGAGACGGCCGAGGAGCCGGCGTTTCACTAAAGCGAAGCGGTCGGATTAATCCTTCCCGGAGCGGCCCTCGTTGCCGTTGCCTTGCCCATTCCCCTGCCCAGAGCCTTGACCGTTTCCGGGTCCGCTCTGTCCCTGAGAGCCTGAGCCAGGGGTCTCTCCCTGTTGTCCTCTGCCGCCGCCCTGGCCGGACCCTCCACTGTCCGGCCCTTGGCTCGAACCTCCGGAGCCTTGTCCGCTGGCTCCGGGGATGTCCCTGCCTTGGGTGCTGTCAGATGCCCGCGGGTTGCTTCGAGTGCCGTCGCGCCCGGGCGATGGGGCCGTCGCACCGGTCGAAGGGCCTGCCGGCGCAGCCGGCTTGCCGCGTCTGATCGCTTCGGAAACTTCTTCGGCCCAGGTCTTCTGACGCACATCCTGAAGTGGTGCGTTCGACGCTCCGGCCTGAGCCGACAGCCTCATGTCAGGAAGAGCAGCAAAGCCTCCAGCTGCGAGGCACACCATCGTGCAGATCCTGAAGGACACCATACCAACACCACTGCCTTCACTTCTGATGGGCCTGTGCCATGGTGCCCGAATGCGACCCCTTTGAGATGGAGTGCAGGAGAAATGGAGTGCTGCGACGGGGAGTCCACCCCGGACCGGACCTGGCTGCCGGCTGACCCGCAGCGCCGTAGGGGTGAGGCCACGTGTCGGTACGGTGATCTCTGTGATCGGCACCAGATTCGAGGGTGATGGTGGGTCCTTCGTTCTCCTCCATCGGCGCCATCACGGCCGGAGCGACCCTGCTTCAGGGCGCCAACGGCCTGCTACAGGCTCTTCTCCCCCTGCGCATCCAAGCCGAGGGCCTGTCGATTACAGCCATCGGCGTTGTTGCCACGGCTTATGGCTTCGGCTTTGCGGCCGGCTGCTTTCTGGCACCGCTCCTGATCCGCCATGTGGGGCACATCCGCGCCTTCGTGAGCCTCGCGGCCATCGCAGCCGTGGTGGCGCTCGCGTTCTCTGTCGCGGAAGCCCTGCTGGTCTGGTGCCTCCTGCGGGGGCTCTCCGGCATGACGCTTGCGGGGCTTTTCACGGTGATCGACGGATGGGTAAGCGCCCAGGCGACCTCGACCCACCGAGGGCGCATCCTGTCGGTCTATATGATCTGCACCAAGCTCGCCCTGATGATCTCGCCGCTCGGACTCGGGCTCGGCAGCGTGGCAGCCGACGGGCTGTTCATGGCGATCGCCGCCATGATGTGCCTGTCGCTGCTCCCGCTCTCTGCCACAACAACGCGGGAACCGGCGCCGCCCAGCACCGTCAAAGTGGATGTGCCAGCCCTGTTTCGCGTTGCGCCCTCCGCGGCGATCGGCGCCTTCATCGTCGGACTCGTGAACGGCCCGGTGGTGGCGGTCGCCTCCGTGTTCGGGGTCACGATCGGCCTCTCGACGGAGCAAGCGGCTGGGCTCCTCTTCGCCATGCAGGCCGGCAGCCTGCTGATGCAGTGGCCGCTTGGCTGGCTCTCCGACCACACGGATCGGCGCTACGTCATTGGGGGGCTTGCGGCTGGAACGGCCCTGATCTCGGCCTTCATTCTCTGGGCAAGCGCACAAGACTCGCCGTATCTCGTGATTGGGGCCTTCGCCCTGTGGGGCGGGACGGCCTTATGCATCTACTCGGTCTGCATCGCGCATGCCTGTGACCTCGTGGAGCCGAACCGGATCGTTCCGACCGTCAGCAGTCTTCTGGTGTGCTGGGCCGCCGGTGTGACCCTCGGGCCGATCCCGGGGGCTGCCATGATGGATTGGGTGGGGCCGCAGGGGTTGTTTATCTATGCAGGAGTGATGGCTTTGGTCCTCACAGCCTTCGTTGGCGTGCGGATCCTGAGCCTGCGTCGCGCGCCTGCCAGGGGCGGGTTCGTGGACCTATCTCCCACCAGCGCTGCGACGGCCAATCTGCGGCTGCGGGAGGATCTGCCGGCGGAGGACAAAGCTGCTTAAATAAAAACCCGGCCGAAGCCGGGTTTTGCGTAGCGGTGAAGATGCCGGTCGCCTATTCGGTTGCGTCGGCAACGACGCGGGAGGCAACGCCTTCGTAACGTCCGATCCGCGCGTCGATCATTCCATCGATCTTGTTGTAGACCTCGGCGACGCTGAGGTTGCGGGTCTTCTTGCCGTCCTTCGCGTAGAAGAGACTCTTGTTGGCCTTGGCGGCAGCAGGGAACGCCTTCGAAGCGCTCTGAGTGGCGTTGTTGTTCACGAGCGCCATCAGCTTGCCCGCGCTGTCGGCGCCGAGGAAGTGGGCGAGGTAGTACTCGGAGCGATCGAGTTGGCGGCCGATCTTGCGCTCGATGAGGGCACGATCGCGCTTCATCATCTCGCCGGCCATGAGGGCGGAGAGATAGGGATCGCGGCGCAGGCGCAGGATCCGGTCGCGGGCCGCCTCGTCGGGCACCTGCAGCTTGCCTTTGACGCTCTGAATCGCCTCGGCTTCCGCGGCGAGACCGTGCTTCGCACCATAGGTGCGCACCATCTGGAGCCAGGTCGAGGAGATGAACTGGAACAGGCCTTCCGCCGAGGACGTGCTCGCCTTGTTGGCGGGGATAAAGCTCGATTCCTTGTCGGCGAGCGCCATCATGTAGACCGGATCGGCGCCCGTGACGTCCGAGGCCTTCAGGATGGTCTCAACGATCCAGCGCTGCACGCGCATGGCGCCGAACTGGAGGATCTCGTTCGGATTGCGGTCCGCCTGCTCCCCCGAAACCGGCATGGCCTTATCGGCCTGAGCGGTCACTGCCGACTTGATAGCGTCGGGAGTGACATTGCCCTGGGTGGTGAGGGCTGCTTTGGTGGCCTCGGGGCTCACGGTGCCCTGTGCCGCGACGGGCTGCTTAGCGGTCTCGGGCGTGATCGCGATGGGCAGGGCCTCGACGGCCTGTACCGGAGGAAGGCCCAATTCGTTGGCGGCGGCGGTGCCGCCGAGCGCCAGAAGAGCGCCCAAGCTCAGGCTCACCGCAAAACCGCGGAACTTTCCGCATGAACGCACGTTGAGGGTAGGACGACCCTGCAGGTGCCGCTTCTGCGGCCGAGCGCCCGGGCTCTCCGTTTCATAGGCGTGAAAGACGCCCTGAGGCGCGGTCCAACCCATGGTCATGTGAAAACCCCCGCAATGTCCGCGTCACCGATGGGTCGGCGCGCATCCCTTTAGATTCGATTGCTGGGGGTGAAGATGACGTGAACTTGTGTCGAGAATGGGTCAGCTTGACCGTATAACCCTCACTCTCCAAGATTTACCTTTTGTTAACTGTTCGTCTGGTGAGATTTTGTTGTGCCTCCAAGGGCGTTCTACGTCGCGACCAGGCCAATCGGGTAAGTTGATCGTTTTTTATTCGTCCTGGCTGACGCAGTAATACTCTGATGCGCCAGCGTGGCTCCAAGCATTAGGGTTCAACAAAGATATTATACCTTCGACCGAACAGCCCTTCGCGCCCGCAGACGAGAACGGCCGGGACTAGCCCGGCCGTCGCACATCCTTGGTACTGAGGGATCACCAACTCGCCCTCAGCCCCCCATAGAGCGAGCGCCCGGCACTGCCGCTGTTGATCGTCTCCTCGTAAAGCGTGTTCGTGAGATTCTCCGCCCGCGCAAAGAGAGCGAACGTATCGCTCAGCTTGTAGTCAGTGAGCAGATCAAGCCGGGCGTAGGCGTCGAGGGGATCACGCTCGTTCGGTGAAGAGAAGCGCTCGCCCACATAGGTGATGCGAGGCTCGATGGTCCAAGCCGGCGTGGCGTTCACGGCAACACCGACAAAGCCCTGGTGGGCCGGGCGCCGGGCAAGGTCGCGGCCGGTCGCGAGGTCGCGAGCCTCTAGATAGGTGTAGGCGCTCCGGATGCGGAAGAGGGGGTTCAGCAGAACCTCCGCCTCGAGTTCGAGGCCCTGGGTCTCGGCCTGAGCGATGTTGAAGTAGCAACCGAACGGACGGCCAGGGCCGCATTGGGCCGCGACCGCATTGAAATCGATCAGGTTCTCGAAGCGGTTGCGGAACACGGTGGCGGAGAGGCGAACTGCGTCGTCGAAGAACCTCTGGTCGATGCCGGCATCGACCCCGAAGGAGCCCTCGGAGGCAAGCGTCGTGGTCCCGAAGCTGGAATACAGCTGGAAGAGCGACGGCGCTTTGCCCCCTGTGCCGACGCTGCCGCGCAGCTTCGTTCCCGTTTCCCAGATTTCGTAGGCGGCGGTTGCGCGCCCCGTCACGAAACGGTCGATCCCGGCAATATCGTCCACGCGCCCGCCGAGGGAGATGTGGAAGCGTTCGCCCAAGGTCTGCTGATAGAGCGCAAAGGCCGAGCGTGTCTCCTGCGCGGCACCGAAGTCGCGCCGGAGGGTGCCGACGATCGGCTGGATCGCCTGGGTCGTGCCGCGAGCGGTCTCCCGCTCGTAGCGAGCCCCAAAGGTGAGAAGGCCGAAAGAGCCGAGGCGCAGGTCTCCCTGATACTCGGCGCCGGCCCGGTCCGCTTCGAAGCCGCGGTTGGTTTGCGCGTAGTTGCCTTGGGTAGGACGGAAGGTGAAATCGTAAAAGCGGCGGTCGATCTCGTTCCCGAAAACCGTGACCGTGCTCCTCAAGGCGCCGCCGAAGGCCTCATTGAGAAGGCGGGCGTAATCATTGTTGAGGCGCGAACGCGCAAAGGATGGCGTGTCCGGGAAGGCCCCAAAGGCGGCATCGTAATCGGCCCGGTTGTGGTTCACCGATCCACCGGCCTCCAGGGTGGTGGTGTCAGTGAGCCGGAAGCCCACGAGGCCCGTGAAGCCGACGCGGGTCGCGCCATCGGCCTCCAGGTTCGGGAGCAGGCGCTCGATGCGCGGGATCCGAAAGCCGTAGGCCGAGAAGCCGTCCGTATCGAGGCCGGTGAAGCCGAGCGAATAATAGACGCGATCCGTGCCTCCGCTCAGGGCGCCCTTCACCTCCTTGGTGTTGTAGGAGCCGTAGAGAGCCTGTATCGACCCGCGGACGCCGGTGCGGCCGCGCTTCGTGATGATGTTGATGATGCCGCCCATGGCGTCCGAGCCGTAGAGCGCCGATTGCGGGCCTCGAAGCACCTCGATGCGTTCAACATCAGCAAGAACAATCGTGGAGAAGTCGAATTCCCGGCCCGTGCTGGAAGGATCGTTCACCCGGATGCCGTCCACGAGGACGAGGGTGTGGCGGGATTCTCCGCCGCGGACGCGGACGGTTTCCACCTGGCCCGGGCCGCCCGCCTGGGTGGCGTTAACACCAGGCACCTGCTGGAGGATGTCGCCCACATTGCGGGCCGAGGAGCGCTCGATCTCCTCGGCGGTGATCACCGAGATGGCCGAACCCGCCCGCTGGATCGGCTGGGCCACCCGGTTGGCGGTCACGACGATGTCGGCACGGGGAGCGGTCTGCGCCACGGCCGTAGCCGGCGAGAGCAGGACAACAGACAAAGCCACCGCCCACGGGCGGCGCGAAAGCGCGTTCATGAGACCTCCACTCCGCCCCACCCGGGCGGATGTCTGGGTTGCGATGAACGCTGGCCGGTCTTCTGGCTCGCGGGTCGTCACGAGCGATCCGCCTTCCCGAACTCCTTCACGCGTGATCACGCGCTCACAGAGCCAGTGGCTGAGGGATCGCCGCTCGCCGCTTACAGTTGCGGGGGCAGCCACGGCATGAGAGGGAAGCCCTCCGCACCGTGTTCCCGTTTCACCCCGGCAACCCGGGGCACCAACGTCGATATCCTGGTTAGAGGCCGAGCCATGGCCCCGCAATCCCTCGCCGCCGCTGTGCGCGGCGCTTTATTCCTTGCTGCCGCTGTAATTTCCGGCACCGTGTCCGCGGGGGCACAGGGGGGCGCCTCGGACGGGCGGCCGCAGCGCATCGTGTCCCTCAATCTCTGCGCCGATCAACTCCTTGTAGCCCTCGCCGATCGCGAGCAGGTTCTTTCCTTAAGCCCCCTCGTGCGGGACGCCTCCGTATCGTACTTCCTGGAGGAGGGGGCGTCGTATCCCGCTAACGGCGGCAAGGGGGAGACCATCCTGTTCACGGGGGCCGACCTCGTGATCACGGGGCGCTGGGGCGCGGGTGCGACGCGAGATCTCCTGATGCGACAGGGGTTTAGGGTCGTGCCCCTCGATGTGTGGCAGAGCCTGGAGGGCGGGCGGCAGCAGATCCGGGAGGTGGCCCGCCTCATCGGTCAGGCCGAGCGGGGCGAACGCCTTGTCGCCGCGATCGATGCCGCGCTCGAGCGGGCGCGGGGCATCGTGCCGCCGGGCCGCAGCGTGCTGTCGGTCCATCGGCGCGGCTGGGTGCAGGGCACGGATTCGGTGTTGAGCGAGATCCTGCGGCACATGGGTTTTACCCTGCACCAGCAAAGGCTTGGGCTGGGTGCAGGCGGCATGGCGCGGCTGGAGCGGCTCGTGGTCGAGCCGCCGGATTACGCGGTCATGGACGAGGGGGTGGGGGAGGCGGTCGATAACGGCTCCGCCTTCCTGGTCCATCCGGCCCTTAGCGATGCGATTCCCCGCGAGCGGCGCCTGCAGGTGCCGGGGCGGCTCCTCATCTGCGGCGGTCCTTCGATCCCCGCGGCCATCGATGCCCTGGCCGCCGAAGTGCGGTTGAAGGTGCGCTGACGCCGTTCAATCCGCCCAGCGCCGGCGTCGAACGCCGATGTGCGAAAGAGGGGTGGTGCGTTCAACGCAACTCTTTCGCCCGCCGACCTGCCTCACACCCGCTCGATCATCACCGCGATGCCTTGGCCGACGCCGATGCACATGGTGGCGACCGCCGTCTTGAGGCCCAGCGTCTCGAGTGCGTTCACGGAAGTCATGGCAAGCCGCGCCCCCGACATGCCGAGCGGGTGCCCGAGCGCGATGGCGCCGCCATGGGGGTTCACGTGCTCGCCGTCGTCGGACAGGCCGAGCTGGCGCAGCACCGCGAGGGATTGCGAGGCGAAGGCCTCGTTGAGCTCGAAGAGGTCGATGTCGCCGATCCGGCGCCCGGTGCGCTCCAGGAGCTTCTGGGTCGCGGGCACGGGGCCGATGCCCATGATGCGGGGCGCGACGCCGGCGGTCGCCATGGCGACGATCCTGGCACGGGGCGTGAGCCCGTGGCGGCGCGCGGCCTCCTCCGAGGCGATGATGAGGGCGCCGGCGCCGTCGTTGACGCCGGACGCATTGCCGGCCGTCACGGTGCCGGGATTGCGGAAGGGCGTCTTGAGCCGTGCCAGGGACTCCGCCGTGGTGTCGGCGCGGGGATGCTCGTCGCGGTCCACCACGGTGTCGCCCTTGCGGCCCGGGATCGTCACCGGCGCGATCTCGCGGTCGAAGAAGCCGTTCGCTTGAGCCCGCACGGCGCGCTGCTGGCTGCGGGCCGCGAAGGCATCCTGGTCGGCGCGGGAGACCTGGAACTCCTCGGCCACGTTCTCGGCGGTCTCCGGCATGGAATCGATGCCGTACTGGGCCTTCATGAGCGGGTTCACGAAGCGCCAGCCGATGGTGGTGTCGTAGATTTCTTGGCTCCGCTGGAAGGCCTCCGTGGACTTGCCCATCACGAAGGGCGCGCGGGACATGCTCTCCACGCCGCCCGCGATGATGAGGTCGGCCTCGCCGGTCTTGATGGCGCGGGCCGCGGAGCCCACCGCATCGAGACCCGAGCCGCACAGACGGTTGACGGTGTTCGCGGGGACGTCGGTGGGAAGGCCGGCCAGGAGGGCGGCCATGCGGCCGACGTTCCGGTTGTCCTCGCCGGCCTGGTTGGCGCAGCCGTAGATCACCTCGTCGACCGCGCTCCAATCCACCGAGGCGTGGCGCTCCCTCAAGACCCGGATCGGGTGCGCGCCGAGGTCATCCGCGCGAACCGAGGAGAGCGAGCCGCCGTAGCGGCCGATGGGGGTGCGGACGAAATCGCAGATGTAAGCGTCAGACACAGGAGGCTCCGGGCGGAGGGGAGGGTTGCTGCCGTTCTAGCAAGTTCTGCCGCGCATGACATGCCGGAGAGCGGATGGAATCGGGCACATCCTGCTTCCTCCCACCCACCCCCTCATCCTGAGGAAGCCTGCGTCAGCAGGCTGTCTCGAAGGAGGGCTCCAGAACCCGCGAGCGAACTGGAACCCTCCTTCGAGACGCGGCTTCGCCGCTCCTCAGGATGAGGTTTGTGGGTGGGACGAGCCGGTCGGGGCCAACTCCTCAAAACGCCCGATCCACGAGCCACCAACCCGCGAAGGCCAGGGCCGCGATCCAGACCAGCACGATGAAGGCCGCGGCCGCGCGGTTCGGCGGCAGGCGGCCTGCGGCTTCGGCGCGCGCCCGGTGCTCCGCGAGGATGTCGGCCGGGATCAGCCGGATGACGAGCATGAGCCCGAGCGGCACGAGGATCACGTCGTCGAGGAGCCCGAGCACCGGGATGAAGTCCGGGATGAGGTCGATGGGGCTCAGCGCATAGGCGACGACGAGGAGCGCGAGAACGCGGGCCAACCGGGGCGTGCGCGGATCGCGGGCGGCCGTCGCGACCGTGACGAGTTCGCGCTTGATGCCGCGCGCCCAGTCGCGCAGGCGGCTCACGGGAGGCCTCGCACGATCTCGCGCAGGCGGCTCACGATGCCGCCCTCAGCGCGCCAGCCGCTCGAGGGAGAGCGTCATGGCGAGGCGAAGGCCCCCCGGCTGCCAGTCCGGCTCCATGGTGCCGCCGAGCTGCCCCGTCACCGTGCGCCGGGCGAGCTGGCTGCCGAAGCCCTCGGCCCCAGGCGGACCCGCGAGCGCCGGGCCGCCGGTCTCGTCCCAGGCGAGGCGAACCTCGTCGCCCTCGATCTCCCAACGGATCGCGAGCCGGCCCTGGGCATCCGACAGCGAGCCGTACTTCGCGGCATTGGTAGCGAGTTCGTGCAGAACGAGGGCGAGGTTCGTGACCGTGTTGGTGCCCACCGCCACCGGCGGGCCCGCGATCCGGAGCCGGTCGCCGCCCGTCGCATAGGGCTGGAGGACGGACTGGACGAGGGTCTCCAGCGTCGTGGCCTCGCTCGCCCCCTCGTCGCCGCCGAGCGCCGAGCGGACGAGTTCATGGGCGCGGGAGAGGGCGCCGAGCCGGCCGCGCAGGGCGTCGGCCATGTCCTTCGGGGTCTTGGCCGAGCGGGCCGTCATGGAGACGAGCCCGCTCACCACGGCGAACAGGTTCTTGACCCGGTGGCTCATCTCGCGGGCAAGCGCCTGGCGGGCGTCCGTCGCGGTTTTCTGGGCGTCGATATCCGTGCAGGTGACGAGCCAGTGCCGCAGCGTGCCGCCGCCGTCGCGGATCGGCACCGCCTTGATCCGGAACCATTGATAGCGCCCGTCGGCGGCGCGAAGGCGCGCGTCGGCCTCGTAGCCCTCGCCGGCGCGAAGCGCGGCCTGCCAGCGGCCGCGATGGGCCTCGACCTCGTCGGGGTGGAGCGCGTCCCACCAGCCCCGTCCGTCGCCGTCGGTCTGGCCCGTGAACGCGTACCAGTTCGCGTTGAGGCGGCCGATCCGGCCCTCGGCATCGGCCGTCCAGACAGGGAGGGGCAGGCTCTCCGCCACGATGTGCAGCGGCTGGTCCAGGGTCTCGCTCAAGGGGGCTGAACTTTCCAGGGGCGGGGCGAAGCAGGGCATCGGCCCAAATCGCGGCGACCTTACCCCGGCGTCAACCCTCGTCCAACCGGATCGTGCGTGCCTTGCCTCCTCGCTGCCGGGCGAGGATCGGGAGAGGGCGACACCCGCGTGTCATTCCGGTCGCCGCGTCAGCGGCGGGCCGGAACCCAGGAGATCTCTCCTGATAGGGCTCGCCATCTGGGTTTGCCGCCAAGGCGGCGCCTTCGGGTCGGGCTCATGCTTCGCATGCCCCGGAATGACGGTGCGGAGCGAGGCGCTGCTCGTCCTGCCCTCCCTCCGCTCAGGGGAGGGGTAGGGGTGGGGTGTTCGCCGCAGGCGAGCTCTAGGCCCGGTGGTGCAGGATGCGCTGCCATCAGCGTCCTGCGGCTCTGCTCGTCTGACGCCGTGCCGGATGCGCTGCGCGCAACACCCCACCCGTCACGCTGACGCGTGCCACCCTCCCCTGAAGGGAGGGAGAAGAGCGAGGCACCACTGCGATGTGGGAGGCACAAAGACGTGGATGGCCGGGACGAGCCCGGTCCGTAAAGAGGCGGCCATCACCACGAATCGAGGGCCGCTCCCTAGCTCTTGCGCGGCGGAGGGACTAAATGGCCGCCAGCGGCTGCACCATGCGGGTGAGGTCCCGCCCCGGAAAGCGCCCCACGGCTTGATGAACGACGAGCGACCTCACCTCACCGCCGCAGCAGAGCCCGCGCCGCAGCCGGCCGGTTCGGCCCAGGCCGCTCGGGAGCCGGCCTTAACGGCGGCCGATCCGGAGCGGAGCGGCGAGGGGACGGCGCCGCAGCCGGCCGGCGTGACGGCGATCCCCGACGATGCACCCAAGCGCCGGCGGCTCTTCGCCTGGATCGGGCCCATCGCCAGCATCGCGATCTTCGCGGCCTCCCTCGTGGTGCTCTGGCACATCGTGTCGGACGTCGATCTGAACGAGCTCAGAACCGCCTTCACCACCGCGACCTGGCGTCAGATCGGGCTCGCGATCCTTCTCACCACGGTGAGCTACGGTCTGCTCACCTGTTACGACGCCCTGGCACTCCGGCAGCTGAAGCTGCAGATCCCCTACCGCACCACGGCGCTCGCCTCCTTCACGAGCTACGCGGTGAGCTTCAATCTCGGCTTTCCGCTGCTCACGGCCGGCACGGTGCGCTACTGGATCTACGCGCCGCGGGGCCTCAGCACCGGCGTCGTCGCCAGCCTCACGGTCATCGCCGGCATCACCTTCTGGCTCGGCATGGGCCTCGTGCTCGCCTGGAGCCTTATCCGCGAGGCCGGGTCGCTGGCGGTGCTGGTCTACACCAACATCCAGATCAACCAGCTCATCGGCCTCATCACCGCCCTCGTGGTCGTGGGCTATCTCGTGTGGGTGTCGCTCCGCCGGCGGGCCGTCCGCATCAAGGGCTGGCGCCTCGAACTGCCGGGGTTCCGCCTGTCCACCGCCCAGATGCTGCTCGGGGCGGGCGATGTCTGCGCCGGCGCCGGCGTGCTCTTCGTGCTGCTGCCGCCCGGCCACGGCATCAATTTCGAGACCTTTCTCGCGGTCTACGTGTTCGCCGTGATGCTGGGCGTCGCGAGCCATTCCCCGGGGGGCTTAGGGGTCTTCGAGGCCACGATCCTGCTGGCGCTCTCGGCCTATCCCCGCGAGCCGGTGCTCGGCGCCCTCCTGCTCTACCGCATCTGCTACTACTTCCTGCCGTTCGTCCTCGCCCTGGCGCTCCTCGGCGTCTACGAGATCTGGAACCGCAGCCGGGCCATCCGGGCCGTGTTCACGGGCTCGGACGAGGGCATCTCGATCGAGGACGAGGACGGCGATCCGTCCGTGAAGCAGCCGCGAAACTGGTAGGACGGTATCCAGGATAAGGAAGCCGACTGCCCGTGAAGCAGCCGCGAAACCACTGAAGCGGTCCTGAGGGCACGGATCCCTCGGTGAAGCAGCCGCGAAACTGGTAGAAACTTTGTCAGTGAGCCTGCAAAGAGGTCCCTCCACCGCCACGCGGACTGGATCG
Organism: Microvirga sp.; assembly: GCA_035944635.1. Taxonomy (GTDB): domain Bacteria; phylum Pseudomonadota; class Alphaproteobacteria; order Rhizobiales; family Beijerinckiaceae; genus Microvirga. The sequence goes on from DASZAZ010000063.1 coordinate 15,866, forward strand.
CCCGTCCAGGCCGCCCCAACCGGAGCCGAAGCCGCCCCACCCATGCGCGACGCTCCCGACCCGAACCCCGACGCCGAGAGCCCCGAACGGACGGCCCGCCGTGCCGCAATCCGCGGCGCGTTCCTGGCGAGCGCCCTCATGGTCGCGGTGGCCGGGGCCCGCGACCATCTCGACGGGTGGGTGCTCGGGGGCGCCATCATCGCCGTGACCTTGAGCGCGCTCCTCCTCGCGGAGCGGGACCGCTCCCGCGCGGTGCGCCGCGCTTCCGAGCGGGCGGTGAGCGAAGACAGGGGGCTCACCCATGCGCTGTTTCAGGATCTCCCCGATCCCGTGGTTCTCGTGAACCGCCGCGCCGTGGTCGTGGAGGCAAACCGGGCCGCCCATGCCCTGCTGCCGGCCCTGAAGCTGCGCCACCCGCTCTCCTTCGCCCTGCGCAGCCCCGACGTGCTCGACGCCTTGGAGGCCGCGTTCCGCACGGGCGCGCCGGCCACGGTGGAATACGTGGACCGCGGCCCCGCCGAGCGCACCTTCGAGGTCAGGATCGGGCTCGTCGGGGAGGAGCCCTCCACCGCGGCGCTTCATTTCCGCGACCTCACGGAGGCGCGGCGCCTCGAGCATATGCGCGTGGACTTCGTGGCCAATGCGAGCCACGAGCTCAGGACGCCGCTTGCCACCCTGCTCGGCTTCATCGAGACCCTGCAGGGGCCGGCCAAGAACGATGCGGCGGCGCGGGAGCGTTTTCTCGAGATCATGCGCGGCCAGGCGCGGCGGATGACCCGCCTCATCGACGACCTGCTCTCGCTCTCCCGCATCGAGATGCGCGCCCACATGGCCCCGCAGACCCCGGTGGAACTCCAGCCCATCCTCCATGGGATCGTCGAGGCCCTGAACCCTCTGGCGCGCGAGCGGGGGGTCGAGATCCGCATCCGCCTGGACGACGAGCCCCTGTGGGTTCTGGGCGACCGGGACGAGCTGCAGCGGGTGATCGACAACCTGATCGAGAACGCCGTGAAATACGGCGACAGCGGCCGCTTCGTGGATGTGGGCCTCGCCCGCACGGCCACGGCGGGCGGCGAGGACGAGGTGCAGCTGAGCGTGCGCGATTACGGCCCCGGCATCGCGCCCGAGCACCTGCCGCGCCTCACCGAGCGCTTCTATCGCGCGGACGTGGCCCAGAGCCGCGACAAGGGCGGCACGGGGCTCGGGCTCGCCATCGTCAAGCATATCGTCAACCGCCACCGCGGCCGGCTGACCATCGCGAGCGAACCGGGGCAGGGGGCCCTGTTCACGGTGGCGCTGCCCGAGCACCGGACGCCGCCGGAGGCTTAAGTCCCGGCATTCACAGCCTGGCCGGCCTCGTCCCGGGGGCTGTCATCGATCTGTCATCGACCCGTCATAGACCCGCAGCCGAGAGGGCCTAGGGCTCTCGATCGCGCGGCGAAGCCCCATCCGCGGTCAAAGGACCGCCCGCCGTGCCGCAAACAGGGAGACACCCCGTGAAACTCTTGTCTTATGCCTTCGTGGCCGGCCTCGCGCTCGCGGCCGTCACCGGTGCCAAGGCCGCCGACATCACCGGCGCCGGCGCCACCTTCCCGTTCCCGGTCTACTCCAAGTGGGCGGAAGCCTACAAAAAGGAGACCAACAACAGCCTGAACTACCAGTCGATCGGCTCGTCCGGCGGCATCCGCCAGATCCGCGCCAAGACGGTGGACTTCGGCGCCACCGATGCCCCGCTCAAGGGCGAGGAGCTCCAGAAGGACGGCTTCCTCCAGTTCCCGACCGTGATGGGCGGCGTCGTGCCGGTGTTCAACCTGCAGGGCGTCGAAACCCGCGCCCTGAAGCTCACGGGCGAGGTGCTGGCCGACATCTTCAACGGCCGCATCACCAAGTGGAACGACGGCAAGATCGCGGCCCTCAACGCCGGCGTGAACCTGCCAAACGCCACGATCACCCCGGTCTACCGCTCCGACGGCTCGGGCACGACCAGCGTGTTCACCACCTACCTCGCCGAGGTCTCGTCCAACTGGAAGTCGGGTCCGGGCGTCGGCACCACGGTGCAGTGGCCCGTGGGCCAGGGCGGCAAGGGCAACGAGGGCGTCGCCGCGCTCGTGAAGCAGGTTCCGAACTCGATCGGCTATGTCGAGTACGCCTACGCCAAGCAGAACAACATTCCCTATGCCCAGCTGCAGAACAAGGACGGCCAGTTCGTCTCCCCCGACGACGCCACCTTCCAGGCGGCCGCCGCGAACGCCGACTGGAACAGCGCCCCGGGCTTCGGGATCTCGCTCACCAACCAGGCGGGCGCGCAGGCTTGGCCGATCACCGCTCCCACCTTCATCCTGGTGCCCAAGGCCCCGGAGAAGCCCGAGCAGGTCGCGGAAGTGCTGAAGTTCTTCGACTGGGCCTTCAAGAACGGCGACAAGCTCGCCACCGACCTCGATTACGTGCCGCTCCCGGACAACGTGGTCGAGATGGTCCGCAAGAGCTGGGCCGACATCAAGGACAAGTCGGGTCAGCCCGTCTACAAGATGTAACCGCCGTCCTCTATAAGCAGCCAACGAAGTGGAACGGCGGATGGTAGCCTTGTCTCAAGAAATAGCGCTTGCGAGCACGGATACCCCCCGCCGTTCCCCCAAACCCACCTTCGACCGCGTCTTCCAAGCCGCGAGCTACGCCTCCGCCCTCCTGGTGCTCCTGGTGCTCGCGGGCATCATCGGCTCCATGCTCTACGGCGGCTGGCCCGCCTTCCAGGAATTCGGCTTCGGCTTCATCACGTCGAGCGTCTGGGACGTCCAGAACGACCGCTACGGCGCCTGGGTCGCCATCGTCGGCACCGTCACCTCGGCCTTCATCGCGCTCCTCATCGGCGTGCCGATCTCGCTTGGCATCGCGGTGTTCCTCACCCAGCTCTGCCCGCCCTGGCTGAAGCGGCCGGTCGCCACCACGATCGAGCTCCTCGCCGCGGTGCCGAGCATCATCTACGGCATGTGGGGCCTCTTCGTCTTCGCGCCCCTCTTCGCGCAATTCGTGCAGATCCCGGTCTCGCAGCTCGTCGAGGGGCTGCCGGTGTTCGGCACCATCCTCTATGCCCGCGTGCCCTCCGGCGTCGGCGTGCTCACCGCCGGGATCATCCTGGCGATCATGATCATCCCCTTCATCGCCTCCATCACCCGCGACATCCTCGACCAGATCCCGAGCGTGCTGCGCGAGAGCGCCTACGGGGTCGGCTGCACCACCTGGGAGGTGGTGCGCCACGTGCTCGTGCCGCAGGCCGGCGTGTCGATCATCGGCGCGGTGATGCTGGGGCTCGGCCGGGCGCTCGGCGAGACCATGGCGGTGACCTTCGTGGTCGGCAACGCGAACCGCCTCTCGGCCTCCGTGTTCGATCCGGGCTCCACCATCGCGTCGCGCATCGCCAACGAGTTCAACGAGGCCATCGGGATGCAGCTCAACGCGCTGCTGGCGCTCGGCTGCATTCTCTTCCTCGTCACCTTCACCGTCCTCGTGATCGCGCGGTTGCTGATCGCGCGGGTCAAAACCCATTGAGCGGGGCCGCTCCCATGGATGCCAGCGTCAACCAGGCCGATTTCGCTCAAGGCCACGTGCCGTGGGGCCGCGTGCGCCGCACCCGCCATGTGGCGGACCGGGCGCTCAAGATCGTCTGCACCCTGTTCACCGCCATCGGCGCCTTCGTGCTCGGCTGGATTCTCCTGATGCTGCTGTTTCGCGGCTTCAGCGCGCTGTCGCCCGCGGTGTTCACCGAAACCATGCCGGGCCCGGGCTCGGAAGGCGGCGGCATCGCCAACGCCATCGTGGGAAGCCTCCTTCTCACCTTCCTCGGCATCGCGGTCGCAACCCCGGTCGGCGTCATGGCGGGCACGTTCCTCGCCGAATACGGCCGCGGCTCGAAGCTCGCCGAGGTGGTGCGCTTCCTCAACGACGTGCTGCTCTCCGCCCCCTCCATCCTCATCGGCCTGTTCGTCTACACCCTCATGGTGCAGCCCATGGGCACGTACTCGGGCTGGGCCGGCGGCGTGGCGCTTGCGATCATCGCGACGCCCGTGATCGTGCGCACCACCGAGGACATGCTGCGCATCGTGCCCGGCACGCTCCGCGAAGCGGGCGCGGCGCTCGGCGCCCCGCCCTCGACCGTGATCATGAACATCACCTGGCGCGCCGCCCGCGCCGGCATGGTGACGGGCATCCTCCTCGCCACCGCGCGCATCGCGGGCGAGACGGCGCCGCTGCTGTTCACGGCGCTTAACAATAACTTCTGGTTCAAGGCCTCGTTGCTCGGCGGCGTCTCGAACCTGCCGGTGACGATCTACCAGTTCGCCCTCGCGCCCTATCAGAACTGGCAGCAGCTCGCCTGGGCGGGCGCGCTCCTCATCACCCTCGCGATCCTGGCGCTCTCCATCGTGGCGCGCCTCCTCCTGAAGCGGGACGGCATGCGATGAGCGCCGCCCATTTCTGCCTTAACCCCAAGCCGAGCGGCGCCCGATGAGCGTCGCTGCTTCACCCCTTGCCGGAAAGAGTTCTCCGATGAGTCCCACCGCTCTCACCGCCGCGCCCGTGGTCGGCAACAGCGTCGCCAATGCCGGTGCGCCCGTGCGCATCGCCTGCCGCAACCTGAACTTCTATTACGGCCAGGCCCAGGCGCTCAAAAACATCAACCTCGATTTCCACGACCGGCAGGTCACGGCCCTCATCGGCCCGTCGGGCTGCGGCAAGTCCACCCTGCTGCGCACCTTCAACCGCATCTACAGCCTCTATCCGGACCAGCGGGCTGAAGGGGAGATCATCCTCGACGGGCGCAACGTGCTCTCCTCGTCCATCGACCTCAACGAATTGCGTGCCCGCGTCGGCATGGTGTTCCAGAAGCCGACGCCGTTCCCCATGTCGATCTACGACAACATCGCCTTCGGGGTGCGCCTCTACGAGAAGATCGGCCGCGCCGATATGGACGACCGCGTCGAGGCCGCGCTCCGCCGGGCCGCGCTCTGGGACGAGGTGAAGGACAAGCTGCGCCAATCCGGCATGGGGCTCTCGGGCGGCCAGCAGCAGCGCCTGTGCATCGCCCGCACCGTGGCCCAGCGCCCCGAGGTGATCCTGTTCGACGAGCCGACCTCGGCCCTCGATCCGATCTCCACGGGCAAGATCGAGGAGCTGATCGAGCAGCTGAGGGCCGAGTTCACCATCGTGATCGTCACCCACAACATGCAGCAGGCGGCGCGCATCTCGCAGTTCACCGCCTTCATGTATCTGGGCGAGGTGGTGGAGTTCGGGCCGACCGCCAAGATCTTCATGAACCCGTCGAAGAAGCAAACCCAGGATTACATCACGGGCCGCTTCGGCTAACCGTTCGTCGGCTCGGCCGGCATGGGATCCCCATAAGCCGAGCCGCTTCGGCTAAGCGATCGGCATAGCCGGCTCACCACAACCCGAGGACCCGTCCATGTCCGATCATATCGTCAGCTCCTACGACGCCGAGCTGCAGGATCTGCGCCGCCACATCTCCGAGATGGGCGGTATCGCCGAGAAGATGCTCGTCGATTCGATCACCGCGCTGGTGCGGCGCGACACGACCCTCGCTCAAGCCGTGATCGCCTCCGACACCCGCCTCGACGTGCTCCAGCGCGAGGTCGAGGAACAGGCGATCCTCATGATTGCCCGCCGTCAGCCCCTGGCGGTCGATCTGCGCGAGACGATCTCGGCCATCCGGGTCTCCGGCGACGTGGAGCGCATCGGCGATCTCGCCAAGAACATCGCCAAGCGCGTGCTCGCCATCGCGTCGCAATTCCAGCCCCAGAAGATCGTGCTCGGCGTGCAGCACATGAGCGATCTGGTGCTGGGCCAGCTCAAGGACGTGCTCGACGCCTACACCCAGCAGGACGCCGAGACGGCGCTCGACGTGTGGCGCCGCGACGGCGCCATCGACGCGCTCTACACCTCGCTGTTCCGCGAGCTCCTCACCTACATGATGGAGGATCCGCGCAACATCTCGTTCTGCACGCATCTGCTCTTCTGCGCCAAGAACATCGAGCGCATCGGCGACCACACCACCAACATCGCCGAGACGATCCACTACCTCGTCATCGGCGAGCCCATCGCGGCCGAGCGGCCGAAGAACGACCAGTCGAGCTTTGCGACCGTCGAGGCCGAGGTCTAGGAGCCGATCGCGCAGCGCACGGTGGAAGAGGGATTTAGGTGCCCATGGCGACGCGGGTTCCGGTCGTCGAGAAACCGCACGAGGATGTCGGTGCATGGGAGCGCGGGTTCCGATCGTTGAGGAACCGCATGAGGGTGTGGGTGCATGGGAAGGCGGGTTCCGGTCGTCGAGGAACCGCATGAGGGTGTAGGTGCATGGGAACGCGGGTTCTGATCGTTGAGGACGAGGAGCCGTTGACGCTCCTGCTGCGCTACAACCTGGAAGCGGAAGGCTACGACGTGGACAGCGTCGGGCGCGGCGACGAGGCCGATATCCGCCTGCGCGAACAGATCCCCGATCTCGTGGTGCTCGACTGGATGCTGCCGGGCCTCTCCGGCATCGAGCTGTGCCGGCGCATCCGTGCGCGCCGGGAAACCGAGCGGCTGCCGGTGATCATGCTCACCGCCCGCGGCGAGGAGGGCGACCGGGTGCGAGGGCTCGCGACCGGCGCCGACGACTACATCGTGAAGCCCTTCTCGGTGCCGGAGCTGCTGGCGCGGGTGCGGGCGCTGCTGCGCCGGGCGAAGCCCGCGCATATCGCCAACCTGCTCATCGCCGGCGACATCGAGCTCGACCGCGAAACCCACCGCGTCCGTCGCGGCGGGCGCGAACTCCATCTCGGGCCGACCGAGTTCAAGCTTCTCGAATTCCTGATGCAGAGCCCCGGCCGCGTGTTCTCCCGCGAGCAGCTCCTCGACGGCGTGTGGGGCCACGACGTCTATATCGACGAGCGAACCGTGGACGTGCATGTGGGCCGTCTGCGCAAGGCCATCAACCGCCCGCGCAAGCCCGACCCGATCCGCACCGTGCGCGGGTCCGGCTATTCCTTCGACGAGACCTTCGCGACGGCGGAATAGGACCTTTGGCGGGCTGTTAACGCTTCGGCGGGCAGCCTAGGCTCAGGACCTATTAATCTCGGCTGAGGGCTGATTCAGTGTCCCTGTAGAGGAGGCGCTGATGAGCGGTCTATTTCTGCTGAGCAAGGCGCAGATGGCGCGGATTTCCCCACACTTTCCGCTCGCGCACGGGGT
>DASZAZ010000064.1:0-63541 GCA_035944635.1 Microvirga sp.
TGCGCGAGCGGAAAGTGTGGGGAAATCCGCGCCATCTGCCGCTCGCTCAGCAGAAATAGACCGCTCATCAGCGCCTCCTCTACAGGGACACTGAATCAGCCCTCAGCCGAGATTAATAGGTCCTGAGCCTAGCTGGCTCGCGCTCACGCCCGCCTTGCCGATCACATCCTTCCAGGTCGCGACCTCGCGCTCGAAGCGGGCGCGGTGGGCCTGGGGCGTGCGCTCGGCGGGCGGGAAGGTTTGCGTGCCGACATCGGTGAAGCGGGCCTTCACGTTCGCATCCTCGAGCGCGGCCTGGAGGGCGCGGTTGAGGGTGTCGACCACAGGCCTCGGCGTGCCCTTCGGGGCGTAGAGGCCGTGCCAGATCGTGAACTCGAAGTTTGGGAAGCCGGCTTCCGCCATGGTGGGCACGTTGCCGATCACGCCGAGGCGCTCCTTGGACGTGACCGCGAAGGCCTTGATGGTGCCGCCCTGGATCTGCGGCACCGCCGTGGTGGATTGATCGCAAAGGAGATCGACTTGGCCGGCCATGAGGTCGTTCATGGCAGGGCCCGTGCCGCGGTAGGCGGCTTCCGTGAACTTGGTGTCGAGGGTCTGCTGGAGCAGCAGGTTGCACAGATGCGAGTTGGAGCCGACCCCGGCATGGGCCGCCGTGACCTTCGAACCGTCCGCCTTGAGCTTGGCGAAGAGGGCCTTGGCGTCCGCGGCCGCGTAGTCCTTCTTGGTCGTGACCACCATGGGGCCGTAATTCACCAGGCCGACGGTCTCGAGATCGTTCAGGGTGTCGTAGCTGAGGTTCTTGTAGAGCGATGCGCCCGCCGCAAGAGCCGGGTGATGGATGAGGATCGTGTAGCCATCGGCCTCCGCCTTCGCGAGGCGCGCCGCGCCCGTGGTGCCGCCTGCGCCCGCCACGTTCTCGACGATGACCTGCTGCTTCAGCGTGCCCGACATGGACTGCGCCAGGAGCCGCGCGATGGCGTCGCTCGGCCCGCCCGCCGCGAAGGGCACGATCATGGTGATGGTGCGGGTGGGATAATCCTGAGCGGCGGCGGCGCCGAGCGAGAGCGCAAGCGCGGCCGTGGCGGCAAGCGTTTGGACAAGGCGTTTCATCGGGTTCTCTCCCTTGTGGTCGGTTGTCGTCGAGGGTTCAGCGCAGTTCCGAGAGGTAGTGCGTGAAGTCCGTGCGGCATAGCCAGACGCGCCATTCGGCACGACGTCCGTCGAGAGCGAAGGCAGTCCGGTCGATCTGGAGGAGGGGATAGCCCAGGGGCAAGCCGAGCAGGCCGGCCTCGCGCGGTTGCGCACCCACGGCCTTCAAGCGCTCGGTCGCGCCGCCGATGGTGACGCCGAATTCGGCCGAGTAGACCTCGTACAGATTGTTGGGAAGATCCTGCCGCTCGATGCCCGGAAACATGGCGGCCGGGAGCGAGATGCGCTCGGCCACGCAGGTCTGGCCCGCGAGCGAGCGCACGCGGTCGATGCGCACCACCTTGGCGCGCGGCTTCAACTCCAGCACCTCCGCGGCCTCGCGATCGGCCACGACCTCCATGCCGAGCACGCGGCTTTCCGGGAACTGGCGCTCGCCCGAATCGAGGTTGAGCTTGAAGAACTGGAACAGGATGCGGGCGTCGTCGTGCTTGGCCACGAAGGTGCCGCGCCCCTGCCGGCGCACCACCAGATTCTCGGCTGTCATCTCGTCGAGGGCTTTGCGCACGGTGCCGGGGCTGACGCCGAGGTCCATGGCAATGTCGGGTTCGCTCGGCAGGATCTGCCCAGCCTGCCACACGCCGTCCGCAATGCGCTTCACGAGCACGTCGCGCACCTGCCGGTAGAGCGGACGGAAACCGAGGCCCCCGTCTGGGGAGCGGGACAGTCCCGCTCGACCGTTCGCCATCCGTTGCACCCTCTGTTGCGCCGAAAGCAGGGTATCCGATGCAGGCCCCGCGCTCCATGCATGCGGTTCGCGATTGACCCGATTGTCTTGTATCTTATACAAGACCTACGATCAACTCAGCCAGCATACAAGGAGGAGACATGGGGGCCCCACATCTCTTGGTTCACGAGAAGAAGGACACCGTCGGCGTGGTCGTGGTCGAGGGCCTGAAGGCCGGCACCGACATGCTCTGCGTCGTCACCCACGACAACACCTCCTTCAACCTGACCTCCAAGATGGACGTGCCGATCGGCCACAAGGTCGCGCTCGTCGACATCAAGGCCGGCGACACCGTCTGGAAGTACGGCCAGGACATCGGCAAGGCCATCGCCGACATCAAGCAGGGCGAGCACGTCCACGTCCACAATGTGAAGACGAAGCGCTGGTGACGGGCGAATGGTGAGTGGCGAATGGCGAATGGAAGAGGAGGGGGAGCGGATGGAAGCGTCCATCAGCTCCTACCGAGATCTTCGCGTCTGGCAGGATGCCATGGCGCTCGCCGAGCTTTGCTACGCGCTCACCAACAGCTTCCCTCGCGATGAAATGTTTGGGCAGATCGCTCAGATCCGCCGCGCAGCCGTCTCGGTGCCGGCCAACATCGCGGAGGGCCACGGTCGGGAAGGAACGGCTTCGTTCGTGCAGTTCCTTCGAATTGCTCAAGGCTCCCTGAAGGAGCTTGAGACACACATTATCCTCTCGGAGCGTGTCGGCCTTGCGCCCGCCGAGCGGACCCAAACCCTACTCGATAGCTGCGAGGTTCTGGGTAAGCGCATGAGAGCGCTGATCAGAGCCCTGCAGCGAAAGACCCATGAGGCTGCAGCGTGAGCCTCCATTTGCCACTCACCACTCGCCATTCGCCAAATTAGGGAGGGCCCCATGGCTCAAGCGAACGGACAGACCAACGGACAATCCAACCTGAAGTTCTGGGGCTATCGCCGCGAGAACGGCCGCGTCGGCGTGCGCAACCATGTCGTCATCCTGCCCCTCGACGATCTCTCCAACGCCGCCTGCGAGGCGGTGGCCAACAACATCAAAGGCACGCTCGCCCTGCCGCACGCCTATGGGCGTCTGCAGTTCGGCGAAGACCTCGAATTGCACTTCCGCACCCTCATCGGCACGGGCTCGAACCCGAACGTCGCGGCCGTCGTCGTGATCGGCATCGAGGACGGCTGGACGCAGCGCGTCGTCGACGGGATCGCCAAGACCGGCAAGCCGGTCACCGGCTTCGGCATCGAGGGCACCGGCGACATCATGACGATCGCCAAGGCCTCGCGAGTCGCGAAGGACTATCTCCAGTGGGCGTCCGAGCTGCAGCGCGAGGAATGCGACATCGGTGAGCTGTGGGTCTCGACGAAGTGCGGCGAGTCCGACACGACCACGGGCCTCTCCTCCTGCCCGACGGTCGGCAACATGTACGACAAGCTCATCCCGCACGGCATCCACGGCTGCTTCGGCGAGACCTCTGAGATCACCGGCGCCGAGCACCTCTGCAAGGAGCGCGCTGCGTCTCCGGAAGTGGCCGAGAAGTGGTACGGCATCTGGAAGGCCTATCAGGACGACGTGATCGAGGCCCACAAGACCGACGACCTCTCCGACTCGCAGCCCACCAAGGGCAACATCGCGGGCGGCCTCACGACCATCGAGGAAAAGGCCCTCGGCAACCTCGAGAAGATCGGCCGCGAGTGCCGCTACATCGACGCTCTGCAGCCGGCCGAAGCGCCCGCCAAGGGCCCGGGCCTCTACTTCATGGACACGTCGTCCGCGGCGGCCGAGTGCATCACGCTCATGGCGGCGGGCGGCTACGTGGTCCACACCTTCCCGACGGGCCAGGGCAACGTGATCGGCAACCCGATCGTGCCGGTGATCAAGATCACGGGCAACCCGAAGACCGTGCGCACCATGTCGGAGCACGTGGACGTGGACGTGTCGGGCGTTCTGCGCCGCGACATGACCATCCCGGAAGCCGGCGACGCCCTCATCGAGATGGTGGTGCGCACCGCCAACGGCCGCCTCACGGCTGCGGAGTCGCTCGGACACCGCGAGTTCGTGATGACGAAGCTGTACCGCAGCGCGTAAGCCGCTGTTCATCTGCCCTCCCCCTTGCGGGGAGGGTGGCACCCGAAGGGTGACGGGTGGGGGTGGTGCAGGATGAGGCGCTGCGGTGCCTTCTGCCGCGACCCCCACCCCCAACCCCTCCCCGCAAGGGGGAGGGGAGACAAGTGTGCCATGTCCCCATCCGCCGCTCCGACCCTCACCGCCACCGAGCGCGCGAACCTGACGGTTCGGCGGCTCGGGCCGGGCATTGCATTGTCGATTGCGGTGGCGCTGGCGGCCTACTTTCTGGAGCCCGTGATCGCGGCTGGGATCAAGGCTGCGTCGGGCTGGACCTACAAACTTCCGGCCATCGTCATCGCGCTCATCATCGGCATCGCGCTCAACCCCTTTGCCTCGAAGCCTGCCTTCGAACCGGGGATGACCTGGTGCGTGAAGAAGCTGCTGCGGATCGCCATCGGTCTGCTCGGCGTGCGGATCGCGCTCTCGGACATCGTGGACCTTGGATTCGGCACGGCATTCCTCGTGGTGCTCGCCATGGTGGTCACGGTGGCTTCCGGCTTCTGGCTCGCGAAGCTGTTCCAGGTCGGCGAGGGCTACGGCGCGCTGGCCGGCGCCGCGACGGCCGTCTGCGGCGCCTCCGCGACGCTCGCCACCGCGACCGTCGTGCCGCATTACCCGCAGAAGGGCGCCGACGTGACCTTCACGGTGGTGGCCGCCAACGCCGTTTCGACCCTCGTGATGGTGGCCTATCCGCCCCTCTGCACCCTGCTCGGGCTCGATCCGCAAACCACGGGCGTCATGCTCGGGGCCACGATCCACGACATGGCGCAGGTGGTCGGCGCGGGCTACGCGGTGTCGGAGCCCGTCGGCAATACGGCGGTGATCGTGAAGCTCTTTCGCGTGTTCCTGCTGCTCCCGGCCGTGCTGCTCATCGGATGGTGGTTCGTGCGCCACGCCGGGGCGGCGGGCGAAGCCAAGGTGCCGGTGCCAGTCTTCGCGCTCGCGTTCCTGGCGCTGTGCGTCGTCAACAGCATCGTGCCGTTCCTTCCCGGATTGATGCCGGTCTACGCGCCCCTCAAGGCGGCGCTCGTGCAGGCTTCCACCTGGGGCCTTCTCGTCGCCATCGCGGCGCTCGGGCTCGGCACCTCGATCCGGTCGCTCCTCTCCATCGGCTGGCGCCATATCGCGGTGTTCACGGGCACGACGCTCGTGATCCTCGGCGTGGTCACGGCCGGCCTTGTCGTTCTTGCTTGAGGTGTTCCATGCCCGACGTCGTGATCAGCGAGTTCATGGATGAGGAGGCGATCCGCGAAGGCCTGAAGGGCTTCGACGTGGTCTACGATCCAAAACTGGTGGACCGGGCCGAAGACCTCGCCAAGGCCGTGGCCGACGCGCGTGCCATCATCGTCCGCAACCGCACGCAGGTGCGAGCGCCCCTGCTCGCCGCCGCGCCGAAGCTGAAGGCCGTGGGCCGCCTCGGCGTCGGCCTCGACAACATCGACCTCGACGCCTGCAAGGCGCGGAACGTCGCGGTGTTTCCGGCGACCGGCGCCAACGACGTGTCGGTGGCGGAATACGTGATCGGCACCGCGATGATGCTGCTCCGCGGCGCCTATACGGCCACCGACGAGGTGATGGTCGGCGGCTGGCCGCGCAACCGGCTCATGGGCCGCGAGATCATGGGCAAGCGCCTGGGCCTCGTGGGCTTCGGCTCCATCGCGCGGGAGACCGCCAAGCGCGCCATCGCGCTCGGGATGGAGGTCGCGGCTTACGATCCCTACGTGCCGGCCGACTCGCCGGCGTGGATGCAGCCCTGGGGCCGCGTATCGCCGTCGTCCCTCGAAGACCTCATCGCCGGTTCCGACGTGGTGTCGCTCCACGTGCCGTTGACCAAGGAAACCCGCAACCTCATCGATGCGGACGCGCTTTCGCGCATGAAGCGGGATGCCATCGTGATCAATGCCGCTCGCGGCGGCGTGGTCGACGAGGCCGCGCTCGCCGATGCGCTGAAGGGCGGCCGCCTCGGCGGCGCGGCCCTCGACGTCTTCGACGAGGAGCCGCTCACCGCTGCTAAAGGCGCCGTGTTCGCGGGGTGCCCGAATCTGGTGCTGACGCCCCACATCGCGGGTGTCGCCATCGAGTCCAACGTGCGCGTCTCCTGGGTCACGGTCGAGAACGTGCGCAAGCACCTCGCGGGAGCTTGATCCATGCCCGTCCTTTCGATCGCCGAAGCCGAAACGCTGGTCGCCGAGGCCCTTGTCCGGTGCCGCACGTCGCAGAGCAATGCCCGCAGCGTGGCCCATGCGCTCGTGGCCGCGGAGGCCGACGGGCTGAAAGGTCATGGCCTGTCCCGCGTCCAGACCTACGCCGCCCAGGCGAAGGCCGGCAAGGTGGACGGCTTCGCGGCGCCGACCAGCGCCGAGCCCCGGCCCGGCGTGCTGGCGGTCGATGCCGCGCACGGCTTTGCCTATCCGGCCCTGGATCTCGCCATTGCGGAGTTACCTCGGCTGGCGACCGGGCAGGGGATCGCCGCGGCTTCGATCCGCCGCTCGCACCATGCCGGTGCCGCCGGGCACCCGGTCGAGCGCCTGGCCGAAGTCGGGCTCATGGGAATCCTGTTCGCCAACACGCCCGCCGCGATCGCCCCCTGGGGCGGCTCGGTGGGGGTCTTCGGCACCAACCCGATCGCGTTTGCCTGCCCCCTCCAGGGTCGGGCGCCGGTCGTGGTCGATCTCTCGATCTCCAAGGTGGCGCGGGGCAACATCCTCGCGGCGAAGCAAAAGGGCGAACAGATCCCGCAGGGCTGGGCCCTCGACAAGGAGGGGCAGCCGACCACCAACCCGGATGCGGCCCTCCAGGGCACGATGCTTCCGCTCGGCGACGCCAAGGGAACGGCGCTGGCGCTCATGGTCGAGCTTCTCGCCGCCGGGCTCACGGGGGCGAACTTCGCTGCCGAGGCCTCCTCCTTCCTGGATGCCAAGGGGCCGCCCCCCGGCACGGGCCAGCTCATCGTGGCCTTCGACCCGGCGGCCTTCGGCGGGGAGGGGGCCATGGCCCATTTCGGGCGTCTCGCGGAGGCCATCGAGGCGCAACCGGGTGCCCGGCTGCCCGGAAGCCGGCGGCTCGAAGCCCGCCGCAAGGCCGCCGAGGCCGGGCTTTCCGTGGCCGATCAGCTCCTCGCCGACATTCGCGCTCTTGCTTGACCTACAGGTAGCCTGCGCGATCGGCTCCGCTGACCTAGGGTTACGGCTAAGCTGCTGTTTTGGCCGCAAAATCTCCCAAGTCCTCCCGCATCGCTGCCCATGCGTCACGGGATCACAGATAATTTCGGTGGAATCCGGAACCTTTGGTCCCTTAACGCGTTATTTGGGGCTGACTTCCGTTCTGAGACGGCCGGTGAATGGCGCCGACGGAAGGCTGCACCAAGGGGAGCTGGGCTTCAGTGGCCCGGCGTAGTGTCGTTACGGGGACTTCATGCCACAGATCGAGACCGCCGCACCGCAGCTTGAGCCCAAGCTGCTGCTGAAGGCGCTGCGCGCATTCCGCAAGGGCGACTTTTCCGTTCGCCTCCCGCTGGACCTGACGGGCATCGAAGGCGAGATCGCCGAGGCCTTCAACGATGTGGTGGAGCTGAACCAGAGCCTCTCGCGCGAGCTCGACCGCATGGCTAAGGTGGTCGGCAAGGAAGGCCAGATCGGCGAACGCGGCAAGCTCCCCACGGCCCGCGGATGCTGGAACGAGTGCATCGACTCGGTCAACACCATGATCGGCGATCTGGTGCAGCCGACGACCGAAGTGGCCCGCGTCATCGGCGCCGTCGCCAAGGGCGACCTCGGCCAGTCCATGCAGCTCGAGATCGAGGGGCGGCAGCTCCGCGGCGAGTTCCTGCGCATCGGCAAGGTGGTGAACACCATGGTGGCGCAGCTGAACAGCTTCGCCTCCGAGGTGACCCGCGTGGCCCGCGAGGTGGGCACCGAGGGCAAGCTCGGCGGTCAGGCCCAGGTGAAGGGCGTTGCCGGCACCTGGAAAGACCTCACCGATAACGTGAACATGATGGCGGCCAACTTGACGGGTCAGGTCCGCAACATCGCCGAGGTGACGACCGCGGTCGCGAACGGCGACCTGTCGAAGAAGATCACCGTCGACGTCAAAGGCGAAATGCTGGAACTGAAGTCCACCATCAATACGATGGTGGATCAGCTGAACTCCTTCGCCTCGGAAGTGACCCGTGTGGCGCGCGAGGTGGGCTCTGAGGGTAAACTGGGCGGCCAGGCGCAGGTGAAGGGCGTTGCCGGCACCTGGAAAGACCTCACCGACAACGTGAACATGATGGCGGCCAACCTTACCGGCCAGGTGCGCGGTATCGCGGACGTGGTGACGGCGGTCGCCGAGGGTAACCTCACCCGCAAGCTCACCGTGGACGCCAAGGGCGAGATCGCGGCGCTCGCCGACACCATCAACGGGATGATCGACACCCTGGCGACCTTCGCGGATCAGGTCACGAACGTGGCGCGCGAGGTGGGTATCGAGGGCAAGCTCGGCGGTCAGGCCCTCGTGCCCGGCGCGGCCGGCCTGTGGCGCGACCTCACCGACAACGTGAACATGATGGCGGCCAACCTCACGGGTCAGGTCCGCAACATCGCGGAAGTCACCACGGCGGTCGCGAACGGCGATCTCTCCAAGAAGATCACCGTGGACGTGAAGGGTGAGATGCTGGAGCTCAAATCCACCATCAACACCATGGTGGACCAGCTGAACTCCTTCGCGAGCGAGGTGACGCGCGTTGCGCGCGAGGTGGGCTCGGAAGGAAAGCTCGGCGGCCAAGCCCAGGTGAAGGGCGTCGGAGGAACCTGGAAGGACCTCACGGACAACGTGAACCTGATGGCGGGCAACCTAACCGTTCAGCTCCGCGACGTCTCGAAGGTCGCGACCGCCATCGCGAACGGCGACCTCACCCAGAAGATCACGGTGCCGGTGCAGGGCGAGATCCTGCAGA
Source organism: Microvirga sp. (assembly GCA_035944635.1). GTDB lineage: Bacteria > Pseudomonadota > Alphaproteobacteria > Rhizobiales > Beijerinckiaceae > Microvirga. The sequence continues at coordinate 8,985 of DASZAZ010000064.1, forward strand.
TCAAGGACGTGATCAACACCATGGTGGATCAGCTGAACTCGTTCGCGAGCGAGGTGACCCGCGTGGCCCGCGAAGTGGGCACCGAGGGTAAACTGGGCGGCCAAGCCCGCGTGGAAGGCGTCGGGGGAACCTGGAAGGGTCTCACCGACAACGTGAACTTCATGGCCGCGAATCTGACGGGCCAGGTGCGTAACATCGCCGAGGTGACGACAGCGGTCGCGAATGGCGATCTCTCCAAGAAGATTACCGTCGACGTGCGCGGTGAGATGTTGGAGCTGAAGAACACCATCAATACCATGGTGGACCAGCTCAATAGCTTCGCTTCGGAAGTGACACGTGTGGCGCGCGAGGTGGGCTCGGAAGGAAAACTCGGCGGTCAGGCCCAGGTGAAGGGCGTCGGCGGCGTGTGGAAGGGGCTCACCGATAACGTGAACCTCATGGCCGCGAACCTCACCGGCCAGGTGCGCGGCATCGCCGAAGTGGTGACCGCGGTCGCCCAGGGCGACCTCTCCAAGAAGATCACCGTCGTGGTCGAAGGCGAGATGCTCGAGCTGAAGTCCACGATTAACACCATGGTGGACCAGCTGAACTCCTTTGCCTCCGAGGTGACCCGCGTTGCGCGCGAGGTGGGCTCGGAAGGAAAACTCGGTGGCCAAGCCCAGGTGAAGGGCGTCGGGGGAACCTGGAAAGATCTCACCGATAACGTGAACATGATGGCCGCGAACCTCACCGGCCAGGTGCGTAACATCGCGGATGTGACGACGGCGGTCGCGAACGGCGACCTGTCGAAGAAGATCACCGTCGATGTGCGCGGCGAGCTCCTCGAGCTCAAGAACACCATCAACACCATGGTGGACCAGCTGAACTCGTTCGCGAGCGAGGTGACCCGCGTGGCCCGCGAAGTGGGCACCGAGGGTAAGCTCGGCGGTCAGGCCCAGGTCCGCGGCGTCGGGGGAACCTGGAAGGACCTCACGGACAACGTGAACATGATGGCCGCGAACCTCACGGGTCAGGTGCGTAACATCGCCGACGTCACCACGGCGGTCGCGAACGGCAATCTCTCCAAGAAGATCACCGTGGACGTCAAAGGCGAAATGCTGGAGCTCAAGAACACCATCAACACCATGGTGGACCAGCTGAACTCATTCGCCTCCGAGGTGACCCGCGTCGCGAAAGAGGTGGGTACGGAGGGCAAACTTGGCGGTCAGGCGCGAGTGGAGGGCGTGTCCGGCCTCTGGCGCGATCTCACCGACAACGTGAACCAGCTCGCCGCGAACCTCACCAACCAGGTGCGAGCCATCGCGGAAGTGGCGACCGCCGTGACCCGCGGCGACCTCACCCGGTCGATTACCGCCGAGGCGCTGGGCGAGCTCGCGGCCCTGAAGGACAACATCAACGAGATGATCCGCAATCTGCGTGACACCACGCAGAAGAACGCGGAGCAGGATTGGCTCAAGACCAACCTCGCCAAGTTCACCCGCATGCTGCAGGGCGAGCGCGATCTCACGACCGTGTCGAACATGATCCTGTCGGAGATCGCTCCGCTCGTGAACGCCCAGCGCGGCGTGTTCTACACGGTCGACAACGCGGGCGGCGAGCCCGTGCTCGACATGGTGGCGTCCTACGCCTTCACGGAACGCAAGCGCCTGTCGAACCGCTTCCGTCTCCGCGAGGGGATCGTGGGTCAGGTGGCCTACGAGAAGAAGCGCATTCTGCTCACCGACGTGCCGGGCGATTACATCACCATCGGCTCCGCGCTCGGCGAGGCGCCCCCGCTCAACATCATCGTGCTCCCCGTGCTCTTCGAGCAGGAGGTGAAGGCGGTGATCGAGCTCGCCTCGTTCAACCGCTTCTCCGAGACCCACCAGGCCTTCCTCGATCAACTCACCGAGTCGATCGGTATCGTGCTCAACACGATCGCGGCCAACATGCGCACCGAGGGCCTGCTGAAGCAGTCCCAGCTCCTCACCACCGAGCTGCAAAGCCAGCAGGAAGAGCTGAAGAAGACCAACGAGCGCCTGGAACAGCAGGCCGCCACCCTCCGCCGCTCCGAGGAGCTGCTGCGCACCCAGCAGGACAAGCTGCAGCAGACCAACGAGGAGCTGGAAGAGAAGGCGCGCCTCCTCGAAGTCCAGAAGCGGGAGGTCGAGGGCAAGAACCGCGAGGTTTCCGTCGCCAAAACGGCCCTGGAGGAGAAGGCCGAACAGCTCTCCCTCACCTCACGCTACAAGTCCCAGTTCCTGGCCAACATGAGCCACGAGCTGCGCACGCCGCTCAACTCGCTGCTCATCCTCTCGAAGCTGCTGACCGAGAACCCGGAAGGCAACCTCTCGGATAAGCAGAAGGAGTTCGCCAAGACGATCCATGCCGCGGGCTCGGATCTGCTGGCGCTCATCAACGACATCCTCGACCTGTCGAAGATCGAGTCCGGCACGGTGAGCCTGGAGCTCTCCAGCGTCGGCTTCCGCGACATCGTGGACAACATGGAGCGCACCTTCCGCCAGGTCGCGGAAGAGCGGCATCTCGACTTCCATATCGAGGTCGATCCCAACTTGGCGCCCGCGGTCCGCACGGATTCGAAGCGCCTGCAGCAGGTGCTGCGCAATCTGCTCTCGAACGCGTTCAAGTTCACCGAGAGGGGCGGCGTCACGCTGAAGATCGGGTCGGCCGTAGGCTCGCCGCTCCGCGCCGGCAGCGAATGGATCGCTCTCTCGGTGCAGGATACCGGCATCGGCATCCCTGAGGACAAGCAGCGCATCATCTTCGAGGCGTTCCAGCAAGCGGACGGCACCACGAGCCGGCGCTATGGCGGCACGGGTCTGGGGCTTGCCATCAGTCGCGAGATCGCGCGCCTTCTCGGCGGCGAGATCGTGCTGTCGAGCCAGCCGGGCCGGGGCTCCACCTTCACCCTGTTCCTACCCCTGCAGCCGCCGGCCGGATCCGAACTCGGCGTGCAGCGCGCCACCAGCAGCGCTGCGATGATCTCGGCCGAGCCGATCACGCTGTCGCGGCCCTCGGCTCCGATGGCGCTGTCGGCCTCGTCGGACGACTGCCACATGATCGCCCAGGGCGACCACGTGGTGCTGATCATCGAGGACGACGCGATGTTCGCCTCCGTCCTCCTCGAACTCGCCCGGGAGCAGGGCTTCAAGGGCCTCATCGCGAGCGACGGCGCCTCCGCGCTGGCTCTCGCCCACCGCTACAAGCCGCAGGCGATCACCCTCGATATCGGCCTGCCCGATATGGATGGTTGGGCGCTGCTCGATCTCCTCAAGCACGATCCGCGCACGCGGCATGTGCCGATCCACGTGATCTCGGTGGACGACCAGAAGAAGCGGGGCCTCAAGGCCGGCGCCTTCGGCTTCCTCGAGAAGCCCGTGGAGCGGGATGCGCTGATGGCCGCGCTGACCCGCACCCGCGACTTCATCGACCGGCCGGTCAAGAGCCTGCTGCTCGTTGAAGACGATGCGAACCAGCGCATGAGCATCGAGCAATTGCTCGGCACCGACAGCGTGGAGGTCACCGGCGTCGCGACCGCGGAAGCCGCTCTCGAAGCCATCCAGGCGCGCCGGTTCGACTGCGCGATCGTGGATCTCGGCCTGCCGGATCTCCCGGGCGCCGAGCTCATCGAGCGGATTCGCAAGACCAGCGGCGGCGAGGAGTTGCCGATCGTGGTCTATACGGGCCAGGACCTCAACAAGGCGCAGGAGCGGCGGCTCGAGGCCATCGCTTCGACCATCATCGTCAAGGGATCGGGCTCCTCGGAGAAGCTCCTCGACGAGACGGCGCTCTTCCTGCACCGGGCGATCGCCAACGTTCCGGAGAGCCAGCAGATCATCGTGGAGCGCCACGACGACACCTCGTTGCATCGCCGCAAGGTGCTGATCGTGGACGATGACGTGCGCAACATCTTCTCCCTCACCGCTGCGCTGGAACAGCACGGCATGGAGGTCACCTTTGCGGAGAACGGCCGCGAGGGCATCGAGAAGCTGAAGAGCACGCCCGGGATCGACATCATGCTGGTCGACATCATGATGCCGCAGATGGACGGCTACGAGACCATGCAGGAGATCCGCAAGCTCCCGCAGTACCGCGACCTGCCGCTCATCGCCGTCACCGCGAAGGCCATGAAGGGCGATCGCGAGAAGTGCCTGGAGGCCGGCGCCACCGACTACGTGTCGAAGCCTGTGGACATGGATCAACTTTTGGCGGTTCTGCGCGTTCAACTTGGGCGCAGCACCTACAATGTCGGAGACGGCGAGATTGTCGCCAACGGCGCGGCGGGAGACGGACTGCATCCATGATGGAGCAACTCAGGCCGGCGGGGTCTGGTCCCGGGATTCAGCGCCCGGTGCTGACTCACGCCGACCCTGGCCCCGTCACGGCCAAAATCCTCGCCGTCGATGACGACCCGCGCAATCTCCTCGCTGTCGAGGAGATGCTGCGGGCCCCAGGCATCGAGATCGTCACGGCCGATTGCGGCGAGGCGGCGCTTCGCCATGTGCTGAAGGACGACTTCGCGGTCATCCTGCTCGACGTGCAGATGCCGCGGATCGACGGCTACGAGGTGGCGGGCATGATCCGGGCCCGCCAACGCTCGTCGCGTGTGCCCATTCTCTTCCTCACGGCCTTCAACAAGGACGACCTGCACGTTTTCCGCGGCTACACCGCGGGAGCGGTGGACTACGTGTTCAAGCCGATCGAGCCGCTGATCCTCAAATCCAAGGTCGATGTGTTCGTCGATCTCTACAGGAAAACTGAGGAGATCCGGCGCCAGGGCGAGGAGGAGCGTCGGCTCCTGATGGAGAACCTGCGGGTTCGCAGCGAAAAGCTGAAAACCGAGCAGGCGCTGCGCCGGCGCGAAGAGCACCAGGCCATCGTGCTTCAATCGCTGCCGCTCGCGCTCTACACGGCATCGATCCACGAGGATCACCGGCAGCTGCAATTCACCAACGAGGGTGTCCAGGCGCTCACGGGTTTCACCCCGGCGGATTTCCTGTCGGCGGAAGGTTTCTGGGCCTCCCGCCTGCACCCCGAGGATCGGGATGCCGCGCTCCAGCACCTCCGGTCGCTGCCGCAGACCGGCGCCGTCACCTTGGAGTACCGTTGGCGCTGCTCGGACGGAACCTACCGTCACTTCCTCGACCAAACCCTGCTGGTCCGGGACGACGAAGGGCGCGCGCGGGAGTATTTCGGACTTTGGTTCGACATGACCGAGCGCAAGCAGCTGGAGCAGAACCTGCTCCACGCCAGCAAGCTCGAAGCGGTCGGCCGCCTCACGGGCGGCATCGCCCACGACTTCAACAACATGCTGAGCGTCGTGATCGGCAACCTGGATCTGCTGTCGAAGTCGATCGAAGGAAACGAACGCGCCCAGCGCCGTGCCCGCATGGCCATGGAAGGCGCGCAGCGTTGCGCCGACCTCACCCACCGCCTCCTCGCCTTCTCGCGCCGTCAGCCGCTCCTCGCCTCCACCCTCGACGTGAAGGCCATCATGCCGGGGCTGCTCGAACTGATGCGGCGCACCCTCGGCGAGCACATCAACGTGACGCTCAAGGCCGATGACGCCACCTGGCCCGTTCGCGTGGACCGGGCGCAATTCGAGGCGGCGCTCCTCAACCTCGCGGTCAACGCCCGCGATGCCATGGCGGACGGCGGCGATCTCACGATCACCATCGAGAACAGGGCCGTGGACGACAGCGCCAGAGCGGAGCCCGGCGATTACGTCGTGATCTCCGTGGCGGATACCGGCACCGGCATGCCGCCAGAGGTGCTGGAAAAGGTGTTCGAACCCTTCTTCACCACGAAGGAAAGCGGCAAGGGCACGGGGCTCGGCCTCTCCATGGTCTACGGCTTCGTGCAGCAATCGAACGGCCATATCGAGGTCGACAGTCTGCCCGACGAGGGCACGACCATCCGCATCTTCCTTCCGCGCGTCGCGGGCGAAGCGGCGGCCGAGCCCGCAGCCGCCAGCATGAAGGAGGCCGCGCCCATCGGACAGGGCGAGTCCGTGCTCGTGGTCGAGGACGACCCGGCAGTGCGCCAGGTGGCCGTCTCCACGCTGGAATCGCTCGGTTTCACGGTGCGGGAGGCGCAGAGCGGCGACGAGGCGGCTTCGCTCCTCCAGGCCGACAGCCATTTCCGGCTGGTGCTGAGCGATGTGCGGATGCCCGGCGAGATCACCGGCATCGACCTCGCCCGCATGGTCAAAAGGGAATGGCCCTCGGTGCGTGTGCTTTTGACGACAGGGTATGTGGACGGCGAAGCGAAGCTCGAAGACCTCGATCTGCTCTACAAGCCCTACCGCGCGACGGATCTCGCGGAGCGAATTCAGTCGCTGCTGCAGGCGGCCTAAGCGATCTTGCCTGGGTCCGGCAGCTTCTGCCGGACCTTGAAGAACCGAGCCCAGGGGTCGTCGAGGCCTTTGAGGCGCTTGGCCAAGTTCGTGACCGTGTAGTGGTTCGAGGGCACGTCCGGCGACAGCTCCTCCCAGGCCAAAGGCGTCGAAACCGGTGCTCCCTTGCGGGCACGGGTGGAGTAGGGGGTTACCGCCGTGGCGCCGCGCGTATTGCGCAGGTAGTCGATGAAGATGCGGCCCTCGCGCTCGGATTTGAGGGAGGCCGTGGTGTAGCGGTCGGGCCGGTCGGCCACCATCGCGTCGGCGAGCGCGCGCGTGAACGCCTTGGCGTCCTCCCAATCCCCATCGGGCGCGACCGGCACGACCACGTGCAGCCCCTTGCCGCCGGTGGTTTTCACGAAGCTCTCGAGCCGCAAGGCGCTCAGGCGGCGGCGCACCTCCTGCGCACCCTTGATGACTTCCGGCCAGCCGACCCCTTCACCCGGGTCGAAATCGAAGATCACCCGGTCTGGCCGGTCCACCCTCTCGATGGCGGCGCCCCAGGGGTGGATTTCGAGCACGCCGGCCTGAACGAGGCCGACCACGCCCTTGATATCCTCGACGAGCACCACCTCCTCGTCCTTGCCGTCATGCCGGAGTATCCGGCGCTCGATATGCTCCGACAGGCCGGCCCAGGGGTGCTTCTGGAAAAAGCAGGACTTTTCAGACCCGGCTGGGCAGCGCACCAGAGCGAGCGGACGGCCTGCGATGTGGGGGAGGAGCCAATCCGCGATGCCGACATAGAACTCGGCCAGTTCCTGCTTGGTGACATCCTGCTCGTCCCACAGGACCCGCTGCGGGTTGGTGAGGCGAACGCCCGCAATCTCGACTGCCTCCGGCTCGCGATCGGCCGGAGGAGCCGCTTTTGCGGATTTGGCTTTCGGGGCGGGTCGGCGTGCCATGGCGCGAAGTCAATCCGCGCCGCATCGTCCGGTTCCGCCGGTCAGGAGGCCAGCGCTCCCGCGGTTTCCTCGCGCTCCGCGTTCAGGAAGGCAGCCGCGATGAGATCGCGGGTGTAGGCCTCCTGCGGCCGGTCGAAGATCACCTCGACAGGGCCGCGCTCCACCACCTGGCCGCTCTTCATCACGATGATCTCGTCGGCGAGCGCGCGCACCACCGCGAGATCGTGGCTGATGAAGACATAGGCGAGGCCGTGCCGGCGCTGGAGGTCGCGGAGCAGGTCCACGATCTCCTTTTGCACGGAACGGTCGAGGGCGGAGGTCGGCTCGTCCAGCACCACGAGCTTCGGGTGCAGAATCATGGCACGGGCAATCGCAATGCGCTGGCGCTGGCCGCCCGAGAACTCGTGCGGGAAGCGGTTGCGCCAGACCGGATCGAGGCGCACCTCCTCGAAGGCCTGGATGGCGCGCTTGTCGCGTTCCTTTCGCGAGATCGACGGCTCGTGCACAAGCAGGCCCTCGGTGACGATCTCGCCCGAGGTCATGCGCGGCGAGAGTGAACCGAAGGGGTCCTGGAACACGAGCTGGAGTTCGCGGCGGAGCGGTCGCATGCCGGCGCGGTCGAGGGGCATGAGGTTGCGGTCTTCGAACCGCACCATGCCGGAAGCCGATTGCAGACGCAGGATCGCGCGGCCGAGGGTCGATTTGCCGGAGCCGGACTCGCCGACGATGCCGATGGTTTCACCGGAGCGCACGCGCAGGCTCACCCCGTCGACGGCCTTCAGATCGTGATTGTTGCGTCCGAATAGGCCGCTCTTGATCTGGAAGGTCACGCGCACGTCACGGGCATCGAGCACCACCGGCGCATGGGCCGGCACCGGCTCCTTGCGGCCGCGAGGTTCGGCGTCGATGAGCATGCGGCTGTAGGGGTGCTTGGGATCGGCGAAGAGGTCCGCGGTGCGCCCGCTTTCCACCACTTCGCCGTAGCGCATCACATAGGTGCGGTCTGCGAAGCGGCGGACCACGCCGAGATCGTGGGTGATGAACACGATCGACATGCCGAGCCGCTTCTGCAGATCGGCGAGGAGGTCGAGGATGCGGGCCTGCACGGTCACGTCGAGGGCCGTGGTGGGCTCGTCCGCGATGAGCACGTCCGGATTGTTGGCGAGCGCCATGGCGATCATCACGCGCTGGCGCTGGCCGCCCGAGAGCTCGTGCGGGTAGGCATCGATCCGGCGTTGCGGGTCGGGGATACGAACGAGCTCGAGAAGCTCGATGGCGCGCTCGCGCGCCTTGGCCTTGCTCAAGCCCCCGTGCATCGTGAGGGGGAGGGCGAGCTGATGGCCGATCCGATAGAGCGGATCGAGGGAGGTCATCGGCTCCTGGAAGATCATGGTGAGCTTGGAGCCGCGATAGCGGTTCAGCCGGTCCGGCGGGAGGCCGATCAACTCCTCGCCGCGGTACTTCACCGAGCCTTCCGCCCAACCGTTCGAGGCCAGCAGGCCCATGACCGACATCATGGTCTGGCTCTTGCCGGAGCCGGACTCGCCCACGATGGCCACGGTCTCGCCGGGCTGCACGTCGACGTTGATCCCCTTCACGGCATGGAGAATGCCGTCGCCGGTGCGGAAGCGGACATGCAGGTCGCGAACCGAGAGAACGGGTGCGTTCGCAGCTTGCGGGACTGGCATTGCAGCGGCGGCCATATCAGCGGTCCTTGCGGAGGGTGCGCTTGCAGGCCGAAGAGGTCTGCGCTTCGCGACGGAGATGGGACGACATCGCTAGCGGTCCTTCGGGTCGAGGGCGTCGCGCAGGCCGTCGCCGATGAAGTTGAGCGCGAACAGGGTCGAGACGAGGAAGATGGAGGGGAACACCAGCATGTAGGCGGCGCCCTGGATGTTGCGTGCGCCGTCCGAGATGAGCACGCCCCAACTCGTCATCGGCTCCTGAACGCCGAGTCCTAAGAACGAAAGGAAGCTCTCGAGCAGGATCACGCGGGGCACGAGAAGGGTCATGTAGACCACGACGGGTCCAAGCGTGTTCGGGATGACGTGGCGGCGCAGGATGCCGCGGGTATCGACGCCGAGCGCCTCGGCTGCTTGCACGTATTCCTGGCGCTTGATGGAGAGCGTCTGGCCGCGGACGATGCGGGCCATGTCGAGCCATTCGACCGCGCCCACGGCGATGAACATCAGCACGAAGTTTCGGCCGAAGAACACCACCAGCATGATGACGAAGAAGATGAAGGGCAGCGAGTAGAGCACGTCCACGAAGCGCATCATCACGAGGTCGACGCGCCCGCCAAGATAGCCCGACACGGAGCCGTAGATGACGCCGATCACGATGGCCACGAAGGTGGCGAGGAGGCCGATGGAAAGGGAGATGCGGCCCGCGAACAGGGTGCGGGTGAGGAGGTCGCGGCCGTTCGTGTCGGTGCCGAAGAAGAAGTAGCGGCGTTCGATGGGCGCTTCCACGGTGAGGCGCCGGCCCTCTTCGGCGCGTTCCGTAACGCGGGCCGCGCCGAACATGTCGGAGCGCTCGAAGAAGGCGAGCGAACGCTCGTCGATGGCGCGGGGCCCCACGAAGGTGGCGCGCAGCGTGTCGCCCGTCACCTCGATCTGCTCGGGCTTCGCCCGCAGCCGCGAGCCGATCCGCTCCACCGCCGGCGTGATCTGATCCTCCTTGGGATAGGCGGTCATGCTCGGCGGGATGCGGGTGTATTCGGTGTAGATCCGGTCGTAGCTGTGGCCGGTGATCTCCGGGCCCACGATGCAGATCAGGGCCATGAAGGCGAGCCAGATCATGCTCACCAGGGCCGCTCTGTTGCGGACGAGCCGGGTGCGGGCGTCGGCCCACAGCGAGCGGCCGACGATCGGGCCAGTCATGGCCTCGGTGGGAATAACGGTACCTTGAGCCATGGCGCCCTACTCGTAGCGGACGCGCGGGTCGATCAGCGCGTAGAGAATGTCGACGAGAAGATTGAAGAACATGATGAACACGGCGACCATCACGACGGTCCCCATGACCAGGGTGTAGTCGCGGTTGAGGGCGCCCTCGACGAAGTAGCGGCCGACGCCGGGGAGCGCGAAGATCGTCTCGACGACGACGGACCCGGTGAGGAGCGCGGCTGCCGCGGGGCCGAGATAGGACACCACGGGCAGCGACGCCGCGCGCAGGGCGTGGCGGACGATCACGGAGGTGGGGAGGCCGAGCGAGCGCAGGGTGCGGATGTGGTTCGAGCGAAGCGCCTCGATCATGGAGGCGCGGATCATGCGCGCCACAACGGCGATCTGGGGCAGGGCGAGGACGACCACCGGGAGCACGATGGCCCGCACCGCGCCGTCGTTCCAGCCGCCGACGGGAAACCAGGCCAGCATGAGGCCGAACACGATTTGGAAGATCGGCGCAACCACGAAGTTCGGGATGGTAAGGCCCATCGTGCCGAAGCCGGACACCACGTAATCGGCCCAGCTGTTCTGGCGGAAGGCCGCAATCGTGCCGAGCGTGCCGCCGATGAGGACCGCAACCAGAAGCGCAAGCGAGCCGAGCGTCATGGAGACGGGGAGGCCGCGGGCGAAGAGATCGCCGATCGTGAAATCGCGGAAGTAGAAGGACGGCCCGAAATCGCCCCGAAGGAGCGACGAGAGGTAGAGCCAGTACTGCTCGATGAGGGGGCGGTCGAGCTTGTAGATCCGGCGGAGGTTTTCCATGACCTTCGCTTCGAGCGGCTGCTCCAAGTCGAAGGGGCCACCCGGCGCCACACGGATCAGAAAAAAGGAAATCGTGACGATCAGCAGGAGCGTCGGAAGGGCCGACAGGAAGCGGCGCAGGATGAAGGGGATCAAGCTGGTCGTCTCATAAACCTGGAAGAAGGGGAGGCGCCCCGGACCGTGGTCCGGGGCGCCGATCGCTTTACTGCGTGATCGACATGAAGCGCGTCGGGTGAGCGCCCGTCACGTTATCGACCCAGCCCTTCAGCTTGTTGGAGACCAGGTTGTTGTTCCCGTAGTAGAGCACCGGGATGTAGGGCATGTCCTTCATCGCCAGGGCTTCGGCCTGCTTGAGGATGTCGGCGCGCTTGTCGAGGTTCTGCTCGGCGGCGGCCTTCTTCATCAGGGCGTCGAACTCGGGGTTGTTGTACTTCGCGTAGTTGAAGCCCTTGTTGTCGGACTCCAGCAGGAAGAGGAAGTTCTGCGGGTCGGAATAGTCGCCGATCCAGCCCGCGCGAGCCGCCTCGTAGTCGTTGGTGTCACGGAGAACCGCGAAGTGGGTCTTGGCGTCCGTGTTGATGAAGGACGTCTCGACACCGATGCGCTTCCAGTCGTCGGCGATCTGCACGACCGTGTTCTTGTTGTTGTCCGTGGTGTTGTAGCGCAGCTGCACCTTCAGCGGCTTGCCCGGGCCGAAACCCGCCTGCTTCAGGAGTTCCTTCGCCTTGTCCTCACGCTCGATGGGCGACATCTCCTTGAAGTCGGCGAAGGCCGGCTCCTTGTAGTTGCCGATGCCCGGGGGCACGATCGAGTAGGCCGGGAGCATGGTTCCGCCCCACACCGCGTCGGAGATCAGCTCGCGGTCGATGACCATCGAGAGAGCCTGGCGAACGCGGGCGTCCTTCAGATGCTCCTTCGAGGTGTTGAGCGCGACATAGTAGAAGCCGAGACGCGGCGAGGTGCGAACCTGGTCGCCGAGACGCTGGCGCAGAGCCTTCGTCTGGTCGGCCGGGAAGTCGCTGGTGGAGTGAAGCTCACCGGCCTCGAAGCGACGAGCGGTCGCGGCGAGATCCTTCTGGGGCTGGAACACCACCACGTCGATCTTCACGTTCGCGGCGTCGTGGAAGTTCGGGTTCTTCTCGAGCCGGATCTGGGAGTTCGGAACGAACTCCTTCAGCACGTAGGCGCCGTTCGACACATAGCTGCCGGGCTTCACGAAGTCCGAGCCGCTCTTCTGGACGCTGGCCGGATGGACCGGGAGGCCCGTCTGGTGCGTGAGGAGCTCAAGGAAGTAGGGGGTGGGGCGCTCGAGGGTGATCTCGAGAGTCCGGTCGTCGACCGCCTTCACGCCGAGCTCCTCGGGCTTCGCGCCCTGGCTCTTGTTGATCTTCTCGGCGTTCTTGATCGGGTAGAGGATGTTGGCGTACTTCGCGCCCGTCGCCGGATCCATGATGCGGCGGAGCGAGAACTCGAAATCGGACGCCTTCACGGGGTCGCCGTTCGACCACTTGGCGTTGGAGCGCAGCGTGAAGCGGTACTTCGTGCCGTCGTCGCTGATCTCGTGCTTCTCGGCCACGCCGGGAACCACCTTGCCGGCCGCGTCGTAGATCATCAGACCTTCGAGCATGTCGCGCAGGATGTGCGACTCGTAGGTGGTCGACGTCTTGTGCGGATCGAGCGTTTCCGGATCGGCGTCATTGCCGCGGTTGTAGACGACCTGCGCTGCCGCCAGGCCCGTAAAGGCCACGGTGGCAACGGCGGCGATCGCCATCCGTTTGAACCAAGTAGACATGAAGCGCATCCCCTCTTCTGGTTATCGCTATTGGTACTGTGTCTCAGCCGACAAGCTGCGCACGCCGCGGGGCGTTAGCCGTTTGTCGTACCTTGAGGCTATTTCTTCTTCGGTTCCGATGCTGCTGTCCAGCGCAATTGCAGCGGGAGCCACTGGCAAAAGATGCCGCAGCGGTATTCTTCACGGGCGCGTGAACTAACAGGTTAGTGGGATGCTCCCGGGCTAAGCGCCGGCGTCGAAGACGTAACCGGCGGCTTCGATGCCGGCCGCAGCGGCGATCTCGTCATTATCCGAGGTGTCGCCCGACACGCCGACGGCGCCGAGGACGGCACCCTGCTGATCCTTGATGAGCACGCCGCCCGGCGCCGGGATGAGCTGCCCGCCGACCGCATGGGTCGCGGCCGCCACAAAGTAGGGGCGGTCGACCGCCATCTTGTGGATCGCGCGGGAGCCGACGCCGAGCGAAAGGGCCCCGTAAGCCTTGCCCATGGCGATCTCGGCCCGTTTGAGGCTCGCTCCGTCCTCCGTGGCCAGCGCCTTCAGGGCCCCTCGGCCGTCATAGACGGCCACCGCCAGCGGTTTGAACTTCTTCTCGCGGCCGGATTTCAGCGCGGCGGCGAGGATCGTTTGGGCGGCTTCGAGGGTGAGATCGCTCATACAGAGGGGGTCCCGGCGAGAGGTTGGTCGGCTTTGTTTATAGATCTAACGGATAGCACTGTCGCGGCGGGCCAGCCATGCCGCCACCGCACGGCGCTCCTCGATCGTCATCTCGGTGATGTTGTTGGGCGGCATGGCATGGGTGAGCACGCTCTGCACCCGAATGGCCTCCGCGTGGCGGGCAATCGCTTCCGGGGTGTCGAGCCGCACGCCCTTCGGAGCGATCGGGATGCCGTCCCACACGGGCTCCGCCGCGTGGCACATGGAGCAGCGGGACTGCACCGCGAGCACCGCCTCGTCGAAGGCTGCCGGCATGGGCGTCGCCGGCACCTCGGCGAGCGTTGCATTGCCGGGCTTGCCGATGATCGAGAGATAAGCCGCGAGCGCGATGGCGGCGGCCGACACGCCCCACGTCCACCAGGGCGAGCCCTTGTCGGCGTGGCGCGAATTGAAGAAGTGCCGGATGACGGCGCCCGCGATCACGATGAGGCCGACGATCGCCACCGAATAGCGGGAGGACCACGCCAGCGGGTAGTGGTTCGACAGCATCAGGAAGATGACCGGCAGGGTCAGATAATTGTTGTGGGTGGAGCGCTGCTTCGCCTGCTTGCCGAGCATCGGATCGGGCGTGCCGCCGGCGAGGAGGGTGTTCACCACCTTCTTCTGGTTGGGGATGATGACGAAGAACACGCTTGCCGTCATCCAGGTCGCGATCATCGCTCCCGTATGCAGAAAGGCGGCGCGGCCGTTGAACAGCAGGGTGAACACGTAGGCGGCAGCGAGGATGTAGAAGAACAGCACCACGCCGAGCAGCACGTCGTTCTTTCCCAAAGGCGAGCGGCAGAGCCCGTCATAGACGAGCCAGCCGAGCGCCAATCCGCCGATGCCGATGGCGGCGGCCTGCCAGGGCTGCAGCACCCGCACCGCGGGGTCGATCGTGTAGAGATCGGCGTTGAGGTAATAGACCCAGACGATCAGGAAGAAGCCCGTGATCCAGGTCGAGTAGCTCTCCCACTTGAACCAGGTGAGCTCCTTGGGCAGCTCCGGCGGAGCCACCAGATACTTCCGCATGTTGTAGAAGCCGCCGCCGTGGACCTGCCAGGCCTCGCCGCCGACGCCCGCGGCCAGCCCCTCGCGCTTCTTGAGGCTCAGGTCGAGATGGATGAAGTAGAAGGACGACCCGATCCAGGCCACGGCGGTGATCACGTGGACCCAGCGCAGGACCTGGCTGATCCATTCGGAGATTTGCGGGTCGATCATGCGGGACGGCGAGCCCTGGAGGTTAAGCGTAACAATCGAGGCGGCTTAGGGTTTTCCGGCGGGCCCGTCCACCGCCTTTTTGAAGCATATGACACCGGACGGCGTGCGCAGGCGTTGACCCCCGCCGCGGCGCCCGCCCGTTGAAGCGGGGCCGCGGCGATGCACATATCCAGCCTGTTGCCCGGAGCCCCGCCTTGTCAGACCGCCTGATCCGCATCGCACTCTTCGTTGCCCTGCTCCTCCTAGCGGTGTTCGTGGCAGAGCCCTACGTCTCGCGATACCTTTATGCGCAGACCGAGCCGCGCGTGGTGGCGGCGCGGGGGAACCTGGAGGAGAGCGAGCGCTCGACGATCGACCTCTTCCAGCGCATCTCCCCTTCCGTGGTGCACGTCTTCGCCGAGCCGGACCCGCGGCGCTTGGCGCAGCAGGACGACCCGC
This sequence comes from Microvirga sp., assembly GCA_035944635.1. Classification (GTDB taxonomy): domain Bacteria; phylum Pseudomonadota; class Alphaproteobacteria; order Rhizobiales; family Beijerinckiaceae; genus Microvirga. The sequence continues at coordinate 24,138 of DASZAZ010000064.1, forward strand.
TCGGGGGACCCAGCGGGCCCGGAGGCCGGGGCCGTCCCGAGGGCCCCGACGGTGGGGGCGGGACCCAGTCCGGCACCGGCTTCCTGTGGGATGCGGCCGGGCACGTGGTCACCAACAACCACGTGGTCGAGGGCTCGCGGGGCATCCGCATCCGGCTGAACTCGGGCGAAATCGTCCCGGCCGAGATCGTCGGGACAGCGCCGAACTACGATCTCGCGGTTCTGCGCCTCGGCCGCACGCGGCAGCCTCCACCTGCCATCCCGGTCGGGACCTCGGCCGATCTGAAGGTCGGACAGGCCACTTTCGCGATCGGCAATCCCTTCGGCCTCGACCAGACGCTGACGACGGGGGTCATCAGCGCCCTCAAGCGCCGGCTGCCCACGAGCGAGGGCCGCGAGATCGCGGACATGATCCAGACGGATGCCGCCATCAATCCCGGCAACTCGGGCGGGCCGCTGCTCGATTCCGCGGGCCGGCTCATCGGCGTCAACACGGCGATCTTCTCGCCGTCCGGGGCCTTCGCCGGCATCGGCTTTGCCATTCCCGTCGATGTGGTGAACCGCGTGGTGCCGCAGCTCATCCGCAACGGGCGCGTGCCGACGGCGGGGATCGGCATCATCGTGGGTCAGGAGGCGGCCGCCGCCCAGCTCGGCATCGAAGGAGTGGTCATCGTGCGGACCATGCCGGGCTCGCCGGCGCAACGGGCCGGCCTGCGCGGGGTCAACATGCAGAGCGGGGAGATCGGCGACGTGATCGTCGGCGCCAACGGGCGGCCGGTGCGGCGGCTCGCCGATCTCACCACGATCCTGGAGGAGGTGGGGGTCGGCAATGCGATCGAGCTCACCCTCGATCGGGGCGGCAGGCAGACCACCGTACGGGTCGACGTCGCCGATATGGGCCAAGCCCGGCGCGAGCGATAGGGGCGATTCGCTGAGCGTAAGCCGATCAAGCGGACGCGGCGCGCCTTGACGGAGCCGCGTGAAGCCTCAAACAGTCGCGCGTCGTCTCAAGGAGCGCCGATGGGCCGCCTCTCCACGCATGTTCTCGACACCGTCCAGGGCGGACCCGCGCAGGGCGTCGCCATTGAGCTCTTTCGCCTGGACGGAGACAACCGCAGCCTCGTCGTTCGGACGCGCACCAACGCGGATGGGCGGACCGATGCGCCGCTCATGATCGGCGACGCCTTCCGGGCAGGTTCCTACGAAATCCTGTTTCATGTCGGCGATTATTTCCGGGGGCGGGGCACCGCCACGGCCAATCCAGCCTTCCTCGACGTGGTGCCGATTCGCTTCGCCATGGCGGAGGCGGACGGGCACTACCACGTACCGCTCCTCGTCTCCCCCTGGAGCTATTCCACCTATCGCGGAAGCTGACCGCCGCTGCGCATCGAGAGCCCGATGACCGACACCACCTACCCCCGCGACCTCGTCGGCTACGGCCGTAACCCGCCGCATCCGCGCTGGCCGAACGAGGCGCGGGTCTGCGTCCAGTTCGTGGTGAACTACGAGGAGGGTGGCGAGAACAACATCCTCCACGGCGACCGCGCCTCCGAGGCCTTCCTGTCCGAGATCGTGGGCGCCGCGCCCTGGCCCGGTCAGCGCCACATGAACATGGAATCGATCTACGAATACGGCTCCCGCGCCGGGTTCTGGCGCCTGTGGCGGATGTTCACCGAGCGCAACATGCCCGTCACCGTGTTCGGCGTCGCGACGGCGATGCAGCGCCACCCCGAGGCCGTGGCGGCCATGCGCGAGGCCGGCTGGGAGATCGCGAGCCACGGGCTGAAGTGGATCGACTACAAGGATTTCACCTCCGACGAGGAGCGGGCCCATATCGCGGAAGCGATCCGCATCCATACGGAAGTGGCGGGCGAACGGCCCTTGGGATTCTATCAGGGCCGCACGTCGGAGCACACGCTGCGCCTGACCTTCGAGGAGGGCGGCTTCCTGTACTCGGCGGATTCCTATGCGGACGAATTGCCCTATTGGGCCGAGGGCCCTCAGGGGCCGCAGCTCGTCGTGCCTTACACGCTCGACGCCAACGACATGCGCTTCGCGACCCCGCAGGGCTTCAATGCCGGCGACCAGTTCTTCGCCTATCTGAAGGACACCTTCGACGTCCTCTACGCCGAGGGCGAGACGGCGCCGAAGATGATGTCGGTGGGCCTCCATTGCCGCCTGGTGGGCCGACCCGGGCGGGCCGCGGCGCTCGCACGCTTTCTGGATTATGTCGCCTCGCACGAGCGGGTGTGGGTGGCGCGGCGTCTCGATATCGCGCGGCATTGGCTGAAGCATCATCGGCCCGTGGAGCTGCGCCCGAGCCGGATGACGCGGGCGCAGTTCGTCGAGCTCTTCGGCGACATCTTCGAGCACTCGCCCTGGATCGCGGAAGCCACCCATGCGGCGGGTCTCACGACAGGGCAGGACAGCGCGGAGGGCTTGCACGCCGCCATGGTGAACGTGCTGGCGGATGGCACGCGCGAGCAGAAGCTGGCCCTGATCCGCGCCCATCCCGATCTCGCCGGCCGCCTGAAGCTCGCCGATCTCACGGCGGATTCGCAAAACGAGCAGGCCTCGGCCGGCCTCGACAGCCTGAACGAGGAGGAGCGCGACCGCTTCCTGGCCCTCAACGACCGCTACAAGGCGAAGTTCGGCTTTCCCTTCATCATGGCCGTGAAAGGCCGCACCAAGGGCGAGATCCTCGAGGCCTTCGAGCAGCGGTTGGAGAACGACCCCAAGCAGGAGTTCATGGCCGCCGTCGTGCAAATCGAGCTCATCGCCCTGCTGCGCCTGAAGGACCGGCTGCCGTCGCTCGCCGACGTGTTCGCGAACCTGGCCTGAGATCGGGCGCCGCGATCCGGGAACCGCAGAGCCGATGGCGCGTCATCCTCTCCGGCAGCTTGGCCGAGGGGAGGACACGATGGGATTGTTCAAGTTCATCAAGGACGCGGGTGCGAAGCTTTTCGGCGGCGGCGCGCAGGCCGCGACGCCCGACACGCTGAAGAAGACGGTGGAGAGCCACGGCTTCGATCCGGCTAAGCTCAACATCGACATGCAGGGCGACACCGTGAAACTCTCCGGTCAGGCCATGACCCAGGAGGAAGCCGAGAAGATCATCCTCTCGCTTGGCAACACCATCGGCGTCGCCGAGGTGGATACGAGCGAATTGCAGGTGCAGCAGCCGGCCGCGCAGTCGACCATGTACACGGTGCAGAAGGGCGACACGCTCTGGGAGATCGCCGAGAAGCACTACGGCAAGGGCAAGGGCGCCAAGTACACGGAGATCGTGAAGGCGAACTCCCCGCCCGTCAAAGATCCCGACATGATCCAGCCCGGTTGGGTTCTCCGCATCCCGCCTCTGGCCGCTTGAGCCACGCGTTCCCTCATTGCGCCCCTCCCGACGGCCGCTATGGTGCGGGTCTGATCAGGAGGGGTGAGCATGCAGGGCAGCGGACCGGTGGTCGTGGATCTCGACCGCGAGACCGTCAAACGGGGAATGCAGGATGGCTCCATCCTGCTGGTCGACGTGCGCGAGCCGCATGAGTTCGCGGCGGGCCACATCCCGGGCTCGGTTTCGATGCCGCTGTCCGCCTTCGATCCGCAGGCGATCCCGCAGGAACCCGGCAGGCGGGTGGTGTTCTCCTGCGCGGCCGGCGTCCGATCCGCCCGCGCCATCGAATTCGCCCAGGCCTTCGGCCAGGATATCCGCGAGCACTACAAGGGCGGCTTCAAGGACTGGGCGATGGCGGGCGAAGAGATCGCCTGAAGGGCACACCAGCCTGAGCAGGGCGAGGAGATCGCCTGAAGGGCACGCCACCTCGAATGGGGCGAGGAGATTGCCCGAACCCGGACGCACACCTGCCCTGCGCGGCGAAGCGTCCGGCGCGATTGACCTGGCACACCTGCGCTCTCCATAGGTGAGGCGTTGAGGTCGATGGTATGAAGCGGAGTCTCCGATGCGTCCGATGAAATTTGGTGTGGGACAATCCGTTCGCCGGGTCGAGGACCAGCGGCTCGTCACGGGAGCAGGGCGCTATACGGACGATCACCTGCCGGAGGGGCTTGCTTATGCCGCGGTGGTTCGTAGCCCCCACGCCCATGCCCGCTTCACGATCGGCGATCTCGATGCGGCGCGTTCCATGCCGGGCGTGCTCCTTGTCCTCACCCATGCCGACATTGCGGATCTCGGCACGATCCCGTGCCTCGGGCCTGCCCGCAACAGCGATGGATCCGCGCAGATCCTGCCGCCCTATCCCGTGCTCGCGATCGACGAGGTTCGACATGTGGGCGATGCGGTCGCTTTCGTGGTGGCCCAGACCGAAGACGAGGCGCGCGCCGCCGCGGAAGCGGTGGAGATCGACTGGGAGCCCCTCGACGCCGTCGTCGGCATCGAAGGCGCCGAGGCGGAGGGCGCCGACGTCGTGTGGCCGCAACTGCCCGGGAACGTTGCCTTCGACACCGAGGTCGGCAAGCGCGCGGAGACGGATGCCGCCTTTGCCAAAGCGGATCGCACGATCTCGCTCACGGTCGTCAACAATCGCCTGGTCACCAACTACCTCGAGCCCCGCGCCTGCATCGCGGAATACGACGAGGGCAGCCGGCGCTGGACCATCACGCTCGGCAGCCAGGGCAGCCACGACATTCGCGACATCCTGGCCAAGCACATCTTGAAGGTGGAGCCCGAGCGCATCCGTGTGGTGACGCCCGATGTGGGCGGCGGCTTCGGGACCAAGATTTTCATGTACCGGGAATACCCACTCTGCGCGGTGGCGGCCGAGCGGCTGAAGCGTCCGGTGCGCTGGGTGGCCGATCGCACGGAGCACTTCCTCGGCGATACGCAGGGTCGCGATAACATCACGACCGCCACCATGGCCATCGACAAGCGCGGCAAGTTCCTCGGGCTCCGCATCGACCTCAAGGCCGATATGGGCGCCTATCTCTCGCAATTCGCGCCCTTCATTCCCTCCGGCGGCTCGCGCATGTCGCCCGGCTGCTACGACATCCCGGCCGTGCACGCCCGCATCCGCGGCTACTTCACCCACACTGTGCCGGTGGATGCCTATCGCGGTGCAGGCAGGCCGGAAGCCGCCTACGTGATCGAGCGCTTCGTCGACCATATCGCCCGCGAGCTGAAGACGACGCCGGACGCCATCCGCGCGCTCAACTTCATCAAGCCCGGGCAGATGCCCTACGAGACGGCAACGGGCCGAATCTACGATTCCGGCGAGTTCGAGGGCCATATGCGCCGCGCCATGGAAGTCGCCGAGTGGGGCTCCTTCAAGGAACGCGCTGCAGCCGCACGCAAGGCCGGACGGGCCCGCGGCATCGGCATGGCCTCCTACATCGAGGCGTGCTCTGGCGGCTCGGCGGAAAACGCGCAGGTGAAGCTCGAACAGGACGGCACCGTTACCGTGCTGATCGGCACCCAGTCTACAGGGCAGGGGCACCTCACGGCCTATGCGCAGCTCGTCTCCCAGCACCTCGATATCCCGGTGGAGCGCATTCGCGTGCACCAAGGCGATACGGACCGGGTCGCCACGGGCGGCGGAACCGGCGGATCGCGCTCGATCCCCGTTGGCGGCGCTTCTGTTGCTGGCGCATCGCGGACCTTGGCCGACAACCTCAAGCAGCTCGCAGCGGACGCCCTCGAAGCGGGGATCGGCGATCTGGAGATCGCGGAGGGTACGGTGCGGATCGCGGGCACCGACCGCTCCATCTCCTTCGAGGATCTCGCCAAGCGCCCGGGCGCAACGCCGGAGCTACTCACCGTGTCGGACAGCTGGAAGCCACCGGAAGCCACCTACCCGAACGGGACGCATGTGTGCGAGGTCGAGATCGACCCGGACACGGGCGAAACCGAGGTGGTGCGCTACACCATCGTGGACGATTTCGGCGTGACCTTGAACCCGCTCCTGCTCGCCGGCCAGGTGCATGGCGGCGCCGTGCAGGGCATCGGCCAGGCGCTCCACGAGCGCACGGTTTACGACGCGGGCGGACAGCTCGTGACGGCCTCCTTCATGGATTACCGCCTGCCGCGGGCCGCCGACGTGCCGGATTTCCACTTCGAGACCCGCAACGTGCCGTCCATTACCAATATTCTGGGGATGAAGGGCGCGGGCGAAGCGGGTGCGATCGGCGCGACGCCGGCGGTCATGAACGCGGTCGCGGATGCGCTCTTCCGCGCCTACGGGATTCGTCACATCGATATGCCGGCAACGCCGGACCGGGTCTTCGCCGCGATCCAAGCCGCCCGGACGGCGCAGGCGGCCTGAGCGGGCAGAATTGCAAGAAAGACTTTGCGCGAAAGCGGTATTCCCGTTCAGCTCCTGTCATATGCTGACCGGCAAGAGTCAGTCGGCTCTAGAACAGTCCTGAGGGAGAAACTCGATGACCCGTCCCATCCTGGTGGGCCTTGCGCTCACCGTCGGCGTCTCGGCCGCCATTGCTCAAAGCGACTCGATCGCGGAGCGCCGGGGGCTGATGAAAAGCGTTGGCGCCGCGACCGCCACCGGCACCCGCATGTCGAGGGGCGAGGCTCCCTTCGAGCTCGACAAGGCCCAGGACGTGCTCAAGACCTACGCGGCCGCGGCGGACAAGATGCACACCTACTTCCCCGAGTCGGCCAAGTCCGGCGGCGAGACCACGGCCAGCCCGAAGATTTGGGAGAACCAGGCCGATTTCCGCAAGCGCTTCGACGACTGGGCGGCGGACATCAAGAAGGCCGCCGCAAACACGAAGGACCTCGACACCTTCAAGGCCGAGTTCGCCAACGTCACGAAGGCCTGCGGCAGCTGCCACCAGGCCTACCGGGTGAGCCGGAGCTGATCCGGCGCCGGGGCACGCGGTCACCTCAGCAAGAGTTGATCGCCTCTGGCACCAGGCATCGATAACACTGCAAGGGCGGGCTTCGGCCCGCCCTTTCCGTCAGGACTTCTTCATGAAACGCGTTCTTGTTGCTCTTCTCGTCCTCGCGGTGATCGGCATCGCCGGCTTCTGGTTTCTGACGAGCCCGGACCGGCAGAGTGCCGGGCTCGAGGCGATCCCGGCAGGCGCGCCGAACATCGAGAACGGCAAAACCCTTTTCTATGCGGGCGGCTGCACCTCCTGCCACGCGAAGCCCGAGCAGGAGAACAAGCTGCTGCTGGGGGGCGGCTACCCGCTGAAATCGCCTTTCGGGACCTTCTACGTTCCCAACATCTCGCCGCATCCGCAGGACGGCATCGGCTCGTGGACGCCGGCGCAGTTCGTGCGCGCCATGCGGGGCGGCGTGTCGCCAGACGGCCGCCACTACTACCCGTCGTTCCCCTACACGTCCTACCAGCGCATGGGTGCGGCCGACCTGAGGGACATGTTCGCGTTCATGCAAACCCTGCCCGCCGTGGAAGGCCGCGCCCGCGATCACGACCTGCCGTTCCCCTTCAACGTGCGCCGGGGCCTCGGCCTGTGGAAGCTCGCCTTCCTGGACGGACGCGAATACCAGCCCGATCCTGCGAAGAGCGCTTCGCTCAACCGCGGCGGCTATCTGGTCGAGGGGCCGGGGCACTGCGTCGAATGCCACAGCGAGCGCAACGCCATTGGATCAATCCCGCAGGACCGCCGCTTCGCCGGCGGGCCGGAGCCCGAGGGGCGGGGCTGGGTGCCGAACATCACGCCGCATGAGACGGGCCTCAAGGACTGGACGCGTGGGGACGTGAAGGAACTGCTGACGACGGGTTTCACGCCGAGCTATGATTCCGTCGGCTCGACGATGACGGCGGTCGTCGCCAACGTGGCGCAGATCCCGGAGGCGGATCGCGATGCCATGGCGGAGTACATCCTGTCCCTACCACCGCGCGTGGGGCAGAAAGGGCCGCAATAGCGGCACGTCCATCACCACAGCTTTGCGAGTGGGAGAAGGAACCGCGATAGCGGCTAATCCATCACAGCGGCTTTGAGGATGCAGACCATGGTGGCCCGGCCCGGAGCATCGCCGACGCAGCGCACGCTGTGGGGCCGATCGCAGCGGTAGCGCAGGGTTTCGCCAGCCTTGGCGCGCTGAACCGTGTCGGAGACCTCCACCTCGAACTCGCCGTCGAGCACCGAGAGGCATTCCACCGATCCGCGCTGATGCGCCTCGGAATCGAGCACGCCGCCCGGCTCGGCCTGCACGTCGTACCATTGCAGCCACTCGACGGTCTTGATCCAGCCGATAATGGCAAGCCGCATCTTGCCGTCGTCGGAGACGAGGATGGGCGTATCGGGCCGGGTGGACTTGTCGATGAACGGCTCTTCGTCGCTCGTGGCCAGCACGCGCTCGATCGACACGTCGAGCGCCTGGGAGAGGCGCCAGATGGTGGCCAGCGTCGGGTTGGTTTCGTTGCGCTCGATCTGGCTGATGATCGATTTCGCGACGCCGGATTGCTCCGCGAGCTCCGACAGCGACAGGTTATAGGCCTTGCGCAGGCGCTGGACGGTCTTGCCGAGCTGCCCCGAGAGGACCTGCGCGCCCACCTCCAGCGTCCGCTGACGATCCCTGCCTTCTACACCCATACCCGGCCTGCCGCTTGTCCCAGGTCCGAAAGATCGGACGTTCGTTTGTTGCGAGGAACGGTTGTGCGGGAACGGGGACGCAGGGTCAAGCGCGGCTCGGGCGGGTCTCAGGCCCTGGCGGTGGACCGGGCCATGTCGGCGGCCAGGGCAGACCAGCTGCGCATCTCGTTCGCCGCGGCCGAGTAGCTCTGGACGATGCGGCCGGCGAGCGGCGAGGTGGCACCGATCTCCTGGAGCAGATCGGCGGATGCCTTGCGGGCAGCCTCCATGATGGGGCGCGGGAAGGCTTCGAGGGTCACGGGATAGCGGCCGAGGATCTCTGTGAGCGCGGTGGAGTTCTGGAGGGAGGCGTCCGCGAGGCCGACTGTGTGCTCGGCCCGGCAGGATTCCTGCACCACGTGACGTAGATCGTCGGGCAACTGCTCCCAGGCCTTGAGCGAGATCATGAACTCGCTCGCCCCGTTCGGCTTGTTGAAGCCCGGCGCGTAATAGAAGGGGGCATATTTCGGCAGGCCGGTTTCGAGGTCGGTGGCCGGGGCCAGGAACTCCGCAGCGTCGATGGAGCCCTTCTCTAGGGCCGGCAGCAGATCGCCGGCCGAGACCGTCATGGGTACGGCCCCGAGTTTGGCGAACACCTCGGCGCCCAAACCCTGCACGCGGATCCGCATACCCTTGAGGTCGTCGAGGCCGGTGAGACGGCGCTTGAACCATCCGCCCATGGATGGCCCGGTATTCCCGGCGAGGAAGGCGCGCACGCCGTAGGGGCGGTAGAGCTCGTCCCAGAGCGCCTTCCCGTCGCGGAGCTCGACCCACGCCTGGTGCTCCACGGGGCCGAGGCCGAAGGGTACGGTGGTGAAGAAGCCGGCAGCCGGGATCTTGCCCTGCCAATAGAGCGCCGCCGTATGGCCCATCTCGACGGTGCCGTTCGAGACGGCATCGAGGATGGCAAGGGGCGGCACGATTTCGCCCGCCGCGAAGAGATCGACCTGCATGCGGCCGCCGCTCATGGCGTTGATGCGCTCGGCAATGCGCCGCGCCGAGACGCCGGGGCCGGTGCGGTTCTTGGGCCAGGACGTGACCATCCGCCAGCGCAGGGACTGCGCGCGGACGACGCTTGGCGCAGCAACGGCGGCCGCGCCGAGCCCGAGGGCCGCGCGGCGGGAGAGCTTATGACCACCAGGCATGAAAATGATGCACGGGCCCGTGCCCGTTCCCGATCTGCAGGGTTTCGGATGCACCGATGGCGGCGCTGACATAGACCTTGGCGGCTTCCACCGCCGGGCGAAGCTCCTGGCCCCCCGCGAGGCCCGCCGCGATGGCGGAGGACAGCGTGCAGCCGGTGCCGTGGGTATTGCGGGTCGCGACGCGGCGCGAGGTGAAGCGCTGGACGCCCAACGCATCGACCAGGATGTCGACGCTCTCCGCACCTTCCGCGTGACCGCCCTTCACGAGAACGGCGCGGGGACCGAGCTGCAGGATGCGTTCCGCCTGCGCGCGCATGCCGGCTTCGTCCTCGGCCGGGGGCTCGTCGAGGATGGCCGCCGCTTCCGGCAGATTCGGGGTGACCACGAGGGCGCGGGGGACCAGCACCCGGCGGAGCGTCTCGACGGCCTCAGGCGCCAGGAGCCGGTCGCCAGAGGCCGCCATCATCACGGGGTCGAGCACCACATTGCGGGCGCCGTGGCGATCGAGACCGGCCGCCACCGCCTCGATGACGGCGGGCTGCGAGAGCATGCCGATCTTCACCGCATTGACCTTCAGGTCCGAGAAGACGCTGTCGATCTGCTGGCCGATGAAGGCCGGCGGCACGTCGTGGATGCCCTGCACGCCGACGGTGTTCTGGGCGGTGAGCGCCGTCAGGACGCTGGCGCCGTAGACGCCGAGCGCCGAGAAGGTTTTCAGATCCGCCTGGATGCCGGCGCCGCCGCCGGAATCGGAGCCGGCGATCGTCACTGCGATGGGGGTCACAAGGGGGCTCCTCTGGAGGCAAGGGCTTCGTCGACGACCGCCCGCAGGCGCCGGGCCTCGGCGGCGGGGTCGTCGGCCATGAAGAGAGCGGAGATGACGGCCACCCCGCCGACGCCGGAGGCGATCACGGACGCCGCGTTGGTGTGGTCGATGCCCGCGATGGCGCCGACGGGAATGCCGCCGGCAAGGCGCGCTCGGAAAGCGACACGGGCGAGCCCGTCCACGCCCAGCGGCGGCTCGGGGTTGTTCTTGCTCAGGGTGGCGAAGACGCCGCCGATGCAGGCGTAATCTACGGGGAGGCAATAGAGCTCGTCGGCCTGCTCGACGTTCTTGAGCGTCAGCCCGATGATCGCCTCTGCCCCGAGCAGCCGTCGCGCATCGGCAGGATGCATATCACCTTGGCCGAGATGCACGCCGTCGGCTCCCGAGGCGAGCGCCACGTCGACCCGATCGTTGACGAGGAGCGGCACACCGGTGCCGTCGAGCGCCGCCTTGAGCGCCCGAGCGGTCGAGACGAGACGACGACCATCGCCCTGCTTGTCGCGGTACTGGATCAGCGTGCAGCCGCCTTCGGCCGCCGCGCGAACGAGCGCGGGCAGATCGCGCCCGCGCGTCCGCTCCGGATCGATGATTCCATAGACGCGAAGATCCACCGGCTTCATGCGAGCCTCGAGCGGCTGCGTAGGGTGTCGGGGTCGAGCCAGTAGAGCGCGTCGAGAAGGGCGGGCTGGAAGCTGCCGGGGCCCGCTGCCGTCTCGGCCGCGAGCTCGCCGGCGACACCCATGACGAGCAGGGCGGCGGCGGCAGCTTCCGCGGGCGTCGTCGCAAGCGCCGCGAAGGCGGCCACGAGCGCGGTAGCCGCGCAGCCCATGGCCGTCACCCGGGTCATGAGGTCGTGTCCGTTGGCGATCGCGAACACCGTGGTACCGTCGGTGACGATGTCGACCGGGCCCGTGAGGGCGACCACGACACCGTGCGCGGCCGCAAAGGCCTGCACCGCCTCGGGCTTCGCCTCCGTGCCGGAGAGGGCTGCGAACTCTCCCGCATTGCAGCGGACCACAGCTGGCCCGCCTGTGAGGCAGAGGCGCGCGAGTTCGAGGCGCGGCGGCGACGCATCCACGAAGACGGGATCGAGCACCCAAGGCTTCTTGGCGGCGCGGGCGGTTGCGATGGCCCAGGGGATGCCCGCGCGCCGCTCGGAATCCAGGGTGCCGAGGTTCACCAGAAGCGCGCCGGCCCGTCCCGTGAAGGAGGCGACTTCCTCCGGCGCTACGGTGAGCGAGGGGATGCCGCCCGCAGCCAGCAGGAGGTTGGCGGTGAAGACCTGCGCGGCCGCGTTGGTGATCGCATGCACGCGCACGCGCTCGGCGCGCAGGCGGTCCAGCAGTTCGGCGGCTCGGATGGGAAGATCGGGGGCACCCTCGGGTGCTGGTGACGTAGACATCTCGCTTTCCTCCGCCGGCATGACCCGGTTCAGGTTCGATGGGTTGGCGGTCAAGCCTCTCAGCCCGCTACGGGCACCCCAAGGAGATAGCAAACGAGGTAGTGGGCCGGCGCGCGTTTGGCAAGCGTGAACGCTAGTTACCGACAACCCGCTGCGGGGAGGCGGCTTCCCGCTCCCGGCGGATGAGGCCGAGGTGACGCTCGCGCCAGAGCACGAAGAGCCCTGCCGAGATCACGATGACGGCGCCGATAGTGACCGCAAGGGAGGGAAGATCCCCGAAGGCGAACCAGCCGATGAGCACGGCCCAGATCATCGTGGTGTAGTCGAAAGGCGCGATGATGGAGGTGTCGGCGAAGCGGTAGCTCTGGGTCATCAGGATCTGGCCGATCCCGCCGAGGATGCCAATCGAGATCAGCAGCGCGAGATCCGTACCGGTCGGCATCCGCCAGCCGAGCACGATGGTGACGAGGCCGAGAACGGAGGTCAGGAGCGAGAAATACAGGACGATGGCGCCGGTCTTCTCGCTTTGGGTCAGGCGCCGGACCTGGATCGCCGCGCCGGCCGAGCAGCAGGCGCCGAAGAGCGCAAAGCTCGCGCCGATGGCGGAGCCGGCCTGAAGGCCGCGGGACACCGTGCCGGCGCTCAGATGCGGCGAGAGCATGATGAGCACGCCCACAAATCCAATACCGACTGCCGTCCAGCGATAGGCCCGCACGGTCTCCTTCAGGACCGTGGCGGCGAGCACCACCACGATGAGCGGCGCCGCGTATCCGATCGCGATAGCATCGTGGAGCGGAAGGTAGGAGAGGGCGACGAACCCTGAGAACATCCCGCAGCTGCCGATGATCCCGCGCAGGACATGGCCGCGGATGTTGTCGGTGCGAACCGCATTGACGAGATCGCCCTGCCAGCCGAGCCAGAGCAGGAGCGGCACGATCGCGAAGGCGGAACGGAAGAACACCAATTCGCCGATCGGGTAGCGCGCGCTCACGATCTTCAGTCCCGCCGACATCAGCGTGAAGACGAGAGCCGAGATGACTTTGAGGCTGATGCCGAGAAGCGGGTTCACCGAGGCGCCGGGTCGCGAGGGAAAGCCTAACCAACCATGGGCCGTGCCCCTGAGGAAGGACCCTGTACCCATGGAGCCTCTGCGCTCCGCGCATGGAGGCGGAAACGAACCGCTAACCAAAGCTTGGCTGGGCCCTCGAATCGCAGCGTCATCAAAGTGATACGCGAATCCGGTTGAGGTCTCACGCAGTCAAGCATGGGGGATCCCGCGTGCCGAAGGCCGTCGAACCTGTCCGGGTCCGCACCCTCTTCTTGTCGGACGTGCATCTTGGCACCCGCGGATGCCAGGCGAGCCTGCTGCTCGACTTTCTGAAACGCTACGATGCCGACACGATCTACCTTGTGGGCGACATCATCGACGGATGGCGTCTGAAATCGGGCTGGTACTGGCCGCAGTCCCACAACGACGTGATCCAGAAGCTCCTGCGCAAGGTGCGCAAGGGCGCGCGGCTGGTCTACATCCCCGGCAATCACGACGAGTTCCTGCGCGACTACCTCGGCAGCCATTTCGGCGGCATCGAAATCGTGGATCAGGCGATCCATCAGGCGGCCGATGGGCGGCGCTTCCTCGTCATCCACGGCGATCAGTTCGACCTCGTGGTCCGTCATGCCCGCTGGCTCGCCCTGCTGGGCGACGGCGCCTACACGGCGGCGCTCGCGGTCAACACCCACCTCAATGCCGTTCGCCGACGCCTCGGGCTGACCTACTGGTCGCTCTCGGCCTGGGCGAAGCTGAAAGTGAAGAACGCCGTCAGCTACATTGGCCGGTTTGAGGAATTTCTCGTCGGCGAGGCGAAACGGCACGAGGTCGATGGGGTGATCTGCGGGCACATCCATCACCCGGCCATGCACGACCTCCTCGGCATCCTGTACGTCAACACCGGCGACTGGGTGGAATCCTGCACGGCCACCGTGGAGCATTACGACGGGCGTCTCGAAATGATCCGCTGGGCCGATGCGGGGTGCAAGCCCATCGAGGCCGTCGCGGCGGAAGCCCTCCCCGAAAAAAGCCTGGAAGCGGCCTAATGCGCCTGCTCATCGCGACGGACGCCTGGCGACCGCAGATCAACGGGGTCGTGCGCTCGCTCGAATACATGATCGAGCAGGCCCCCGCGCTCGGGGCCGAAGTCGCCGTGCTGACGCCGGACGCCTTTCGGTCGTTCCCCATGCCGGGCTATCCGGAGATCCGCCTGTCGGTGGCGACGCCGGGTGCCGCCTCGACCGCCATCAGGCGTTTTGGCGCGACCCATATCCACATCGCCACCGAAGGTCCGATCGGGCTGGCCGTCCGCTGGGCTTGCCTGCGGGAGGGGCGGTCCTTCACGACGAGCTACCATACGCGCTTCCCGCAATACCTCGCTGCCCGTGCGCCGGTCCCGGCGCGGTGGAGCTACGCGGCCTTACGCCGGTTCCACAATGCCGGTTGCGGGACGCTCGTGAGTACGCCTTCGCTCGAACGCGACCTGCAGGCCCGCGGCTTTCGCCGCCTGCTGCGCTGGACCCGGGGCGTCGATACGGGGCTGTTCCGGCCCCGGCCCGACGCTGATCTGGGGCTGCCTCGGCCGATCTTCCTGTTCGTTGGCCGCGTGGCGGTCGAGAAGAACCTGCCGGCCTTCCTCGCGCTCGATCTTCCCGGCACGAAGGTGGTGGTTGGGGACGGTCCGGCGCGGGCGGAACTCGAAGCGCGCTATCCCGACGCGCGGTTCCTCGGCGCCCTCTCGGGCCGGCCGCTGGCGGAGGTCTATGCGGCTGCGGACGTGTTCGTCTTCCCGAGCCTCACGGACACCTTCGGGATCGTGCTCCTCGAAGCGCTCGCCTCCGGGCTCCCGGTGGCAGGATATCCCGTGATGGGGCCCCAGGATGTGATCGGCGGGTCGGGATGCGGCGTGCTCGACCATGACCTGAGGCTCGCGGCGCTCGGCGCGTTGCGGATTTCCCGTGAACACTGCAGGGCTTACGGCGAAACCTTCACCTGGCGCGAGAGCGCCCGCCAGTTCTTCGGCAGCATCGGCGCAGCGCAGGGAGAGCAGGGCATCTCCTTCAAGCAGGAGCCGCCCTCGGGGGCCCTCACGTCAGCAGGCGCGGCCGGCTAGCTTCCGTCAAAGCCGCGAGCTGAAGGCCGGCTTCGCGGAAGATCTCGGTCTCCGGCGATGCGCGCGGCCGGTCCGGCGCTGGCGCGGTTTCCTCCTCGCCCCAGATCGTGATCATGGCGCGGATGCGGGTTTCGAGATAGCGCAGGGTCTCGATGATGCCGGCGACGCGCTGGGCTGTGAGGTCCTGAAGGGCCGCAGCGGTGGAAACGCGGGCTGCCTGCAGTTCGAGGGTGTCGCAGAGGGCGGGATCCGCGCCGTCGTCGCGGAAGGCGAGGGCTGATTCCTGGATCCGTTCGGCGGTGGCGTGCAGCGTCGTGCCCGCGCGGACGGCCGTACGGGCCACGGCATCGAGGGGGTCCGCGCTGGGAGCCGCGGCACCGAAGGGGCCTGCAGCGATGCCCGCCTTGGTCTCGGCCACGGCATTCGCCATCTCGACGAGGCCCGTCCTCAGCCGGTCCATCTCGCCGATCCAGCGCTCGGCCGACACCACGCGCTCGATGCGGTCGATGGCGCCGAGAAGCATCTGGGTGTCGGCCGTGCGGTTGCGGTGGGCGAATTCCTTCAAGAACCAGCGCCCGCGCTCCGTTTCCATCACGGCTTGCTCGATGGTGTCGTAATCCGCGAGGCTGAGGGAGTGGAGCGAGGGGTGATCCGCCATAGTAATGCGCCTGCTGCAACCGGGCCTTGATTCCCGGACGCTTCCTGAATGCGGAAGCGAACCCTTATCCCACAAGCCCCTTAACGCTGCTTTACCCTGGCTTTTCGCCAGCCGGAGCCGATGTCCCGCGATCCCACCAGCCTCGGCCTCCGCCTGTCGCTTCTGCACGCCGCAAGCTTCGTCGGTGTCGGCATCTATCTCTCGTTCTTTCCGGTCTGGCTCGCGAGCCGCGGGCTCGACGCGACCACCATCGGCTTCGTGCTGGCCATTCCGATGGTGGTTCGCATCGTGGTGACGGCACCCCTGTTGGGCCTCGCGGATCGCAGCGTCGGTCCCCGTCGGCTCCTGATCGCCTGCCACGCGGCGCAGATCCTGGGCTACGTCGCCCTGGCATTGATCGCGAACAACGTCGCCATCGCCGTGCTGATCGCGCTGCTCGCCGTGGTGCACGCGCCCGTCATCCCGGGCAACGATCTCGTGACCACCAATGCGATCCGGGACGGAGCGCCGCTGAATTACGGGCGCGTGCGGGTATGGGGATCGGTGTCGTTCCTCGTTTCCAGCATCCTCATGGGTTATCTCGTGGACGGCATCGGGCCCCAGGTTGTGGCGTGGGGCATGGCGCTGACGCCGCTCCTCGGCATCGCCGCGACCAGGCTCGCTTTGCCGCGCCAGGGCGCGGAGGGCCGGCCGACGGGCGGGCAGCCGACGACTCGTGTTCCTCTGCCGCGGGTCCTCTGGATCGTGATGGTGGCCGCCTCGTTCACCCAGGCGAGCCATGCGGCGGTCTACGCGTTCGGGAGCATCCACTGGCGTGGGATCGGCTTTTCGGATTCGGTGATCGGGTATCTCTGGGCAATCGGGGTTCTGGCAGAAATCGGCGTGCTCTTCGGCCTCGGGCGCGGGGTCGGGCAGGGTACGGCCGCCCTGAAGCTCATCGTGATCGGGTCGGTGGCTGCCATCATCCGCTTCGTTTTGATGACGACGGACCCCGGGATCACCGCCACCTTCGCCCTGCAGGCCCTGCATGGCCTGTCGTTCGGCGCCACCCATCTCGGTGCCATCGCGGCCCTCACGGCCCTGGCCCCCGATCAGGCCCGAGGCCGCGCTCAAGGCGCCTATGTGGCGACGGCGGCGCTGACAATGGCGGTGATGACGATTGCGAGCGGTCCGCTCTACCGGGCCTTTGGGTCACTCGCCTTCGCGACCATGGCGCCTCTCGGCGCCATCGGTTTGGTCCTTACCCTCTTGGCTCTGCGGATGATCGCGTCCCGCAGGCGCGAGCAGGTTCAGGACGCCTAGCCCCAAAGATCCGGCGTCGGGGGGTGAATGATGCTGCCGTCGAAGCGCAGACCCGGCTCCCGGTCCTTAGCCAGGAGCAGCGGCCCGTCGAGGTCGACGAAGCGGGCGCGAGGCGCCAGCACCATCGCGGGCGCCATGGCGAGCGAGGTGCCGACCATGCAGCCGATCATGATCGACAGTCCCCGCGCCTCCGCGGCCTCGGCGAGCGCCACCGCTTCGGTGAGGCCGCCCGTCTTGTCGAGCTTAATGTTCACCGCGTCGTAGAGGCCGACCAGCCGGTCGAGGCTCGGGCGGTCGTGGACGCTCTCGTCCGCGCAGATGGGCACCGGGCGGGGGAGGGTGCCGAGGAACGCGTCGGCCTTGGCGGGCAGGGGCTGCTCCACGAGGGCGAAGCCAGCCTCCGCGCAGGCCGCGAAATGCTGGGCGAGGTTCGCCTCGGTCCAGCCCTCGTTGGCATCAGCAATCAGGGTGGCGTTGGGGGCGGCCGCGCGGACGGCCCGGATGCGCTCCAGATCGCCCTCCGGGGCGCCGAGCTTGATTTTGAGGATCGGTCGCTCGGCCACCTTGCGGGTCGCCTCCGCCATCACGTCCGGGGTGCCGAGGCTGATCGTGTAAGCGGTCGTCGCCTGTGGCCAGCGGTTCAGGCCCGCCGTCACATGGGCGCGGATGCCGGAGCGCTTGGCGTCGAGGTCCCACAGCGCGCAATCCACCGCGTTGCGGGCCGCGCCCGCCGGCATTGCACCCTGCAGGGCCTCCCGGGTCAGTCCGCCTTCGATGGCGGCCCGCTGGGCCTCGATGGCGGCCGCGACGTCCTCCACGGTCTCTCCATAGCGGGCATAAGGCACGCATTCCCCATGTCCGACGGCTCCGTTCTCCTCGATGGTGGCGGTCACGACCACGGCTTCCGTGCGCGAGCCGCGGGCGATCGTGAAGGTGCCCGCGATGGGAAAGCGGTCGATCGAGACGGTCAGCGTCCGTGCCATGGGTTCTCCTCGCGCCGTTCGGCCCGCCGGCGCGACGCCGCAGGCCCGTGAATCGATCTCGACTTGTGCCGCATCGCCACGGTATCACCAAGCGATCCGGGCAGCGGCGCCGGGCATCAACAAGAAAGACGTCAGTGGTGGCACAGGGGACCCTGGCTTACGGGCCCACGATCAGGATCGAGCGGACCCGCGAGGAGGTGAGGGCGCTCCTGGGTGGACGCTGGACGGCCGATCAGGCCGCCATGGTCGAGACGCTCGCCGCCGACCTTGCCGTCGAGGCCGACCGGCCGCGCATGATCCTGGATCTCGCCGGCGTCACCCGCCTCGATACGCTGGGCGCCTGGGTCCTCGACCGGACCCGGCACGACCTTGGGGCCAAGGGCCTTGGGGCGGACTTCGTCAATCCAAGCCCCGAGCAGCGCATCCTTCTCGAAGAGGTGGCGTATCGCGGCTTCCAGCCGCCGGCCGAGAAGCGCTCCTCGCGCCTGATGGATTTCTTCGTCGACGTCGGCCAGAGCATGGCGGGCGCCTGGCGCGACCTCGTGTTCGGTGTCGCCTTTCTCGGCGAGGTGGTCTCCGCCTTCCTGCGCGTCATGGCCCGACCGAAGCGCTTCCGGGGAACGTCCCTCGTCAACCAGCTCGAGCAAGTGGCCTTCCGGGGCGTGCCCATCATCGTGCTGATCTCGTTCCTGGTCGGCTGCATCGTGGCCCAGCAGGGCATCTTCCAGCTCCAGCGCTTCGGCGCCGTCGCCCTCGTGGTGGACCTCACCAGCATCCTGGTGATGCGCGAACTCGGCGTGCTGCTCACCTCGATCATGGTGGCGGGCCGCTCGGGCTCGGCGTTCACGGCCGAAATCGGCTCCATGAAGATGCGGGAGGAGATCGACGCCCTCAAGGTCATGGGGCTCGACCCCATGGAGGTGCTGATCGTTCCCCGCATCCTGGCGCTGGTGATCGGCCTGCCGCTCCTCACCTTCCTGGCCGGGATGGCGGCGCTGATGGGCAGCGCCATCACGGCCTGGCTCTATGGCGGGGTGAGCATCGAGGTGTTCCTGGCCCGCCTGCAGAGCGTCGCGGCCATCAACACGTTTCTCGTCGGGCTCATCAAGGCGCCCTTCATGGCGCTGGTGATCGGCATCATCGCCTGCATCGAGGGCTTCCGGGTGGCGGGGTCGGCGGAATCCCTCGGCTGTCACGTTACGTCATCGGTCGTGAAGGCAATCTTCATGGTCATCGTGTTGGATGGCCTCTTCGCCATATTCTTCGCCGTGATCCGGTTCTAAGCCGCGCCATGCTCGACCGTACCACCCAACCCCCCGACAAGGACCGCGAAGCGGCAATCCGCGTCCGCGACCTGGAGGTCGGGTTCGGCGAACGCACGATCATGAAGGGGCTGAGCCTCGACGTGTATCGCGGCGAGATCCTCGGCTTCGTCGGCGCCTCCGGGCAGGGCAAGTCCGTGCTCACGCGGGCGATCCTGGGCCTCGTGCCCAAGCGCGCCGGCACCATCGAGGTCTTCGGGGAGGATCTCGACCAGCTCTCCGCCCCCTCCCGGCGGTCGATCGAGCGGCGCTGGGGCGTGCTGTTCCAGCAGGGCGCGCTGTTCTCGGCGCTCACCGTGAAGCAGAACGTCCAGGTTCCCATGCGGGAATATCTCGGCCTGTCCGACCGCCTGCTGGACGAACTCGCCATGCTCAAGATCGAGATGGTGGGGCTCAAACCCGATGCGGCCGACAACCTCCCCTCCGAGCTCTCGGGCGGCATGATCAAGCGGGCGGCACTCGCCCGTGCGCTGGCGCTGGACCCCGAAATCCTCTTCCTCGACGAGCCGACGTCCGGCCTCGACCCCATCGGCGCGGGCGATTTCGACGACCTGATCGCGACCCTGCAGCGGACTTTAGGGCTCACGGTTTTCATGGTAACCCACGATCTGGACAGCCTTTATACCGTCTGCGACCGGATCGCCGCGCTGGGCGAGGGTCGGGTCCTGGCGGCGGGGACGATCGAGGCGATGCTCGCCTCAGACCACCCCTGGCTCCGCTCCTACTTCCACGGCAAGCGAGCCCGCGCGGCCATGGCCGGCGAGGCTTGAGACGATTTGATGCGCATGCGCGAGCGATCGATCGCGCGGTCGGGCCTCGGGCCCGGTTTGAGGTAGGTTGATGGAAACGCGTGCGAATTACGCGCTGATCGGCATCTTCACCCTCGCGGTGATCGCGGCGGCGTTCGGCTTCGTGTTCTGGTTCTCCGGCGGGAGCGGCCAGAGCGCACGGCTTCCCGTACGGATCGTGTTCTCGGGCTCGGTCTCGGGGCTCAGCAAGGGCTCGGTCGTGAGCTTCAACGGCATCCGCGTCGGCGAGGCCGTGGATGTCAGCCTGCTGCCGGAGGACCCGCGGCGCGTGGTGGCGACGATCGAAGTCGACAAGGTGACCCCGGTCCGCGCCGACACCCGCGCCCGCCTGGAATACCAGGGCCTCACCGGCGTGGCGCAGATCGCGCTCGTCGGCGGCGAGCCGTCCTCCCCCGTGCTCGAAGCGCGGCCCGGCCAGACGCTCCCCACGATCTTCGCCGACCGCTCCGACTTCCAGGACCTGATGGAGAGCGCCCGCAACGTCGCCCGCCGGGCCGACGAAGTGCTGGAGAAGGTCGGCCGGGTCGTCGACGAGAACGAGGGATCCATCAAGAACACGCTCCAGAACGTGGAGCGCTTTTCGCAGGCGCTGGGCAACAATGCCGCCGGGGTGGACCGCTTCATGGCGCAGGTCGGCCAAGCCGCGGAAAGGATCGGACCGCTGGCCCAGAAGCTCGAAACCCTCGCGACCGACGTGGACGAGCTCGTGAAATCCGTGGACCGGGCGCAGATCGCCCGCATCGTAACCAATGTGGAACGGGGCACGGAGCGCCTCGGACCCATCGCCGAGCGCCTCGACGGGGTGGCGGCCAACGTGGACAGCCTCGTGCGGTCCGTGGATCAGCAGAAGGTCGCCCGCATCGTCGACAACGTGGACAAGGGCACCGAGCGCATCGCGCCGCTCGTCGAGAAGGCGGATGCCCTCGCGGCCACCGCCAATGCCCGCTTCGGGCCCCTCGTCGACAAGGTCGAAACGCTCGCGACGGACGTGGACGTGCTCGTCCGCGCGGTGGACCGCCAGCGGGTCGCGAAGATCGTCGAGAACGTGGAAGGCTTCAGCCAGACCCTCAACGAAAACCGGCAGGTCGTGAATGCGGCGCTCGCCGATGCTGCGAGCCTCGTGAAGCAGTTGAACGGCACGGCGCCCAAGATCGATGCGACGCTGACCGACGTGAGCAAGCTCACCAAATCCGTCGACCCCGCGAAGATCGACAGCACGCTGGCGAACGTAGACAAGTTCGCCCAGTCTCTCGGCCGGTCGAGCGACGACGTGGAGCGGGCGGTCAGGGAAGCCCGAGAGCTGACCGAAAAGCTCAACCGCGCGGCCGACAAGGTCGATGGCGTGCTGAAGGGTGTGGAAGGCTTCGTGGGTGCCGGCTCGAACGGCACCGCCGGCACCTTCGACGAGATCCGGCAGGCGGCCCGCTCGATCCGGGAATTGGCCGGCAATCTCGATCAGCGCACGGACGAGCTTTCTGCGGGATTGACCCGCTTCACAGCGACCGGTCTTCGGGAGTATGAAGCCTTGGCCGTTGAGGGCCGCAAGACCCTCAACGACATCAGCCGGGCGGTGCGCAGCCTCGAACGCAATCCGCAGCAG
This sequence comes from Microvirga sp., assembly GCA_035944635.1. Lineage (GTDB taxonomy): Bacteria > Pseudomonadota > Alphaproteobacteria > Rhizobiales > Beijerinckiaceae > Microvirga. The sequence continues at coordinate 45,913 of DASZAZ010000064.1, forward strand.
ATCCTGTTTGGCGGCCAGTCGAACCTTCCGCAGTACAACGGCCGCCGGTAAGCGTGTGGAGTCATGAGTTCGGTTCTTGAGCCCTCCTGGAATGCCCGGCGCCCGGCCGCCGCTCGCGGCTTGCGCGCCGCGACGGTGCTGCTGCTTGCGAGCTTGGCGGCCTGCAGCTCGTCGGGATCGGCTCCCCTGACCTTCGACCTCACCGCGCCCGAGACCCGGGTGAGGGGCGGCGTCATCGGGCAGGTGCTCGTGGCCGAGCCCGTGGCCGTGCAGGCGCTCTCCGACCAGCGCATCCTCGTGAAGGAGCGCGGCGGTGCCGTCTCGGCGCTGGGCGAAGGCCAATGGGCCGATTCGCTTCCCCGGCTCGTCCAGACGCGGCTCATCCAGACCCTGGAGAATACAGCGGGAATCCGCTCCGTCGCCCGCTCCAACAGCGGCATCGCGGGGGATGTGCAACTCGCGACCGAGATCCGGTCCTTCCAGGTCGAGGTTCCGGCCAACGAAGCCGTGGTGGAAATCTCCGCCAAGGTGGTGAGCGACCGGGCCGGTCGCGTCGTCACCGGCCGCGTGTTCCGGGCGAGCGTCCCAGTGGCCCAGGTGAACGCCGCCGCCGTCGCGCCGGCGCTCGATCAGGCCCTCTCGATCGTCTTGGTGGACATGGCGCGATGGATCGGCGGCGCGAGCGCCCGCGTCGCCGCTTCCGATGCCGCCACGAACCCACCGGTCTCCACCGCAGCGGTTCAGTAAGGCGGCACCTGCCACGGGCTTGGCGCGGCAGGGTTGAACCAATCCCCTGTTGCACATGGGCGCCATCGCCCCACATCGAGCCGATCATGACCACACTCATCGATACCGGCGCCGTTCAGGCGCAGAGCACCGCCAAGGTCTTCATCGACGGAGAGGCCGGGACCACCGGGCTTGGCATCCGCGACCGCCTGGCGGGCGTCCCCGGCATCGCGCTGCGCAGCATCGCACCCGAGCGGCGCAAGGACCCGGCCGCGAAGCGCGAAATCCTGGAGGACGTGGACCTCGTGGTCCTCTGCCTCCACGACAACGCCGCGCGCGAAACCGTGGCCCTTGTGGACGCCATGGCCGGCCGGCGGCCCCGCATCCTCGACGCCAGCACCGCGCATCGCGTGGCGCCGGGCTGGGCCTATGGCTTCGCCGAGCTGGAGCCGGCCCAGCGGCAGGTGATCGCGGGGGCCGACCGGGTCGCCAATCCGGGCTGCTATCCGACCGGTGCCATCGCCCTCATCCGGCCGCTCGTGGATGCCGGCATGATCCCGGCGGATTACCCCGTCACCGTGAATGCGGTGAGCGGCTACACTGGGGGCGGGCGCTCGATGATCGAGGCCTACGAGGCCGGCACCGCGCCGGTCTTCGAGCTCTATGGGCTCGGCTTCGAGCACAAGCATGTGCCCGAACTGCAGCGCTACACAGGCCTCACCCGGCGTCCGATCTTCGTGCCATCGGTGGGCAATTTCCGGCAGGGCATGCTGGTGAGCGTGCCGCTCCACCTCGACATGCTGCCCAGCGCCCCGAAGGCCGCCGATCTCGAGGCGATCCTCGTCGAGTGGTACCGGAATGCCGAGCAGGTTCGCGTGGTGCCGACCCGCGAGGCGAAGGCGCTGGAGCGCATCGAGCCCGAGGCGCTGAACGATACCGACCTGCTGGAGCTGCGGGTCTTCAGCCATCCGAGCTATCCGCATGCGGTGCTGGTGGCGCGGCTCGACAACCTGGGCAAAGGCGCGTCCGGCGCCGCCGTGCAGAACATCAAGCTGATGCTCGGGGTGAGGTGAGGAATTTCCCCTCTCCCTTGCGGGGAGGGGTCGGGGATGGGGGTCGTGAGGAGTGAACCTCCCTGGTGCCTTCTGCACCACCCCCACCCGTCACCCTTCCGGTGCCACCCTCGGGTCAAGCCCGAGGGCAGGCTCCTCCCCGCAAGGGGGAGGGTAGAAAACCTTACGCGGTCGCCCGCTGACCCTGGCGGCCGTGGCTCGTGTCGATGGCGCCGTCCTCGAAGCCGACGACCCGCTGGCGCTGTTCGCCGAGGCCCTCGATCCCGAGGGTCACCACGTCGCCGGCCTTGAGATAGCGCGGGGGCTTCATGCCCATGCCAACGCCGGGAGGCGTGCCGGTGGTGATTACGTCGCCGGGCTCCAGGATCATGAAGTGGGAGACGTAGGACACGATCTTCGCCACGTTGAAGATCATGGTGCTGGTCGACCCCCGCTGCATGCGCTCGCCGTTCACGTCGAGCCACATGGAGAGGTTCTGGACGTCCTTGACCTCGTTGGTGGTGACGAGCCAGGGGCCGAGCGGCCCGAAGGTTGGGCAGCCCTTACCCTTGGTCCAGGTGCCGCCGCGCTCGAGCTGGTACTCGCGCTCGGACACGTCATTGCAGACGCAGAAGCCTGCGACGAAATCCAGGGCCTCGTTGGCGCCGACGTAGGAGGCACGCTCGCCGATCACGATGGCGAGCTCCACTTCCCAGTCCGTCTTCAGCGAGCCGCGCGGCAGCACCACGTCGTCGTTCGGGCCGACGATGCAGGAGGGCGCCTTGTTGAATACGATGGGCTCGGCCGGGATCGGCGCGCCGGTCTCGGCGGCGTGGTCGGCGTAGTTCAGGCCGATCGCGATGAAATTGCGCACGTTGCCCACGCAGGCACCGAGGCGCGCGCCCGCAGGCGCGGCGGGCAGGCTGGAGGGGTCCACGCCTTTCAGCTTCTGCAGGGCACCGGCCGCGAAGGCCGCGCCGTTGATGTCCGGGATCACGCCCGAGAGATCGCGGATCTGCCCGCTGGAATCGACGAGGCCGGGCTTCTCCTGCCCGGGCTGTCCATAGCGCACCAACTTCATGCCAAGCTCCCCTAAGAAAAGGCTGGAAGTCCTTTGCCGTGTTTGCGGGCAAACGGCAATCGCGCGGCAAGGATTCGAGGGGCGGCTATGCGCTGGACGAGGACGTCCGCCTCAAAAAGTAGAGGCCGGCGCGAGCCGGCCCCTAGCAGCTTTGCGGGGCATAACCCCTTAGGCCTTAACCGTCACGTAGGTACCCGGCGCATCGCAGAGTGCCTTGAGCTTGCCCTTGCCGGGCTCCCGGGCTGGCACGCGCTTGGGCGCCTGCTTCTCGATCCATGAGGCCCAGTAGGGCCACCAGGTGCCCGGGTGCTCCTCGGCCTTGGCGATCCAGTCCTTAAGGTCGCCCTTCACGGCGCCGCCGGTCCAGTACTGATACTTCGGCTTCGAGACGGGGTTCACCACACCCGCGATATGGCCGGAGCCCGCCAGCACGTAATCCACCTTGCCCCCGAAGGCCTTCGAGCCCTCGAACACCGATTTTGCCGGCGCGATGTGGTCCTCGCGCGCCGCTAGGTTGAAGATCGGGATCGTCACCTTCTTGAGGTCGAGCCGCACGCCGCCAACCTCCATCTCCCCCTTGGTGAGCCGGTTCTCGAGGTAGCAGTTGCGGAGATAGAAGGCGTGGTTAGCCGCGGGCATGCGCGTCGAGTCGGAGTTCCAGTAGAGGAGGTCGAAGGGGAAGGGGGCGTGCCCCTTCACGTAGACGTTCACCACGTAGGGCCAGATGAGGTCGTTGGGGCGCAGCATGTTGAAGGCGTTCGCCATGCGCGCGCCTTCCAGGTAGCCGCGGGACTTCATCGATTCCTCGACGGCCTTGATCTGCTCCTCGTCGACGAAGACCTTGAGGTCGCCCGCATTCTTGAAGTCCACCTGGGTGGTGAAGAACGTGGCGCTCTCGATCCGGTCGTCGCCCTTAGCGGCCATGTAGGCCAGAGCCACGGCCAGCAACGTGCCGCCGACGCAATACCCGATGGTGGTGACCTTCTTCTCGCCGGTGGCCTGCTCCACGGCATCGAGCGCCGCGAAGATACCCTCGCGCATGTATTCCTCGAAGCCCTTGTGGGCATGGCGCTCGTCCGGGTTCACCCAGGAGATGCAGAACACCGTGATGCCCTGCGACACCGCCCAGCGGATGAAGCTCTTCTCCGGGTTGAGGTCGAGCACGTAGAACTTGTTGATCCACGGCGGCACGATGAGGAGCGGGCGCTTCAGCACCGTCTCGGTCGCGGGCGCGTACTGGATCAGCTCGATCAAGTCGTTGCGGAACACCACCTTGCCGGGGGTGACCGCCATGTTAACGCCGACCTGGAACCGGCTCGGGTCGGACTGGCGCAGCTTGAGCTCGCCCTGGCCGGCCTCGATGTCCTCAGCCAGCATCCGCATGCCGCGCACGAGGTTCGCGCCGCTTTCCTTGATGGTCTCTCGGATGAGCTCCGGATTGGTGGCGAGGAAGTTCGAAGGCGAGAGCGCGCTCGAGATCTGCTTCACATAGAAGCCGGCCTTGTGCCGCGTGTGCTCGTCGATGCCCTCGGCGTGGTTCACCATGTCCTCGGCCCACCGGGTGGTGATCAGGTAGGCCTGCTTCAGGAAATCGAAGATCGGATTCTGGGACCAGTCCGGATCCTGGAAGCGGCCATCCTTCGGCTCGGGCTTCGCGACGGGCTCCACCTCTTCGCCCTGCATGCGCTTGAGGGTCGTGGCCCATAGGCTCATGAACTGCGTGCCGAGACGGCCCTGGGCCTCCAGCGCCTTCTGCGGATCCACGAGCCACGACTCGGCCACGTGCCCGAGGGTCTTCACCACCTCGCCGACCTCGTCGGCCATGCCCGTATTGGCGCGGCGCTCCTCCAGCGGCCGAATATAGGCCGCGGTGGCCTTGCCGGCGTGCTCGACGAACTGCGCCATGTTGCGCGACAGTTCGTCGAAGTCCGGCATCGGCGTCGCTTGTGCGGTTTCGACCTGCAGTCGGTCCATCTGGTCGGCCCCCCTCCGGCCGTGGCTACGCTCGCTCCATCGCCCTGCGACGGATCAAATCAGTGTCTGCCGTTGCTCGTGTGCCCTCTTTTCGGCATTTTAACGGTCGAGAAGGCGTGGTTTCCAGATCATTCGTAGCGTGAGCGGCTGTAATTGAGCTCGCGCAAGGTTTCGGCATGAACTTTCGACGAACGGCCCCGGTCAGCGTCGCCTTAATGGCAAGCTTAGGTCTTGCGGGCTGCGCCGCAGACGTGAACCCCGTGCGGGACATGTTCGTGGCCGTGGGTGCAGGAGGCAAGCCCGCGCCTGCGCCCGAATTCGTGGCGGGCTCGCGGCCGGCGAACCTCGACTACGTCCCCGTCGGCACGACGAAGGCGGGCCCCGCGAAGCCGGCCCGCAAGCCCGAGGAGGCCAAGGCCGTGGAAGCAGAGCTCGACGCGCTCCGAACCCGGCAGGAAGCCGATGCGGCAGCCCTGCGCGCCGCGGCTGCTGCTGCCACGGGCCCGGTCACGCCGGCGCCACCCGTGAGCCCGGCTGCGAAGAAACCCGCGCGTCCCTAGCGCCCTACCCAAAGCCGATTGCCCCATTTGGCCCCTGAGGAGCCTGCGATGTCCGACTTCCACCGTATCAAGCGCCTGCCCCCTTACGTCTTCGAGCAGGTGAACCGGATCAAAGCGGGGGCTCGGGCGAACGGGGCCGACGTCATCGATCTCGGCATGGGCAACCCGGACCTGCCGGCGCCGCAGCATGTGATCGACAAGCTCGTGGAAACGGCCGGCAAGCCGCGCACGGACCGCTACTCGGCCTCCAAGGGTATCGCCGGTCTTCGCCGGGCCCAGGCCGGCTACTATGCCCGCCGTTTCGGTGTGAAGCTCAATCCCGACACGCAGGTGGTGGCGACGCTCGGTTCCAAGGAGGGCTTCGCCAATATGGCCCAGGCCATCACGGCGCCGGGCGACGTGATCCTTGTGCCGAACCCGAGCTACCCGATCCATGCCTTCGGCTTCCTCATGGCGGGCGGCGTGATTCGCTCTGTTCCCGCCGAGCCGACCCCGGACTTCTTCGTGGCGGCCGAGCGGGCCGTGATGCACTCGATCCCGAAGCCCCTCGCGCTCGTGGTCTGCTATCCCTCGAACCCGACCGCCTATGTGGCGTCCCTCGATTTCTACCGGGACCTCGTCGCCTTCGCGAAGAAGCACGAGCTCATTCTGCTCTCGGACCTAGCCTATTCGGAGGTCTATTTCGACGACAACGACCCGCCGCCCTCCGTGCTTCAGGTGCCGGGCGCCATCGACGTCGCGGTCGAGTTCACCTCCATGTCCAAAACCTTCTCGATGGCGGGCTGGCGCATCGGCTTCGCGGTCGGCAACGAGCGGCCGCTCGGGGCGCTGGCGCGGGTGAAGTCATACCTCGATTACGGGGCCTTCACGCCGGTTCAGGTGGCGGCCACGGCCGCCCTGAACGGGCCGGAGGATTGCATCGCGGAGATGCGGGCCACCTACAAGCGGCGCCGCGACGTGCTGGTGGATTCCTTCGAGAAGGCCGGCTGGCCGATCCCGGCTCCGACCGCCTCCATGTTCGCCTGGGTCGAAATCCCGGAGCGCTTCCGCCATCTGGGCAGCCTCGAGTTTTCGAAGCTCCTCGTCGAGAAGGCCGATGTGGCGGTCGCGCCGGGCATCGGCTTCGGCGAGCACGGCGACGACTACGTGCGCATCGCCCTTGTCGAGAACGAGCAGCGCATCCGCCAGGCGGCGCGCAACATCCGCAAGTTCTTCGACAACGCGGATCAGACGCTCCACAACGTGATCCCGATCGCTAAGGCCGTCTAGGCCCGGCGGGCAGGATGCGGAACCGCTCGGGCGGCTCACCGTTGGCTCCCCGGCCAAGCCGAGGATCCCCATGCGTTTCCTGCCCTCCCGCATTCACGGCGTTATCGACTACCTGTGGGGCATCGCGCTTCTCGCGACGCCCTGGCTCTTCGGCTTCGCCGATGTGACCGCCGCCAAGTGGCTTGCGGTCGTCTTCGGGGTGGGCGCCATCCTCTACAGCCTGGTGACGGACTACGAGCTCGGGGCCTTACGGATCCTGCCCATGACGCTCCATCTGGGGCTCGACGGGCTGGCCGGCGCCTTCCTCGCGGTTTCGCCCTGGCTGTTCGGCTTTGCCGACCGGGTGTTCTGGCCCCACCTGCTGTTCGGGCTGTTCTCGGTGGTGGCGAGCCTCATCACCCGCACGGACGTGATGCAGCCTACGGGGCGCCAGTCCGCCTGACCGAGCCTGGGGCGTGCCCCGCCGGGCCCGCTCCATGGACAGCCGAGCGTGACGGTCGTAAAGAGCCGCTCACATCGCTTCGAGCCATTCCGGGAACTCCACCGTGACACAGCCTCTTCGGGTCGGCGTCGCCGGCCTCGGCACCGTTGGTGCCTCGGTCGTGCGCATCCTGGCCCGCCAGGACAATGCTCTCTCGCAGCGCTGCGGCCGCGCCGTGCGCGTTACCGCCGTTGCCGCCCGGGACAAGGCCCGCGACCGCGGCCTCGATCTCTCTCGCTATGCCTGGTTCGACGATCCGGTGGAGCTCGCCCGTTCGCCCGAGGTTGATTGCGTGGTCGAGCTCGTCGGCGGTTCCGAGGGGCCGGCGCGTGCCACCGTCGAGACGGCGCTCGCGGCCGGCAAGCACGTCGTGACGGCCAACAAGGCGCTTCTCGCCAAGCATGGCATGGCGCTCGCCCGCGCGGCCGAGGCCAAGGGCGTGGCCCTCGCCTTCGAGGCATCCTCCGCCGGCGGCATCCCTGTGATCAAGACCCTGCGCGAGGCGCTGCCCGGCAACACGATCTCGCGCCTCTACGGCATCCTCAACGGCACCTGCAATTACATCCTCTCCCGCATGGAGTTGGAGGGGCTCACCTTCGCGGATTGCCTGAAGGATGCGCAGCGCCTCGGCTATGCGGAGGCCGATCCGACCTTCGACGTCGAAGGCTTCGACACGGCCCACAAGCTCTCGATCCTCACGAGCCTCGCCTTCGGGACCGAGCTCGACGCCGACGCCATCTACGTCGAGGGCATCTCCTCGATCACGCCGCTGGACCTCAAGATGGCCCAGGAACTCGGCTACCGGATCAAGCTGCTTGGCGTTGCCGAGCGTACCAAGACAGGCATCGAGCAGCGCGTCCACCCCACCATGGTGCCGAAGACATCCGCGATCGCCCAGGTGATGGGCGTCACGAACGCGGTCACCATCGATGCCGATGCCGTGCGGGAGCTCACCCTGATCGGGCCGGGGGCCGGGGGCGATCCTACCGCGTCGGCCGTGGTGGCCGACATCGCCGACGTGGCCTCCGGCAAGGCCGGTGCCCCGTTCGGCCGGCCGGTGGACCGGCTTGAGAAGCCCGCCCGCGCGCCGATGCAGCGCCACGAGGGGGGCTACTACATCCGTCTGACGGTTCACGACCGCCCGGGCACGGCGGCCGGCATCGCAACCCGCATGGCCGAGGGCGACATCTCGCTCGAGAGCATCCTCCAGAAGCGCTCGGAGCCCGCGGCCGCCAAGGACCCGCATGGCCGCTCCGGCGCTCCGGTGCCGCTGGTGCTCATCACCTATGCCGCGACCGAATCCGCGATCCGCGCAGCGCTCGACAAGATCATGGCCGACGGGCTTATTGCGGAGCCGCCCCAAGTCATTCGCATCGAGCGCGAGTAACGCTGAACCACGGCATCGAACGCGAGTACCGCTCAACCACGGCGTTCGCATCGAGTGCGAGTAACGCAGACAAAACCTAAGATCATCAGGGAGCTGACACGTCCATGACGCAAGGGATTACGGTCCAACCGGGCCAGGTGATCGAGCGCATTCTCACCCTCGAACTGGTGCGCGTGACCGAACGCGCGGCCGTGGCCTCGGCGCGCTTGCGCGGGCGCGGCCACGAGAAGGCCGCCGACCAGGCCGCCGTGGACGCCATGCGGCGCGAGCTGAACCGGCTTCCCATCGACGGCACCGTGGTGATCGGCGAGGGCGAGCGTGACGAAGCCCCCATGCTCTTCATCGGCGAGCGGGTCGGCAACCGGCAGGGCCCGAAGGTCGACATCGCCGTCGATCCGTTGGAGGGCACCACGCTCTGCGCCAAGGACATGCCGGGCTCCATCGCGGTGATGGCCATGGCCGAGGCCGGCACCCTGCTCGCGGCCCCCGACGTCTACATGCACAAGATCGCGGTGGGCCCGGGCTACCCGACCGGCGTCGTCGATCTCGACGCATCTCCTGAGGAGAACATCCACGCGCTCGCCAAGGCGAAGGGCGTGAAGCCGAACGAAATCACGGCTCTCGTCCTCGACCGGCCGCGCCACACGGAACTCATTGCGGCGATCCGCAAGACGGGCGCCGGCATCCGCCTCATCGCCGACGGTGACGTGGCCGGCGTGATCTTCACCACCATGCCCGACAAAACCGGCATCGACATCTATCTTGGCATCGGCGCCGCGCCCGAGGGCGTACTCGCGGCCGGCGCCTTGCGCTGCATCGGCGGCCAGATGCAGGGCCGTCTCATCCTCGATACGGAGGAGAAGCAGACCCGCGCGGCCCAGATGGGCGTGAAGGATCCGAACCGCAAATACGACATGCGGGACCTCGCCTCCGGCGACGTGGTCGTGGCTGCAACCGGCGTCACGGACGGCGCGCTCCTCAAGGGCGTGCGTTTCGGCCGCGATGTGATCGAGACCGAAACCATCGTGTACCGCTCCGCCACAGGCACCGTGCGCCGCATCCATGCGGAGCACCGGGAACTTGCCAAGTTCCACCTCGACTAGGGCAGGGGACACCGCTGCAATGCCGGTGACCATCCGTCCGCTGCGGCGTGACGACCGCCCTGCCTGGGACCCGCTCTGGCAGGGCTATCTCACCTTCTACAAGGCGAACTTGCCCCCGGAGGCTACCGAGGCCCTGTGGGAGCGGCTGCACCATCCAGCCGAGCCCGTGCGTGGCCTCGGGGCCGAACGCGACGGCCGGCTCGTCGGGATCGCGCATCTCGTCTTCCACCGCTCCACCTGGTCGGTCGCGAACCGCTGCTATCTCAACGATCTCTTCACGGCCGACGAGGCCCGCGGCCAGGGCGTCGGCCGAGCACTGATCGAAGCCTGCTACGCGGAAGCGAAGGCCGCCGGCGCCCCCACCGTGTGGTGGCTGACCCACGAAACGAACGCCACCGCTCAGGCGCTCTACGAACGGGTCGCCAAGCGCACAGGCTTCATCCAGTACCGGCAGGATGTCTGAGGGGCGCGGCCCTCAGCTACTTTGACCACAATCTCCGCTACCCTCTCGCCCCGTGCCCGAATCAGCCCTCATCGCTCCGCAGCCCCCCTTCCTCGGGGTCGCTCAATCCGTGCTCGGTCGAACCTGGACCGAACGCTGCGATTCTGCACGATCGGTGACGGCGCTTGCGATTGCCCAGACCCACGGCGTGCCGGACGTGCTGGCCCGGGTCCTGGCCGGCCGCGGCATTGCGGTGGGCGACACGCCCGCTTTCCTGGCCCCCCGCCTGCGCGAGCTGATGCCGGATCCGCACACGCTCACCGACATGGAAGCGGCGGCCGCGCGCCTGGCCGATGCGGTCGAGCGGCGCGAGACGGTCGCGATCTTCGGCGATTACGACGTGGACGGGGCCTGCAGCGCGGCCTTGCTGGCCGAGTATCTGGCGGGCTGCGGCTTGCCCTACATCATCCACATCCCGGACCGCATCACGGAAGGGTATGGCCCGAACGTGGAGGCCATCCGCGCCCTGAAAGCGCGCGGTGCCGGTCTCCTGGTCACCGTCGATTGCGGCACCGCCAGCCACGAGCCCATCGCCGAGGCCCGGCGGCTCGGGCTCGACGCGGTCGTCCTCGATCACCACCAGGCGCCGGAGCGGCTCCCGGATGCGACGGCGCTGGTCAATCCGAACCGGCAGGACGACCTCTCGGGTCTCGGGCACCTCTGTGCCGGAGGCGTCGTTTTTCTCACCCTCGTCGCGCTCAACCGCGCGCTGCGCAGCCGCGGCTTCTTTGCCGGACGGCGCGAACCCGATCTCATGGCGAGCCTCGATCTCGTGGCGCTCGCGACCGTAGCCGACGTGGTGCCGCTCACCGGGCTCAACCGCGCCTTCGTGCGCCAGGGCCTCGCGGTCATGCGCGGTCGGGGCAGGGCGGGTCTTGCCGCGCTCCTCGATGCGGCTGGCCTTGCGGGCGTGCCCGAGTGCTGGCACCTCGGCTACCTTGTCGGGCCTCGCATCAATGCAGGCGGACGCATCGGCGATGCGGCGTTGGGTTCAAAGCTGCTGCTCACGCAGGATGCCTTCCAGGCCGGCCAACTCGCGGCCGAACTCGACCGCCTCAACCGCGAGCGCCAGGTGATCGAACAGGCCGCCGTCGAGGAGGCGGAGGCGCAGGCATACCAGGCACTGGAGCGCCAGCCGGACGCGCCGCTCGTGGTGACGGCCTCGCCCGACTGGCACCCCGGCGTCGTCGGGCTCATCGCCTCCCGCCTCAAGGAGCGCTTCCGCCGCCCGGCCTTCGCCTTCCACATCAACCCGGAAGGCGCCGCCACGGGCTCGGGCCGGTCCGTGGCCGGCGTCGATATCGGGCGCATGGTGAGAGCGGCCGTCGATCAGGGTCTCGCGGTCAAGGGCGGGGGCCACGTCATGGCGGCGGGAATCACGATCCGCCATCCCGATCTGGAGCGCTTCACGGCTTTCGCCGCCGAGCATCTGGCGGACGCGGTCGGCCAGTCGCTGGCGGTCGACACGCTCCCGATCGACGCCACGCTCACCGCCGGCGGCGCGCAGGTCTCGACGGTGACCGCGATCGAGCGGGCAGGCCCTTTCGGTTCGGGCCAGCCCGAGCCGGTCTTCGCCTTTCCCCATCACCGGGTGGTCGAGGCGCGGGAGGTCGGGAGCGGCGGCCACCTCAAGGTGCGCCTGCGCGCGGGCGACGGGTCGCAGATCGGCGGCATCGCCTTTCGGGCGGCAGGTCAGCCCCTCGGCACGGCGCTGACCCGCGCGCTCGGTGCGAGCCTGCATGTGGCCGGTACCCTGTCGATCGATCGCTGGGGCGGCGGCGAGAAGGTGTCGATCCGCATCGTCGACGCCGCTGCGCCAGGCTCCGCCGTCTAGCCGGCAGCGTTGGCGCAGCAGTTCGGCGAAACGCCTGCATAAGTCGCACCTGGAAAGGCGCCCCTGAGGGTTGCTCCCTCCGCTCAAGCCTTCTATATGACGCGGGCATTGAGGCCCCACCGGCCCCATCTTGCGCCCTTCGTCTATCGGTCAGGACACGACCCTTTCACGGTCGAGAGACGGGTTCGATTCCCGTAGGGCGTGCCATGAAATCAAATCAGTCACTTAGCACCCGTTTTAGCTGCATCAGCTACAGGGTTTAGCTACAGCATTGATCTCGCACTTGCGCCAAGCAAGCTCACCTTAGTTGCCTGCATGGCGGCCGATTAGTGCGGGAACCGTTAACCAGAGATCTTCACAGGCTGTGGCCTATCAGCGGACGACCCGCTACCACCGCACATAGCCGACAATCCTAGCTGTGGATAACGCTACCAACCCTCGACAGGCGCTCCCCTTCAAGCTTGTCTGTTCCGACAGGCTGGAGGGGCGGCATTATCATGAGTGTCGGCTTCTGGGTCCTTCGGGGCGAGCAGCATGGCAGACGAGGAGATCGCCCGTGCCCTGGAGGCGACCGGCAACTTCCGCGTCCTGCGCCGCATCCGACCCACCTTGTCCTTCTGTGAGCCTCCCAGCGGTGAGCGAACGTTCGTGGGTGTCGTCCTGGACGTGGAGACGACCGGGCTCGACACGGCGACTGCTGAGGTGATCGAGCTTGGGATGATCAAGTTCGAGTACGGACGTGACGGCACTGTCTTTCGCGTGACCGGCACCTTCAGCCAGTTGCGCCAGCCCTCGGCCCCAATCCCACCTGAGATCACCCGCCTGACCGGGATCTCCGACGCGGATGTTCAGGGCCGCTTGATTGCAGTCGAGGACATCGAGGCGTTTGTGGCCGGTGCGGGGATCGTGATTGCCCACAATGCCAAGTTCGACCTCCCGATCTGCGAGCGTCATTGGCCGCTGTTCCAGGAGATGAACTGGGCCTGCTCGATGGAGCAGATCCCCTGGCGGGATGAGGCGCTGGATGCGCAGAAACTCGGTTACATTCTCAGCCAGTACGGCCTCTTCCACACCGGCCATCGGGCGAGTGACGATTGCCACGCCCTCCTGCACATCCTCGCCTTACCCCTGAAGGTGTCCGGAAGACCTGCGCTTGCTGCCTTGCTGGAGAGCCCCCGTCAGAGCACGATCCGCCTCTGGGCCAAGGACGCTCCTTTTGACTGCAAGGACATCCTGAAGGGGAGGGGCTACCGCTGGTCGGATGGCTCGGACGGGTCTCCGAAGGGTTGGTACATCGACCTGCCAGAGACCTCAGCATCGGTCGAAGAGGCATTCCTGAAGCAGGAGATCTTCGCGTCGGAGGCGATCCGCCTGCCAACGCAGAAGCTCACGGCGAAAGACCACTTCGCGCGGCGATGATGCGGCTGCGAATCGCGAGTGGTCCGTCAATGGCCCCGCAGGCTTACCCCCACAATCCTCACCCTCAACCTTGGCCATTGACGCGGAGCCTCGGCGTCCCAGAATAGAACAAATCGGGAACATGCTCGGAGCCTGCGCCGTGAGCCGTGACGTGGAAGAAATTGCCGCATCGTATGTCGAGGCAGCCGAAGGGGACGCTGCAAAAGCCCTTCGAATGGCAGTCCACGACGCGATTGGCGGCTTGGCTGATGCGGAGTGCCGGGTGGCGGAGGCAGACCGTATGGTCTCGCGCGGCTACGTGCGCGGGAGGATCACTCGGTTCGGTCGTATTTCAGGGGAGAAGGCAGATTGGCTTCAGGAGGCGGTCGCAACCGAGCATCGGTCGTAGGCCGAGCCTTGCACAGAGAAGTAGGGGAGAAAACAGATGAAGCTACAAGGCCAATGCCATTGCGGGCGCATCAAGTACGAGATGCCAGACGAGGTGCTTCACCATGCACTCTGTCACTGTTCGGACTGCCGTCGCCATGCAGGTGCTCCGATGGTGGGCTGGGCGATGGTGCCTGCCGATCAGGTGAGCATCGTCGGCACTCCAAAAACCTACGAGTCATCGGAGCATGGTCGCAGGCTCTTTTGCGGCGACTTCGGGACGGGGCTCTTCTACATCAATGAGCAGGTCCTTCCCGGAATGATCGATGTGCAGACCGGCACGCTCGACCAGCCCGACCTCCTGCCCGCGCAGGTTCACATACAGACGGCCGAGCGGGTTGCTTGGATGAAGACCGCGCACGAACTGCCTGAGTTCGAGCGATATCCTAGTTAATGGTTGGCGGAGAGCCAGCCAACGATCAGATGGACTTCCGATTACGGACGGTTTGCTTGTGCGGCCGTGTCCTCAGCTTGAACTTCGTGCGGCTGCGAAAGGCTTCTTTCCCTCTGGGATTATCAAGTTCAGGTACGGCCGCGCGACGGCATGGTCTTTCGAGTAATCGGCACCTCCAGCCAACCTCGCAGCCCTTCACCCCTATCCAAGACAAGGCCACGCGCCTCAGTCAGGCCGAAGGTCAGGGCCGCTCCATTGCGGTCGAGGAACATTGAGGAGTTCGATGGTTGCTTTGCGCTAATTGGAATGAGCTTCCAGCCTGTCGCGAGGATGCAACGTTCCCCGTATCTCACGGCTGGTACCCACTTGGCGTAGACCTGAGCGGCAGGAGAGTGGATGGCCACTCTCCTGCCCAGATCCGCTAGTGACCTTCCGAGCCAACCCGCATTGCACCCGCATAGCTTGCTCCAAGCCCCCACGCACCACCGTGAGCCTTGGCAATCTCACCGACCTTGCCAGCCGTTTCCTTACGCGCCCAGTCGCGCTGCCACTCCAGCATGAGCGCAATCCAGTTGATCGGTGTTGCACCAGCCTGAATAAGCCGCTGAACCGCACGGTCATGGGTCTCGCGGCTGATGTCACCTGACACATCCGTCAGGATGTAGACCTCATAGCCCTCCGCCAGCGCTGACAGCGCAGGTAGCATGACGCAGTTCGCGGTCCAGAGCCCGCCAATGACAATCTTCCTGCGGCCAGAGCGCCTGATCTCCTCAACCACCCGATGGTCGTCCCAGACGTTGATGGCCGTTCGGTCGTACACCGGTAGCTCGTTGCGTGCCTCGGTCACCTGCGCAAAGAATGGCCCCGCAAAGGTCCGGGCGTTCGCTGTTGCGAGCACCGTTGGCACGTTGAACACCTTTGCCGCCTTAGCCACACCGACTGCATTGTTGATGAGTGCCGTCTGATCGATGGACCCGATGGTCAGGCCGAACATGTCCTGAAGGTCCACGAGAACAAGAAAGCTGTTCTCGGGCGTCAGTTGTTCGACATAGCCTGAGCGAACGACAGAAGGCTTTGTGGGCTCTGCGGCTGCCGTATGGATGGCAGCCACGGGAAGAATTGCCGCCGCCAGTGTAGCGGCAGTAACGATGGTCTTGAGTGTCATTGTCCGTCCCCATCAGTGATCGCCGAAGGCCGGAGGGCACCTTTGCCCGTCAGCGCGGCTGGTGAGGGGGAGATTGATCGAATAGGTCGCGACGATAATCTGCTGAGTTGCGAAGACACCTTTCGCCCGCAGGAAAGAATATGGACCTACTTGCCGCCATGCGCTCGTTCCGGCGTGTCGTCGAGCTTGGGAGCTTCAGCCGGGCTGCCGAGGACTTGGCGATGTCACCTGCGGGCCTGAGCAACCAAATCAGGCAACTGGAGGAGCACCTTGGCGCAATTCTGATCCAGCGAACAACGCGCCGCATGAGCCTGACCGAGCCGGGCAGCCTCTACTTCTCCGAATGCTGTCGATGGCTCGATGGGCTCCAGGACCTGGAGCGCAACGTCTCCGAGAAGGCGACCGAAGTCACGGGACGGCTGAGGGTGAACGCACCCATGTCTTTTGGGCTCACGATCCTGTCGCCCCTACTGCCGAACTTCCTTGAAGCGTACCCTAAGCTGAAGGTGGATCTCACGTTGAGTGACCAGCTTCTCGGTGTGGTCGGAGGTGGGTTCGATGTATCGATCCGGATCCGGGCTGAGCTTGCCGACTCGTCGCTGGTGGCTCGCCGTCTAGCAGATGTGGATCAGATCATCTGCGCTGCGCCGTCTTATTTGGCGACGAATGCCGCCCCGAGCCGCATTGATGATCTGCACCAGCACACCTGTCTTGCCTATACGCTGGCCGATCACCCGACGACGTGGACGCTTAATGGGCCGGAGGGCGTCGTGTCCTTTGCGGTGCAGGCGAGGGTTACGGCAAACAATAGCCTGATGCTGCGCGATCTCTTGGTGTCCGGGGTTGGCATTGGCACGCTACCGTCGTTCGTCGCAAAGCCCTGTATAGAGAGGGGTGAACTGGTACGGGTGCTGCCCGACTATGGGTTTGCGGCGCGGCACGTGTTTGCCGTCTACCCGACAGCGCGCCATCTTCAACATAAGGTTCGCGCTTTTGTGGACTACCTATCGGAGGCGCTCCGTCAGGCTTCATGTTGAGCGGGTGCGGGAGCCAGCCTTGGGGCTGCTCGATGGAGCCGGGCAACGATGCGGATCTTTGTTCTGACCGGAGCGGGCGTTTCGGCCGAGAGCGGCCTTGGCACCTTCCGCGACAAAGCTGGTACTGGCATCTGGGCCAAGTTCGATTTGATGAAGCTCGCGACCCCCGAAGCGTTCGCCCACGATCCTGATCGGGTGCACGAGTTCTACAACATGCGCCGCCAGAACCTGCTGGATGCTCTCCCGAATGCGGCGCATGCAGCCTTGGCACACCTGGAAGCAGAGATTGCGGCCCGTGGAGGCGACCTGTTCCTGTGCACCCAGAGCATCGAGATGTGAGAGCGTCGTTTCGTGGCGGCTGGACCTCAGCACCGAGGTGCCGTGTCCAGGGTGCGGGCACACGGGCTCACTTCGTCCTCACGTCGTGTGGTTTGGTGAGATGCCGCTCCGCATGGACGAGATCTTTGATGCGCTGCACGGGTCCGACCTCTTCGTGGCGATTGGAACGTCAGGGTCGGTCTACCCAGCGGCTGGCTTTGTCACGGAAGCAAAGGGTCTTGGCATCAGGACCTGCGAGATCAACCTGGAGCCATCGGATAACGCTCATGTGTTCGACGAGCGGCGATACGGACCAGCGGGTGAAACAGTACCTGCATGGGTGGATGAGGTGCTGGCGAGCCCCCCTTGAGGTGGGTGCCCGAGACCAGCCGGGAGGGTCTCAGCGCGTGCTAGGCTGACCCCATGCTGAGCCCGCGCAAGCCTTATCTCACCCTAAATGACCTCGCCCGAGCCCTGCACCAGGAGGCCACCTTCGCTGAGGCCCGAGCCGATCTTCTCGCTCGTGCAGCCCTGAAGGTAGAGCAGGAGGGAGACACGGCCCGAGCCGCTGCCATGCGGACCACCTGCCGCAAGATGCGGGTTCAGGCGCTACTTGACCGCTGCCGGGCTGTCGCAGCAGAGGCGAAGGAACGTGGAAAGCCGTAGTGGTCTGACTTGATCGCAAGGATCTATGCAGCCCGCTGCCTTGGAGCCGCACCTGTTGCTTTAACCGAGTAGGCAGATGCGGTCTTCGCGGGTCCTGCCTCGGCCATCCATTCCTTGAGCTTGGTCCATCGCCGTTTCATGCTCCCGCCTCGCACAGCAATGCCGATGGCTTTCCTCTGCGCCACCAGCACCACGAGGCGTTTGCCACGGGTGACGCCCGTGTAGAGCAGGTTGC
>DASZAZ010000065.1:0-43672 GCA_035944635.1 Microvirga sp.
CGTAACTGCAGTGGAGGAGATTGGACCAGACCAGATCACCCGAGCCGCAATGCAGCGGTAGCACGGGCGATCTGTATCGTTCCGACGGTCAGTACCTCAACCGCCGAGGACATGTGGAGCAGAGATCGGCCGAGGGCGCTCATCCCGGCAATGTAGATCCTGCGTTCTGTGACCTTGATGCCGCTGCCTTCGAGTACTCTCCCATTCATGCCTGGGATGGGAGCTGACGCGCCCTTGGGCCTTCGTCCCTGGGCAGTATGCCCTTGCGAGCAGCTGTCAGGGCGCCGTACCTTCAGGCGAGAGCCAGCGTGCTGACCTGAGGCCCCTTCTTACCCAGACCAACGTGCACGCGCACCCGCGTACCCTCAGCCAGGTCACTCAAGCCTGCCTGCTCCAGCACCGAGCGATGGAGGAAGAGCTCCTCCCCTCCTCCGTCCGGTACGACGAAGCCAAAGCCTTTCACCTCGTTGTACCACTTCACCGTCCCAAGGCTCCCCTGCTCCCGTGGGGCTGCAGAGACGGGCTGAAGGGCCACTGCAGGCCTGGGATGTAGTTCCTCCTCCTCATCAGCCAAGAGCCCATCGAGCTGCTCAGCCAGGAGCAGAGCCTGGTCGGACGTGAGCGCAAAGAGCACCCGCTTGCCGGCCTCATCCTCAACCTCAAGCTGGTAGGTGCTGCCTTCTCGAGCGGGCGTGATGCGGGTCAGAGTTTTGGGCTTCAGAGCACGGGGCATAGAGCAGTTTTCCAGCGGATCGTTGTGGTGCGCATTGGATCTTTGCGATCTGGAACGGGGGATGCAGCACTGGGTTGGCGTGAGGAGTAACAGCATGGGTGCGAACGTGGCCGATCCCATCCAAGACAACATAGAGCGCAGTCGGTTCGAGCTCGACGTGGATGGGCAGGTCGTGTTCGCAAGCTACCGCCGTCAGGGTGAGGTACTAGCCATCTACCATGTGGAGGCCCCACCTCAGCTGCGCGGCACAGGAGCCGCCGGCAAGCTGATGACGGGCGTGGCGGAGATCGCTCGGCAGGAGGGTCGGAAGATCACCCCTTACTGTGGCTACGCTGCAGCCTGGCTGCGGCGGCACAAAGAGTACCACGACCTTTTAGCCTGAGCCCCCACGTGGAGCGGGGCACCCGCGGGGTGCACACCATGCATTAAGGACTTGGTCTGACCAGTCTGCAGATAGGCGCTCGCGTCGTTGCACTCATGTGAGGCGCACATTGACGCGTCTACCAGGTACGATCTGTTACCCCCAGCGTTACCCCAGCCGAGCAAACGCCTAATGCAGCGCCTCGCCGACATCTCTCTAGGTGACTGATTTCGCTAACAAAACCCATGGTGGGTGTGCAAGGATTCGAACCTTGGACCCGCTGATTAAGAGCCAGCGGCTCGACCAACTGAGCTACACACCCGTCGTTAAAGGCTATTGCAGCGGAGCGGCTGAGTCAGCTGTCGGAGTGGGCGAGGTCGGGTTTGCGCTACAAATCCCGTTGGCGTTGAGTAGACCTTTACAGGACCCGCACCTAGGCGCCTCGTCTCTGATCGTCTGCGCTGGTCCTGCCGTTGCTGCTGATCGTGCGGTGTTCCAGGCGTTCTAGGTGTTCCGAGCCGCCCAAGTCTCTGCTGACAAAGAGCTTTCTTTGGAAAATAGCACGTGTGCTGCTGGAACACCGGAACACCCAGCCAGAGGCTGCGATCCACAGTAGGTGTTCCCTGAATTCCCGTGCCGCCACGGGCGCTTAGGCCGTGTTGGAACACGGGAACATCGGGAACACCTCTGCAACGTCACGGATGCGACGACGTCCGCTAGACAGCAGAGCGGTCACGCTCATTCATCACTGCCAGCTTCCAGAATGGAGGCGCGGATCACGTAGACGCGCTGCTTGCGGCCTTCCACAGTCACAGGCTGCGAGTTCCTGCCGTTGCTGCCCCGCTCCAAGTAGCCCGCTGCTGCGAGCGCAGCAGCCACAGCACGCCCGTCATAGCCGCGTGTGATCTCGTTCCAGGTCGCGGGATTGATCAGGAAGTGCCCGTCACGTCGCCAGCCCGCGAGATCCGGGATGACACGTCCGCTTGTGAAACCGAGGGAGCCAAACTCTGCCTTGGCAGCCGCTCCGTGCCAGGGTGCAAAGCGTGCTTCGCCGAAGCGCTGCAGGAACTCGCTGACCAGAGCGATCGCCACATCATCCTCACGCCGCCCTGCCCCACCGCGGCGCGTAAGCCACGCCTCGTAGGTCCGCTGGACCGCATCCGCTACCGTTCCCACGCTGTACGGCAGGATTCCGCATTCAATCGCGATCTCGCCGGCGGCTGCCACAAGGGCAAAGCGCGCCGCGACCCGGGCGATCTGTCCGTCGCATCCCTTAGGCGCAAGACGATCTGTGATCGCGCGCACCAGCGTGCGTGCCACCTCGATCATGTCCGGCCGCGACACCAGCGCTTCAACAAACGCTGGCCCTGCCGTGCCATAGAGCCGGGCTGTCTGCTCCCGGATGGCGCGTGCGAGAGGATCGGCGCTCGAGTGCCCACCTCCATGATCGAACACACCAAAGCCGGTGCCAGCCTCCGCGGGTAGGTCGACGATGCGTGTCTCCTGACCGGCCCGAACCTTGCGGCCGAGGCCACCCTCTCGGATGCGCTCGGCCAGCGTGATCTCACCTGAAGACATCACCGGCACACGCCAGCGTGCCCTCACCCGTAGGTCCGTGTTAGCACGCATGCGCCCTTTGGCCTGACCGTTCGCCAGCGCGTAGGCGGCATCGCCCAGAGCCTTAGGATCGATCTGCCCGATCTCGTCCAGAGCGAGCAGCGTGTGATTGTGGCCGGCCGCCACGCCCTCAAGAGCATTGTCGGTGGTGCGCCAGGTGAGCCCGAAGCCGAGTTCGCCACCCCCACCCCACACAGAGCCGGCAAGACGCAGGAGGGTGGTCTTGCCGCAGGAGGATGGACCAAAGAAGTGGAAGCCGCCGCCCTCCATCCCGAGTGGCTCAAGAAGCGGACCAGTAAGGGCCAGCGCGAGGGCAAAGATCAGCCGGTGGTGCCCGTCTGCTGAGGATGCAACCTCGTCCTGCCACTCGGCGAGGGAGCCCTTCTCGGCAAAGTGCGTACCGGCCTCTCGCCCCAGATAGACGACAGGCTCCTGACCGGCCTTGGCGATGGTGCGATGAGGCAGGACGAAGGCTCGATCACGCCAGCCTGTGGTCTCAGCAAGCGTCACACGGCTGGTGCAGGACACACCCGCCAGCGCCTGGGCCAGGCGCTCGCGTGCGCCTCGACCGCCCGCTAGGGTGAGGCCGCGGTCGGCGAGCATCTGCCGCACATCCGTGCCGTCGCCGGCCAGATCAGCGCGGCGGATCACGGCGCGGTGCTTCCGTCCATCGCGGTCGGCCCAGGCGAGAACCAGCGACCAGTTGCACCCCCCGAGGGCTCGTCCCTCGGCCTCGACCACAAAGGCTGAGGTGAGCCAGATCTCGCTGTGCTGACCACCAGGGTCGAACCACAGCCCGTCCGAGCGCATTCTGAATCCCGCCGGTCAAGTGACGGCAGACTCGGACACGGCTCGCGCGGTGCCGACGAGGGCTGCGAGGTCGTTGAACTCGATTCCCGCAGGACAGGCATCGGCAAGGTCCCACTTCGGCGGGAGGGCCTCCGGGAGAGCGATGACACGCACCGACCGAGCACCCGCTGCAATCAGGCGCTCGCGAACGGCAGCCGCGTAGGCTGCACCCCGCTCATCGTTGTCAGGCCAGATTACGACATCGCGATCCGCCAGCGCCGTCCAATCGGCTGTCGCCGCAGAACCTGCACCGCCCATGGAGGTGGTGACCACATGCTCTGGGAAGAGACCGGCTGCAGCGTCCGCGGTCTTCTCGCCTTCGACCACCAGCACCGGCTGATCAGGTCTCAGCACGAGGTGACCGAGGTTGTAGAGCGGCCGCGGGTCCGGCAGGCTCTTCTGGCGCCACTCACGCCGGCCACTCGGGCCCGAGCAGAAGGTGATGGGACGGAACTTCTTGGCCGGCCTGCCATCTTTGTCGAGCTTGGGAGAGCCATCCACGTTCAAGAGGTCGAAGCGAGCCACATGGCACAACACCCGGCCCTCACCATCCCGGTAGGCCCACGAGCGGATATACCTGGAGGAGGGTACAAGGCGGCAGAGCCACTCCTCACGTGGGTCGCCCGCGTCACCCGGAACAGGGGCGATGGGGCACCACGGATCCGCTGCCTCGGTCATGGTCTTCGGCACACATAGGGGCTCCAGAGGGCGGAAGGGATCGCGAGCCAGATCATCCATGCTGGCCTCCCGTGAGGACGAGGCCGAGCATCTGGGCAAGGCGTTGGGCTGCTTGGCCCTGGGAGAGATCGAACAGGTAAGCCGCAAGGCTGACCACGTCGCCGCCGCGATCGCCAGTGGCGAAGTCCGCCCAGCGGCCGGTGAGGAGGTTGACCTTGAAGGAGCCCGGGGTTCGGTCGGCGCGTTTAGGGTTGCAGGCGACCCACTCCCGACCTTTCCGCCGGCCATTCGGCAGCCAACGCTGCAGAAGAGCCGGAAGTGTGCCTGTAGCGGTGCGGTTCACCGCGGCGAAGTCGATAGCGGAGCGTTGGCTCTTCATCGCGTCACCTCTGCCTTCAGGGCCGGCAGGGTCTCAAGCCATTGACGCAGATCGTCGGCGAGGATGAGCGTGCGTCGGCCGAGTTTCCTCGCTTTCAGGCGCTGCGCGGCTATTTCAGCGTAGAGGGTGGTGCGGCTTGTCCCGGTGACCCGGATCACCTGGGGGATTGTGTACGCGTGCTTCGCGTCCATGGCTGTTCTCCGTGGCAACGCGGGACCTTCCCGCGTTCACGGACGCCTTCTCGCACCCTCGCGAATCACCCCTCCAAGATATGCCCAGAAATCAAGTTTCCAGGTCGCGCCGCGGGAAGTTGCTCCGGTACTCCTCGTGGCAGGCTTCGACGAAGCGCGGTGAGACCGGGACACCGAATTGCTCGGAAGCGGCAGCAGCAACAGCCTGAAGGATTGCTTTGCGCTGACCATAAATTCGACGGGGAGCCGGTATCCACCGTGAGCCTCTTTTCTCTAGCCAAGCGCGCAGGTCACCGACTAAATTGTCGAGGTTGTGATCGCCCTCTCCGATCGGCCTCTTCTTCCGAAGTCGTTTCTGACGCTCCTCAATGCTTACGTCTTGGATCTGCTCGTACAGATCGTTGATGTACTCAAGTGTTGGATCCGTAGCCCGAGCATGCTCGTCAGCATGAGCCTTGGCTGCGGCAGCAGCGTGTCGCTCGTACTCAATGCCGATCCAAAGCCGCTCGTAAAAGTCGAAGTTTGGCTTGCGTCCAGCCCCTGCGCGTCGTCCGCCATGGCCCATGCGACGGCTCCCAATCCCATTCCCTCTGCCTCAGGATGCGCTCACATCACGACGCTGCACAGTGCTTTGCCCACTGCTCCATGAGGCCACGGCGCTTCTCAAACAGGTCTGAGCGGCGGTAGGCAGCCTCGACCTTGTTCTCCAGCACGTGAGCCAGAGCGGCCTCGGCAACCTCCCGCGGTACGCTCGTCTGCTCGGCCGCCCAGTCTCGGAAAGCAGACCGGAAGCCATGCACCGTCGCATCCACCTTCATGCGCCGCAGCACCATCTCGAGAGCCATGGTCGAAAGGGGCCGGTCACCCTTCAGCCCCGGAAAGACGAAGTCCCCCACCCTCCCCTCGTGCATACGGCTCAGGATCGCCATTGCGCGGCCACTCAGGGGCACCCGGTGCTCGCGACCTGCCTTCATGCGGGAGGCCGGCACCGTCCAGATCCCACGCTCCAGATCCAACTCAGCCCAGCGCGCACCCATGGCCTCGCCGCTGCGAGCAGCCGTCAGGATCGTGAACTCCAGGCACAGGGCGCTCGTCGACCCGCTCGCCCGCAGGCGCGCGACTAGCTCCGGAACCTGCTCGTAGGGCAGCGCCTTGTGGTGTCCTCGGGTCAACTTACGAGCCGGCGGGAGCAGATGATCGAGGTGGCCGCGCCAGCGGGCCGGGTTCTCGCCCGTGCGATGCCCCGGCCCTAGCTGCATCGAGCACCTTCTCGATGCGGCCACGCAGGCGCGAGGCTGTCTCGGGCACCTTGAGCCAAAGCGGCTTCAGAACAGCGAGCACGTGATCTGTGTTGACGGCATCGACAGGGATGCCGGCGAGGGGCTCGCAGTAGCGCGTGAGGGTCATGCGCCACTGATCCCGGTGCTTGGGGTTGCGCCAGCCCGTCTCCAAGGAGGAGATCACCTCCTCGGCCATGACGGCAAAGGTTGGGACCTGTGGCTTGGCCTCGCGCTCGGTAAGCGGGTTCTGTCCTGAAGCGAGGAGCGTGCGGGCGTGCGCAGCCACCTCGCGAGCACGGGCAAGGCTTACCATCGTGGCGCTGCCGAGCCCCATCTCCCGCAGCTTGCCAGGACCTGCTGTATTGGGCTCGCTCCAGCGGAAGAGGAAGACCCAGCGCCGGCGAGAGCCGTCAGGCGAGATCGAGAGGTAGAGCCCACCCCCATCCGAGTGGCGGCCAGGCTTCTTGAGGGTTGCCACCGCTCGTGCGGTGAGGCGATTGACAGCTTGAGCCATGGTGCTCGCTTCGTATTTGGCCCCAACATGGGCCCCAACAGGCGAGCCGGATTCTAGCGAACAGCAGCGAACGTGGACAAGCAGATTGGTGAGTTTTAGTCTGCAAAATCAGCAGTTTCCGGACAGTCATGGATCGGGGTGAACAATAGTACAACGGACTCTCCCTCCGCCACACCTAAGTCTCTGTAATAGCTACGTTTCACTGCTCGCGTCGGGCACCGCAAGTCGCGCGCGTCTTTGGGTTTTCCAGCCCAACGCCGTCTCTGGTCCGCCGAAATGCGGCGCATTCTGACGCCCATTTCGGGGCTGGAAGCACGGCGTTCTCCGGGCCAATAAGACCCAGTCCGGCTGTCACTTTGCACACCTTCCACGTCTGACCCAGGGCGGCTCTGTACCGCCACAGTCTCAGCGTCAGATATCGGCTGAAGGTAGAATGGCGGCTGTCGAAAGCGGACAGCAGAAAGCTATCGTTCCTTATGTATCGTGAACGCCGAGCTTCCGCAGATTTCAGTCCAGTTGGATCGCGCCAAATGCGGACCTGTTGCCCCTCAATGCGCGAGTCCAGGGACAACTTTAGGCGAGGTGCCGCTACGTGGCTTCCTTGTTGAGCTTCGCTCCAACTGGAAAGGATTTGCTCACAACCTTCTTTTCGGGACGTCACTCTGAATGAGAAACGCTCCTGAACCTCAGTGTTAGGATCATTTGGCCAGGCTTGGTGGCGCATGGCTCAGGAGCAGGCACTCATCTGCGGCTAACTCGATGACGTGGCAGTCATCGCGCATTCCGGTCCCACGCACGCCATCTGCAACCCAACGATTTGAGGCATCGAAAGCGCCGACGCTCACCTGTGTGATCTCCAGGGAGGATGGCAGCCTGAACTCGCAGCGTCCGTGAGCGGCCAGTACAATCTCCAAATTCGATCGTCTGATCGCTATTCCTGCTCCTTGTTGTTCAGTTCGAAAATCCAGCGAGATATCCTCAAGCGTTGCAGCTTCGCTGGCGGCGAGCCGCCCTTGTGGGTTGAAGAAGGCAAGCGTACGCCCACCCGCTTGGAGGGGGGTTCGCGTGGCGATGTCGTGCCAGATCTTGTGCAGGAGCCGGTTCACCACTCGATGCCGGAGGGTATCCCCGGTGTCCACAGCCACGCGCTGCTTCAGGTCCCGTCCATAGACGCCGGGATAGCCGGTGGTGTCGGACAGGCTCTCCGACTCGATCACGCTGTAATGGTGGCTCGGCGCGCTGCCCGCGAGGGTCGTGAGCACCACGAAGTCGATCGCTGATCCACCGGCCCAATTCTCCATAATCATCGGCAGGTTGCCGCCGTGCGACCATAGCGCGTTACCGCCATAGGCGAGTAGGTAGCCGAGATCGTGGGTGTAGGGATCCATCCCGATGAAATCGAGGCTCGCCTCGCCGCGCTTACGCCGCTCCTCGTTCTCCCGGATCGGGATGGCATCCGATTGCCGGCACAGGTTGCAGCGCGTCCAGACCGAGTAAGGCGAGTTCTTCACGGCGTCGGCCAAACCGCTCAAGTAGTCCAGGAGCACGTCGCGCCGGAACTGCGCCTCGTCGCGGTATTGGCCCCGCTGCCAGAGAGCGTTGCTGGTCGCGCTGAAGCTGCGCGGGATCGCGGGAAATTCATGAGCATTGTCGCGAACGGTCGAGACCGCCGGTTCGTTCAGCAGCTGAACCCCAACGACGGTGTGCTTGCCGCCGAGCGCCGCGTCGCGCTCAGCCACGCGTTCCATCAACTGCCTGATGACGAAGCTCTCGCGCTGGAGGAGCGCAGGATCGGTTTTGTCGAGGAGAACGCGCCCGTGGGTGGGCGTCCGGAAGACGCTGCCGTCCGCCTTGGTCACAAGGGTATAATCGGCAGCCACATAGTCCGGTACCCGATCCATGTTGGCGCCCGTGCCGCAGCTATAGGCGGTCGAGTCCGAGCCGAACCAGGCAATCTCGAGCTTGAGATCGGCCGCGGCGCACCAGGCAATGAAGCGGTCGACCCGGTCCCATATGAAGTGGTCCTTCTCGCGTTCGACATCGCTCCAGAACAGGGGAATGCTGACGACCGTGAAGCCGTCAGCACTCAGACGTTTGACCACCGCCCCAATCTCGTCGTCCGACCAGCCGAGGTTCAGCCTCATGGTGTCGGCTCGGAGTTGCGCGCCCCGGTAGAGGAACGGCTTGTCCCCGACCATCAGAACCGGTCGCTCGTAGCGGGTTCTCGACGTATCAACGGACGAGACGATGGTTGTGCGAGCCATGCTGCTAGTTGCTCTTCGCACCAGCCGCGTAGGCCTTCTCGGCGGCAAGAAGAGCCTCTTTCGGAGGTGCTTGGTTGGTCACCACCTGCTCAAGCGCCTTGGCCAGCGTCGCATAGAGAAAGTCAGGGTTTTCGGGCCAATTGAACTCGAAGGGATGCTGAGCCGCATAGTCGAGGGCCCAACCGATGTGTGCGTTCTTCGGGTCCTTGAGGACGGGCGCATTGGCGGCGCTACGACGGACGGGCAGGTAGCCGGCCTTCTCGGCCTGGAAGACCTGGACCTCCGTCGAGGTCCAATGCTGGATGAACTGCCACGCCGCGTCCTGGCTCTTGGACGCCCTCGGGATGCCAAGACTCCAGCCTTGCACGATGGCGGGAGCCGGGTTGCCGGCCGTGAAGGTCGGTGCCACCATCAGCTGCACGTTGTCGCCGAGACCCGACTTGTCGCGGATGAACTGCAGGCGGTGGCTTCCCTTGGCGATGAAAGCCGTGCGCCCGCCCTCGGCCAGCTGCTGGACCTCCGTGTCGCCCATCAAGGCCGAGTCCAACGTCATGGCCTTGTACTTGTGGACGAGGTCGTGCGTGAACTGAGCAAGCTGCACCATCTCAGGGGAGGCAAAGTCCGCGGTGCCGTCAGGCTTCAGCACCTTGGCGCCCATCCCGATGGCCGTCGGCAGGAACCAGGCGATGCCGGCATCTGGGTTCGTGGCCTTGAAGCCGGTGCCGAAACCGATGCGGCCTTCGACGCCGAGCTTGCCCGCCGTCTCGGCGAGTTCGGGTAGGGTCTTGGGCACCGGCAGCCCTGCTTTTTCGAGCAGGTCCTTGCGGTACATGATTCCGCTGACGCGCATCTCCCACGGGACCGCATAAGTGGCGCCCTTGCGGTCCTTGCCCTCGGACAGCACCACGAGGTCGCTGCGGTCCGGCATCTTCGCAAGCCGGTCATCCAAGGGAGCGAGCGTGCCGGCGGCAATCTGCATTTGGAGCTGGGGCGAGAAGATCATGACGACGTCCGGCACACGGCCGGCGCGGGCGGCCCGGAGCAGCTGTGGGCTGATCTCCTGCCACTGGATGACGCTCGTCTTGACCTTGATTGAGGGGTTGGCAGTCTCGAAGGTATCGATCACGTGCTTGAGCGCCTTCGAGCGGGCGTTGTCCTGCACGGGATCGAGGAAGCTCCAGAGCTCAATCGTGGTCTGGGTCTGGGCCAGTGCGTTGCCGGTGAGGCTCAGCGCAAGAGTGCCCGCTAGAGCGAGGCGACGGGTGATCTGCATGGTTGTGTTCCCTTTTGGTGTTCCTCGTCGACTCCCGCTGATTGTTACATCCGGCCCCGCACGGGAGTATCTCGAGCCGGATTGTCACCCTTTGACCGCACCTCCGGTGAGGCCCTGGATGAAGTATCTCTGGAGCGCCGCAAACAGGATCACGATCGGCAGCGCCGAGATGATCATCCCCGCCATGAGCGGCCCCCATTCGATGCCAACATCGGTCACGAAGTAGTAGACGCCGACCTGGATGAGTCGGTGCTCATCGCCCAAGACCAGCGCGTAACCGATCAGGAACTCGTTCCAGACCGTCACGAAAACCAGCACGGCGGCGGCGCCGAACCCTGGCCGCATGAGCGGCACGACAATGCGGTAGAAAACACCCGCGCGGCTCGATCCGTCGATCAGGGCGGATTCCTCCAGCTCCTGCGGGATGCTGGCCACGAAACCGCGCAGCAGCCAGACGAGCGTCGGCACCACGGAAGCGCAGTAGACGATGACGAGCACCGTGTAGGTATCGTAGAGGCCGAGATCCACTGAGAGCAGGTACATCGGCACGATGATGGACACGCCGGGGATCATCACGGTGGCCCACATCAGGAACATCATGGCGCTCTTGCCGCGAAAACGCGTTCGGGCCACGACCCAGGAAGCATGGGCCGCAAGTCCGATGCCGAGCAGCATCACCACGAACGTGACCCCGAGCGTATTGAGGAGGTAGCGAACGTATTTCGGATTGGCGAGAACGGCGGCGTAGTTCTCCAAGGTGGGTGTGTGCGGGATCCATGTTGGCGGCCACGCGCTCACCTCGGTCGGCGGCTTGAGCGATGTCGAAAGCCCCCAGAGCAGCGGAAGCAGCGCAAAGAGGCTCGCACAGACGAGGGCCCCGTACGTGATCCAATCAGATATCCGTGCAGTGGAGCGGCGAGCGGCCATTGTGGTCTCCTGTCAGGCCTTGGCCGTGTTCTCACCGCGCAGCACGCGGATGTAGACGACGCTGAAGAGCAGGTTGAGAGCGAAGATGATCACCGCAGCCGCGGACGCGATGCCGGTTTGGTAATATTTGAATTCCTCAACGAACACTCGCAGCGCCAGTGTTTCGGTCATTCCCACCGGGCCTCCGCCCGTCATGACGAAGACCATGGTGACATTGTTGAAGGTGTGCAGCGTCGTGAGCACGAGCACGACGAGGGTGGTGTTGCGCACCATCGGAAGGGTGATCAGTTTGAAGCGATTCCAGGCGCTGGCGCCGTCGATGCGCGCGGCCTCATAGAGTTCAGCCGGTACTGTCTGCAGGGCCGCCAGCACGAAGATCATTACGAGCGGATAGGAGTGCCAGACATTCGCAATGATGAGCGCCGGCATCGCGAGAGCTGGGCTCGTGACGGCGTTCGGCAGGGTGCCGCCCAATTGGGAGACGAGGTAGGCCACCGGCCCGAACTGCGCGTTGAGCATCCAGGCCCACAGCAGCGCCACCACGAGGTTCGAGACCAGCCACGGCAGGATCAGGATGGTGCGGAACAGGCCGCGGAAACGAATGGGGCGGTTGAGGGCGCAAGCCAGCGCAAAGCCGAGCGGCAACGCGATCGCGACACTCCCGGCCACAAAAACGAAGGCCTGCCAGAGATTGCGCCAACCCTGCCCGTCGCCCAGAAAGCGGCTATAGTTTTGCAACCCGACGAAGCGACCCATGCCCATGTAATCGGCCGCATGGAAACTCTGCTGGATGGCATAGCCAAGCGGAATGAAGGACACCGCTGCAACGAGGAGAAACGCCGGCAGGAAGAAGCCGTAAGGCAGGAGCACGCGGCCCCATTTCTGCGGGCGACACTGGAGGTCGCCACGCCCGATCGCGCGGTCCGCGAGCGGGAGATTGGATGGAAGGGTGGGCACGGCCGCTCTCGTCATGGGTCCCTCAGGGAAGATGCAATCCGCCGTCGACCAGAAGGTCGGCGCCCGTGATGTAGCTGCCTGCCGGCGAGCAGAGGAGGAGTGCTGGCCAGGCGCAATCCTGCGGGCTGCCGGCCCGCTTGGCTGGGATCGTCTGGAGGAGCCGTTCATAGACAGCTCCGTCCGCTTTCAGATCCGAGTTCCGGTCGGTGTCGATCAGGCCCGGTGCAAGATTGTTCACGGTAATGCCGCGCCAGGCATAGTGCTTGGCAAGGTTGATTGCGAGATTGACCTGCGCACTTTTGGTAGCGGCATAAACGGCGAGATTCGGATTCGGGCGCACCTGCTGAACGCTGCCGATGGTCAGCACCCGCCCCCAGCCAGCTGCGGCCATGCGGGGCAGAGCAGCCTGCAGGATCTCGAAGGTCGCCCGCAGATTCACATCGACTTGGAAGGCGAACTCGTCAGCAGGAATGTCGGCGAAGGGCCGGCGCACCTGGGCTGAGGCATTGAGCACAACGATGTCGAGGGAACCGAATTCCCCGATCACCTCGTCGACAAGGCGCCGCCCAGCCCCGGCTTCGGCGAGATCGGCGCCAAAACCGGCAGTGGGCATCTGGCCCGGGGCTGAAATGGAAGCGGCAGCAGCCGTCGCCTCAGCCTGATCGCGGCAATGTACGGCAACGGCGGCGCCGCGGCTCGCGAAGATGCTGGCGATGGCCCGGCCGATGCCGCGGCTCGAGCCGGTCACGAGGGCTGTTCGTCCGGAGAGACCGAAAGGGTCGCCATCGGCAGGCCGATGGCCGGAAGGTTCCGCCGTATCGTGGGTCACAGGCGCACACCCGATTGGGCGTCGAAGATGCGCGCTCGGTGAGGACGCGGCGCGAGGTGCAGGGTGGAGCCCGCCGCGATCTGTGTTCGCTCGCTCACCGCGACGCAAACCGGCTCACCGCCGAGGGAGGCGTGGATCAGGGTTTCAGATCCGGTCAGCTCCACGACCTGAACGGCACAGGCAAGACCCTCGTCGCCCCCGGGCGTCAGATCTTGCGGACGGACGCCGTAGAGAATGGGGCGGCCTTCACTCGCATTCGGGCGCAGGTGCTCTGGCAGTGGGAGAGCACTGCCGTTCGCGAAGACCGCTTGACCGGCGCGGATATGACCGGGCAGCAGGTTCATGGCAGGCGATCCCAGGAACCCAGCCACAAAAACGTTGGCGGGATCGTCGTAGACCTCCAGAGGCGAGCCGATCTGCTCGATATGGCCATCGCGCATTACAACCACCCGGTCAGCCAAGGTCATGGCCTCGATCTGGTCGTGGGTGACGTAGATCGAGGTGACGCCGAGGCGCCGGTGAAGTGCCCTGATTTCGACGCGCATCTGCACGCGCAACTTGGCATCGAGATTCGAGAGGGGCTCATCGAACAGGAAGACGGCCGTATCCCTCACGAGCGCCCGCCCCATGGCGACGCGCTGGCGTTGTCCGCCCGAGAGCTGACGCGGCAAGCGCTCCAGCAAGGGGGTAAGGCCGAGGATCGATGCCGCCTTCTCGACGCGGGAACGGATGTCCGCCGGATCCATCTTCGCCATGCGCAACGCGAAGCCCATATTGGCAGCTACGTTCATGTGCGGGTAGAGCGCGTAGTTCTGAAACACCATCGCGACGCCCCGCTCGCGCGGCTCAAGATCCGTGACCTCGCGCCCACCGATGCGGATCTCCCCGGCATCGGGATCTTCGAGACCAGCCACCAGGCGCAGAAGCGTTGACTTCCCGCAGCCGGACGGCCCCAGCAGAACCAGGAACTCGCCGGTTGCGATCGCTAGGTCGACACCGTGCAGGACCGGAACCCGGCCGAACGACTTGCGAATGCCGCGCAGGTCAACGGTTGTCATAAATCCTCCCAGGCGATTTGGCTCGGGTCGCGCCCAATCTTCACCAATTCTGCCCATACGCGTACAAATCTGTCAATGGGGTTGCGATTGGGCCGCGCTTGGTGTTCAGTGGCCACCTATTGGTCTATATTGGTGCAGGCTATCCCATGCTACTCGGCGTCTACCCGGTGCTCTCCACGCCCTTTCACCCAGACAGGAGCTGCGACCCAACCGGCCTGCAGGGTCTCGTGAGTTATGCTGCCCGGGCCGGCGCGCATGGCTGCGTCTACCCTGCTATCGCCAGCGAGTTTGCGACCCTCACCCCCGACGAACGGCACATGATGGTCGACCTCGTGCTCAGCGAAGCGAGGCGGAGGTCCCTTCCGGTGATCGTGGGCATCTCGGCGGACAGCCCTTCACACTCCGCATCTCTTGCGCGCCAAGCGGCGGGCGGCGGCGCCGCAGCCTTGATGCTGATGGCGCCCCGCTCGGCCGGTCGCGAACCCGACAGCGTCGCCGACTTCTTTGCAGCCTCTGTCGAGGGAGCAGGCGATATGCCGATCGTGATGCAGAACGCACCTCCCCCCCTCGGATCATCCCTCCCGGTCGAGACCGTGCGCGCAGTTCTGATGCGGGTTCCGACCATTCGTTACGTGAAGGAGGAGAACGTCCCATGCGGGCAGCGCATCAGCGGCCTGCTGGAGGACCCGTCCGCGCATCTCCTCGGCGTTATGGGCGGCGCTGGCGGCCGATTCGTTCTCGACGAATATGCCCGCGGAGCCTGCGGTTCGATGCCGGCCTGCGAGATCATCGAGGCTCATGTGGGGATCTGGGATGCGGTCCAGGCCGGTGATCCCCTCAAGGCGCGTGCACTCTTCACCCGCATCCTTCCCCTGCTCAATATGGGCGGCGTTTTCCGACAATCTGTGGTCAAATACGTGCTGAAGCGGCGCGGCCTCATCGAGTCGCATCTTTTCCGCGACGACAACCCGTCTCTCGACCCCTTCGACATCCGCGAACTCGATGCCATCCTCGCTGATCTTGAGGAACTCATGATTGCTCACGCCGAACCCGCCCTGGTCGCCGCGCAATGAGCGACCGCAGCCGAACGCGCAAGACGCCCGCGGATCTGCGCAGCACCAAATGGTACGCGACTCCCACCCGCATGGGGCACACGCATCGCCAGCGCACCTCCCAGGCCGGGTATTCGCGTCAGGATTATCAGGGCAAGCCGGTCATCGGCATCCTGAACACCTGGAGCGAGCTCAACCCATGCCACATCCATTTTCGCGAACGCGCGGACCATGTGAAGCGCGGCGTCTGGCAAGCGGGCGGGTTCCCGGTCGAGATCCCCGTGATGTCGCTCGGTGAGCCCTTCATGAAGCCCACGACGGGGCTTTACCGCAACCTGCTCGCCCTCGAAGTCGAGGAGGTGATCCGCTGTCATCCCCTCGATGGCGTGGTGCTCATGGGAGGCTGCGACAAGACCACGCCTGCCATGATCATGGGTGCGACCACGGTGAACCTGCCCGCGATCTTCGTGCCGGCGGGGCCCATGCTGACCGGCCGCTGGCGCGGCGAGACGCTCGGATCGGGCACTGACACCACGCGCTGGTTCAACGAATTGAAGGCAGGGACCATCACGGCTGATGAGTTCACCGACATGGAGGAGGCCGGCGCCCGTTCGCCCGGCCACTGCATGACCATGGGAACGGCCTCCACCATGACCTCCTTGGCCGAGGTTCTCGGCCTGACCCTCCCCGGTGCCGCGTCCATTCCCGCTCCCGACTCGCGCCACATCCATATGGCCTCGCAGAGTGGCCGGCGGATCGTCGACATGGTGTGGGAGGACCTGCGCCCTCGCGACCTCCTCACCCGCGGTGCCTTCGAGAACGCGATCGTCACATTGATGGCGCTGGGAGGGTCCACGAACGCCGTCATTCATCTGATCGCGATGGCAGGACGCGCCGGAGTCCCGCTGAGGCTCGAGGATTTCGACGGCCCGGTCGGAACCATTCCGGTGCTCGCAAACCTGCGCCCCTCGGGCCAGTACCTCATGGAAAACTTCTTCCATGCAGGCGGGCTTCGCGCGCTCTTGTCAGAGCTTGAAGCCGACTTGAAACTCGACGAACGGGGTGTGAACGGACGCACGCTCGGTGAGAACCTAGAAGGTGCGCAGCGCATCGGCGATGACGTGATCCGGCCCCGCGAGCACCCGGTCTATGCGGCCGGCGGCCTTGCGGTGCTCAAAGGGAACCTCGCGCCGAGCGGGGCGATCATCAAGCGCTCGGCTGCAAGCGAGCACCTGCTCCGCCACCAGGGCCGGGCCGTGGTTTTCGAAGGTTTGGCGGATCTCTACGCCCGGATCGACGATCCGGCGCTCCCGGTGGACGAAACATCGGTCCTCGTCTTGCGCAACACCGGCCCCGTCGGCGGCCCCGGCATGCCCGAATGGGGCATGCTTCCTATCCCGAAGAAACTGCTGGAACGCGGGGTGCGCGACATGGTTCGCCTCTCCGACGCCCGGATGAGCGGTACGCATTACGGCACCGTGGTGCTCCACATCGCACCTGAGGCCGCGGTTGGCGGTCCTCTCAGCCTGGTGCGCGATGGGGACCCGATCCTCCTCGATGTCGAGGCGCGCCGCCTTGACCTCCTCGTCGCCGATGCTGACCTGGAAGAGCGGCGGCGACATCTGCCACCGCGGGTGCAGAACCATAAGAGGGGCTGGACGCGCCTCTTCGCCGACCACGTGCGTCAGGCCGATCAGGGCGCGGATCTCGATGTCCTCGAAGGCGTGGACGAAACGCCTGAACCGGAGATCAATTGAACGGATGGGTATGACCCTGGCGACCGCCCCTTGGGAGTTCTCCCCATGACGCAGTTCCCCGATACGAACGCGCTTGCCGCAGAACCGCTTGAGGCGGACCTCTTGGAGTTGATGCCTGAAAACGGCCCTAGCGAGACCGAGATCTATCGCAAGGTGCGCGACGCAATCGACTCGGGGCGCTTCGAGCCCGGCGACCGCCTCCCCCCGGAGCGCGACCTCGCGGTGCGGTTCGGCACCTCCCGCAATCTCATTCGACGTGCGGTCCAGCGTCTTGAGCGCGAGCGGCGGGTCATCCGCCATGTCGGCCGTGGGACGTTTGTCGCTGAGCGCACTGGCCCCCTGGCGGAAGCCGCTCCGCCGATCACGCCGCGCGTCAGCCCTGTCGACGTGCTGGAAGCCCGGATGGTGATCGAGCCGGGCTTCGCCGACCTCATTGTTGCCCGCGCGACGGAGGACGATTTCGTGCGCTTGGAGCTGCGCCTTCAAGATCTGGAGCAGGCTCCGACCCAGCAGGAGTTCCGCGAGGCCGGCTACGCGTTCCATATGGAACTGGCCCGCGTCACCCGCAATCCCCTCCTCATCCGCATCTTCGAGCTGATCATCGAGGCTCGTGCGGCGGCAGGATGGGGGCGCCTGCGCAGCCTGAACGACACGCCCGAAGCGCGAAAATCGCAAGCCGAGTCCAACCGGCGCATTCTCACAGCACTGCGCGACCGCGACTCCGAGACGGCCCGCCGGCTTTTACGCGCGCACTTTGGGCGCATGGTGGCGGGACTAGCGTTTCAGCCTGAGGACTGAGGCTCGTGCGGACGATTGCCCGCCCGGAGCTGACGACGCCGCTCCGGGCGGGTCTCGATCACGATGAGCGACAGGGCGCGCTACTTCGGGTGGTACACGACATCCCAGCCACTTTCGGCTCCTTGCGCCTCATGGCACGCAGGATGTAGGCCATCCATCTCACGACCGAGTTGATCATCAATCGATATCCCGCTTTCGTCGGGAGCCATGGGATGAGTGTGATATCATGCCTGATCTCACCTGCGCAGCCGGACAGTAGTGGCTTCATACCGCCAACTCGGAGTCCGCCGCGCGCGGGCGGGCCGACGACACCTGCCTTATGATGTTCTCCGGCGGGCGGGACTCGGCGCTTGCCGCCGCGCGATTGGCCAAAGCCGGCTCAGAGTTCGTCCTGGTAACCGTTTCATCCGGACATCTCGTGGGCGTCGACCGCGTCCAGCGGCGCCTCTCCGAACTCTCGCGCCTCCTCCCACAGGATACGCGGTGGCTGCTCATCAGACATCCGGACGCCCTTCAGACGGACACTTCTTTTTACAAGAACTCCGCCGGAGCTGAGGGCTTCAGCCGAGGGCCGCGATCGCGGCGTCGGTCGAGGTCACAAGGGCGACGTTCTGCATGGCGTATGCGATCGAGGCGCGGTGCCAGTCCGCGTTCATGGTGGAGCAGCCGTCCTCCGGGATCACCATGACGTAGCCCTTGTCGGCGCCGGTGCGAGCGGTGTGCTCGATGGACATGTTGGTCCAGGCGCCCGTCTCGATGATTACATCGCGCCCTTCGGCCTTAAGGATCGTCTCCAGGCGCGTGCCCTCCCAGGCCGACATGCGGTTCTTCTCGACGATATAATCGCCGGGCTGCGGCTCAAGGCCCGCGACCGGGGCGGCGCCCCAGGTTCCCTCCACCAAAGCGTTGGCGTCCACCACGCCCTCGAAGAGCGGCGCATTCAGGGTCAGGCCCATCGCGCCGGGCGGCACTACGAACCACACATGAATCACGGGCACTCCCATAGCGCGGCAGCGCTGGGCAAGCCGGGCGATATTGGCGATCGCGTTCTGCTCCCGGCAGTGCTGCGGCGAGCCCGATGAGGCGAAGGCGCCGCCGTCCATCACCACGTCGTTCTGCATGTCCTGGATGATGAGCGCGCATCGTGAGGCGTCGAGGCGCAACGGCTCCTCGCCTGCCGCCAGAGCGGCGGATTGGTTCGCGGCGGCAGTCGCGCGCATGTGCGGCTCGATCCGGGGCCCGACCCGCGTCTCCACCGCATAGATCGACGTGGAGGCGCAGACGAAGAGCGTGCGCCAGTCGCGCCCGCCCCAGGCAAGGTTTGCGGCGAGCTCCGGGATCGCGACCTTACCCATAAGCCGACCGTCGGGCCGGTAGATCCATAACCCCCCAGGCCCAGTGACCCAGACGTTCCCCTCGGCGTCGCACTTCATCCCGTCCGGCACGCCGGGGGTCAGCGACTCGCGGATGCCGGTGGCGAAGAGGCGGCCGGCCCGCAGCGAGCCGTCCCCAGTCACCTCGAAAACACGGATGTTCGCCTGCTCCGTATCATTCACATAGAGCAGCCGCTCGTCTGGGGAGAAGCAGAGACCGTTGGGCTGCGTGAAGAGATAGCGGTCCACGAGGAGCTGCGGCTCGCGCCCTGGCGTCGGGTTCGGCGGGATGCGGTAGACGCCCTGGAAGCCGAGCTGGCGCGGGCGTTCGACTCCAAAGACAGGCATGCGGCCATACCAGGGATCGGTGAAGTAAACGGCCCCGCTCGAATGAAGGCAAAGATCATTGGGGCTGTTGAGCTCCCGCCCCTCGAAGTGGCTCGCCAGCACCTCCCGCCGTCCGCCCGAACCGATCCGCACAAGCGCGCTCGTCGCGTGCTCACAAACGAGGAGGTTCAGCTCGCGGTCTAGCGCAAGGCCGTTACCCTTGTTCGAGGGGCGCGCCGCCTCGCGCACCGTGCTGCCGTCCCAGCGCCGGCGCACGTCCGCGGGCATGTCGGAGAAGTAGAGCGCCCCTTCGCCGGGGTGCCAGACGGGCCCTTCCGTGAACGTAAATCCGCCGCCGATCGCGCGCACGGGCGCGTCCGTATCGATGAGTTCGCGAAAACGTGGGTCCAGCGCCTCATGCCCCATGGTGCCCTCTTTCTAAAGCCTGTAGACCCGTCGGGCCGTGCCCGCGAGCACGGCCGCCCGGCCCGCCTCTTCCATTCCCCCCAACGCGGCCTCGTAGGCCGAGACGAGCGCCGCATAATCGGTCCAGAGTTTCTCGATCGGGAAGTTCGATCCGAACAGGCAGCGCTCCGGCCCGAAGCGCGCGAGCGTCTCGGCCGTGATGCGGGCGACGTAGCCCGCGTCCAGCCGGCGCAGGAAAGTGCCCAGGCCCGAAAGCTTCGCCACCACGTTCGGCCGGGCCGCCAGTCGCGACAGCCCCTCGCGCCAGCGCGCGAGCCCCGTCTCAGAGAGATCCTCCGGCATGCCGGCATGCTGGAGCACGAAGGTCACGCCGGGACAAGCGTCGGCGAGGGCGCCCGCGCTCTCGAACTGGCCCGGGAAGACTTGGAGGTCGAAGGCGAGCCCGTGATCGGCGAGCCGCGACACGTTGCGCTGGAAGAGGGGGTCGAGCGCGACGTCGGGGCGCGCGGCGAAGCGGTAGAGCGGGTTCTCGTGCCAGTGCAGCTGCTGGCGGACGCCGCGCAAGCGTGGATAGGCGAGAAGCCGTTTCAGCTCCGGCCAGGGGTCCGAGACGGTCAGGTCGCAATAGCCCACGATCGCGTGCGGCCAGCCCGTCCGGTCGGCCTCCTGCGAAACCCAGGCCACCTCGTCCTCCGCCCGTCCGGGCGCCCAATTGGCTTGAACGTAAACTGCCGCCTCGACCCCCGTGCCAGCGGCATCAAGACGGTACTCCTCGATCGGGTAATCACGGCGGATCGCCTCATAGGGGCCGAAAATGCGCGGCTGCATCGGACCGACGAGCCAGGGCAGGTCCTTCTGGCGCCAAATGTGGAAGTGGCTGTCGACGATCCTCACGGTCGCCCTCCGAGGCGATGGGCTCCCCTGCCGAAGCCGAGGATCTCGCGCGCCATGCCGGCTGGGCTCGAGCCGTCGCCGAGGCGGTCGAGCAGGGGCAGGATCGCTCGCATCGCGCCGGTCTCGGGCCGGTAGCGCGGATCGGCAGCAAGCGGCGAGAGCCAGAGCACCGACCAGGCAAGGCCGCGCAGGCGCGTCATCGCAGCGATCAGCGCCTCGGGCCCGCCGCGCTCCAGGCCGTCGGACACGACGACCGTCAGCGCACCGCGGGTAAAGGCGGCAAAGCGCGGCACAGAGAGAAAGACCGCGAGCGCTTCGCCCAGCCGCGTGCCGCCGTCCCAGTCCGCGACGAGGCCCGACGCGCGCTCTAGGGCCTGGCCGCGGTCCCGCAGTGCCACCGCGCGGGTAATGCGGGTGAGGCGGGTGCCGAGCGTGAACACCTCCACCCTCTCACCGCCCTGGCGCAGAGCGTGGGCAAGCCGCAGGGTGCCGTCGGTGCTGGACTTCATCGAGCCCGACACGTCGACAAGGAGGAGGACGCGGCGCTGGCGCATCCGGCGCTCCCGCCGTGGCAAGGTGGCGAGCTCCCCGTCCCGGCGCAGCAGCTCGCGGAAGGCGCGCCGGGGATCCGCGGCGCGACCCCGGCCCGCTTTGAGCCGCCGGCTGCGGCGCCGAGGCAGCTCGCGGGCGGCTTGGCGGGTGACGGCCCGCAAGGCCGCCTCGTCCGCGCTTTCGCCGAAGCGGCGGGCGAAAAGCCGCTCGGCCGTCGTCGCGTCGGCACCCGAGGGATCGGTCTCAGCGGCCTCTGGCTCCAGCTCCAGACCCGCGGCGTCAAAGGCAGGCGGCATGTCCTCTGGGCCGCCCTCGGCGGGCGCCGCGATGGCGCGCCCGAGAAAGACCGCATCGAAAATCGCGTCGAACTCCTCCCAGCGCTCCGGCGCGGGGCCGAAGACGGCTCGGGCCGCGAGCCGAACGTCGCGTAGACTGCGGGGGCCCAGAAGCCCGACGGCGGCGACGAAGCTCTCCGTCTGGTCGGGGCTCACCGGGAAGCTCCTGCCGCGCAGAGCCTGCGGAAAGGCCAGGAAGGGCGCCAGCGCCCGAGGCGCGCTCATGCAGCCGCACCTTGCAGGAGCCCGTCGAGGCGGGGCGCCATGTAGGCGAGATCGTCCCCATCCTTGAGCGCCACGCCGATCGCGCGGGCGAAGGCCTGAGGCCAGGGGGCGCCCTGCTCGTAGAGAAGCGTCGCGGCCTCCGCCCATTCCACCGTCTCGGCGACGCCAGGAGGCTTGGCCAGGGGCTCGGCCCGCAGCCGTCCCACCGCCGCCACCACGCGTTCGGCGGTGGCGCGCGCCACGATGGAGGCACGCATCATGACGATCTGCGTTTCCAGCGCCGGCTCCGGATAGCCGATCCAGTGATAAACGCAGCGCCGGCGCAACGCTTCGTGGAGCTCGCGGGTGCGGTTCGAGGTGAGGATGACGACCGGCGGCTCGGGCGCGCGGATGGTGCCGCGCTCCGGGATCGAGATCGTGAAGTCGGACAGAAACTCGAGGAGGAAGGCCTCGAACTCGTGATCCGCCCGGTCTATTTCGTCGATGAGGAGCAGACGCTGGCGCGGGGCTTGGAGTGCCAGGAGCAGCGGGCGGGCGATGAGATAATCATCCCCGTGCAGGTTCACATAGGCGTCGCCAGCCTGACGGATCGCGAGCATCTGCCGCGGGAAATTCCACTCGTAGAGGGCCGCGGAGGCATCGATGCCCTCGTAGCACTGGAGGCGCACCACCTCGCGCCCGAGCACGGAAGCCAGCGCCTTGGCGGCCTCGGTCTTCCCCACGCCCGGCGCACCCTCAAGGAGGAGCGACTTACCCAGAGCGAGCGACAGATAGGCCGAGGTCGCGAGCCCCTCGTCGGCGATGTACTGCGCGTCGCGCAGCGCTACCGACAGGGCGGAGGGGCTGTCGAGGCCGACGATGCTGCGCCGGATCGCCATAACTCAGAGCCGCCGGCGCGGCCGCGCGCCGCCCTGGGCCTTGAGCGCCCGCAGCACCTTCTCGGGCGTGACAGGCAGTTCGTCGATGCGCACGCCGACGGCGTCGTAGACCGCACTGACAACTGCCGGGAGGACCGGATTGGCGCACATCTCGCCGGGGCCCTTACCGCCATAGGGTCCGTCCGGCGCTGGACGCTCCAGCACAGAGATGTGGTGGGGCGCAAGATCGCCCGGGCCGGGCATCAGGTACGCGTTGAAGTCCACCGGGCCGTGGCTGCGGTCGGGGTAGTAGGGTTCGGTCGTCTCCCAAGCAGCATGGCTCATGCCCATCCAGGCGCCGCCGCGCAACTGCTGCTCGACGAGCCTCGGGTTGAGGGCGCGCCCGACCTCGTAGGCCGACTTCATGTCGGTGACGGCGACCTCCCCGGTCTCGTCGTCGACCTCCACCTCCACGGTCATGGCGGCATGAGCGAAGCAGGAGACCGGCGTCATCTCGCCCGTGTCGGGGTCCACCTCCGAGAGCGGGATGAGGAAGATGCCGCGCCCGGAAACCGTACGCCCCTGCTTGAACTGCGCCGCTTGGCAAGCCGCCATGGTGGTGATGGTGCGCGACGGGGCTCCGCGAACGTGAATGTTGCCGCGCCCGTCCGTGACGAGGTCGCCCGGATCGACCTCCATCTCCTCCGCTGCCGCCTCCAGCATGACCGCGCGTGCCTCCTGCGCTGCCTGGATCACAGCGTTGCCGACGCGGTGCGTGCCGCGCGACGCGAACGAGCCCATGCAGTGCGGGCCCGTGTCGCTGTCCGCCGTGTCGACATAGACGTCCTCGACGGGCACGCCCAGCGTCTCGGCGGCAATCTGGCGGGTCACGGATTTCATGCCCTGGCCGAGATCGATCGAAGAGAGCGCGACAGTGAACTTCCCGTCCGGGTTCGAATGGACGAGCGCCTGGGACGGGTCGCCGCCGAGATTCATGCCGATGGGATAGTTGATCGCGGCGAAGCCGCGTCCGCGGTGGAGAGCCATCAACGCCTCCTGAAGCCGGACAGGGAGGAGAACCGCATTGGGCCCGAGCGCGCCGGACCCGGGGCGGCGGCGGGCGGCGGAGGCTCCGGGCGATGGGCGGGCTGAGGCGCTGGCGCTGGTGCCGCGTAGGTCGGCATCGGCGCTGCGTAGGCGGGCTGGCGCGGCGCCGTGGGCGGCACAGCAATCGGAGCGGGGCCATCGGGGCGCTTCGCCCCGCCCTTGCGGGCGTAATTCCCGCCCTCGTAGCCCTCGACCCGTCCGGCCCCGTCGGTCGCGGTATAGGCCGGAATTTGAGCGCGCTCGCCGCCCCCTCCGTGGAGCGAACTCGCGGCGCGGGCGGCAGGGGAGAGGGCGATCCCCGCCTTCTCGGCGACGACTTGGCAGCACTCGATAAGGGCGCAGTTCTTGGCGACGCGCCGATGCGCCTTCATGTCCCCGTCGCGATAGGCATTGAGGATCCGAAGCTCGATGGGGTTCATGCCGACGGTTTCCGCGACCTTGTCCATGTGCGCTTCGATGGCGAAGTCCACACCGGTGATGCCGAAGCCGCGCATGGCCGTGGCGGGCGTGCGATTGGTGAAGACGCAATAGACGTCCGCGTAAACGTTCGGAATCGTATAGGGGCCCGGCAGATGGCCGACTCCCTTGATGATGGCGTAGGAACTCAGGCGCGTATAGGCGCCCGAATCGAAGTAGCCAGTGAAGCGGCGTGCCACGATGCGCCCGTCGCGCATCACGCCATCCTTGATGTACCAGCGCTCCGCCCCACGCGGCGCGCCGACCTGCATCTCCTCCTCCCGGTCCCAGGCAAACTTGCAGGGCCGCCCGGTCAGCATCGCGCCAAGCACGGCGATCGGCTCGTGGATCGAGTCCACCTTGCCACCGAAGCCGCCACCCACCGTACCGCCGACAAAGTGGAGACGGCTTGAGGGTGTGGTAAGCACCTTCGCTGCGGTGCCCAGCGAGAAGAACAGCGCCTGAGTCGAGGTGTAGCAGACGTAGCGGTCGTTCACCTCGGGCGCCGCGATGGCGCCGCAGGTCTCGATCGGAGCCTGCTCGATCGGCGACATCTGGTAGCGCCCCTCAACGACGTGATCGGCCGACCGGAAGGCCGCTTCCACATCGCCGTAGCGCAGCTTTTGATGGTCGTATTTGCCGTGATAGATGAACTTGTTGCCCGGATAGATGTCGAGGACGACTGGAGCGCCGGGCTTGATCGCCTCCTCAACGTCAAGGACGTGGGGCAGCACCTCCCAATCGACCCGCACCTTCTTGACCGCGTCACGGGCCGCCGCCTCGCTGGTCGCGATCACGGCCGCCACGGGCTCGCCCTTGTAGCCGACCTTCCGATCAGCCAGCAGCGGCTCGTCGTCGATGCCGAAGTCGAGGAGGCTGAGCAGCGTGTTGAGGTTGCGGGGGACATCCCTGCCAGTGAGCACCCGCACGACGCCAGGCATGCGCTCGGCCTCCGACGTATCGATGCGGCGGATTCGGGCGTGATGGTGGGGCGAGCGGGCGCAGCGGATGTGCAAGAGCCCCTCGAACAGATGATCGTCGAAATAGGGCGAGCGTCCGGTCACGTGACCCAGGATGTCCTGGCGCCGGGTCGGCTTGCCGATTTCATTGAGGTTCTCCGGCCGCTCGTCGGCGAAAAACTCCTTGCGCAGTTCGAATTGGCCTTGCTTCACGCGGTAGCCCTCCCTTCGGCGACGGACAGGATCGCGTCGATGATCGGCTCATAGCCGGTGCAGCGGCAGAGATTGCCGGAGATGGCCTCAACGACGTCGGCCCGGCTCGGGCGCGGGTTGCGGTCGAGGAGGGCCTTGGCGGACATCAGCATGCCTGGGGTACAATAGCCGCACTGGGCGGCGAAATGCGTCATGAAGGCCTCTTGGAGCGGGTGCAGGGTCGCGCCCGCGAGCCCCGCAACGGTCTCGATCCGCCGCCCCTGAGCCGCCTCGCCGAGCACCAGGCACGAGAGATGCGGCTCTCCGTCGATGAGAACCGTGCAGGCGCCGCAGGTGCCCTGGCCGCAGCCATATTTCGGCGTGAGGTCGCCCACACCCCGGCGCAGGAGCTCGAGGAGGTTCTCGCCGTCCTCGGTAAAGGCGGCGCGCTCAGCGCCGTTGAGGGTGAAGGTGACGGGCTTCTTCGCCATTAGGCGCGCTCCATGCTCTCGAGGAGGCGGCGCAGATGCACGCCCACCACCTCGCGCCGATACCACGACGTGGCCAGGGCGTCGGTCGGTGGATCGAGCCCCTGCGCTGCTGCCTGCTCCGCGCGGGCAATCGTGGCTGCATCCAGGGTTTGCCCCTCGAGCACCCGCTCCACGGCCGTGGCTGAGAGGGGCGCCGCGCCCATTCCGCCATAGGCAACCCGGG
Organism: Microvirga sp.; assembly: GCA_035944635.1. Lineage (GTDB taxonomy): Bacteria > Pseudomonadota > Alphaproteobacteria > Rhizobiales > Beijerinckiaceae > Microvirga. Next base: position 25,935 of record DASZAZ010000065.1, read on the forward strand.
CGCCGCGGATGCGCCCGCCCTCCCGGGGCAGGAAGGCCGCGATGGAGAGCACGGAGACGCCCTTCGGCTTGATGCGGCTCACCTTCCGGAAGCCGAAGGCGCGCGGCTCGCGGGGGCGCGGGCACTCGATCGCCGCCACGAGCCCGGCGCGCGCGCGGTCGCGCAGCACATCCGCGAGCGGGCGCGGACCGCCCCCGCCCGCCATGATAGCTCGTGCGCCGAGCGCCAGGAGTGCCACGGTGAAATCGCCATAGGGGTGCGGCGCGAAGAGGTTGCCGCCGACCGTCGCCATGGCCCGCACCTGCGGCCCGCCGATCTGGCGCGCGACCGGGTGGAGGAAGGCGAGATCGCGGGAGGCCAACACCCCGGCCATCGTCGCCCCAGCGCCGATCTGCACTGTGTCACCTCCGGCGCGGATGTCAGCAAACGCCGGATCGACCACGCGCACGAGGCGGCCTGATACCTCCCCGGCATTGACCGCGCGCATCACGACGGTACCGCCACCAAGGAACACGCCGCTCTGGCCGAGCGCGCGGGACGCCTCGGCCAAGGTGGCATAGGTTTCGACCACGACGCTCATGCGTGCCCTCCTGCGGCGAGATGGGCGCGGATCGCCGAGAACCCGCCCTCATAGATCTGGGTCCCGACCATGTCGGCGAGCTCGCGCTCCCGGCCGGCGGGCGTGTCGAAGCGGCTCTCCCAGTGCCAGAAGGTGCGGTCCCCGTCGGTGACAGGCGCGAGCCGGACATGGGCGACGTAGTTGAGGAGCGGCACCGGGGTCTCCAGCAGGCAATATGAGAACGCCATGTCGGCGTCGGACAGGGTGAGCAGCAGTTCGCGCAGTTCCGAGCCGTCCTGGAGGTGGAACCTGCGCACGCAGCCGACGCGGTCCGACGTCTGCCCGCGCTCGATGACACTGTCGGCCACCGCCGGATGCCAGCGGTCGTGCCCGTTGAAATCGCGCAGCACCTCCCAAACCTCCTCGACAGGCCGATCGATCACCGTGCTCTTCACGATCCGCGGCACGGCCTACCCCGCCATCTGACGCTTGAGGGCGTCGAACCCAGCTTGAAACACGTTCTGGCCGATCCCCGAGACGAGGTCGGGCGCAACCTCGGGCGCGCAGTCGAACTCCGCCGTCCACTCGATGAAGGTGCGGTCGCCGTCCGTGATCGGCGTGAGGCGCAGCGTCGCGACATAGTCGGTGAGCGGCATGGGCGATTCGAGGATCGCGTAGGTGCAGAACATGTCGTAGTCCGAGAGGCCCAGCAGCCGCTCGCGGATCCTGTCGCCGTTCTGGAGGTGGAAGTCGCGCACGCAGCCGACCCGATCCACAGGCTCCCCGTTCTCGATCCGGCTGTCGCGGATTCGAGGATGCCAGCGGGGCAGGCCGTTGAAGTCGCGTACGCGGTCCCAGACCTTGGCGGCCGGGGCGTCGATGATGGAGGACACGTAGATGCGCGGCATGGCTCTAGCGCTTCCCGTCCGCTGGGGCCGCTCCGTCAGCCTTGGTGCCCGCCTTGCGCGCGTCAGCGACGATGCGCTGCATGTCCGAGGCCTCGCGGATGAGCCCGCCCTGCTTGGCGAGGCTGCCGCCTTCGATGCCGATATCGGAGAGGAGGCTGTCGATGAGCGGCGCCTGCACGCGGTAGCGCAGGGCCGAGTTGATCACTTCGTCGGTGGGGCTTCCCGCGCGTCCCTCGCCCCCGCCGCCATTGAGGCCATCGATCTGCATGATCTTGATCTCGTTGATCTTCTCCAGCGGCTTCACGGACGCCGCGATGATCCCCTCCACGTGCTCGAGAAGCTTGCGGCGGAAGAGCGAGGCGCGGGCCGGATCGGTGAGAACGTTCTCCGCCTCGTTGAGGAGGCGCTGCGCCTCCGCCTCGACGGCAAGCCGCACGCGGTCGGCATCCGCCGCGACCTTTGCCTCTTCGGCGGACTTCTGGGCGAGCAGGAGGTCGATCTTCTGCCGGCGCGTGGCCATTTCGGTCTCACGCACCGTGCGAACCCTTTCCTCGGCCTCCGCTACCCTAGCGCGGGCGCCGTCTGCCTCGACACGGGCAGCACTCTCCTCGAGCGACTTGCGGGCGAGCGCGATCGCCTTGTCGAGCTGCGCCGTCTCGACGACGCGCTCGCGGTCCACCTCAAGGCGGCGGCGCTCGGTTTCCTGGCCGATGCGAATCTCGTCGAGGCCGCGCTCGGAGGCGATGCGGGCGCGCTCCACGTCGTCGCGGCTCCCGATCTCGGCCTCCTGCAGGGCCTGCATGCGAGCGATCTCGAGCTGCTCGACCACGCGGCGACGCTCGATGCGAGCGGTCTCGACGGCGCGCTCGCGTTCGATCTCGGCAGCCTCGACCTCGCGCTGGGCCGAGATCTTGGCTTGGCGAACGCTTGCCTCGGCGGCGGCAGCGGCGGAGAGCTTGGGAGCCAACGCCACGACTCGAGCCTGCTCGGCTTCCTCGACTGCCTGGCGACGGGCGATCTCGGCGGCCTCGATCTCCCGCTCACGCGCGATCTCGCGGGCGCGCACGGCCTCGGCGGCGGCCACGCGGGCCTCTTCCAGGGCGCGGTCACGGGCAATCTCCTGCTCGCGGGTGCCGGCGTCCGCCGCGATACGCTCGGCGGCCACCGCCTTCTCACGGGCGATGCGGGCCGCCTCGACGGCCTGCTCGGCACTGATCTCGGCCGCCTGGATGGCCCGGTTGCGCTCGATCTCGATGGCGCGGATGCGCTGCTCCTGGGCGATACGGATCTCGCTGATCTGGGCGTCCTGCTCGATGCGGAGGCGCTCGGTGACTTCTCGCGCGGCGATGTCGGCCTCGTCGACCGTGCGCCTTTGCGCGATCTCCCGCTGCCGAATGTTCTCCTCGGTCGCGATGCGCGCGGTCTCCACGGCCTCCCGGGCCGCGATCTCCTCGGCCTCTAGGCCGCGCTGACTCTGGATTTCACGGCCGCGGATATCGCGCTCAGAGGCGATACGAGCCTCCGCCACCGCGCGCTCGTTGGCGATGCGCGCCTTCTCGACCGCCTCGCGCGCGGCGATTTCCTCCGCGTCGAGGGTCCTCTGCTTGTCGATCTCGCGGCTCCGGATATCGCGCTCAGAGGCGACGCGGGCTTCCGCCACCGCGCGCTCGTTGGCGATACGGGCCTTTTCGATCGCCTCGCGCGCGATGATCTGCGCTTCCTCGGCCTCGCTCTCCCGGGCTGCCCGCTCGCGGGCGAGTTCGGCGCGCTGCTGGGCGCGGCGGAACTCGATCTCACGCTCCTGGGAGAGACGTGCCTCCTCGCCCATCCGCTCGATCTCGAGGGACTCGCGCTCGGCCTCGAGGTTGCGGGCCCGGATGGCGATGGCCGCCTCCTGCTCGATGTCGTTGCGCAGCTTCCGCCGGTCCTCGATCTCACGCATCAGAGTCGTGAGGCCCTCGGCGTCGAAGCGGTTCGAGGGGTTGAAATATTCAAGCGCAGTCTGATCGATGTCCACGATTGCGACGCTCTCCAGCTCCAGGCCGTTCTGGGCGAGGTCCTCCTGCGCGACGGTCCGCACGCGCGTGACGTAGAGCCCGCGCTGCTCGTGCATCTCCCCCATCGTCATCTCGGCCGCGACTGCGCGCAGGGCGCTCTCGAACTTGCCAGCGAGCAGCGCGTGCAGGCGCTCGGGCTCCAGGGTGCGCCGACCGAGGGTCGAGGCCGCCATGCCGACAGCCTCGTGCGTCGGTCTCACGCGGACGTAGAACTCCGCCTCAACGTCGATGCGCATCCGGTCCCTGGTGATGAGTGAGTCTTGCTTCGTCCGCACCACGCGAAGCGGCAGGGTGTTCATGTTGACCGGAGTAATGTCGTGCACGACCGGCCAGACGAAGGCGCCGCCGTCGATCACGACGCGCTGGCCGAGCAGGCCGGTACGCACGAAGGCGATCTCCTTGGTGGAGCGCCGATAGAGAATCTGCATCACCCAGTAGGTCACGGCGATCACGATCACCGCGAGGATGAGCCACAGAACGATTTCGCCGATGATGGCCCCGGTCACCATGTCCCTACTCCCTTTCGGATCGCGCGGGCCTCAGGCCCGGGCTCCGGTCAATCTGAGGCGCGTGAAGGCGCGCGTTTGCTCGGTCAGCGCCACCTCCGTAGGAAGCCGCTCCATTGAGGAGGCGCCGTAGAAGCCGTGGCAGAAGCGGCTCTCCGCCAAAACGAAGGCGGCATCGTCCGGGGTCGCCACCGGTCCGCCATGAACAAGGATCAACACGTCGGGTTTCACCCGAAGCGCCGCCTCTCCCCATTCGTCGACGAGGGCCGGGCAATCTGCGAGCGTGAGGGCGGTGCGCGCCCCGATGGAGCCGCCCGTGGTGAGCCCGAGATGGCACACGACGATGTCGGCTCCCGCCCGCGCCATGGCGGCGGCTTCCTCGGCGTTGAAGACGTAAGGGGTCGTGAGCAGGTCCCGGGCATGGGCCTTGGCGATCATATCGACCTCGAGGTCGTAGGACATGCCCGTCTCTTCGAGATTGGCGCGGAACACCCCGTCGATAAGCCCGACTGTCGGAAAATTCTGGACCCCGGAGAAACCGACCCGCTTTACCTCGTCGAGAAACACGTCCATTCGCCGGAACGGGTCAGTGCCATTCACTCCCGCGAGCACGGGCGTGTGGCGCACCACCGGCAGCACCTCGTCCGCCATCTCCATGACAATCGCGTTCGCGTCGCCATAGGCCAGCAACCCCGCAAGCGAACCGCGTCCGGCCATGCGGTAACGGCCGGAATTGTAGATCACGATGAGGTCGATCTCCCCGGCCTCCTCGCACTTGGCGGATAGGCCCGTGCCGGCACCGCCACCAATGATCGGCTCGCCCCGCGCGAGCTTGGCGCGAAGCTTCTCAAGGATGGTAGCGCGGGGGATCATCGGCGGGCCTCCGGGCGAGCGGCTGTCTTGCGGGGCGGTCGAACCTCCCCGTGCAGGTCACGGAAGGCGGCGACGAGGGCGGCAGCGAAGGCAGGCGCGTTGATGTGGTGGGGCACTCGCACGAGACGACGTGTCGTCGTCTGACGCACCGTCCCCTCCAGAGACGAAAAGAGCGCAGCGCGAGCCGCGGGATCGTCGAATGGCTGACCATTCGCATCAAGAGCCGAGACACCACCCTCCGGCAGCAAGAAGCGGACGGGCGCTTCCATCTGGTTGAGTCGCTCGCCGATCCAGCGGCCGATCCGAGCGTTCTCCTCCACGGTTGTCCGCATCAGCGTCACCTGCGGGTTATGTTCGTAAAGGAGACGCCCCGCATGCCGTTCCGGCACCGTCTCGCGCGGCCCAAAATTGACCATATCCAGGGCGCCTACCGACCCGACATAGGGAACGCGCCGGCGGATCACGGCACCGAGGCGATCTTCGGTGGCGGGGAAGATGCCGCCGACGAGGAGATCGGCGACCTCGGTGGTGGTGACGTCGAGAACCCCTGAGACCTGGCCAGACTCGATGAGCTTCTCCATCGATTGGCCGCCGATGCCCGTCGCGTGGAAAACGAGGCACTCGTATTGGTCGCTGAGCATCGCCGCGACTTGGCGCACGCAAGGCGTCGTCACGCCGAACATGCTGAGCGCGACTGCCGGCTTTGCCGGGGCGGGGAGCGGGACTTGGCGGCGGGCTTGCACCATGCCGACGAGCGCGTGACCGGCGTTTGCGAGGACCTGCGAGGTGATGGCATTGAGGCCCTGCACGTCTGCGACAGCGGGCACCATCATGATGTCGGAGGCGCCGACATAGCGGCTAACGTCGCCGGCCGCGACGGTCGAGACGATGACTTTCGGCACGCCGACGGGCAGCATGCGCATGGCCGGGGCGACGAGGGCCGTGCCGCCAGAACCGCCCGCCGAGACGATGCCCGCTACCCCCGTCTGGCGCTGCATCCAGCGGGCGAAGGCCTCCGTCATGGCGGCGACCGCGCTGCCCCGGTCGCCGGTGAAGACGCCAGCCGCGCCGCGCGGATGAAAGGCGGCAATTTGGTGGGCCGGAATTTCGGCTCCCGAGTGCTGCCCGCTCGTCGACAGGTCGACCATCTGAACCGGCAGCCCGGCGGCGCGGATGAGGTCCCGTAGGTAGCGGAGTTCGTCGCCCTTAGTATCGAGAGTGCCGGCAACGAGCACCACCTGCTGCCCAGGCCCCGCGAGGGGCCGCAGTTCGGCCTGGGCGGCTACCACTTGGGTCTGTGGAGCTGTGAGCACGCGAGCGGCGCGCTCGATCTGCTCTACGGGGACCGGCTGCGACCACCGGGTCGGCCGCACCGGGTTCGAAAGATAGACCTTGACGACCGCCGGTCTACCGGACGGAGGCTCGGCTGCCGGGACCCCGGCGCCAGTCGCGGGAGCCGAGTCGACCCGCTCGTCCTCGCCGTGACGGCCGACGCCCAGCAGCCGCTGCTGCAGTTCGCGGTCCCCCGCAAGCTCACGTGCCGCGGCGATGCGAGCGATTCGGCCGTTCACCATGATGGCGACCCGGTCCGCGACGGCGCAGGCGAGGCCGATATTCTGCTCGATCACGAGGATGTCGATGCCGCCCTCCTCCGCGAGCGTCGTGAGCAGAGCCTCGACCTGCTGGACAATAACGGGAGCGAGGCCCTCAGTCGGCTCGTCCATGACGAGGAGGCGGGGATTCTGAAGCAGGGCGCGGGAGATCGCGAGCATCTGCTGCTCGCCGCCCGAGAGCTGGCCACCGCCATTGTTGCGCCTCTCGGCGAGCCTCGGGAAGGTCGCGTAGATGCGGTCCACCGTCCAGGCGCCCCGGTTCCCTCCGCCAACCATCCGCAGATGCTCGTCGACAGTGAGCGAGCGCCACAGGCGCCGCCCCTGCGGCACGTAGCCGATCCCCAACTGCGCGATGTTGGCCGTGGAGCGCCCGACGAGCGATTCTCCGCCAAAGCGGATTGACCCCGAGGCCGCCGCAACGAGCCCCATGATGGTCTTGCACAAGGTCGTCTTGCCCATGCCATTGCGGCCGACAACCGAGAGCACGCCGCCCTCCAGAGTCAGGTCCACGCCCTGCAACGCGTGGCTTGCGCCGTATAAGACGTTGAGGCCTCGGATCTCCAGGGCTGGAAGGCGACCGCGCTCAGCCATGAGCACCGCCGAGATAGAGCTCCTGCACCTCGGGATCCTGCTCGATCTCGGCGGGGGTGCCTTCCTTGAAGACTCGCCCGTTGTGCATCATCGTCACGCTCTCGGCGACGCGCAGCGCCACGTCCATGTCATGCTCGATGATGATGAAGCCGATATGCCGAGGCAAGTTCGTGAGGATCTCGACAAGCTCGCGCCGCTCGGACGGGGAGAGCCCCGCGGCTGGCTCATCAAAGAGGACGAACCGCGGTGCCCCAGCCAGAGCCAGGGCGATCTCCAGCTGACGCTGCTGCCCGTAGGAGATTTCCGAAACGAGCCGGTCTCGAGCGCGCGTCAAATGCACCGCCTCGATCAGCTCCTCGGCGCGGGTGACGAGTACGTCGTTCTTGCGCGGGCGCAGAAGGGAGAAGCGCCCGCGCGACACGCCCCGGCACGCAAGATAAACGTTGTCGGCCACTGTGAGCCCGGAGAAAAGGAGCGAGATCTGGTAGGTGCGCCGCAGCCCACGGCGGATGCGCTCGTGGGCGGGAAAGCGCGTCAGGTCCTCGCCGAAGAAGCGGATCGTGCCAGAGGTCGGCAGGAAATCGCCGGTGATGCAGTTGAACAGGGTCGTCTTGCCAGCACCGTTTGAGCCCAGAATGGCGCGCCGCTCGCCGGGGCGCACTGTGAGAGTCACGTCCGTTAGGGCCGCCAGGGCGCCAAACGTCTTCGTCACGCCCCGCAACTCGAGGGCGTTCGCGGTGCTGACCGAGCCCAGGCGCTGGGCGGTGTCCACGGCGACAACGGCGTTCATCGCGGCGCCCTCGTCAGCGGATCCAACGCGTTGCGGCGCCGCTCACGGAACCGGTCCCATAGGCCGAGCACGCCATCCGGCGAGAAAGCGACGACTGCGAGGAAGCCGAGCCCGATGAGCAGCTTGAAGCGTTCGCTCGATAGGCCGAAGGCCTGGAGCACGTCCGGCGCGAAGGACGAGAGTAAGACATAGATGAAGGCGCCGATGAAAGCCCCCATTGGGCGCCGCAGGCCTCCGATCACCGCGATGACGAGGATATCGATAACAGCCGCGATGCCCACCGTGCCAGGAGCGATCTGTGCGTTTTGCCAGACCAGAAGGATGCCTCCGATGGCGGCGAGCACACTCGCGAAGCTGTAGGCCAGGATGCGGTGCCAGACGACGTTGAAGCCCAGTGCCGCCATGCGCCGCGGATTATCGCGTACGCCCTGGAGCGCGATGCCAAAGGGTGAGCGCGTCACATAGATCACAGCGCCATAGCAGAGCGTCGCCGCGCCGAGCGCCAGGTAGTAGAAGGCAACCGGCTGGCGCCAGTCGATGCCGAAGAGCTTCGGGGGAATAATGAGAGACAGGCCCGAATAGCCGTTGAAGATCGTGTAATTCTGGCGGGTGAAGTAGAAGAACGCCGCAGCGACAGCGAGCGTGATCATAATTGTGTAGATGCCCTCGGTTCGCACCGCGAGCGCCCCGACCATGGTGCCGAAGACGGTAGCGATGACGATCGCCGCCGGCACCGCAATCCACCAGGCCAGCCCGAGGCTCACCTGCGCGGTGCCCGACGCGCCTAGGATCCCGACCATGTAGCCGGCGAGGCCGGCGATCGTCATCTGCGCGAGGCTCACCATACCCCCGAGGCCGCCGAGGAACATCAGCGACAGGGCAATGATGCCCAGGATAAAGGTCCAGCCGAAGATCTGGAACAGCACGAAGTTGTTCGCGACGAGCGGCATGCTGAGGAGCACGAACGCCGCCACCCAGATGGCCGGCGGCGTTCGGGAGATCACGCCAATGACGTCCGGCATCGGGGTGGGCGCGCGGCCGGTGGGGGCAGTCGAGCTGGCGGTCATGTCCTAGCCCCTCCCGAGCAGGCCCTGCGGCCGGAACGCAAGCACCGCCGCCATGATGAGGAAGGTGAACACCACCGAGTAGGTTGGTGCGTAAGCGAGCCCGAGTTGCTCGGCCAGGCCGATCACGAGGGCGCCGAGCGCCGCGCCAGTGATCGAACCCATGCCCCCGACAATCACCACAACGAGGCTTGCAAGCAGGAAGCGGGTGTCCTCGCCTGGCGAGATCGACTGGAAAGTGCCGCCCACGATGCCGGCAATACCGGCCAGTCCCGCGCCGAAGGCGAAAACGAGGATGAAGATGAGCTGCACTGGCAGACCGGACGCGGCCAGCATCTCGCGATCGTCCACGCCTGCGCGGATCAGCATCCCAATCCGGGTGCGGTTGATGACGAGCCACATGCCGACACCAATCGCGAGGGCGGCGAAGAGGATCCAGATGCGCACCTGAGGATACCGCAGATAGATCGCCGTGCCGTCACTGCGCAAGGACGTGACGATGGGGATCTCCATCGGTCCAGCCAGGAATCCGGGTGTGAGGATCTGATAGGAGCGGCCACCCCAGATCCAGAGCAGGAGGTCGGCAACGACGATCGAGATGCCGATCGTCACCAGAGTTTGGCGCAGGTCCTCCCCCTCCATGCGGCGGAAAACCGCCCACTGCAACACGACGCCGATCAACGCGACGACGATGAAGACCACGGGAAAGGCAAGAAGCCAGGACCCGGTGCGCTCCGCGACCTCAAAACCGAGATAGCCGCCGATGAGATAAAGGGAGCCGTGCGCTAGGTTTACGTTGCGCATGAGCCCAAAGATGAGCGTGAAGCCGCTCGCCACCAGGAAGTAGAGCGCGCCCAGCGTGATCCCGGAAAACAGCGCATTGAGGAACACGCGCTTGGGACCCATCGCTGCGGCAAGCCCGGCAGGCCAAGACGCGAAGACGAGCCAGATCAGCAGAGCCGCGACGAGCAAGCCGAGCAGGCTCTTCAATGGGTGATCGCGGACGAGACGGTCCATGACGTCACGGGCTGGAGGAAAGGGACAAGACAGGAGGCCCCGCGCGGGCCATGCGGCCGCTCGGGGGATGCAGAGGGACCCGTTGCGGGCTAACCGCAACGGGCAGACTGCCAGGCTAGTTGCCGGCGGGACATGCCGGCGGCGGGTAGGGTGGCGCGCGCCGCCCCATGTGAACCGCGATCCAGCCTCACTTCATCGAGCGGACCTTGGCGCAATCCGGGTTATCGCGCGAGGGCAGACCGAGGGAGCGGAACTGCTCCTCCGTCAGCCCGACGGTCTGCGCGACGTTGTCGGCCCGCTTGACCATGCGATTCCCAAGGGAGCCGTCGGGACGCTCGAACACCTCGTTGACGAAGACCGGACCGACCGCCTGTCTATTGTTGTCGAGGGTCACCCTACCAACCGGCGTTTGGAGTTCGAGCTTTGACAGGGCCTGCTGGAACGCCTTCTGTCCGCCGCTGAGGTCGCCCTTGACCTGGTTAAGGGCTTCAATCGCCGCCTGCGCCGCAACGTAATAGCCTGTCGCGAAGATGGTGGGTGACGGGAAGCGCTGGGCCTCGGGGTAACCCTCGCGATAGGCCTTGAGGAAAGCCTGCCAGGCCGGATCCGGGTTATCCTCGGCGACCATGCCAGACGTCGGTGTGCCCTTCAGCACCTCTTTGGCCTTGCCTCGGGAATTGAGGACGATCTGGTCGGCCATGATGGTGCCGCCGATGATCTTTGCTTCGGTACCTGCCTGCGTCCACTGGTTCAGGAAGTTGATGGCATCGGATCCCCCCATGCCCAGATAGATGGCATCGACGTTGTCGGGGAGTTGGGCGATCACGCTCGCATAATCGGAGGCGCCCAGTGGCACCCAGAAGCGGCCCGCAATTTCGCCTCCGGCCCGGCAATAATCAATTGCGAAGCCCATGAAATTGGTATGGCCGAAGGAGTAGTCTGCCGAGACCGCAGCAATGCGCTTCCAGCCCTTGGTCTGGAACACGTATTGACCAAGGCCCGCACCCCACTGCAGGCCGTTCGTGTGGAAGCGGAAGACGTTCGGCGCCGGATCAACGTAGGTCATCTCGAGCGCGCCAGCGATGCCGTTGATCACGGTCTTGTCCGGAATCGTCTTGGCAAAGTCCCGCATCGCGTTGCCTTCGGAGCCGGAGAGCGGCCCGATGATAAAGTCGACGCGATCCTGCTCGATGAGCTTTCGGGCCTGACGCACGGCATTGTCGGGCCGGGTGTCGGTGGGCGCGATCACGGTTTCGATCCGTTTGCCTCCGGCCATGTTATTGGCCTGCTTGAGCGCGAGCTCAAGCCCGCGCACGCCGTCCTTCCCGCCTTCCGCGAAGGCGCCTTCGAGCGCCACGAGGACGCCGATCTTGATCGTCTCTTGAGCGGAGGCCGCGCCAGGCAAAGTGATTGCAGCCGCAGCGGCGGCAGCAATGAAAAAGTGTTTCATCAGTTCCTCCCGAATGGCGATTTCCTGCGACCGCTCTGCGGCGGTTCTTTTCGTCGGCTCGCCTTGTCGGCAGTTGAGCCGCGAATCCGAGGATATGCGTGAACCCGCGGACAACGAAAGCCCTATTTTATGCCATTAACCACATTCAGAGGCAGGTTTTTGGGCTTCGATCGTAGACCCACGGGCCTCAACACCTCGACAAGTGAGCCCTTGATCCCAGACCTGTCGGCCGGCACCAGAACGAGACCCCAACTGTCATTTGCTGGTCAGCAACCCGGCGCAGATCGATGTGCAGGCCCATATCTTCCGATACGGAACCCCCTCCCCAGTTCGCTTTTGTGCGCACCTTTGATACGCGCACAAACGCCACTGCTGGGTACACGAGTTTACCGTCGGCACAGAAGGCCGGCCTTGTGAGCAAACCTTTCGTGACAGGTTAGCTCCTGCGCTGGGCTGGTCACCATGATCCACGGCAGACTGCACAAAAGGGCTTGCCTGATTGCGCCATTCGCCCGCTGCGTCTGAAGCGCCGTCCAGGCGGCCTTCTTCTGCGACGATTTCACGGCTGCCTCGATGCAGCGGACGCCGTGCGCCACGGTGGGCGCCTGCTGGGAGAGCGGGTTCGGCTCGCGGCGTTCGAGCCGCGCGGCGATCTGCTCCGCCACGTCGGTGTAGATCTGCGCGAAACCTTCGAGGTAACCCTTGGCGGCTGCCGCACGCATATAAAGCTTCGACAGGGTTTCGAGCATCGCGGAGCGGGTGAACCGCGCAATCGTTCCGGCGGAGAAGAGCCCCAGCGTTAAGGCTGGCATCACGAGATGTGCGACCGTGCCAATGCCGGAGCTCGGCAGCCACTGAAGATAAAGTGAAAAGAGAAGTATCAGCAGAATGCCAAGAAAAAGGTTCGGCAGTGCGAACCCCATCACGGCGAAGCCCATGATCGCGCGATTAATGATGGAGTTCCGCCGCAATGCAGCGATGATGCCAGCCGGTACGCCAAGCAGAACGGACAAAGCATAGGCGGTCAGACCCAGAAGCAACGTCGCCGGCACGGGCTCCAAGACGATATCCAGCACCGGACGCCCGTCGCGATAGGACTTTCCGAACTCGCCGCGGGCGACGTTACCCGCATACAGGATGTACTGCTCGGCCAAGGAACGATCCAAGCCCCATTCCGACCGGAATTGGGCGATCTCCTCGTTGGTAGCGTCGGGTCCGAGAAGCGACTGAACAGGATCGCCCGAGGTGCGAAGCACCACGAACGTAAACGTCACCACGAACAGGAGAGTGATTAGCGTTCGCACCGACTTCAGCAGCCAGAAGCGCACCATGGCCGACCGCCCCCCATCCGTAACCCGGTCGTTGGCAGCGAACCACAAGTGGCCAGCCTCGGCTACTCCAAAAACGAAGCATGCAGGCGCACCTTCTGAAACCACTGCTCATTTCGGCGACAACGCCGTTGGAGGCTCACCGCCGCGTGTGAATTGCGAGGGCGGGATCAAGATTGGCGCGACGTACCGGGGACAAGCCTACGATATCCGGTGCTGAGCCGGTCTGCGACCAAGCTGTCTGATCGCCTCCGCCCGAAGCCTCCAAGGATCAGGTTTGCAGGTGTGCACACTGAGGTTGGAGAGCACCTCTGCCTGCACGGGCCTACAGGCGGTCCGGCAAGCCTGCCGCGCGCAGCGCGTCCAGAAAGCGCTGGAAGCCACCCCATTCCCGTAAGGGGTTCACACGAGCGACGACTTCGATCGTCTCGGTTGGGTCAAGCGCACGAACAGCGGCAACCGCGGCGCGAGCATCCTCATGTCGCCCCAACTGCTGGCAGGCCACTGCCTTGATGCGCAGCACGTTCGGCATGCGTGGCGCACGATCCAGCACTCGCTCACAAAATCTGAGCGCCATTTCGAATTCTTGGGCATGCACTGCCGCCAGCGCTCCACCAAAACCCTGGGTCACCGCCATGGGGTCCCGCGGGCTGCAGGCGATGGACCTGGAGGCATAGGCCACTCCCATGGCGAACTCCTGATTGTAGGAAAGAAACAAGCTCCCCCACGTGAGGATGTGGCTGGCCCGGGGATCCAGCACATGCGCGAGTTCGATGAGATCCGCGGCCTCTGGATAGCGTCGGAAAAGCATGGCTTCGCAGAGGCTGGTCGTCCAGAGCGTCAGCGGGTCCTGCTCAGGCGCGGCGCGAGCCGCATCGCATCCACGCTGTGCCAGCGCAACCGCATCCTCCCTGCTGGCGATCCAACCGCTTCTAAAAGCCCGGGCGGCAAGAAAGCCACGAATAGCAAGTGCGGGTGCGCAGTGAGGGTGGTCCAGAACGGCTGCGTCGACAATCGCCGTTGCCTGCTCGTGCCCAGCTCGGTCGAAGCGCCAGAGCGCCTGCAGCGCCTTTAGGATTGCCAGGTAGGTGGACGAAGGCAGATGCGGTGCAACCGGACCGTTCCCACGGAAGGAGCTGACGGGAGTGTAACCGACCAGCTCCGCGACGTCGCAGACCAATCTGTCGCGCAAGCTCTGGATCCCGTCGAGCGGCCCTCGTCCATGAAGATCCCGCCGCACGCCAGATCTGTCATGCAGGCCTATGCTGACCGCCACCGATGAGGCATCTGCCTCGACGCGGCAAACGATAACGTGCTCGACGTCGAACTCCTCGGCAATCGCGGCCGCTGAGTCTGGCGACAGCCCCACATTCGAGTGGTGTGACATGACGTCGAAACGAGCGATGCGAGAGAGCCCGTTGACCACCTCCTCGGTGATGCCTGTCGCAAGCCAATCCAAGTCGGTGGCCCTGTCCGGAACGACGACAACGCGCGGACGGTAGCTCCGTCGAACGAGCGATTGGGCAAAGGCAGAAGGATCATCCATGATCAGTCGTCCAGGTGTACATCATGCTAGCGATCACCCCCGTTCAGCTCGTGGGCCCGGATCACGCGATGCCTGAGGCAGCATCCTATAGAGAACCAAGCGGTCGTCGAGTGTGGCTGGGAGGGCGCCGCCAACGCCATGCCTTGACGAATGTTGATAAGCTGGCTTCCATTCACCAGCTTGCACCGGAACAGCCATTGCGTCGGGCTGCGACTGTCGCCGCCCCTCTAACACGGGTTTTGAGTCCGTGCTTGGCTCGTCCTGTCCGTCGAGGCGACCTGCCACCTCGCTCGCTGTGGAGCACGCTGTCACGACCGGGTCCTTCGGCCTATTCGCGCCCGGTCTGCACTGGGTTTGCAGCCACTCCGTCGCTTCACCCTTGACTGGTCGTGCCCCCGCTGTTCCCCTCTCGTTCCGCAGCCTTTGGCTCGCGAGGTGACCTCATTCTCCGCCGCAATGCCGTCATGGGCCGGGTCAACTGTAGTAACTGACACTTGGAACGAGAGAGGATCCGGAAGATGAACAAGCAATACGAGCAGCAGGTGCGCGAGCGAGCCTACGCCATCTGGGAGCAGGAGGGGCGCTCGGGTGATCCCCGCGAGCATTGGGCCCAGGCCGAGCAGGAACTCGCCGGTACGATCATCGACAGCGGCAAGAGCTCGGAAGAGAAGGCAGCGGAGGACAAGATCACGCGTACACTCGGGGACTTCGCCTGAGCGTTCAGGCACCCTGCGAGTTCAACCCTCTCCTGACGGAGCCACCCAGACCGGCTTTGGACCATGCCGAACAAACCCATCCGAATTGGCACGGCGAGCTGGAGCATCCCCAAGGAGCATGGGACTGCATTCCCCGTGCAGGGAAGCCACCTCGAGCGCTATGCCGCTGTTTTCAACGCAGTTGAGATCAACTCCTCCTTCTACCGTCCCCACCGGCTAGCAACGTACGAGCGCTGGGCGGCCTCGGTGCCGGAGGAGTTCCGGTTTGCCGTGAAGATCCCGAAAGCCATCACCCATGATCGACGGCTGAAGGGAGCCGGCGACCTGTTGGAGCGCTTCCTGTCTGAGGTGAACGGCCTTGGGCCGAAGCTCGGGCCCTTGCTGCTGCAGCTGCCCCCAAGCCTCGTTTTCGAGGCCGGGACGTCGGACGACTCCCTGCGGGAGCTGAGGAGCCGAGCTTCAAGCAGCATCGTCTGTGAGCCGCGGCACCGATCCTGGTTCACACCCGAGGTGAACAGCCTGCTCGATGAGCTCCGGATCGCCCGGGTGGCCGCAGACCCAGCACCCGTGCGAGGCGCTGGCGAGCCCGGCGGCTGGCGGGGCTTGTCCTACTGGCGCCTGCATGGCTCTCCTCGGATCTACTACTCGCCCTACAGCAACGAGGCTGTGGCCCACATGGCCGACCAGCTCCTGGCCGACCAAGCGGCCGACCGCGAAGCTTGGTGCATCTTCGACAACACGGCCGCCTTTGCGGCCACGCGCGATGCTCTGAGCACAAAGGAGCTTGTAGAGGCATCCTAAGGGCATACCTCAGACCCACGGAGCTGCGACGGCTAGTCGAGCCCGATGTTGCTGGCAGGGTGGCGTGCAGGCGGGCCGGCCGAAGCTGCATCAGGCGAACGTAACCGGACCGAGGCTAGCGGCGAGCAAGAGCACGGCAGCCAAACGAGGGAGCAGGGCGGCCCCTTTCAAGTCGCCAACGTGATCGCCTCCTGTTGGCCGGGGCATGCGCCCGACGTGAGCGGCAGAGCCGTGGCCCACAGTGCAACGGTGCCCTAATTCTGGCCTTCCCCCGACGAGGCTTATCTTCGTCCATCCGGGGCGAAGCCGGGGTAGCTCGGGCTTTCTGCCTGGGAGAACCCCTAACTTGATGAGAGGAGACGTCCCCATGAGCTTGCCGACGCTTCCCGCTCTTGATCGGCGCCGCCTCATGAGCGGAACCCTCGCGGTGACTACAACGAGTCTTCTTCTCCCCCTACCGGCCAGAGCACTCACCCGGTCTGCCGACCGGGTGATCACCCCGGCCCAAACCGCAGGCCCGTATTACCCCGAGAGCTTTCCGGACGAGGTCGACGAAGACCTCGTCCGGTTACGCGGCCTAGACGCACGAGCCACGGGGACGGTTACCCACATCAGAGGCCGCGTGCTGAGCCTCGATGGGCAGCCTGTGGCTGGAGCACAGGTTGAGATCTGGCAGTGCGATGCGAATGGCCGCTATCTGCACCCGCGCGACCGCGGCGCCAAACCCCGGGACACCGCCTTTCAGGGCTACGGCCGGACCGTCTGCGGTGCCGACGGAGCCTACCGCTTTCGCACCATCCGCCCCGTTGCCTATCCTGGGCGCACGCCGCACATCCATTTTGCCGTTACACCGCTGGCAGGGCGTAGCTTCGTCACACAGATGTATGTAGCGGGCGAGCCCCTGAACGAACGCGACGGGCTCTACGCCAGCTTGCGTGACTCACGCCAACGCGCAGCCCTCACGGTGCGGCTCGACCCCGCAAACGGCATTGAGGAGGGCGCACTTGCAGGCACATTTGATATCATCCTCGCAGGCTGAGGCCTCAGCCTGCGCAAAGATGGATCACGCGTACCGGGGTGGCGTGTGAGATCCAGGTGCATCCATGGGAGTGCCAACGCCGAGCAGTGCCTCGCCTTGGTTCACCGACAGGCTGGTGAGGCGATAAAGGATGAAGCCCGTCTGCTCCGATCGGATCGTCGCCAGCACCTTTCCAAACACGTCGCGGATCTCACCCAGCGCCTCCTCCTCTCCCACAGGGTCTAGCAGCTCCTTGGCCGGGTACCACAACCCCTGGCAGGGAGCAGGCGGTACCCACATGGTCACGATCTGAGGAGCTGCTTGTGGAGCAGCCTCAACCGGGCCCGCGATCATGCCGAGATGGTGCATCACCCGCTGGATGCCGGCCGTCATCTGGCCCACACTCGCATCATCCCATAACCCGTTCCCGGACACCTCAGCCAGAACGCTTGGCACACCGACACGATGGGCAGCATTGATGGTGTAGCCTTCCCCGCCGGCAGCGACCGCGATTGGCAGGCCGAACACGGCGGCGAGCTCGCGTGAGGCGTCGCTGCCAGTCGGAAAGAGCGAGAACGGAACGAGCGCCTCGTCCAAGTCCCCGCCATGCAGGTCGAGGTACGCATCAGCATGAGGATAGACCTGAGTGACGAGCCAGTGTGCCAGCCGCTCGCTCGTAGAGCCATCGGGCTTGCCCGGGAACATGCGGTTCAGGTTCTTGCCGTCTTCCGGCATCACATAGATGCTGCGCTGCTTGAAGCCTCTAGAGCGGTTCTCGCGCGTGTTGAATCGGAGGGGCTTCCGGGAGGCGGCGTGATCTGATTCAGAGTGTGGGCTGGTGTGGGAGGCCAGCCCGCATGCCGAAGCCCTTGTCCTACGATCTACGAACCCGCGTTCTGGC
>DASZAZ010000066.1:0-64938 GCA_035944635.1 Microvirga sp.
AGGTGCACTCACTCGCCGGTAGGAACTTCTGTTCGATGACGCGAAGGGGTTCGTCCTTGTAGGGGACCTTGATGGCCTGGAAGAGACAGACATAGGCGCGCTTAGCCATGGCATCACCTCAACCGACGGGCACGGACTTACAATACGTCACCCAACCTCGGCAGGAGAGCATACCGGCACGCGGTACGCTCCGGCGTTAACCTGTGTTATCGCCTCAGACGGTGGGGACGGCGCCGTTACAGACCTCCTGCGAGGATGAGGATGGTCCGAGAGGCTCGGCGTTGAGGGACGCCGCGCCTCTTGTTCGAGAAGGGGAAGCTATGCAGACAGCAGCTGCGTTATCCATGTGCCACGCCATCCTGCGGACGTGCCAGGCAGGGGGACATGCAATGATCCCAGGCGAACCAAAGCTCGATGATCTGCTCGCTGAGCCGATCGTGCTGCTGAGAGCCAAGAGCGCTGGGCTGTCACCTGAGGAACTCCGGGCTTTGTGTGTACGCTTGCGGGCCCGGCTCGTGCAGCGATGAGGTCTGGAGGGGGCTATGCGCCAGCACTTCGCGGGCCAGAAGCGGCAGCTCTATGACCATGAGGCGATCGTCGAGATGGCCAAGACCATGAGCCGCCGGCAGATCATGGACGTGACCGGGATCTCGGAAGGGTACCTCGGCCAGATCCTCACGGTTAAGGGAGCGAGGCCGAAGCCTAAGGTCGGCAGCACCCGCACAGAGCCTTAGTGCCGCCCTTTTGCTTGCAGGTGTCCGCCTGCCTGCGCAGCCGCTTCGGTCTCGCGCAAGATCAGGCGTACCGGTGCGAGGGCACCCCCAAGGCTGGCTCCGAACAGGGTGGTGGGACCGCAACGAGCAACCACTGCGCACATACATTCGGCTCAGGTTAAGTCGATCATCAGTTTGCTCTCCGCAAGATGGATAGTACTCATGAAAGTTCGCTCATATGCTGACAAGGTCAGGAGGTGGAGCGTTCCAGTGCCTTTCTGAGGGTCGTCGCAAGTTCCTTGAGCTTGTAGGGTTTTCGCAGAAGGAGCGTGCGCTCGTCAGGTTTGGCGTGGTGCTGGAACACCTCTTCAGAGTAGCCAGAGGTAAGCAGCACCTTCAGAGCAGCACTTTTGGCTCTCGCCCTTTGTGCCAGCTCCACACCACTCATGCCCTGCGGCAGCACAACGTCTGTGAGAAGAAGATCAACGTCCCTGCCCTCCTCTAGCATCTTGAGGGCCTCAGGCCCGCTTGCTGCAGCCTCCACGTGATATCCCAGGCTCGCCACCTGGGAGCAGACGAACGCGCGGACACTGGGATCGTCTTCCACCACCAGCACGCGTTCAAAGCCACGTTCAATGCCGGTGCTCATGCCGACAGCATTCTGCTCGGCCTCGCTTGCGACAGCTCGCAGGAGAATAGTGACAGCGGTGCCCTTGCCCTCCGTACTCTCGATTTCGACGCGACCACCCGATTGCTCGGCAAAGCCATAGACCATGGCAAGCCCCAAGCCTGATCCCTGCCCAACCTCCTTGGTGGTGAAGAAGGGCTCGAAGGCTCGCTCCAGCACGTCAGGAGACATGCCTGTACCTGTGTCAGCGACAGTGACAAACACCACCTCCTGGCCAGCCGGCAACTGACCAGCGTTCGCACCAGCAAGGCCCACTCCTGTCTTGATCATGAGAGTGCCGCCTTGCGGCATGGCATCCCGTGCATTCACGACGAGGTTCAGAAGGGCGTTCTCCAGAAGCGCGCGGTCAGCCAGGGCAGAGAGTACGCTGGGTGAGAACTCAGTTCGGAGCTCGATGTGCTCGCCTGTGGCGCGTTGTAGGAGAGGCAACATTTGCCGGACGACTGCATCGAGCCCCACAGGGGCTGGGTTCAGCGACTGACGCCGTCCGAAGGCGAGAAGATGACGGGTCAGATCAGCCCCTCTTTCTGCGCTCTGCAGGATCATCTGAGCCATAGGGCGGAGACGCTCGTCAGTGAGGTGCTCGGCTAGCATCTCAGCATTGCCAAGAATGACGGTAAGGAGGTTGTTGAAGTCGTGCGCTACACCGCCGGTGAGTTGGCCCACCGCTTCCATCTTCTGCGCTTGGCGGAGTTGCTCAGCAGCGTCTCTTTGATCGTGGATGTCAGTAAGAGTCCCGACCCACTCCCGAACTGACCCAGCAGGGTTCTTAACAGGTGCTCCTCGTGCAATGCACCAGCGGAATGCACCGTCATGCCGCTTCACTCGGTACTCGCTCTCGAAGGGAGTACCTGACGCTAGGGCTCCTCGCCAAATAGCAGATGACTTATCCTGGTCTTCTGGATGGACACTGTTGAACCAGCCGTGGCCTTGGTACTCCTCGGCGGGCTGACCGGTGTACTCGCTCCACCCCGATGCATCGACAATCAGACCATCTGGATTTGCTCTCCACACGATTGTCGCTGAGGCTGCTACGAGCGTCCGATAGCGTTCCTCGCTCTCCGTCAGCTCAGCCTCAGCTTGTCTGCGAGCTGTGATATCTGTGAACGTCCGGACAGCCCCGCCGTCGTTAAGCGGTATTGTTCGGACCTCCAGCACTTTGCCGTTGGGGCGCTCGCGCTCGTAAACATCTGGTTTATTTCTGAAGCCACTCACGGCAACCCACTTTCGGAAGCCATCATCGCTTCGCACAAACTCATCATGGCCGAGCTGGTAGGCTAGTATGGCCTTGAACGGGGGCTGGGATGCTAGTAGCTCCTCCGGCAGGTCTAGCAGTTCCAACGCCCTTTTGTTGTAAACTCGGACTATCCCTGCTTCATCAAACATCAGAAGACCCTGGTCCATGTTCCCCAGGGTGGCTTCAAGAGTAGCTGCTTTTCTTTGCGCTTCAGCCTCCGCCTCCTTACGGGCACTCACGTCGATGTTGAGCCCGACGAAGCGAAGCGGGCGTCCCTCAGAGCCAGAGATTGCGCGGCCCAGTCCATGGATCCATCGCAGCCGGCCGTCCTCCTGGGGCACCCGGAAGATGAGGTCATACAATCCCCCTGTTGCCATTGCCCGCTCGAACACGTCTTGTGCTTTGGCTCTGTCATCTGGATGGATGCGAGCGAACCACGCCCGAGGGCTTGCAAGCTGCTCTGGCTCATCGGGCGAGCAGCCGTGCATGAGCAAGCTCTCCGGCGAAAGGGCCAGTCGCTCTGTCTCAAGGTTGATCTCCCAGAGGCCGACACCGACAGCCTTCTGGGTAAGCCGGAGGCGCTCTTCACTCGCACGAATCTGCTCCTCCATCTGCTTTTGCGCGGTTATGTCTACGGTGGCTCCGGAGAGGATCCGATGTCCTTTGCTATTCGTCAGCATGTGTCCCGTGTCTTTGAGCCACATGACGATCCCATCTGGCCTAAGGAAACGGATCTCGACATCGTAGGGCACACCCTCTGAGAGGGTTCTTTGGAGCGCTGCCTGGTGGTACGCCTGATCACCAGGATGCACGCGCTCGTCAAAGTCGCTCGGGACGTCGGAGGTCCATCCAAGAACGTCCACTGCATTGTCGGACAGCGCGAGATACCCCGTATCCAGATCCCACTCCCACGCGACGACGCGCCCAGCACGCAGAGCTCGGCGCACTCCCTCGTCTGGCACGTACTTATCAATTTCCTGAGCAGGCATCAGACTCCACCTGACGAGAGACCTCCTCGTCCTCACCGTATCGCGGCACTCGGGTCAAGCTTCACGAACCAACTAATTCCACGCGGCAAATTTGAGGGATGACTCCGGGCCGCTTAAGCTAACTGGCTAGGTTGGCTCACTTCAGGCCGGGTCTAAACTTTGGCCCTAGCTCCATAAGGAGGCTTCGATGACCAAGTTCTTCTTCAATGTACGTCATGAGGGTGGTGTTGTTCGGGACGAAGACGGAGCAGATCTGCCCAATGTATGCGCAGCAGCTACGGAAGCTGCCAGAAGTGCCGAGGCTTTCGTTCGAGAGGCTAGCACCCCGGGTGAAATGGTCCTTGAGGTAGCAGATGCTATGGGGCACACCGTTGTCACTGTAGACATTCAAGCCATCGGTGAGGCCGCCAAAGCAGCAATCAGCTAGAGTGACAGTCTTTCGGCTTCGCGCGGCTCCCGCGTAGGAATGTGGCTACCTGCTCTGAATAAGCGCAATGAGCTGCTGCTGCTCGAGGAGAGTGAGATCAGCGGCTCTCCTGGCCTTGATCGTGCGGCCGAAGGCTTGCTCCGCTTCACTGCCCTGCATGAGGTCGGCTACCACTGCAGGAAAGAGCCGATCGATCTCAGCGGCGAGTGCCTCATCGCTCATCCTGGCGTAGCGCGCCTGCGGGCTCATCCTGCCCCGCTCGAGCTTAGCCAGACGTGCCGCCAAGCCCCGGCTCATCGGCTCACCTCTGCCTCCAGAGCAGCCAAGCGCTCCTCCATCTCAGAGGTCTTGAGCGCCTCGACATAGTTCACGATCAGCTTGGAGAGTTCACCCGCCTCGAGAGGAGTGAGATCCCCGTCCGCGACGGCTTGCAGGAGAGCCGCCGAGGCGGTGACCGCATCCCTCGCAGTGCCCAGAGGAGGCAGAGCAAAGGTGACGGGCCGGTCCTTGCGTGGTGGAGCAATGCGCTCCAGGCACAGGCGCAGGGCTGTGGTGTCGCCTGAGAGTGCCAGCTCAACAGCCTTGCGGGTGAGAGCCTCAGCCTCTCCTTCGAGCAGAGCCTCAAGGGCCAAAGTGGCCTTGTTGCGCGAGCCCGGCCGCCGACCAGGGTTGCCCGCGGCAAAGGGACGGCCCCGAGCCCCACTGGCTGGCGTAGATCTCGCGTTGTTACGCAACTCTGCCAAGGACATCACCAGACTCCTGAATACGGTATCATGATACCGCATAGGTTCAGCTCAGTCGATATCAGCGGTGCGCCGGACTTGACCACCCTTCGACAGCCGCCGTGTTCGACAACGGTCAGCTCGTCACATCCAGTGAACATAAACCCTGACGCTATCCCACACCGCCGCGCGGTAGGGCACCCCCATACCCCCTGGGGGGATAGTCCAGAACGTACCCGCGGATGCGCTGCCCCCATCGCGGACTAAAATGCCGCCTCAGCTTCCATTTCGACAAAATGTCCCCACACGGACGAAGAGTCCGACAGGCCGGACATGCATCTTGCCGCAACGGCAGCACCCACATAACCTCTGAGACGGCGGGGCCTAACTCCACCTCGTCAGGATCTTCAAGGGACCCCGGAAGGCTCGGCGAGGGAAAGCGCCGGGCCTTTTGCTGTTAGGAAACCCTGGGGCAAGCTTAGGTCTTGAGACAGAATAGGTCTGCTGTTCGACATGCGGCACGTTCGGCTGATGCAGCCGAACCCTCAGCAGGACACCCATAACCCCGGATCGGTGCATCCTGTGCCGCAGGTGAAGGCGCTCCCCTCCCAGGCGGACAATGACGACGGCGGCCCACTCGACAGTGGCCCAAATCAGAGGCGTGGCCTGCCGACCTGGGTGCTGACGGGGCTGGTCGTGCTAGGTGGTGTGCTGAATATCGCTTGGGTTCTGCTGCTTCTCTATGCGCTCGTCAAAGCTGCGATCTGGCTCTTCACCTGATTAGTCGAACCACTCGATCAAGGGTGCCTGGGAGCCGATCCAGAGGAAGATCAGAGTACTGATAATGTGGAGTGTCAGGGTCCAGGTCAAAACGGCGTATCCTCAATGCCGTGGACTGACTCGTCTGGCGCGCTTCAATTTCCAACAAGCACTGTACAATGACACAGCCAAGGCAATAGCACGAGGCCAATCTGAGCGCGTCCGGTAGCTCGTGCCTTGCCGTGACGGCAGCACGGGCGTAGCGTCTGCCTCGGACGGTGTTCCGCGATGTGCCCCGTCTAGGTCCGTTTAGGGCCTGAAAGGCTCGGTGGGATTGGACCTCCGAGCCTTTTGCTTGTCCGACCTACGTCAGCAGACCGAATTGGCATCGTTGCACGCTTGCTGTTGCGTGGCACGTGACGGGACCCCGACAGGCCCCCGTCATAGGTCCTACCGCCATTTACCAACGGTAGCCTCGGAAGGTCCGGCGTTCCAGCGAACACACCGCCGGGCCTTTTGCTTGCAACGGTTTCTCAAGCTTCAATGCGCATCCTCATACAGGGCCAGCGTTGCGTACGGCCCGAATAGGTTGCCCCCGACTGCCCTGCTGGCGTCCGCCCAGCGGGGCTTTTGTCGTTCACGATCTATTAACCATAATCGACCAACCTGATTGTGCTGGCCTTCTTGGTCGTCGGTCAGCGCATCTTCTGAAGGGAAGCCTTGGGGCGCGCGGAAACGCAGCGCCCCTTTCTTTGTTTCCCCTCGGCCGTGGAGATAATGATGAGAGGGGATTATCCGACCGAAGGCTGGCGCCTCTGAGCATTCGTCGCAGGGCTCGTCGTGGTGGAGCTCGTTGGCGTGATGCTCATGCTCGTTGTCGGAGGCGACAGCTAGGTGCCCCTCGTACCCTTGCGAAGCGGGAGCGCGGGCTTAGCACCTGAGACGGGCGGTGTTGGTGGATGCATCCTCGTGCAGGGTGCTCCCTTGAAGCTGAAGGCTCTGTTGCTGCCCTGTGGCCGGGCCTTTTGCTTGCGCCCAACCCAGTCCAGCAACTTGCCCCTGGACGTTCCTGTTACCGTGTATGGTGCTGTGCCTCATCCAATTCGGCGACAACCAAGATCGACGGGATGCGATGGTAGCAGCGAGGCAGGGGCTTGGTCGCCGTGGCGGAGAAGCGTTTGAGTATGCCTTTCGAGGGGGTCTGGACGGCTCTGCAACTTGTGAACCGAGCAGGGTTCAGGCTCTGGTCGCGCGAGGCGAGGGCGCTGGGGAGTCTGATGCTGTCCACTGCCCGGAAAGATCGGAAGGTACCCTGGAGAAAGTTGTCCAAGCAGCACGTTGCTGAGGCGGCCCTGCGACTTGGGCAATCCAAGAAGGCTCGGGAGCGGATCGCTCAGGCGCTGGGGATCTCATCCCTGGACGCCTGGATGGTGCAGGAGAACCTCAAGCGAGCCGCGGAGAAGCAGTTGGCAGGGCGTGAGTGAGATCCTTCGCTGGCCTGCGCTTGCCGGGGGCTTCTCCGCCTTTGCAGTTTACCTTGCAGGGGCAGCTTTGATCGGGCGCTAGCGTGTTCGCACCCGGCGTGCGCCCCTCAAGTCGCGTCAGCGCAAGTAATGGCTGTTCAGTGGAGACATGATGAACTGGCGCCCACGGAAGATCGCCGCTGCGGCCATAGGCTGGCCGAGCGCCCTAGGGCTTGGCTTGTCCTTCGGCGGGATGTACTTTGCGCCTGAGATAGCCGTGTGGCCGCTGGGCATATCGCTGATCGGGATCGCAATCGCGGTGATCGTCTCGTCTAAAACGCTCCGCCAGAAGATCGTCAGCGGCGTGCGGGGGCAGCCCGGCTCAAGGCAGGGCTAAGGACGCTTGCCAACTGGGATCAGTATTAAGACTGTCAACACAGATACCGCTAGTGTCGGTACCAGTATGACAGCGCCAGCCAGGGTCAGGATTGTTGGGATCATGAGGGTTCACCCCTCTCTCAAGAAAAGAGCGGCTGCGCAGCCGCAAAGGACGACGGCAGGGATCCATGGAGCGAGGGTGAGCCAGAGCATGGCAGCCTAACCCATATGGCCTAGGTTGGTTCCCTTCAGACCAGAGTGTGAGCGATGCTTGCTGATAGGACCGATCTACTCGCCGCGCTGTGCGCCCGTGCCGTCGTGGGCACCTTCTGGATCAGGCGGCAGCCCCACGGGAGCGGGCTACAATAGGGAGGTTCTTCAACTGGAGCGGCTATCCCAAAGGCTAAATTGGTAGCTATAGGCACGCCGGATACATTCACTGTCAGAACCGCACGGCGAGCCGTCCACACCTATCCACAAGCAGCAGGGCTCGACCAGTGGCCGTCCTCCCTTGATATTAGAACAAAGCAGGAACGAAGAGGTCGTAATGGTGGCACACGATGACCGCGTGACGATGTACGGCGTCCAGGCGTTTAGAAAGCAGGGTGAAAGGCTGGTGCCCGACGCACCTAGGATAGCTCCCTCCGAGGCAGCCGCTGTCGGCATGGCCAGGGACCTTGCGCACACGAGGGCGGGGGTGATTGCCTGGTGTCGTTCAGGCGACCGTTACCTCGGTGAGTTCGATGATCCCGTGATCCTGGCTGAACATGGCGAGGTGCCTGCAAGAGACGCCTTCTAGCACCCCGTGAAGTCCGTCGATATCAGGTTCCTTCACCAGTACCCCTGGGTGCTAGTGCGCTTCCGCTGCAATCTCTGCAAGCGGCAGGGCCAGTACCGCCTTGCCCGCCTCGCCGCCAAGTTTGGGTCGGAGATCACGATCGACGCGCTGCTCGACCACATTGCTTTCGACTGCCCGTGGCGACCCTCTCCGAACGAGCGCCTGCCTGGCAAGTACGAGGTGAAGTGCGGAGCCTACTTCCCTGATCTGGTGAAGCCGCCACCGCCTGATCTGCCGCCCTTCGCAACGCCGCTGCGGGTCATCAACGGAGGCAATGGCGATGAGTGAGTGGAAGCTCATCGACACCGCCCCTCGGGATCGCCGGCCCATTCTCGTTTGCTGAAGGGATCGCGTGTTCATCGTCCGCTGGTGGGTTGAGGGAGCAGACGCGGGATGGTCCCTCCACGTAGAGGACTTGGATATGGCTTTCCTCGCGCCAGAGCAGCGGCAGCCGACCCACTGGCAGGGGAGACCAGAAGCCGTCGTGTTAGACGAAGCGATAGAGAAGCCCGGCAGCAAGCGCGAACATCAGGGCAGCCACCATCGTCACGTTAGGACGGGCTTCCAAGTAGGCGCGTATGGCACTTCTCCTGAGCGAATGAGCCCGCCCAAGGGGATGATGCGCTTCATTTGCCCCACGCCCTAATCACCTCACCGTGTGCAGCCAGGTCGTGCTGTTTTCAGTGTGATGTTGACACTCGCTGAAGCACCCATGCTTGAGCCTCATCCGGAGAGCCGAAGAGCTGGTCCGTTCCTGGTGCTCGGGCGCAGGGGCCATAGCCTGTTTCCAGATACCAGAGGCCGCGCATGCCCTCGTCGTCCACGCTGCTGTCCAGGCGCATCACAACGGCCATCAGCACGTCATCGGCGAAGATCAAAATGCCCTCTTCAACAGCGCGCATCGACGCCGTCGGAATCAGGATCGTCTGACAAGTGATGTGCGGGCCCACGGTGGCAGCTTACGTAAGGCAGGGTGCCGCGGCGCTCAACTGAGTTAAGGCTGGGACTGAACTCTCGGAAGGAGCGTCGGGGTCCTGGGTGGAAGTGCCGGAGCCGCTGGGATGAGGCACAAGCATGACGTAGGCTGGAGCGCCCTCGACATTGCTCCACAACGGGAGCAGCTTAGCTGTGCGGCTGGGATGTTCCCCCAAGGTCTTGGCCGCCCTCTGGCAAACAGAGGGGAAAGGCTTCGGCTTCTCGCATGGTCGGAGCCTTTCTGCTGCCGGAGTGCCCCTTGGCCTCGTGTACAACGGGGATGCACGACGTGACCCCCTCTCAGTGCCGGATGGCCAGGGCAGCCCTGGATTGGACCCGCAAGGAACTGGCTCTCCGGTCCGGCCTGGGGATGGAGACTGTCTACCGCTTTGAGACTGGACGGAAGCCCCACTACGAGACTGTTGAACGGCTGCGGAGCACCTTCACGGCTGCCGGTGTCGTGCTCGTGAGGAGTGGAGAGGGCGAGGGTGTTCTGCTCCGTCACCCGCCCGTGGATCCAGCGGCCCCAGGGTAGAGCGAACGCATCGAGGGGCAGCCGAACTACTCTGCAGAGGTGTCCGAGCGGCCGGAGAGGCAAGCCTAAGCAGGTCCTCTGATCAGCCTGGATCGCGCAAGAAGAGGCTTATCGCAACAAGGGCGCTGCCAAGAGCGCCGCCAAACAGCGCGAGGACCAGCGGGATGAGGGAGTAATCGTCAGCCCACCAGCCAAGCCCGCCATAAGCAAGAGCCCCCAGAAGTGCGGCTGCCATCACTAGGATCATCTGTGCCCTCCGTCACAGGAGGGCAACGGGCCGCGGTGCTGTTGGTTTCCAACGCCCTTCAGAGCCCGGGCTAACCATCATAAGCCAAAAGCAGGCTGCGGCGCTCCTGGATCAGACGGGGAACAGGACCATGGCCGCGGTAAAGCAGCCTACCAGGGAGATCCCCAGCACAACGAGTAGAACTTCAGCCCAGTCCCATGCGCGCTTCATCGCCGCCCTCCGCCAGAGGGTACGGGTAGGCTGCCGTCGTTGCAGGAATGTTGCTTGTTACTGGGTGGAAGTACCGGAGCCAGTTGGCGGCAGAGCTAGGGCTGCACTCCCATGTGGCTAGGGTGACTGTGCTATCGTACCCCTTAGCTTTGCAGTAGAATGTGGTAATGGAAGACGACTTCCGGCGGAAGGTGGAAGACCTTATCGACAAAGCGAGAACCTATGGGTGCATCGTTTGGCTCGATGCCACAGCCGAGATCGTGTTCCTCGACACAATCGACCAACAGCCCCAAGACCGCTTGCAAGCTGAGGCGATCACCCGCGAGCTGATGGAAGCTGAGGAGTTGCGCGAGACCCTGCGTATAGTCTTGGCAGAGCGCCGCCGCAGAGCTTTGGCGAACATCGCCGCGTCGCCCCCTGAATGGCCCTCAAACGGCAGTGGATCACAAGGAGACGACCACTTGGCTTAAGCCAAGTGGCTTGCTTTCCTGATCGTTATGCTTAAGCTTCGCCGACCGCGCGTCAGGGGCCCAGGCGTGAGCACACAGCGGAAGTATGACGACTACACCTACTTCCGCTTGGTCCGTCGGTCGGAGAGGGTCTGCGCCGTTCGCACCGGCGATGCCTTTCCTACAGCCCTCAGGTCCGGTGACTGGGTCCAGTGTATACTCAGCCCAGAAGAGGGTGACTGGCTGCCGGGCTTCGATCCTCATGTGGCGGAGTTTGCCTGCAGCTTTCAGGGCTTCTACCTGTTCAATCTCGGTGCCAGAACCACCCAGGCTTCGGACGTTGCCGCCGACTCCGCGGTGCAGCCCGCCTTGAGGCTCTCCCAAAACTGAAACGCGCGTGGTGCGCCGGTTCGCGTGGCCAGAGTACGGGGTAGAGGTGCCGGAGCCTCCCCGGGAAGCGCGCTCTAGGGCCTCGCCCGTCTCGTCGCAGCCGAGTTCACGGGCGGCTTCCGCAAAGGCAATTATGTATCTTGCAAACTACCAGGCGGGCGGAGCATCAGGTAGTGAATGTCTGTCTGCCCGACCTCGTGGAACCCGTGCCGCCTGTACAGCGATCCGACCGGGTTCCATTTCAAGTATCGTAGCCGCACTGGTGCGCTGAGTTCGTTGGCAAGCGAGAGGCAGTGGAGCAGGATACGGGTGCCGAGCCCCCGACGATGGAACGGCGGCAACAGGTAGAACTCATCAAGTTGAATGCAGTCCGGGAACTTCGTCAGCGCCACCGTGCCGATGGCATTGTCATCTTGAACGATGCTCGACAGGGGGCATTCTCTAAACCGCCGCTCATGAAAGTCTTTCAGAAACTGCTCGTCCCATCCCCATCGTGCGATGATATGCGGCCCTATGGCTGCTCGCTTGATTTCGAAGGCCCACTCACTCGCGGCTGGGGTCTTAGGCAGTAACTCGAACCGAATGTCTGGCGGCAATTCGGGAATGAGGGCGGCAGAAACTGGTCAACAGCGTAGGGAGCGGCGCTTCCACCGTGACAATAAGCGCACCAGAGATCATTACGAGGGATACAATCAAATATTCCTTCGTAACGGTGCGTATAACGCAAACGATCAGCTTGGCGATTCCCTTCTTCGATAGCGGCTCATACACGATGAGGCTCGAACGTAAGGTGATTGTCCCGGCGTACTAATCGGGCGCGGCTTCGGCAGCCGAGGAGCGAACGGGCACATCAACCACAACGACTTCTTCAGAGACCATGATGGATTGAGGGTTATGACCACTGCTCTCTGGCGTTGGACGCAAGCTTTCAAGAAGGGCCTGAGGCGCTGGTCGAACAGCGAGACCGGAGTCTCAGCTGTGGAATTCGCGTTCTTCGCGCCAGCACTTTGCCTCTCGCTCGTCGCCATGGCCGACATAGGGGCCGCTGTGACCGAACGCATGGCGGTCAACCACATCCTGCGATCCGGCGCTCAACAGGCCATGTCCGACATCGGCGTCAACAACGTGCTCGCGACGATTAAAATCGCGGGTGAAGCACAAAACTTCCACATTTGCTCCGGGCCAACGGACCTACAAGGGAAACTTTGCCCAGAGGTGTCACTCAGATGCTATTGCCCCAACCAAACGGACACGAATTGTACGCTGCCGAATGCCTGCCCCGCCAACTTGCGCAAGACATACAAGATTGTCCTACGCAAAGATCGGGACAATATGCTGTTGCCCAACCTTAAATTCGTTGCCTCAACTGAGGTGCACGTCCGTTAAATGGCGCAGGTTGTCCCCTGATCGCGGCCTCTACAGTGTTACAGCTTTCTGGATCGGATGCCGCCTCGACCGCATTCTGTTCAGGTTGCTGTGAAGCAGCCACGAGTCGTGTGGTTCGCAGGCACCGCATAGCCGGCGCGGCGTAGAAACGTGGCAACGGCCCGCTCACCCGCCCTACTCCCGCGCTGCCTTCCACAGCTCGAAGATCACCATGCCGAGGATCACGAGGGCGAAGACGGCGTACATGGCCGTGTAGATATCGAAGGCGAGTGGGTCTTCCACGGCGTCGTAGGTGTGGCGGCGGCCGCGGATGCGGCCTTCCGCGACGGCGACCGACAGCTTGTGGCCGATGAAGGCCAGCGCCGCGCCCATGAGGGCGAATTTCACAAGAAGCTTCGGTAGTCCGTCCATCGGCACATCCTGTCCAGCGTGGCGGTAGCGGACAAGCCGGCCTGTTGGGTTAAATCCTGAGGCTGCAGGCCTAGTGCAAACGGCGCCGCTCCTGTGCCGCATCGTGCGCTTCCCAGGCTGCCAGCACCTGGGCGGCGAGCCCCTCGTCGCCGAGCCGACCGCTGAGCTCGTCGAAGAGAGCCTGGCAGGCGGTGAGGTCGGCCAGAAGCGCGGCGGCCCCGCCGCTGCCGTCGATCCGCGCCGCCGCATAGCGGTCGAAGGCAGCCGATAGCTCGGCATAGGCAAAGGCCACCGCGGCCGTCCGAAACAGCCTCGCCTCGCCGATCTCGACCGCACCGGTGGCGAGGTCGCGCATGCGGACGAGGTAGCCGTCTGCAGCCTCGTCGACCTCGTACCGCCAGCCCTGACCTTCCGAAACGCCGATCATCATGGGAGCCTCCCTGAGCTCGACCCAGGCCACCATCCTGCGGCTTCCCTCCCGCGCCGGATGTGCTCCGGCGCACCGGGCGCGGCGGGGGTTAACCATCCGTTTACTTTGGACGTGCGCTGCCGTCCGGATTAGGCTATGTTGATCATGGAAGAGAGATCCTTGGTCGCTTATGACCCGCCCGGCTTGTACGTCGGGCTTTTTCTTTGGCGGATCCCGCTCTCGGCGCCTCGGCTTCCTTGTTCTCGCCATGACGAGCCGCCATATGGGCTGAGGCTGCCGCCCTGTGGGCGGCCTCGCTTCCCTTGTGCCGGGGCGAGGCTCCCGGTATGCGCCACACCGGAGGGGGTTCGAAGGCTCCCCTCCCCGCGGTCGGGCCAGGCTTGCCTTCCTCAAGAGAGTTCGACGGCTTCGCGGCGCGACCCGATCGCGCCAGGCCGGCTCAACCAATGGATGTTTGGCGGATGAATGCTCCCGCGCCGAAAGTCTCGTTCGTGTCGCTCGGCTGCCCCAAGGCCCTGGTGGATTCCGAGCGCATCATTACGCAGCTGCGCGCCCAAGGCTACGAGCTGACCAAGAAGCACGACGGCGCGGACGTGGTGATCGTCAACACCTGCGGCTTCCTGGACAGCGCCAAGGCGGAATCGCTCGATGCCATCGGCCAGGCCATGGCCGAGAACGGCAAGGTGATCGTCACGGGCTGCATGGGCGCCGAGCCCGAGCAGATCCGCGACCGCTTCCCCAACATCCTGGCCGTCACGGGGCCCCAGGCCTACGAGAGCGTGGTCTCGGCGGTGCACGAGGCGGCGCCCCCGGCGCACAATCCCTTTATCGATCTGGTCCCGGACCACGGCGTGAAGCTCACGCCCCGCCACTACGCCTACCTGAAGATTTCGGAGGGCTGCAACAACCGCTGCTCCTTCTGCATCATCCCGAAGCTCAGGGGCGATCTCGTGAGCCGCCCGGCCGCGGAGGTGCTGCGCGAGGCCGAGAAGCTCGTGAAGGCCGGCGTCAAGGAGATCCTCGTGATCTCCCAGGACACCAGCGCCTACGGCGTCGATCTCAAATACCAGCCGAGCCTGTGGCAGGATCGGGAGGTGCGCACGCGCTTCTACGACCTCGCGCGGGAACTCGGCAGCATGGGCGTGTGGGTGCGCCTCCACTACGTCTACCCCTATCCGCATGTGGACGAGGTGATCCCGTTGATGGCGGAAGGCAAGATCCTTCCCTACCTCGACATCCCCTTCCAGCACGCTTCGCCCAAGGTGCTGAAGGCCATGCGTCGCCCAGGCAACCAGGAGAAGACCCTGGAGCGCATCCACAAATGGCGCGAGATGTGCCCGGACCTCGCCATCCGCTCCACCTTCATCGTCGGCTTCCCGGGCGAAACGGAAGAGGACGTGGATTTCCTCATGGATTGGCTCAAAGAGGCGAAGCTCGATCGCGTGGGCTGCTTCCGCTACGAGCCCGTGAAGGGCGCGCCGGCGAACGAGCTCGCCAACCCCGTCCCGCCCGAGGCCAAGGACGAGCGCTGGCACCGGTTCATGAAAACCCAGCGCGAGGTGAGCGCCAAGATCCAGAAGGCCAAGGTGGGCAAGCGCCTGTCCGTGATGATCGACGAGTCCGGCTCCACGGTCGCCAAGGGCCGCTCGAAATACGACGCGCCCGAGATCGACGGCACCGTCTACGTGGCTTCGCGCCGTCCCCTGCGGGCGGGCGACATCGTCACCGTAAAGATCGAGCGCGCCGACGAGTACGACCTGCACGGGATCGCCGTCTAGGCCCGAGCGGAGCGCGCCGGCGAAGCAGGCCTCCCCGTGGGCGGCGGTTGAACTCGCCTAGCCTTTCGGGAAGTTGCGCGCCCGCATGGGTTCGAGCTGCGGCAGGGCATCGGCGCGCAGCGCAATGGCGTTGAGCTTTGGCGTGTTCCCGGCGAACCAATCCCGCCGGGGCCGCCAGCGCGTCGCGACCGCAATGTAGATGTCGAGGGCCGAGAAGCGGTCGCTCAAGAACCACGGCGCGCCCGCGGCCTCCTCCAGCACCCCGTACAGCCGCTTCGCATAAGCATCCACCGCCTCGCGGAAGGGCTGCCGCGCCGCCTCTTGGCTCACGAAACGCGCCGGCTCGTCCGCGTAGGTGAAGGTCGGGTAGATGTTGGCGACGAAGTACACGAGCCAGCGCAGAAACTCAGGCCGCTCCCGCGCTCCCGGGCCCGGCACGAGATCGTCGCGGCCGGTGAGGTCCGCGAGGTGGAGCGTGATCGCGGCGCTCTCGGTGAGCACGCGGCCGTCCTCCAGCACGAGCGCCGGAACCTGAGCGAGGGGGTTGACCGCGCCCATACGGTCCCGGGCCTCGGCCGATGTGAAGAGGTTGCCCACCGCCTCGTAGCGGTAGGAGAGCCCCAGCCAATCGAGCTGGGCTTCGACGAGGGCCGAGCCCCAACCCGGATTGCCGTACAAGATCATGGTGCTCATGCCCGCGTGAGCGCCTCGCATTCCACCTTGCCGACGCCGGCCTCCTCCCAGGCGCTGAAGGCGGAAGCCAGCGAACCCTGGTTGTCGATGGCCCGCGAGGCGTCGCCGATCACGAAGGCCTCGAAGCCCGCGGCCTTGGCGTCGAGGGCCGTCCAGGACACGCAGTAATCCATGGCGAGCCCGGCGCAGAACACGCGGCGGAAGCCGCGCTCGGTAAGGTAGCCGGCCAAGCCCGTTCGCGTCTGCCGGTCGGCCTCCATGAAACCGGAATAGCTGTCGATCTGCGGGTTGTACCCCTTGCGGATGACGAGCTCCGCGTTCGGGAGATCGAGCTCGGACGCGATTTCGGCGCCGCGGGTGCCCTGGATGCAGTGATCCGGCCAGAGCACCTGAGAGCCGTAGGCGAGCCTCGTGGTCTCGAAGGGCTGCCGGCCTGGATGGCTCGAGGCGAAGGAGGCGTGCCCCGGCGGGTGCCAATCCTGCGTCAGCACCACGTGGGAGAAGAGCCCTGCCAAGCGGTTGATCGGGGCGATCACCTCGCCCCCGTCCGGCACGGCGAGCGCGCCGCCGGGGAGGAAGTCATATTGCACGTCCACCACGATCAGCACGTCTTGCGGCGTGATGCGGATCATCTCGGGCATGGCGGGCACCTCCACCCTGGTTCTTGGGCGCGGGCGTCGCGGGTCAAGGCCGCACGAAAAAGGGGCGGCCGATCACTCGGCCGCCCCTCTGTGCAAAGCGTTGACGCTTATTGCGGCAGCTTGTCGTCGATGCCCTTCACGTAGAAGTTCATGCCCAGAACCTGCTCGTCGGAGAGGGCGCCGTTGCCCTTGCACTCCACCTGCGAGCCGTCCTGCTTCACGATCGGGCACTTGAAGGGGTTCAGCGTGCCGGCCTTGATGGCAGCTTCCGTCTCCTGGGCCAGCTTCTTCACGTCGTCGGGCATGTTCTTGTAGGGGGCCATGACGACCATGCCCTCTTTCAGCCCGTGCCACACGTCGCCGGACTTCCAGGTGCCGTCCAGCGCCGCGCGGACGCGGGAGATGTAGTAGGGGTTCCAGTCGTCGATGATGGCGGTGAGCTGGGCCTTCGGCGCGAAGCGCTCCATGTCGGAGGCCTGGCCGAAGCCCATGCGCCCGCGGGCTTCCGCGGCCTGGATCGGGGCCGGGCTGTCCGTGTGCTGCGCCAGCATGTCCACGCCCTGGTCGAGGAGCGCCTTGGCGGCGTCGCCTTCCTTGGCGGGGTCGTACCAGGTGTTGGCCCACACCACCTTCAGCTTCACGTTCGGGTTCACCGATTGCGCGCCGAGGAAGTAGGCGTTGATGCCGGCCACAACTTCCGGGATCGGGAAGGCGCCCACGTAGCCGATGGTGCCGGTCTTGGTCATCTTGCCGGCGATCTGGCCGATGATGTAGCGGCCCTCGTGGAACTTCGCGGCATAGGTCGCGAGGTTGTCGGCGCGCTTGTAGCCGGTGGCGTGCTCGAACTTCACGTTCGGGTACTTCCGCGCGACCTTCAGGGTCGGCTCCATGAAGCCGAAGGAGGTCGTGAAGATGAGGCCGTGGCCCGTGCGGGCGAGCTGCTCGATGGCGCGCTCGGAATCGGCCTCCGGCACGCTCTCCACGAAGGTGGTCTCGACCCGGTTGCCGAACTCCTTCTCGATGGCCTTGCGGCCCACATCGTGCTGGTAGCTCCAGCCGTGGTCGCCCACCGGGCCGACATAGATGAAGCCGACTTTCAGCTTCTGCTGCGCCGAGGCGCTGCCGGCGGTGAGCGCCAAGGCTGCGGCGCCGGCGAGGACGCCCAGGGTTCTACGCGTGATCATGACCTCTCCCTCTGGTTCTGGTCTAACGGAATTGGTTGCAGGTCTTCAGCCCGCCCGCAATCCGCCTTGAGGGGCAGATTGGCCGGTCCGGGGGTGTGCATCAAGGGGCGGCTCAGCGGTCCGGCACGAAGGGCGTGCCGAGCGAGCCCGGCGCGCCGATCGCCCTCCCGTGGCGGATGGAAAGCAAGAGCAGGGCCAGGATGGTGGCGAGATACGGCACCGCCGAGAGCGCCTGGGAAGGAATGCCCCATTGCGCGGCCTGGGCGTGGAGCTGCAGCACGGTTGCGGCGCCGAAGATGTAGGCGCCGACGAGCACCCAGCCCGGCCGCCACGCCGCGAAGACCACGAGCGCCAGGGCGATCCAGCCGCGCCCCGCCGTCATGCCTGACGACCAGAAGCGGGTGTAGACGAGCGACAGATAGGCCCCCGCCAACCCCGCGCAGGCGCCGCCGAACAGGATGGCAAGCAGCCGCGTCTTCAGCACCGGCAGGCCGAGGCCGTGGGCGGAGGTGTGGTTCTCGCCCACCGAGCGCAGGGTCAGCCCCGAACGCGTGCGGGTAAGGTACACCGCGACGCCGAGGGTGATCGCCAGCGACAGGTAAACGAAGGCGTCCTGCTGGAACAGGATGCGCCCGACATAGGGCAGATCGCTCAGGCCCGGGATTGACAGCGTGCCGATGGGATCGCGCCTGGATCCGACGAAGGGCGCGCCGATCAGCCCGGAGAGCCCGAGCCCGAAGATCGTGAGCGCCAGCCCCGAGCCGACCTGATTGGCCGCGAAGCCGAGCACCACGAGGGCGAAGAGGGCGGACATCAGCACGCCCGCGAGGATGCCGCAGAGCACACCCAGAATCGTGGAATCGAAGGTCACGGCGCCCGCAAAGGCGCAGACCGCGCCCATGACCATCATGCCCTCGACACCGAGGTTGAGCACGCCGGAGCGCTCCGTCACGAGTTCGCCCAGCGCCGCGATGAGCAGCGGAGTGGACGCCGTGATGATGGTGAGGAGAATGGCTTCGTACGCGGTCACGGCCGCCCTCCCCGTTCGGTTCGTCCCGTCATGCCGTCACCGCTCGTCCGACGATCCGCAGGCGGTAGGTCACGAGCGCGTCGGCGCCGAGCACGCACAGCAGCAGCATGCCCTGGAAAGCCGTCGAGAGATCGAGGGGCAGCTTCAACAGAATCTGCGCGCTCTCGCCGCCGATGACGGTGAGCGCCACCACGAGCGCCGCCACCAGAATGCCGATCGGGTTGAGGCGTCCGAGGAACGCCACCGTGATCGCAGTGAAGCCGTAGCCCGGCGAAATCGAGGGCTGGAGCTGGCCGATCTGCCCCGAGACCTCGCTGATGCCCGCCAACCCCGCGAGCCCGCCCGAAATCGCGAACACCGCAAGCGTGGTGGAGCGGGACGAGAACCCGGCAAAGCGCGCCGCGCGGGGCGCGTCGCCCGTGAGGCGCAGGCGATAGCCGAAGAGCGTGCGGCCAACCACCACCGCGGTCACCAGAATCGCGATGAGTGCGAAGGCAAATCCAAGATGCACCCGGCTGCCTTCCAGAATCGGCGGCAGGGTGGCCGAGAGATCGAAGGTCACGGATTGCGGGAAGTTGAAGCCCTTCGGATCGCGCCAGGGGCCCCGCGTCAGATAATCGAGCGTCAACTGCGCCACATAGACGAGCATCAGGCTCGTCAGGATCTCGTTCACCCCGAAGCGCGTCTTGAGGAAAGCCGGGATCAGGGCCCAGAGCGCGCCCCCGAGGATGCCGAGCGCCATCATGGCGGGCAGCACCCAGAAGCCCGCGCCCGTGTTGTGGGTCGCGAGCGCCAGCCAGCCCCCGAAGATCGCGCCCATCACGAACTGGCCCTCGGCGCCGATGTTCCAGAGGTTCGCGCGAAAGCAATAGGAAAGCCCGATGGCGATGAGCGCCAGCGGCGTCGCCTTCACGAGCAACTCCTGCAAGGCCCAGGGGTCGCTCAAGGGCTGCGTGACGTACACCTGGAAGGCGGCCAGCGGCGAGCGGCCGAGCAGCCAGATCACGAAGCCCGCGACCGCGAAGGCCGTAAGAAACGCGATCACCGGCGCCACCGCCCGCATCACGGGCGCCACGTTCTGCCGTGGAACGAGCTCAAGCCGCATCGCGGGTCCCCAGCATTTCGAGGCCCACCGCCTCGCGGGTCCAGTCCCGGGTCGGCCGCAGGGGGCTTAAATGTCCGTGGTGGATCACCGCCATGCGGTCTGCGATCTCGAAGAGTTCGTCGAGGTCCTGGCTGATGACGAGCACCGCGCTTCCCTGCTCGGCCAGGTCCACCAGCGCCTGACGGATGAGCCGCGCCGCGCCGGCATCCACGCCCCAGGTGGGCTGATCCACCACGAGCAGCCGCGGCTTCTTGATGATCTCGCGGCCGATCACGAATTTCTGCAGGTTGCCGCCCGACAGCTTGCGGGCCTGCGGATCGCCCTCGGGCGTGCGCACGTCGAAGCCGCTCACGATGGAGCGCGCGAGGCGTTTCGCGGCATCCAGCGCAATGAAGCCGATGCGTCCCACCTCCTTGCCGGAATGGTGCGAGATCAGCGTGTTCTCGCTCAGGCGATGGCTCGGCGCCGCGGCATGGCCGAGACGTTCCTCCGGCACGAAGCCCGCGCCGAGGCGGCGCCTGGCGTCGATATCGGCGGTGCCGCAGGCTGTCCCTACGATCGACACCGCATCGGCCCTGTCCGACAGCCGCTCGCCGGACAGCGCCGCGAAAAGCTCGCTCTGGCCGTTGCCGGCCACGCCCGCGATGCCGACGATCTCGCCCGCATTGACCGTGAGCACGATGTCCTTCAGCGCCGTGCCGTGCAGGCCCGCCGGCGGCAGGGTGAGGTTCGCGACCCGCAGAACCTCGCCGCGCCCCTCGTGGGAGGCGCCGGCGCGCACCTCGCCGACCTCGTTGCCGACCATGAGGGCCGCGATCTCGCGGGCGCTGCGCTGGCGCGGATCGAGGGTCGCGACCACCCGCCCGCCACGCAGGATCGTGGCGCGCTGGCACAGGCGCCGCACCTCTTCCAGCTTGTGCGAGATGTAGAGGATCGCGCAGCCTTCGGCCGCGAGCCGGTCGAGGGTGGTGAACAGGTGCTCAGCCTCCTGCGGCGTGAGCACGGAGGTGGGCTCGTCCAGGATCAGGAGCTTCGGGTTCTGAAGCAAGCAGCGCACGATCTCGATGCGCTGCCGCTCGCCGGCCGAGAGCGTCCACACGGCCCGGTCGGGTTCGAGCGCGAGGCCGTAGGCGCGGCTCACATCGGCGAGCTTCGCGCGCACCTTGGCGACGCTCCAATCGCCCGACAGAGCGACCGCGATGTTCTCCGCGACCGTCAACTTGTCGAAGAGCGAGAAGTGCTGGAACACCATGCCGAGGCCGAGCGCCCGAGCCTGCACGGGCGAAGCGATGGTGACGGGTCTGCCCTGCCACAGGATTTCGCCGGCGCTGGGTTCGACCACGCCGTAGAGGATCTTCACCAGCGTGGACTTGCCGGCCCCGTTCTCCCCCAGCAGCGCATGGATCTCGCCCGGCGCGATGGCGAGATCGATGCCATCGTTGGCGAGAAGTTCGCCGTAACGCTTGGAGATGCCCCGCAACTGGACAAGGGGCACGGACGCGGACACGCGGTCGGACACACCAGCCACCATCAGGGGATCAGAACCGTGGCGCCGGTGGTCTGGCGGGATTCGAGTGCGCGATGGGCTTCCGCGGCTTGCGCCAGCTTCACGCGGGAATGAACCGGGATCCGCACGTGACCCTTGGCCACCACGTCGAAGAGTTCGGCCGCGCCGTCGTCCAGCAATTCCCGCGTGGCGGTATGGGTTGCGAGCGTCGGCCGCGTCGCGAAGAGCGAGCCCTTCTGGGCCAGGAGCCCGATGTTGAAGGCATCGACGGGGCCGGACGCCGCGCCGAAGCTCGCGAACATCCCGAACGGCTTGAGGCAATCGAGCGAACCCGGGAACGTCGCCTTGCCGACGCCGTCATAGACCACGTCGCACATGGCCCCGCCCGTGATCTCCTTCACCCGCGCCACGAAATCCTCGTCGCGGTAGAGGATCACGTGATCGCAACCGTTCTCCCGAGCCAAGGCTTCCTTGTCCTTGGAGCCGACCGTGCCGATCACGGTGCAGCCGAGATGCTTCGCCCATTGGCAGGCGATGAGCCCGACGCCGCCGGCGGCGGCATGGAAGAGGATCGTGTGCCCAGGTTTCACCGGGAAGGTGCGGCGCAGGAGGTATTGCGCCGTGAGCCCTTTCAGCATCATGGCCGCGGCGGTCTCGTCGTCGACGCCCGCCGGGATTTTCACCAGGGCCTTGGTGTCGACCACCCGCTCCTCGGCGTAGCTGCCGATGCGCATGGCGTATGCCACGCGGTCGCCCGGCTTGAACCCGGTGACGCCCTCGCCCACCGCCGCCACTTCGCCTGCACCCTCGTTGCCGGGAGTGAAAGGCATGCTGGGGGCTGCATAGGCGCCGGTACGGAAATAGATGTCGATGAAGTTCACGCCGACCGCCGTCTGGCGCACCAGCACCTCGCCGGGGCCGGGCTGCGGGGTCGGCACATCCTCATAGGCCAGAACGTCCGGGCCGCCATGGGCATGGACTCGAATGGCTTTTCCCAACTCACACTCCTCCGGGCCATGGGGGCGAGCGCCGGCCCACCGGGGAGGCCAGCCATGCCCGCAGCGCAATCATAGGGAGTCGTGCGCTCCCTCGGCAATGCGGGCCGCCTGCTTTATTGTGGGCCGATCCCTCTCTGCCGTGGCGTTTTTTCGTGAGTTCCAACCGCTTCGCCCCGCCCCGCCCCGGCTTCGCCGAGGTTTTCACCCCCAAACTGGTCACGGTGCTCAAGGAGGGGTACGGGCTGGCGCAGCTGCGGACGGATGCGGTCGCGGGCCTCACCGTCGCGATCGTGGCGCTGCCGCTCTCCATGGCGATTGCCATCGCCTCCGGGGCCTCGCCGGAGCGCGGGCTCTACACCGCGATCGTCGGCGGCTTCCTGATCTCCGCGCTCGGCGGCAGCCGGTTTCAGATTGGCGGACCGGCGGGCGCCTTCATCGTGCTCGTGGCGGCCACCATCGAGCGGCACGGCATCGACGGTTTCCTCCTCGCCACGATCATCGCCGGGTTCATCCTCGTCGCCATCGGCCTGCTGCGGCTCGGCACCTATATCCGCTACATCCCGCATCC
This sequence comes from Microvirga sp., assembly GCA_035944635.1. Lineage (GTDB taxonomy): Bacteria > Pseudomonadota > Alphaproteobacteria > Rhizobiales > Beijerinckiaceae > Microvirga. Next base: position 22,752 of record DASZAZ010000066.1, read on the forward strand.
CGTGACCGTGGGGTTCACCGCCGGCATCGCGGTCATCATCCTGGCGAGCCAGTTGCGCGATCTGTTCGGGCTGACGCTTCCGGGCAAGGAGCCGGCGGCCTTCCTGCCGAAGATCGAGGCGCTGGCCGGCGCGGCCTCAACGGTCAACGCGACCGCCGTCCTGGTCGCGGGCTTCACCATCGGGACCATCCTGCTCGTCCGGCGCCTGCGCCCCACCTGGCCTGCCCTGCTCGTCGCGGCGGTGGCGGCTTCGGTCGCTGCCGCGCTGCTGGCGCTCCCGGTCGAGACCATCGGGACCCGTTTCGGCGGCGTGCCGGATCGCTTGCCAGCGCCGGCGCTGCCGGATGTGAGCCTCGCGCGGATCGTCGAGGTTCTTCCCGCGGCGGTCGCCATCGCGCTGCTTGGCGGCATCGAGTCCCTCCTCTCGGCCGTCGTCGCGGATGCCATGAGCGGACGCCGGCACCGCTCCGATATGGAGCTCGTAGCGCAAGGCATCGCGAATATCGGCGCGGCCCTCTTCGGGGGCATCTGCGCCACCGGCACCATCGCCCGCACCGCCACCAACATCCGCTCCGGCGCCGTGGGCCCCGTGGCCGGCATGCTGCACGCGGTGTTCCTCCTCGCCTTCATGCTCTTTGCCGCGCCGCTCGCCTCCTACATTCCCCTCGCGGCGCTTGCCGGCGTGCTGGCGGTCGTGGCCTGGAACATGGCCGAGAAGCACGAATTCATCGACCTGCTCAAGCGCTCCCGCGGTGAGGCCGTGGTGCTCCTCGTGACCTTCGGGCTGACCGTGTTCCGCGACCTCACGGAGGGCATCGCCGCCGGCGTGGTGCTCGGGAGCTTCCTGTTCATGCACCGCATGGCGCAGCTCGTGGCGGTGGAGACCGGGCGCGCGCTCGCGCCGGAGGACGAGGGCGACGAGCCCGAGGACGGCGGCAGCACCCTCGACGTCATGGTCTACCGCATCACGGGGCCCCTCTTCTTCGGTGCGTCCACGAGCGTCGCGACGGCCCTGGAGCGCATCGGCTCGTTCCCGCGGGCCGTGATCCTCGACCTCTCCGCGGTGCCCTTCGCCGATTCGAGCGCGGTCGGGTCGCTCGCCACCTTCGTCGCACGCGCTCGCCGCAACGGTGCCGCGGTCTATATTGCGTGCGCGTCGGCGTCCGTCCGGCGCATGCTGGAGCACGAGCATTTGGGTCTGCCCTCGCGCCATTTCGCCCCCGACGTCCCCGCCGCCCGGGAATCCGTGCGCGCAGCCGCGGAGCCGTCCCCATGAGCGAGCGCGTGTACGACATCGCCGTCGTCGGCGCCGGCGCGGCGGGGCTCTCGGCGGCTCTCGCCTTCGCTCACGATGGATTCTCGGTGGCGCTCGTCGGCCCCACGGATGCTCGGCGTGACGGGCGAACGGTGGCGCTGCTCAGCGGCTCGGTGCGCTTTCTCGAGGCGCTCGGCGTGTGGCCCGCGATCCGCCCGGACGCCGCGCCGCTCGAAACCATGCAGCTCATCGACGACACGGGCAGCCTCTTTCGCCCGCCGCCGGTGGCCTTCCAGGCGCAGGAGATTGGGCTCGAAGCCTTCGGCTGGAACGTGGAGAACGCAGGCCTCGTCGAGCACCTCGCTGCAGCCGCTAAGGCTACCGATGCAATCGCGATGCTGCCTGTTTCTGCAACGGGCTTCGACGACGGAACGCTCGGCCTCTACGGGGCCGAGCCGCTGCGCGCCCGTCTCGTGGTGGCAGCCGACGGCCGCCGGTCGCGGCTCCGCGAGGGCGCCGGCATCCCGACGCGCACCTGGTCCTATCCGCAGACGGCGCTCACCACGATTCTCGCCCACGACCGGCCGCATCGGGAAACCTCGACCGAGTTCCACACCCGCCATGGGCCGTTCACCCTGGTGCCCCTGCCCGGCCGCCGGTCGAGCCTCGTGTGGGTCACGAGCCCGGCCCAGGCCGACGAGCTCGCGGGCCTCGACGACGAGGCTCTAGGCCAGCGCATCGAGCGACAGGCCCAATCCATGCTCGGCCGCATGTGGATCAACGGGCCGCGTGGCGCGGTGCCGATGAGCGGCCTCTCGGTCGAGCGCTACACCGCCCCGCGCCTCGCCATCGCGGGCGAGGCCGCCCACGTCTTTCCGCCCATCGGCGCGCAGGGCCTCAACTTAGGTCTCCGCGACGTGGCGGCGTTGCGGGATGCGGTGGTGGATGCCCGGGATGCCGGCGAGGACATCGGCTCGGACGCGGCGCTCCAGGCTTACCAGCGCGGGCGGGAACTCGACGTGCGCTTGAGGACCGCGGCGGTGGATGGCCTGAACCGTACGCTGCTGTCCGGGCTCCTCCCGGCCGATTTCCTGCGCGGGGCAGGGCTCCTGACCCTGAGCGCCATCGGACCGCTACGCCGTGCCATCATGCGCGAAGGCGTTCAACCCCGGATCGGAGCGCCGCGCCTCATGGGCGACCCTGTTCTCGAGGGCCCGCGTTGAACGCGACTCCCCCGTTTCGTTCAGGGGAGTTCAACGACGGGACGGGGTATCGCGGAATCGGCCCGGAAGGCCGGCGCGATGGGGAGCGCGGTGAGCGGAATCCCTTGTCCGTCAGAGGTTTGCGCCCGGTAGGCCAGGAGCCCGCGCTCGCGGAAATGCGGATCGTTAACGGCCTCCTCGAGGGACACCACGACGGTGCAGCAGCAATCGAGCGGCTCCAGGATCGCGCGCCAGGCGGCGCCGTCGCGACCCGCCACGATCTGCGCGATCGCGGCCCGGGTGGCGTGAGGGTCGCGCCGGTCGTCGCGGAGCTCCTGCGGTAGCGCGATACCTTCGCAGAAGGCGTTCCAGAACTTCTGTTCCAGGGCACCGACCGCGAGCGCCTGCCCGTCCGCCGTGGCGTAGAGCCCATAGCGAGGGCTCCCGCCGGCCAGCATGTTCTCGGCCGCCCCCGGAAACCGCCCCTTGGCATGCCCCTCGGCCAGCGCGAACCAGGAGAAGGTGAACATCGCATCCGCCATGGCGATGTCGAGGTAACACCCCTCCCCCGTGAGATCGCGCTGGCGCAGGGCCAGCAGGATGTTCATCACGGCCGGCATCGCCCCACCCGCGATGTCGGCTACGAGCGCCGCCGGCATCGTCGGCGAGAGCGAGAGAAGGCCCGTAAGTGCCTGATAATTAATGTCGTGCCCGGCCTCGCCTGCCCGCGGCCCCTGCTGCCCATAGCCCGAGACGGAGCAATAGACGATCCGCGGATTGATGGCGCGGACCGCTGCGTAACCAAGCCCCAGCCGCTCCATGACCCCCGGCCGGAACTGCTCCACGAGGATGTCGGCCCGCTCGATGAGCGGCATCACGCTACGGCGGCCGTCCTCCGTCTTGAGATCGGCGACGACGGTCTTCTTCCCCGCGTTGAGCACCGCGAAGGGCGCGGCTTCGGACCCGACCTTCGGGGGAAAGCGCCGCATGTCCTCGCCGCCGGGCCTTTCCACCTTCACGACCTCCGCACCGGCTTCCGCGAGCATCAGGGTCGCGAGCGGGCCAGGCAGCAGCGTGGAAAAGTCAAGAACGAGAAGGCCTTGGAGGGGCTGGGGCATCCGGGCGCCTAGAGGGACGGGAACAGGTCGTGAGGCATCCTGCCCGTCTTGATCAGATAGAGGAAGGCCGTGAGAGTCAGCATGGAGACGAGCGTCCCGAGCAGCACGCAGGCCGACGCCCGCTCCACGCCGACATTGTACTGCGTCGAGATCACGAAGATGTTCAACGCCGGCGGCAGTGCAGCCATGATGATGGCCGCGTAAGTCCAAGTCGGGCCGAAGTCGCCCATCGCAGACAGAAGCGCCCAGACCAACAACGGGTGCAGGATCAACTTGATGAAGACGAGCGCGGGCACCTCGCCCGGCATGCGCCCGAGCGGGCGAAGCGCCACGGTCACGCCGAGCAGGAACAGCGCGCAGGGCGCCGCCGCCTGCTGGAGCCAGGTCACGATCTTATCCGCCGCCATCGGCAGCTCGAGATGCAGGTAGCTCGCCATCACCCCCGCCGCGGTGGCGACGTTGAAGGGGTGCGTCACCACCTTCCAAACGATGTCGCGGATCGTGGCGCCGAGCGTCCGCTTTTCCACGCCCGCCACCGCCATGAGCAATGGCACGAGGGAGAAGAGCAGCAGGTTGTCGAAAACGAAGATCAGCACCACCGGCGCGCTGGCGGCGGGACCTAAGGCCGAGAGGATCAACGGCGGGCCCATATAGCCGATGTTGGAATAGGCGCCGGCAACCCCCTGCATCACCGATTGCGGCATGTCCCGGGTGTGCCACATGCCGGCCCCGAAGGAGAGCGCGAACGCGCAATAGGTGCAGACCGTCGTGGCGAGGATGAAGGGCCAGTTCGTGAGCTGGTCTAAGGGCTTATCGGCGATGAGCTTGTAGAAGAGGCAGGGCAGCGAAACGTAGATCAGGAAGAACTGCATCCACGCAAGCCCGGCCTCCGGCCGCCGCACCACCTTGCCGCAGAAGAAGCCGAGGCCGATCAGTCCGAAGAAGGGGGCAAGGAGATTGAAGAGCCCGACGAGGTCGGACATCGAGGGGCTCCGGGGCGGAAGCGGCAGGACGGCCGCGTTCTTGCAGGGTTTTCGGAGCGCCCGCAACGTGACTTTCGGGGCGCCTCTGGACCGCGTGGGGTCCCTCGCCTAACGGAAGCCGACGTGATGGAGATCCCCATGAAGCTGCCGCGCCGTTTCTTCCACCCTCTTGCCGCCGGAGCGCCGCAGCCCTTCCGCGACCTTCCCGTTCGTCTCGAACGCATGATCCATTTCGTGCCGCCGCACCTCGAGAAGGTCCGGGCCAAGATCCCCGAGCTGATCCCGCAGGTGGACGTCATCCTCGGCAATCTGGAGGACGCGATCCCCGCCGACCAGAAGCTCGAAGCCCGCCGCGGCTTCATCGCTCTTGCCAAGGTCAACGAATTCGGCGGCACGGGCCTGTGGACGCGGATCAATGCATTGAACAGCCCCTGGGTGCTCGACGATCTCATGGAGATCGTGGGCGAAGTCGGCGACAAGCTCGACGTGGTGATGCTCCCCAAGGTCGACGGCCCCTGGGACATCCACTACATCGATCAGCTTCTGGCGCAGCTCGAAGCGCGGCACGGGCTGGCGAAGCCCATCCTCGTCCACGCGATCCTGGAGACCGCGGAAGGGGTGAAGAACGTGGAGGCCATCGCCTCCGCCTCCCCTCGCCTCCACGGCATGAGCCTCGGCCCGGCGGACCTCGCTGCCTCCCGGGGAATGAAGACCACCCGCGTGGGCGGCGGTCATCCTGAGTACAAGGTGCTGGGCGATCCGGTCGAGGGTCGCGAGCGCTCCGTCGCCCAGCAGGACCTCTGGCACTATACCCTGGCCCGTATGGTGGATGCCTGCCTCGCGAACGGGCTCAAGGCCTTCTATGGGCCTTTCGGCGACTTCTCGGACCCGCTCGCCTGCGAAATCCAGTTCCGCAACGCCTTCCTGATGGGGTGCGCGGGCGCCTGGTCGCTCCACCCCAGCCAGATCGAGATCGCCAAGCGGGTCTTCACACCCGACCCGGCGGAAGCGGCTTTCGCGCAGCGGATTCTGGACGCGATGCCGGACGGCACCGGTGCCGTCATGATCGACGGCAAGATGCAAGACGACGCCACCTGGAAGCAGGCCAAGGTCATTGCGGACCTTGCCCGGCTCGTCGCCGACAAGGATGGCCCCTCGATCGTGTAGCGGATCGCCGCGCCGGCTTGTGGTCGCCAGCCGCGGTGCCATATTTGGGCTGAGGAGAACCCAGCCATGAAAGCGCGAGCCGCCAAATTCGCGATCGGCCAGGTGGTGAAGCACCGGGTGTTCCCGTTCCGCGGCCTGATTTTCGACGTCGATCCCGAGTTCGACAACACCGAGGAATGGTGGCAGTCGATTCCGGAGGAAATCCGGCCCCGCAAGGACCAGCCCTTCTACCACCTCTTCGCCGAGAACTCGGAAACCGAATATATCGCCTACGTGTCGGAACAGAACCTGCTGCCGGACACGTCCGACGAGCCCCTGCGCAATCCAATGGTGCAGGAGATGTTCGAACGCACGGAATCGGGCGCTTATCGCTCGCGGGTGAGCGTCGCCAATTAGGCTCCCCTATCCATTCGAACAAACGAAAACGCCGGGCTCCTCGCCCGGCGTTTTTGCGTCGAGATGGCTCGCTTTACGGCCGCGGAGCGGTCGGCGCGACGCCCGGGCGAGGAGCGGCGGGGGATGCGGCCGCGGTCGGCGCGGCGGCCGGAGCCCCGGTTCCTGCGGCACCACTCTGCTGCTCGAGGCGCTTGCGGAGCTCGTCTGAGCGCTTCTCGAGCTCTTCCTGGAGCTTGCGCTGCTGCTCTTCGAGCACCTTAGGATCGATCGGCGCGCCGTCGTAGGCCTTGCCGAAGCCCCCCGCGGGGATCGCAAACGTGACTTCGCGGCCCGCCTGGTTCTGGACGCTCACGTTCAGCGTCGTGCCGCGCTTCATGGCAGCCACGAAGTCGTCCTTCACCTGCGCTTCGGCGAAGCAGCCGTTCGGGAAGCAGAGCGCATAGCGGCCGGGGGTCGCCTGACCCTGGTCCACCGCGAAGCGGATACCCGGCTGGAGCAGAAGACCGAGGGGCATGAGGAAGCGCACGACCTTTTGGGCCTGCTGGGCGGCCTTGATGTCGTAAACCGCCACCGCGAGAACCGGCTGGCCCTGGTCCGACACGAAGTCGCGGGTGGTGTAGCAGATTTCGGTGCCCGCGGGATCCTTGCCGCAGACCTTGGTCCAATCGGCCTGAGATGGCTCGGGCTTCACGGCCACAACCTGCGCGCCCGCGCCTGGAGCAGGCTGTGCGGGCTGCGCCTGAGGCGCCGCGGGAGCAGCCGGCTGTGCGGCCGGAGCGGCCGGACGCGGCTGAGCCGGGCGGGGCTGCGCGGGAGCGGCAGGGGCGGTCGGGGCCGGAGCGGTTTGCGCGAGCGCAGGTGCCACGCCGAGCAAGAGCGCCAGTGCGGTGGCCGCGCCACGGGTGCCCCGCAGGCTCGCGATTCGGGTCGCGAATTGCATGTCGTTAGGTCCTCTTCAGTCGGGTGGTCGACTCGTGATCGTTGGGTCGGCCTGTGGCGCCTTGAGCGTCTCGCGGTGACCGGTGGCGTGCTGCATCTTCACCGAATACGGCGAACACATGACGCGCGGCGCCCCTATAGAGCGTCACGCTCAAGGTTTCCAGTCGTCCGCGACGCGCTGGCGGAATAACTTGGGCCGGCATCTCCGAATCGGTGGTTTGATCCCCCATGCTGCCCTCGCGCCTTGCCGCCCTGGTTTTCGCGGCCTTGACCCTGCCCCTGTTCGCCCCCCCGGCGAGCGCGGGCGAACTGCCGCCCCGGCACGGGATCGCCATGCACGGGGAGCCAGCCCTGCCGCCCGACTTCCCGCACCTGCCCTATGCCGACCCCAGGGCACCAAAGGGCGGCCGGGTGACGCTCGCCCTGCAGGGGAGCTACGACAGCCTCAATCCGCTCATCGTTCTCGGCGTCGCGCCCGATGTCGCCACCCGCTACGTTCTTCAGGGCATGATGATGCGCTCGCTCGACGAGCCCTTCACGGTCTACGCTCTGGTGGCGCGATCCGCAGAGATGCCGGAGGACCGCAGCGCCATCCTGTTCAACCTCGATCCCCGCGCCCGCTTCTCCGACGGTAAGCCGCTCACAGCCGAGGACGTGCGCTTTACCTTCGAACTGCTGAAGAAACACGGAAAACCATTCCATCGATCGAGTTTCGGGCAGGTCAAGAGCGTTGAGGTCCTTGATCCACAACGGATCCGGTTCGATCTCGCCGGCGCGAATGATCGCGAACTGCCGCTCATCATCGCGACCATGCCGATCGTCGCCGCCCACGCGACCGACGCAGAGCGCTTCCCGGAAACCACGCTCACCCCCCCGGTCGGCTCGGGCCCCTACGTGATCACCGAGGTGAAACCGGGCGAGCAGGTCGTGCTGCGGCGGCGATCCGACTACTGGGGCGAGGATCTGCCGGTTCACCGCGGCCTCTTCAATTTCGAGGAGATCCGCTACGACTTCTATCGCGACGCTAACACGCTGTTCGAGGCCTTCAAGGCGGGTCTATACGACTACCGAGGGGAAGGCGACCCGGCACGCTGGGCCACCGGCTACGACTTTCCGGCCGTGCGGGATGGCCGGATCCGGCGAGAAGCCATCCCGATCCGCACGCCCAAGGGGATGAACGGCTTCGTCTTCAACACGCGCCGCTCACATTTTGCCGACATCCGCGTCCGGGAGGCGCTCGCGTCCCTGTTCGATTTCGAATGGGTCAACAAGAACCTGTATTTCGGCCTCCTTCAGCGCTCGGCGAGCTATTTCCACGGTTCCGACCTCTCAGCCCATGGCCGCGCGGCGGATGAGCGGGAGCGTCAGTTGCTGGCCCGCTATCCTGATGCGGTGCGGGCCGACATTCTGGAGGGCCGCTGGGCGCCTGCCGCCTCCGACGGCTCCGGCCGCGACCGGGAGGTGGCGCGCCGCGCCCTCGCTCTGCTGGGCGAAGCCGGCTGGCAACTCGGATCGAATGGCCTGCGCAAACGGGGAACCGGCGAGGCGTTCAGCTTCGAGTTCCTGGTGAACTCCCGCCAGCAGGAGCGCTTGGCGCTGAACTATGCGGAGAGCTTGAAGCGGATCGGCATCGACGCCCGCATCCGCCTCGTGGACGACGTCCAATACTGGCGGCGCATCGCACGGTTCGAATTCGATATGGTCCAGTGGACGTGGCCGGCTTCCGCATCGCCCGGCAACGAGCAGCGCAACCGCTGGAACGCCGCCGCGGCGGACCGGGAGGGATCCCTCAATTACGCCGGCGCCCGTTCGCCGGCTGTGGATGGCATGATCGATGCCATGCTGGGGGCCACGACGCGGGAGGAGTTTGCGGCGGCCGTGAGGGCGCTCGACCGGGTTCTGCTCTCGGGATTCTATGTGGTGCCCCTTTTCCACGTTGCCGACACCTGGCTCGCCTACGATGCGGGGCTCCGGCGGCCACTGGCCGCGCCGTTGCTTGGGCCGACGGTCGACACCTGGTGGCGGGAGCTCCGCTGAGCGGTGGAAACCTTAGCCTCGTTGCCAAAAGTCCCATGGACAGAAACGATCGAACGGGGTTGATCGCGTCCTGTTGAGCCGTCGTTCAGCTTCCCGATGAAACAAGTCGGCCGGCAAGGCGTTATTGAGCAGGTTTGCTGTGCTCTCTCGGGGCGCAGCATCGCAGGAATCGAGAATGAGTGCGTTTCAAAAGGTCGTCGTCGTGGATAACGGCGAACGAGCCCCGGAATTTGCGCTCTCGGCCGAATTGGCAGAGATGGGGTACGCAAGCGTCACCGCTCCTGTGGAGGCCGCTGACGATGTTCTCGCCCTGATCCCGAGCCCTGCCGCCATCGTCCTCCAGATGCCGCGCAGTGCCGGCTTTGCCGAGCGTCAGCGCTTCATGGCCTTGGCCGACCGGCTGCGCGAGCAGCAACGCGGCACCGGCATTCCAGTGATTGTCATTGGCGGCCCGAACGGCGCCACTTCGGCGGTGCTCCAGAACGAGCTCGGCACGCGGATCCTGTCGAAGCCGGAGCTTTAGGCTCGACCCTGGTTCTGCCGCACCAGATCGGCCGTCCCCACGACCACCACGCGAAGCTGGTCGATAGCGCCGGCGAGGTCCCCGGCACCGATGGCCCTGAACGCGCCGTCTGCGCGGATTTTCAACCCACCCAAGCGGATCGGCAGGGCTCCTGCCTGGGCGAGGGCGCCCTTTTCGTTGAGCAGGTATCGGGCATTCAGGGCAAACAGCACCTGGACCGAGCAGGCGACGCTTCGGTAGCAACACCCGGCCACATAGGCCACGTCCCCGCGATCGAGGGCCTTGTGGGCATTTTGCAGGGCGAAGTCGGCTTCCCAGCCGAAGCGCTCGATCAGGGCCTGGCGGAGGGCGTAAGGATAGGGCTCGGCCTGCGCCTTCAGCCGCGCAATGGCGCCTTCCGGATCCCATAAGGGCTGGCAATAGGCAACCTGCCCGGCAAGCGACGCCGAGACGAAGGCGTGCGGGTGGCCGGGCTGGTAGGCGACGGTTATCCTCCCGGCGCGGCATTCCTCGATTGTCCGTTCGACCTTGCGAAGATCGCTGTAGAGAAGATCGACCTTGCGCCCGGCAATCGTGAGCCACCCTCCCCCGTCGATCCACTCGCCCCAGCCGCCGATGGCGGTGACTGTGCGGTCGGTGCCGAGATCCCCAAGGGTGTTGGCGGCCTGCTGCATGGCGCCGTGGGCGAAGGGCTCCTCCGGATCGTAGTAGATCCCGATGTCGTAATCCGACGGTGCGATCGCCGTGCCCTGCGCCCGCGAGCCACCGAGGGCGATCCCCTTCACGCCCGGAACGGTCGACAGGGTCGCGACGACACGCGCGAGAAGACGGTCATCGTTGGGCGTCATGGGAGCTCCGGGCCGAGTGGTGGTCCCATCCTCGTGCCCGGCGCTTGCCCTAGAATCAAGCGGCCTTCTTCTCGGCGATCCGCGCGAGGTTGCGCAGGATCGTCGTGGTGGCCTTGATCCGCTCGTTCGGCTCCTCGATGTCGCGGATGAACACGATCTTCATGTCGGGCCGGACCTTCGCGAAGGAGGCCTGCTCCGTCACATAGGCGATGAGGCCGTTCGGATTGGCGAAGGCGTTGTCGCGGAACGACACGATGATGCCCTTCGGCCCCGCATCCACCTTGTCGATGTTGGCGCGCCGGCAGAGCACCTTGATCGACATGATCTTGAGGAGCTGTTCGACCTCGCTCGGCAGCGGCCCGAAGCGGTCGATGAGTTCCGCCCCGAAAGCGTCGATCTCCGCATCGGTCTCCATGGAGGCAAGGCGCCGGTAGAGACCGAGCCGCAGCTGCAGATCCTCCACATAGGTTTCCGGGATCATCACGGGCGCGCCGATCGCGATGTTGGGCGACCACTGGTCTTCCGCGGGCTCCTCGATGCCGGCTTTGAGCTGCGCCACCGCCTCTTCCAGCATCTGCTGATAGAGCTCGTAGCCCACCTCCTTGATGTGGCCCGACTGCTCTTCGCCCAAGAGATTGCCTGCGCCGCGAATGTCGAGGTCGTGGGAGGCGAGCTGGAAGCCCGCGCCCAGCGTGTCGAGGGATTGCAGCACCTTGAGGCGCCGTTCCGCCTGCACGGTGAGCTGGCGATTGGCGGGCACCGTGAAGAGCGCATAAGCCCGGGTCTTGGAACGGCCCACACGGCCGCGAAGCTGATAGAGCTGCGCGAGGCCGAACATATCGGCGCGGTGGACAATCAGCGTGTTGGCGGTCGGGATGTCGAGGCCCGATTCCACGATCGTCGTCGACAGCAGGATGTCGTATTTGCCCTCGTAGAAGGCCGTCATCACATCGTCGAGCTGGCCCGCCGCCATCTGGCCGTGGGCCACGGCGACCTTCGCCTCGGGGATCTCGCGATCCAGGAAGGTCTTCACCTCGGCGATGTCGTCGAGCCGTGGCACCACGTAGAAGGCCTGGCCGCCGCGGTAGCGCTCGCGCAATAGCGCCTCGCGCACGAGAAGCGGATCGAACGGGGTCACGAAGGTACGGACCGCCAGGCGATCCACGGGCGGCGTCGTGATGAGCGAGAGTTCGCGTACGCCGGTGAGCGCCAGTTGCAGGGTACGCGGAATCGGCGTGGCGGAGAGCGTCAGCACGTGTACTTCGGCGCGGAGCTCCTTCAGGCGCTCCTTGTGGCTGACGCCGAAATGCTGCTCCTCGTCCACGATGATGAGGCCCAGATCCTTGAACTTGATCGCCTTGCCGAGGAGCGCGTGGGTCCCGACCACCAGATCCACGGAGCCGTCCGTGAGGCCCTCCTTGACCTTCTTCATCTCGGCAGCCGGCACGAAGCGGGAGGCCTGCGCCACGTTGAGCGGCAAGCCTTTGAAACGGTCGCAGAAGGTCCGGTAATGCTGGCGCGCGAGCAGCGTGGTGGGCACCACCACGGCCACCTGCTTGCCCGACATGGCCGTCACGAAGGCGGCACGCAGCGCCACCTCGGTCTTCCCGAAGCCCACGTCGCCGCAGACGAGGCGGTCCATGGGTCGCCCCGCGCCGAGGTCGTCCAGAACCGCGTCGATGGCGTTCATCTGGTCTTCGGTCTCGTCGTAGGGGAAGCGGGCCGCGAACTCGTCGTAGATGCCCTCCGGCGGCACCAGTCGCGGGGCCTCCTTGAGGACGCGGGCCGCTGCGATCTTCATGAGCGCCCCCGCCATCTCGCGGATGCGCTGCTTCATGCGCGACTTGCGCGCCTGCCAGGCGCCGCCGCCGAGCTTGTCGAGCTGAACCTCGGTTTCCTCCGATCCGTAGCGGGTCAGAAGTTCGATGTTCTCGACCGGGAGGAAGAGCCGGTCGCCGCCGGCATAGTGCAACTCCAGGCAGTCGTGGGGAGCGCCCGCGGCCTCGATCGTCTTCAGTCCGGTGAAGCGACCGATGCCGTGATCCACATGGACCACGAGGTCGCCCGGCGTGAGCGCCGCGACCTCGGTGAGGAAGTCCTGCGGCCGCTTCGCCTTGCGCTTCGGCCGCACCAGACGGTCGCCGAGCACATCCTGCTCTGAGATCACGGCAAGATCGCCGACCTCGAAGCCCGACTCGAGACCCCAGACCGCCACCGGCACGTCGAGCTTCGGCTGCGCCAAGGCATCGACGAGGCGCGAGACGGGCTTCGTCTGGCGCAGATCGTGGTCGTGGAGCACGTGGCAGAGCCGTTCGCGGGAGCCCTCGGACCAGGCGCCGAGGATCACGCGCTTTCCGCCTTCCTGCAGGGCGCGGATATGGGCAACGGCGGCCTCGAATACATTGGCGTTCTCGTCGGCGCGCTCCGCGATGAAGTTGCGGCCGCGCCGTGCCTCCAGGTCGACCACGCGCTTGCCGGCCTGCTCCGGCACCGCGAACGGCGTGAGCCGAGCCAGCGGCAGTTTGGCCGTGCGCTCCGCCCATTCTTCCGGCTTGAAGTACAGCGTATCCGGCGGCACAGGCTTATACGGTGTGATGCCCGCCTGCGGCTCGTTCATCGCGGCTTTGCGGGCGTCGTAGTAGTCCTGCACCTGGGACAGGCGCTCGGCCGCCGCGTCGTCGGCCAGTGCATCGAACACCACCGGCACGTCGGGCAGATAGTCGAAGAGGGTGTCCAGCCCCTCGTGGAAGAGCGGCAGCCAGTGCTCCATGCCGGGATAGCGCCGCCCCTCGCTGATCGCCTCGTAGAGCCGATCGTCACGCGAGGGCGCGCCGAACATCGCCACATAGGCTTGCCGGAAGCGGCGGATGCTCTCCGTCGTCAACTGCACCTCGCTCATGGGCACGAGGTCGAGGGCTCGCATCTGCTCCACGGTGCGCTGCGTCTCGGGGTCGAAGGAGCGAATGGATTCGAGGGTGTCGCCGAAGAAATCGAGGCGCACCGGGTTCGGGTGACCGGCGGGATAAAGGTCGATGATACCGCCGCGCACCGCGTATTCGCCCGTGTCCCGCACGGTGCCGGTGCGCAGGAAGCCGTTGGTCTCGAGCCAGGCGACAAGCTGGTTCGTATCCACCATGTTGCCGGGGGCCGCCGAGAAGGTTTCGGCCGCAATCCGCGCCCGGGGCGGCACGCGCTGCACGAGCGCGTTCACGGTGGTCGAGAGAATGCGCGGCCGCTCCTCGGAGGTCTTGGAGCGTGCGAGCCGGGCCAGCGTCGTCATGCGCTGCGCCGTCACCCCGTTGTTGGGCGATACCCGGTCATAGGGCTGGCAATCCCAGGCCGGGAAGGCCAGCACCTCGATTTCGGGCGCGATGAACTGCAAGGCGTTCTGCAGGGTCTGCTGACGCAGCCCGTCGCGAGCCACGTGGACCAGGACCGCCGGCCCCTCGACGGCCCCCGCGAGCCCCCGCGCCAGATCCCCGGTCACCAGGGCATCGAAGCCTTCCGGAACGCCGGCGAGCGTGAGGCCTTGGCCCTTCTTGAGAGCATCGAGGGCGCGGGTCAGGGCAGGTTTCATGGGTCTCTAGATATCAGAGCAGGGCTGCGCTCAGATGTGGATGGGCGCGATGTGGCTGTGAAAGCCTTTGAGGCGCTTGAACACGGCGGTGTCATAGTTCGACGGCGTCTCGTCCTCGCCGGTAATCCAACGAAACAGGTCGCGGTCCGGCACCTCGATCAGGCGCTCGAACTCGTCGAGATCGGCGTCCGACATGGTACCGATCTCTGCATCGGCGAAGCGGCCCATGATGAGATCCATTTCGCGAAGGCCGCGATGCCAGGACCGGAACAGCACCCGCCGCCGGCGAGAGTCCAGGTCGGCACTGGAACGTTGGGTCCCGCTCATGAGGGCAACTCCTGAAGATCGGAACTCCCGTCGCGCCGCCGGCGCAGCCCGCTGGCGCCCGGTCGGCTGGATTTCCGGTTGATGTGGTCAGGGGGCCGCGTCGCATCGCGGGCCCGAAGGAGCTATATAGCCACCATGCCCGCCCTGACCAACTGGTCGGAACCGTCTCCGCTGTCGCGGCCGAGCCTCGACGCGGACTCGACCGACCTCCGCCCCTCGATCCTCGACCCGTTCTTCGCCCCGGCAACCACCCTGCCGGGCGTCGGCCCCAAGGTCGCGCCCCTCCTCGACCGATTGGTCGGGGAGCCCGGACAGCGCGCTCGGGTGCGCGATCTCCTGTTTCACCTGCCCCAGGGCGGCATCGCCCGGGAGATGAAGGGCTCGATCGCCGACGCGCCCATCGGCGAACCGGTAACGCTTGGGGTCACCGTCACCGCCCACCGCCCCGCCCCGCCCGGTCGCGCCAAGGCTCCCTTCCGGGTGCTGGTGGAAGACGAGACCGGCGACGTGACGCTCGTGTTCTTCAACGCGCCCCGCGCGCGCATGGAGAAGCTGCTGCCGCTCGGCGCGCGCCGCTACATCTCGGGCAAGATCGAGCTCTGGGACGGCATGCGCCAGATGGTTCATCCGGATCGCGTCCTCGACGAGCGCGGCTTGGCCGATCTGCCGGCGGTCGAAGCGGTCTACGGACTGACCGAGGGCCTGTCCTCCCGGATGGTCAGCAAGTTCATCGGAGCGGCCTTGGAGCGCCTCCCTGCCCTGCCCGAATGGCAGGAGCCGAACTGGGTGCGGCAGCAGGGCTTCCCGGCTTTCGACGCGGCGCTTCGTGCGCTCCATCGGCCCGGCAACGCCGCCGAGATCTCAGAAGAGGCGCTGATGAAGAGTGCCTACCGCCGGCGCCTCGCCTTCGACGAATTGCTGGCGTCGCAACTCACCCTCGCCCTCGTGCGCAGCCGCATGCGCCGCCAGCCGGGCCGCGTCAATGCAGGCGATGGGGCGCTGGTGGAGCGCCTGAAGGGGGCTCTGCCCTACACCCTCACGGCTTCCCAGGATCGCGCCGTCGCCGATATCCGCGCCGATCTCGTCGCGGACAAGCGCATGCTCCGCCTCCTCCAGGGCGACGTGGGCTCCGGTAAGACAGTCGTGGCGCTCCTCGCCATGGCCAGCGCCATCGAAGCCGGCCGGCAAGCGGCCCTCATGGCGCCGACCGAGATCCTGGCCCGTCAGCACTACGAGCGGATCGAGCCCCTGGTGCGCGAGGTCGGCCTGAAGGCCGCCCTCCTGACCGGGCGGGACCGGGGTGCCGAGCGCCGCGCCGTTCTCGCCGGTCTCGCGGACGGCAGCATCGACATCGCGATCGGCACCCATGCGCTCTTTCAGGAGAGCGTCGCGTTCCATGACATCGGTCTGGCCGTGGTGGACGAGCAGCATCGCTTCGGCGTCCACCAGCGGCTTGCACTGGGCTCCAAGGGGGAGGCAGTCGACATTCTCGTCATGACCGCAACTCCGATCCCGCGGACCCTGTCGCTCACCTACTTCGGCGACATGGATGTCTCCGTGCTGAACGAGAAGCCGGCCGGTCGCAAACCGATCTCCACCAAGGTGATCTCCGTCGATCGGCTGGATGAGGTGGTCGGTGCCCTGGGCCGGGCCGTCGCGGCGGGCGATCTCGTCTACTGGGTGTGCCCTCTGGTGGCCGAGTCGGAAACGATCGATCTTGCCGCCGCCGAGGAGCGCTACGAGCAGCTCCAGAGCATCTTTGGGGACGATGTCGGCCTGGTTCACGGCAAGCTCGCCGGCCGCGACAAGGACGCCGCCATGGAGCGTTTTGCCCGCGGAGAGACCAAGATTCTTGTCTCGACCACGGTGATCGAGGTCGGCGTCGACGTGCCCCGCGCCACCGTCATGGTGATCGAGCACGCCGAGCGCTTCGGGCTCGCGCAGCTCCATCAGCTCAGAGGCCGGATTGGCCGCGGCTCCCGCGCCTCGACCTGCCTCCTGCTCTACAAGGGACCCTTGGGCGAGACCGCCCAGGCACGGCTCGAGATGATGCGCCAGACCGAGGACGGCTTCCGCATCGCCGAGGAGGATCTGCGCCTGCGCGGCGAAGGCGAGGTGCTCGGCACCCGCCAGTCGGGCCTTCCCGGCTTCAAGCTCGCCCGCCTCGACGTGGACGGCGACATCCTGGCCGCCGCCCGCGACGATGCGCGGCTCATCGTCGACCGCGACGAGAACCTTGAGACGCCCCGCGGCGAGGCCCTCCGGCTCCTGCTCTACCTTTTCGAGCGGGACGCGGCCGTGCGGCTCCTGCGGGCGGGCTAGGCCCTACCCGGCCGTTTCGAGGGAGGGCTTGCCCTGGGAGGCGGCGCGCGCCGCCTCCGCCATCATTTGCATGCGGCGCTGGGTTTCGTCGGGTTGGATCACGCCCGCCGACATGACGAGCTTCGCGGCATCGTCCACGCTCATGGAGAGTTCGATCACGTCGCGCCGAGGCAGATAGAAGAAGAAACCCGTGGTCGGATTCGGCGTACAGGGCAGGAAAACGCCGATATTGTCATCGGCGCCCGGGATACGCTCGTTGATCTCGGAGCCCGCCGGATTCGAGATGAACACCACCGACCAGGTGCCCTTCACGGGAAACTCCACCAGCCCCACGGTGCGAAACGAGGTGCCGTTGGTGGAAAAGATGGTCTCGAAGACCTGCTTCACCCCCTTGTAGATGCCTCGCACCACGGGCATCCGGTTGAGGATCACCTCCCCGAACTCGAGCAGCGTGCGTCCGACGAGATTGGCGGTCAGGAAGCCGAGAAGCGTGAGGCCCGTGAGCGCGATCACGAGCCCGAAACCGGGGATCGAGAACGGCAGGTAGGTGTCCGGCAGATAGCGGGCGGGCACCAGGGGCTTCACCCACCCGTCCACCAGGGTGATGAACCACCAGGTGATGTAGAGCGTGATGGTCAGCGGCCCCGCGACGATGAGGCCCGTGAGAAAGTAATTACGCAGTCGCACCCGCGGGCTCGCCTTCGGGCGCGCGGTCGGGCTGGTGTCGATCAGCGGCGGCAAGGGATCGAGGCCGGTCATCGCTGTTCCGGGTGGCGGGGATGGGGTAAGGGGCGGGTGAGGCGCATGGGTTTGCGGGCACCAGCCGGCAGGCAGTGACGCCCCGGCTTTCGGAGGATGGGCAATTCCGCGCGAGCCGCGAAATCGCTTCAGTGGTATTGGACGAACCGGCCTCACTCAAGCGCGCCGGAGGGCGTCTTTCGGTGCAGGATGCGTTCAACCCGTGGGCAACAGCCCGCCCTCACATGTGATCCCGCCTGCCCTCCGGCAAGGCGGAACCCCGACCCGAGATGACGTCCCATGGCCGGCCCGCCGCTCGATCAACCCCCACGCCCGGTCTGGCAGCGCACGGTTGCGGCGTTCTGGCGGCCTGCCCTCTTCGCCCTGGGCTGGGTGTTCGTTGCCGTCGGGGTCGCGGGCATCTTCCTCCCGCTGGTGCCCGGAACCCTGTTCCTGATCATCGGCGCGGCCTGCTTCACCCGCTCATCGCCGCGTTTCGAGGCCTGGCTCCTCAATCACCCGCGGCTCGGGCCGCCGGTGCGGCAATGGCGCGAGATCGGCTCCATCCCGCGCTCCGCCAAAGCCTTCGCGGTTGTAAGCCTCGTCGCAAGTTGGCTGCTCCTGCTTGCGACCGATGCTCCGGACCCGGTGAAGATCGGCTGCCTGGCGATCTTCGTCGCGGTTGCGATCTACATCGTCTCGCGGCCTGAGGGCTGAGCCTCACTCCACGGTGACGGACTTCGCCAAGTTCCTGGGCTGATCCACGTCCTTCCCCATGAACACCGCCGTATGATAGGCGAGGAGCTGCACGGGGATGGCGTGGACGATCGGCGCCACGGTCGGGTGCACGGTCGGCATCACGATCGTGGCTTCGGTCTTGAGGCCCGTGGCTTCCGCGCCCTTGTCATCGGTGATCAGGATGATGCGACCGCCCCGCGCCGCGACCTCCTGCATGTTCGAGACGGTCTTCTCGAACCACTGGTCGTGGGGCGCGATGACGATGACGGGCATCGTCTCGTCGATGAGGGCGATGGGACCGTGCTTCAGCTCGCCGGCGGCGTACCCTTCGGCGTGGATGTATGAAATCTCCTTCAGCTTCAGCGCCCCTTCCATGGCGAGCGGATAGGAGGTGCCGCGGCCGAGATAGAGCACATCCTTGGCCTTCGAGAGCTCGCGGGTCAGCGCTTCGATCTGAGCCTCACGCTTCAGGGCCTCGCTGATGAGCCCCGGCACGCCGATGAGCGCATCGACGATCTCCTTCTCGGCCTGAGCCGACAGCGTCCCGCGCGCCCTGCCGGCCGCGACGGCGATCGCCAACAGCACCGTGAGCTGGCAGGTGAACGCCTTGGTGGAGGCGACGCCCACCTCCATGCCGGCGAGCGTCTGCGCGACCGCCGTGCTCTCGCGCGCCATGGTCGAGGTCGGCACGTTCACGACCGAGACGATGTGCTGCCCGTTGGCCTTGGCATAACGCAGCGACGCCAGCGTATCGGCCGTTTCGCCGGACTGGGACACGAAGAGCGCCACGTTGCCGGGCTCCAGCGGCGCCTCGCGGTAGCGGAACTCGGACGCCACATCGATCTCGACGGGCAGCCGCGCCAGCCGCTCGAACCAGTACTTGGCGATGAGGCCCGCCAGGTAGGCGGTGCCGCAGGCGGAGATCGAGAGCCGCGTCACGTCCCTGAAGTCGAACGGCAGGGTCAGGGGCAGCGCCACGCGGCCGGCGGCGAAGTCCACGTAATGGGAGAGCGTCCGCCCGACGACCTCCGGCTGCTCGTAGATCTCCTTCGCCATGAAGTGGCGGTGGTTGCCCTTCTCGGCCATGAAAGAGCCGGTCTGGATCATCTGCCGTTGGCGCTTCACCGGTCGGCCATTGGCATCGCGCACGTCGGCGCCGGCCCGGGTGAGGATCGCCCAGTCGCCGTCCTCCAGATAGCCGATCTCGCTCGTGAAGGGCGCGAGTGCGAGGGCGTCGGAGCCCAGATACATCTCGCCGTCGCCAAAACCGATCGCCAGCGGCGCGCCGTGGCGAGCGCCGATAAGGAGGTCCTCCTCGCCGGCAAAGAGGAAGCCGAGGGCAAACGCGCCCCTGAGCCGCGGCAGGGTGGCGGCCACCGCCTCGACCGGGCTCTTGCCCTTGCGAATTTCGTCCGTAACGAGCTGGGCGACGACCTCGGTGTCGGTTTCCGTCTCGAAGTTCACGCCCTTGGCTTCGAGCTCCGTCTTCAGCTCGCGGAAATTCTCGATGATGCCGTTATGGACCACCGCCAGGCGGTCCGTGGCATGGGGGTGGGCATTGGTCTCGTTCGGCTTGCCGTGGGTGGCCCAGCGGGTGTGGCCGATGCCGATGACGCCCGAGAGCGGGGCTTCGGAGAGCTTCACCTCGAGGTTCTTGAGCTTCCCCTCCGCACGTCGGCGCTCTAGGCGCCCATGCTCCAGGGTAGCGACGCCGGCCGAGTCATAGCCGCGGTATTCCAGGCGCTTCAGCGCCTCCACGACCTGATTGGCCACAGACTGCTTTCCGAGAATACCGACGATGCCGCACATAGGGATTGGGGTCCTCAAGCTTTTCTCGATAACGCTCAAGCTCGCGAATTCGTTTGGTGCGACGCAACAGCCGCCGACCTCGCCTGCCTATTTTTTCTTTTCGGCCATCGCCTGCTCGCGGAAGGCCGTGGCCCAGCCCTCCTTGACGGCCTGGCGCCCGCGTCCGAGGGCAAGCGCATTGGCCGGCACGTCGTCGGTGATCACCGAGCCCGACCCCACATAGGCGCCGTCTCCGATGGTGACCGGCGCGACAAGCGCCGAGTTCGACCCCACGAAGGCACCTTCGCCGATGGTGGTCCGGTACTTCCGGAAGCCGTCGTAATTGCAGGTGATGGTGCCGGCGCCAATGTTGGCCTCGGCGCCCACGGTCGCATCGCCGAGATAGGTCAGGTGGCTCACCTTGGCGCCGGCCCCTAGTTCCGCGTTCTTAACCTCGACGAAGTTGCCGACCTTGGCCTTGGGCCCGAGCGATGCGCCGGGCCGCAGGCGGGCGAAGGGCCCAACGCTGGCGCCTTTCGCGACCCGGGCACCCTCGAGATGGCTGAAGGCGTGGATGACCGCGCCCTCCTCGATCACCACCTTGGGACCGAACACCACATGGGGCTCCACCACCACGTCGCGGCCGATCCGGGTGTCGTGGCTGAAGAAAACGGTCTCCGGCGCGATGAGCGTCACGCCCTCGGCCATGGCGTCCCGGCGCAGGCGCTCCTGAATCGTCCGCTCGGCCTGGGCGAGTTGCGCCCGGTCGTTGATGCCCTGAACCTCGTCTTCCGAGGCGACGACCACGGTGGCCTCGCCGTCGAGCCGAGCGGCAATCTCTACGGCGTCGGTGAGGTAGTACTCGCCTTTGGCGTTCCGGTTGTCGATGGCGTCGAGGATCTGCAGGGCGATGTCGCCCCGCAGGGCCATGAGCCCGCCGTTGCAGAGCGTGATGGCGCGCTCTGCCTCCGAGGCGTCCTTGTGCTCCCGGATCGCGAGGAGCTTTTCGCCGGACTGAACCAGGCGGCCGTACCCCGTGGGATCGCGGGCCTCGAAGCCGAGAGCCACCACGGCGGCACCGGTGGCGAGCGGGGCGCGAAGGGCGGCAAATGTCCCCGGCGTGATCAGCGGCGTGTCGCCGAAGGCGATCACGATGTCGTCCGCAGGCTGCTCTAGGGCGGCCCTGGCACTCAACACGGCATGAGCCGTACCAAGCCGCTCCACCTGGGTGAAGATCGCCGCGTCCGGCAGGGCCGTGCGAGCGGCCTTCGCGACGTCGTCCCGATCCGGCCCCACCACCACGGCAAAGCGGGTCGCCCCGGCGGAACCCACCGCCGCCAGCACATGGCCTAGCATGGAGCGCCCGGCGACCTCGTGGAGAACCTTCGGCTTGGCGGATTTCATCCGGGTGCCCTCGCCTGCCGCGAGAACGACGGCAAGGCAGGTTCGCCCGGAGGCGCTCGAGGATGCGGTCATGAAGCTGTTCATACCTTAAGGAATTGACGTTACGGGCTATCCGAGCGTGCGCTGCTGTGCAACTCACAGGCTCCACCGACCGGCCCAGCCCGGGCGGCGGGCCTCTCACAATCGCCACGATTCGTGCTAAAGCCCAGGCGGAGCCGATCGGCTCCCCTTCCCACCGCAAGGTCCACCTCCCCGGTTCCGCCGGATTGCCAGCCTGCAGCCTCCCCGTGCCGCATCGTCGCGACGTTCTCCTCTCTCTCGGAGCCACTGCCCTTGCGGGCGTGGCCGGGCTCCCGCGCGCCGAAGCCCAGGTGTCGACTCCTCAGGCCGCCATCCAGGCTGCCTTGGGCGAAGGCCAGCGCTTCGACCCTGCCGCGCTCGCCGATATGGCGCGCCAGCTGGCCCGCCGGCCCTTCGTCCCGCCGCCGAACGACCTGCCGGATCCGCTCGCGAACCTGAGCTACGAGCAATACATCTCGATCAAGGCGCTCCAGCCGTCGCTGATCTGGGGTGGAGAGGGCCGTGGGATCGCGGTCGAACCGCTCCACCGGGGTTTCGTCTTCAACAATGCGGTGGGGCTCTACCTCATCGAAGACGGCGCCGTGCGCCGCGTGGCCTACGACCGCAGCCGGTTCGATTTCGGTCGCCTCAACGTCCCGCCGAACCTCGGCGACGTGGGCTTTTCCGGCTTCAAGCTCTACTCGACCTTCGGCAACGGCCAGCCGTTGGACTTCGCCATCATTCAGGGCGCCACCTTCTTCCGCGCCCTCGCCCGTGGCCAGAACTATGGGGCGGTCGCCCGCGCCTTGACCCTCAAGCCGGCCGAGGTGCGCGGCGAGGAATTCCCGATCTTCCGGGCGTTTTGGCTTGAGCGCCCGACGCCGGGCTCCAACGCGATCCTGATCCACGGCCTGATCGACTCCGAATCCACCACGGGCACCGTCCGCATGACGTTCCGGCCCGGCGATATGACCATCGTGGACGTGGAGACCACCCTCTTCCCGCGGGTCAACCTGGAGCATGTGGGCCTCGGCGGCATGGCCTCGACCTATCTGTTCGGGGCCAACGATCGCCGGCAGATCGACGATGTCAGGTCCGCAGTCTACGAATCCTCCGGCCTGCAGATGCTGAACGGCCAGGGCGAATGGCTCTGGCGGCCGCTCCACAACCCGGAAACCCTTCAGATCTCGCTCTTCGTCGACACCGCGCCGAAAGGGTTCGGGCTCCTGCAGCGCGACCGGGCGTTCGAGGCCTTCCACGACGACGATCAGCGCTTCGAGCGCCGCCCGAGCCTTTGGGTCGAACCCCTCGGCGATTGGGGCCAGGGTGCCGTCCAGCTCCTTGAAATTCCAAGTGATTCCGAGATCAACGACAACGTTCTGGCCTATTGGCGGCCCCGCGCACCCATGGCCGCGGGAAGCGAAGTGTCTCTGGCCTACCGTCAATATTGGTGCTGGACCCCGCCCGAGCGCCCGCCCTTCGCGACGGTGGTGGATACTCGGATCGGCCGGGGCTCCGGCGGGCGGCGGCGGCGTTTCCAGGTCGATTTCGCCGGCGACCTCTTTGGCGGCAATCTGCCCCCGGATCTGAAGCCGGCCCTGACCGTTGGTCCGGGGTTGATCCAGAACCTCCGGGTTTGGCCCTATCCGGAACGCAAAGTGGTCCGGGTGGCCTTTGAGCTTGACCCGGGCAACGAAAACGCGTGTGAGATGCGTCTTCTTCTCGAGGCGGGCGGGAGGCCGCTCAGCGAAACATGGCTCTATCGTTGGACACCCTAAGCTCCACCGAATCCTCCGTGGCCGCGCTCCAGCGGCCCGAACCCGCCATGCCGCCCGAGAGCCACCTCGACATGCCGACCCAGCACCTGCGGCGCTGGTCGGCCAAGGACGAGCGAAAGCCGGTCGCGCCGCATCTGAACCGCACCCCCTGGCTCGCCCGTCTGTTCGTGTTCGGCGGAGCGCTGGGGCTCACAGCCTACGGCGCCTACGAGATGTACCAGGTGGTGTCGGTGAGCCGCACCACGGTGCTGCAGTGGCTGTTGCTCGTTCTGTTCACGATCAACTTCTCCTGGATCGCGCTAGCCTTCACGAGCGCGCTTCTCGGCTTTTGCGTTCTTCTGCGCCGCCCGAAGGCGCCGGAACCCTTGCCCCCGTCCTTGCACCACCGCACCGCGGTGGTGATGCCGGTCTATAACGAGTCCACAGCGCGGACCTTCGCGGCCATCGAGGCGATCCGCGAGTCGATCGAGGCCACGGGGCTCGGCCGGCACTTCGACTATTTTATCCTGTCGGATTCCACGAATCCGGATGCCTGGATCGCGGAGGAGCGGGCCTACCTCGCGCTCCGCGAGCGCCTCGGTCCCGGCTCCCGCCTTTATTACCGGCACCGGCCGAAGAACCATCACCGTAAGGCCGGCAACATCGCGGACTTCGTGAGTCGCTGGGGCGGGGCCTACGAGCAGATGCTCGTGCTCGACGCCGACAGCCTCATGACCGGCGAGTGCATCGTGCGCCTCGCCATCGCCATGGAGGCCGATCCGGACGCGGGCATCATCCAAACGCTGCCGCTCATCATCAACCGCAACACGTTCTTCGCGCGCCTCCAGCAATTCGCCGCGAAGGTGTACGGCCCGGTGATCGCCACCGGGCTCTCGGCCTGGATGGGCCGCGACGGCAATTACTGGGGCCACAACGCCATCATCCGCACGGCGGCTTTCGCGGCCCATGCAGGCCTGCCGGATCTGCGCGGCAAGCCGCCGCTCGGCGGCCACATCCTGAGCCACGACTTCGTGGAGGCCGCCCTCATCCGTCGTGCCGGCTGGAGGGTCTATATGCTGCCGGATCTCGGCGGCTCCTACGAGGAGAGCCCGCCCTCCCTCATCGACCTCGCTGCCCGCGACCGCCGGTGGTGCCAGGGCAATCTGCAGCACATGCGGGTGATCACCGCGAAGGGCCTGAAGCTCCCGTCCCGGCAGCATTTCGCCACCGGCATCATGGGCTATCTGGCCTCCCCGTTCTGGCTGTTCCAGCTCATCGTCGGTATCGCGCTCGTTCTGCAGACCACCTACATCCGCCCGGAATATTTCGCCCGGGACTTCCGCCTCTTCCCGGTCTGGCCGCGATTCGACCCCGAGCGCGCTCTTTGGCTCTTCGCCATCACCATGGGCATCCTGCTCGCGCCGAAGTTCTTTGGGCTGGTGCTGATGCTGCTCGATGCCAAGGGCCGCCGGGCCTGCGGCGGCGGCATCCGGCTCGTGATCTCGGCCTTCATCGAGATCATCCTCTCGGCGCTCCTGGCCCCGATTCAGATGCTCATCCAGTCGGGCTCCGTGTTCCAGATCCTTCTGGGGCGCGACACGGGCTGGCAGCCGCAGCGACGCGACGACGGCTCGATCCCCATGAGGGACATCGTCCGGCGCCATCGCTGGCACACCCTGCTCGGCCTCTTCGCCGGCGTCTCGGCCTTCCTCATCGCGACCTCCCTCTTCCTTTGGATGTCGCCCACCATCGTCGGCCTGTTGCTCGCGATCCCGCTCTCGTGGCTGTCGGGACAGCTTGCCGTAGGGCTCGCCTTGAAGCGCATGGGCCTCCTCTACACGCCCGAGGAGCACCAGCCCCCTGCGATCGCGGTGCGCGCCAACGAGTTGCAGGCCCGCAACGCCACCTCGGGGATCGACGATGCCGACGCGCTGTTGGCTCTCTACGCCGACCCCTCGCTCCAGGAGCAGCACGAAGCCATGCTGCCCCCGGCTCCGGCCCGCCGGCGTGGCGAAGTCGACCCTGAACGGGCGTTCGCCGAGGCGAAGCTTGTCGAGGCCGAAACCATTGAGGAAGCGGCCCGTTGGCTGAAGCCGAAGGAGCGCATGGTGGCGCTCCACGACCGCGCCCTCCTGCACCTCGCCATGCGCCTCAAGCCGCACGCGGGCGAGGACCAAGCCAAAGCCGCAGCCGAATAACCGACCGCTGCGGCGAAGCGACAGTCCGACGAGCGGAACTGCCGCGCAGCGCCGGATTTATCGACCCGAGACCGTTCTAGGAGGGCTTCGGACGATGAGAGATTATGTGTTCAACCGTTGGGGCGGTATCGCCCTTCTAGTCTTCGGCGTCGTTCTCGTCGTGATCGCCTTCGGCTTCCGGCCGTAGCGGCGTCCGCTCAATCGCTCATCTGCAGGGTCGTGGTCGCGCGACCGAGCGCTTTCGAGAAGACCTCGAAGAACTGAGAGAGCTCGCGGGTCACCTTCTCGCGAACGTCGCCGTCGAGCTCCGCGTGTTCCGGCAATTCGGATAGCCGCTGCAGGGCGGGGAGCGTTTCGTTCAGCGCATGCGCCGCAGCGAGCAGGCGCTCGTTCGCCGCTCGGGCATTGGCCATGCCATAATTGAACAGCGCCGCCGCGACGGTTGCGAGATCGAACGCGCCGTCCTCCTGCGGCGTCAGAATGCCGGCTTCTTCGAGCGACTGGAACAGCTCGGGCGAGAGCCCGAAGGCCTTCACCACGCCGTCGCGGGTGAGGCTGATATGCGAGACCGCGGGTGTGATGGGTCGCTCCTGCCAAAAACGATGGGGTGTTCTCAAGTCCGCGAAGCATGCCGGATACCGGCGCGGGTGCCAACGGGCAAAACCGGCCGCTCGTTCCTCAGCAGGCAGCCCGAAGCAGTTCCTCGAATTCGGCTTCGCTCACGGCCCTTGGGTTGGTCGCGGTCGAGTGGTCGGCCTTCGCGGCGGCGGCAACCGACGGGAAAACCTGCGTCGGCACGCCCATCTCGGTCAGCGTCTTCGGCATCCCGAGCCGCGCGTTCAGCTCCTCGATGGCGCGAGCGAGATCCGCGCCGACGTCGAGCCCCATGGTCCGCCGCAAGGCCCCGAATTTCGTGCCCGCAGCGGGCTCGTTGAACCGGAGCACGGCCGGCAACAGCACCGCATTCAATGTGCCATGATGGAGCTTCAGCTCCCGTAAGCCGCCAAGGGCATGGGAGAGCGAGTGCACGGCGCCGAGACCTTTTTGGAAGGTGAGCCCGCCTTCGAGCGCTGCCATCATCATCTCGCGCCGGGCCTCCAGGTCGTTCCCGTCGGCCACGGCGCGCTCCAGGAAGCGGACCGCCCGCCCGAGCCCGTCGAGGGCAATGGCCTCGGCCGGCGGGTTGTCCCGCGGGGAGAGATAGGTCTCAATGCAGTGGGTGAGCGCATCCATGCCTGTCGCAGCGGTCAACGCCGGCGGCAGCCCCACCGTCAGCTCCGGGTCGCAGACCGCGAGCTTCGGAATGAGATGGGGCGAGATGAACCCGAGCTTGCGCCCGTCGCGCAGGGTGATGAGGGCCGCGCGCCCGACCTCGCTGCCCGTTCCGGCCGTGGTCGGCACGGCAATCACGGGGGAGACCTGCGCGGTGATCTTCGGCATGCCGCCCAAAATCGCAGCGTAGCCCTCCAGCGGCCCGTCGTGGCCCGCTAGGAGTGCCACACCTTTGGCGAGGTCGATGGGCGAGCCGCCGCCGATGGCCACGATCCCGTCGCACCCGTGCTCGCGATAGAGCTCCAGCGCCGCCTCCACGGCTTCTTCCGTCGGGTTCGTGGGTACGTCGTCAAAGACGGGAGCGGAGCGTAAGGCCGGAGCTGCTTGGGCCAGACGTTTGACCAAGCCAGCAGCGACAACACCGCGATCCGTCACCACCAGCGGCCGCTTGATGTTCAGGCCGGTGAGATCGGATCCGAGCTCCCGTGACGCCCCGGCGTCGAAGCGGATCGTGGTCAGGTAGGTGATCAAGCCCATCGCGTCCTCATAGCGGCATCGAGCGCCCACGAGGGCAGAACCCGCGCGCAAACACAAGGTCGCTGGACGGGTATCGGCACGCGCACGGCATGCAAGACTCTCATGGCCGACGCGGCCTCCGCCGGTTGCGGGCGCTCGGCTTTCTGTCAGGATGACGCACCGTCGGCCCACCAGAAGGCCGCCATGTACCGACATCAAGGGAAGGAAGCCATGACCCAAACTCGTAGAGGATTGTTCCGCGGCGTGTTCCAGGCCGCACTCGTCGGCTGCGCCCTGGCGGTCGCCCCCGTCTCGAGCGCCCTTGCCGCCTGGCCGGAGCGACCCGTCACCGTGATCGTGCCGTTCGCCGCGGGCGGCGGCACCGATGCCACGGCCCGCATTCTGGCGAGCCTGCTCGAGAAGGAACTCGGCCAACCCTTTAACGTGGTGAACCGCCCCGGCGGCTCGGGGGTCGTCGGTCACACCGCTACTGCACAGGCGCGGCCCGACGGCTACACCATCGGGATCGCGACCACGGAGCTGAACTCCTACAAGCCCCTCGGCTTGGCCGATCTGGCGCCGGGAAGCTTCACGCCGATTGCACTCTACAATTTCGACCCGGCCGCCGTGCACGTGCCGGCTGATTCCAAGTACAAGACCCTGGCCGACCTGCTCGACGCGCTGAAGAAAGGCGAGACGGTGCGGATCTCCACCGGCGGTCCGCTCGGCGGGTCCTGGCACACAGGCTTCGGCCTGTTGCTCGTGAGCCAGAAAATCGACCCCATGAAGGTGACCTTCGTGCCCTCGAACGGCGCGGCTCCCGGCCTGCAGGAGATGGTCGCGGGCGGCGTCGACGCGACGGCATCCTCACTGCCCGAGGCCAAGTCGCTGATTGATGCCGGCAAAGTCCGTTCGCTCGGTGTCGTCGGACCGGTTCGTCTCGCGGCCTTCCCCGATGTGCCGACCACGAAGGAGGCAGTCGGAACGGAAGTGATGGGCGGCGCCTGGCGCGCGGTCCTGGCGCCCAAGGGCATCCCGAACGATGTGCGCGACCGCCTCGTGGCGGCCATGCAGAAGGTCGTCGCCACCGAAGACTTCAAGAAGTTCATGAACGACCGCGGCTTCGGCATGCGCTGGGCGGTTGGCGCGGACCTCGACAAGTTCCTCGGCGAGCAGGAGGTTTCGCTCGGCGAAACCTTGAAGGCCATCGGCCTCGCGAAGTAGCGATCCTGCCCAGGCGGGGGCTCACGCGAGCCCCCGCTTTGCTGTCTCCTCGCGTGATCCCGGAGGTGGGGCATGAGGCTTCACGACAGCGTTCTCGCTGCGCTCTTCTTCGTCCTGGCCGTCGCTGTCGTGGTGACCGCCCGGGGCTTCCCACCCTCCCCGGGTCAGCCGGTCGGGCCGGGCTTGTTTCCGACGGTTGTCGGGGTGTGCCTCGCTTTGGCGAGCGTCGGGCTCTTCGTCCGTTCGCTACGCGTGGCGGGGCCGCGCACCTGGTTCGGCTTCGCCCCGGAGCTGCGGCGGCCTCGCCTGCTCATGGGCTTCGTCCTCGCGCCGCTCGCGGTGCTCTTCTACCTCCTCGCCTCCGAACGCATCGGCTTCCTGCCCTGCTCTCTTGTCATCCTGCTGGCGCTGTTCACAGCCTATGGCGTGCGCCCGCGCGTCGGGGTGCCGGTCGCGGTCGGCATGTCGCTCGTGATCTACTTCCTTTTCAGCCGCCTGCTTTCGGTGCCGCTGCCTCAGGGTATCCTGGAAGGGATCGTGTGATCCGATGCTCTACGAGGTTCTGAAACTTCTCACCGATCCCACAACGCTCATGGCGATCGCGGCTTCGGCCGTGTTCGGCGTCTTCATGGGTGCGATCCCCGGGCTGACGGCCACGATGGCGACGGCGCTTCTCGTGCCGGTCACGTTCTTCCTGCCCCCCATTCCCGCCATCGCCACCATGGTGACGGCGACCGCTGTGGCGATTTTCGCGGGCGACATTCCAGGCTGCTTGCTGCGCATCCCCGGAACGCCCGCGTCGGCGGCCTACACCGACGAGACCTACCGCATGACCCGCAACGGGCAGGCGGAACTGGCCCTCGGCGCCAGCCTCATGTCCTCGGCCTTCGGCGGACTCTTCGGCACCGCGGTTCTGGTCGCGGCGGCCCCGATCCTCGCCGAGTTCGCGATCAACTTCTCCTCCGTCGAGTATTTCTGGCTCGTGCTTCTGGGCCTGACCTGCGCGGCCGGTATTGGGTCGAAGGACCCCCTGAAGGGCATGATCGCGCTCATGCTCGGCCTCATCATCTCGATGGTCGGCATGAACAACCCGGCCGGC
Source organism: Microvirga sp. (assembly GCA_035944635.1). Taxonomy (GTDB): domain Bacteria; phylum Pseudomonadota; class Alphaproteobacteria; order Rhizobiales; family Beijerinckiaceae; genus Microvirga. Next base: position 52,240 of record DASZAZ010000066.1, read on the forward strand.
GCCGCCCGCTTCACCTTCGGGCAGAGCGCGCTCTTCGACGGGGTGGCGCTGATCCCGATGATGGTTGGCATGTTCGCCATGTCGGAGATCCTGCGCTTCGCGTCCTCGGACACCAGCGTGCCCGGCGAGGTCGCCAAGCCCAAGGGCAGCATCCTGCGCGGCGTCGGCGGCCTGTTCCGCCGCTATCCGATCCCGATCCTGCGCGGCTCCGCCCTTGGCACTGTCATCGGCGCGCTCCCCGGCGCCGGGGCCGACATCGCGGCGTGGATGTCGTACGGCATCGCGAAGCGCTACTCGAAGGAGCCCGAGAAGTTCGGCACAGGCCATCCGGAGGGCGTGCTGGAGGCCGGCGCCTCCAACAACTCGGCGCTTGCCGGCGCCTGGATTCCGGCCCTCGTGTTCGGCATTCCGGGCGATTCGATCACCGCCATCGTGATCGGCGTCCTGTTCATGAAGAACCTGAACCCCGGGCCGCAGCTCTTCACCCAGAATCCTGTCGCGATCTATTCGATCTTCGCTCTCTTCGTGATCGCGAACCTCGTGATGATCCCGCTGGGGCTTGCCGCCATCAAGCTCGGGGCCCGCCTGGTGCAGGTGCCGCGCAACGTGATCATGCCGATCATTCTGTTGTTCTGTATCGTCGGATCCTACGCAGTGAACAACAGCCTCTTCGACATTGGCGTGATGCTGGGCTTCGGCGTGTTTGCCTACATCTTGGAGGAATCGGGCTTCCCGGCCTCGCCTGCGATTCTCGGCGTCATCCTCGGCACCATGCTCGAGAACTACTTCGTGACCACGATGATCAGCTACGGCGGGAATCTCACGGCCTTCGTGACGCGACCCATTGCGGCGGTGCTTGCGCTTATTGTGGTGGCCCTCTGGTGCTGGCCTCTCGTCATGAGGCTCGCCGGGCGCCGGGCGCTCCCCACTGCGGCCGAGCGGCAGGAGCCCGCGTGAGCGCGGCAGACCGCCCGACCTTCGCGCCGGGTCTCTTCCAAGACCGCGTGGTGCTCGTGACGGGCGGCACCGGCGGCATCGGTCTCGCCTGCGCCGAAGCTTTCCAGCGCCTGGGCGCCGCGGTGATCGCCACCGGCGCAATGGACGTGGAAGTGGAGCGGGCGAGGGCGAGCGCGATCGACCGCGGCATTCGTTTCGAACGCCTCGACGTCCGCGATCGCGCGGCGATCCAGGCGCTCGTGAGCGGTGCTCCTCGCCTCGATGTGATCGTGAACGCCGCTGGGATCATCCGGCGCGACGATGAGCACGATCCGGACGTGTTCGCGAATGTCGTCGCGATCAATCTCACCGGCACCATGGAGGTCTGCACGGCCGCCAGGCCGAAGCTCCGCGAGAGCGCCGGATCGGTCGTGAACCTCGCCTCCATGCTCACGTTCTTCGGTGCGCCGCGGGCACCGGCCTACAGCGCTTCCAAGGGCGGCATCGGCCAGCTGACCAAAAGCCTCGCCGCCGCTTGGGCCGCTGACGGTATCCGCGTCAACGCGGTGGCGCCAGGCTGGATCGCGACGCCACTCACGCAGGCCCTGCAGGACGATCCCGAGCGCAGCCGGCCGATTCTCTCCCGCACCCCCATGGGACGGTGGGGATCCCCCGAGGAAGTGGCCGACGGGGTAGTGTTCCTAGCGTCGCCGGCAGCCCGCTTCGTGACCGGCGCCATTCTCGCCATCGATGGCGGTTATCTCACCGTCTGACCCCGCGGCCCCTCCCGGAGATCGCCGATGAACAAGCCTGAGCCCGTTCCCGCCGCGCCTGTGAACGGGAAATGGGTGCCCTACCGCCATCCGCAGCCCAAGGAATCACCCCCGGAGCTCGTGATCCCGAACGCGATCCCGACCGACGAACGCGTCTGGGTACCCCTGGAAGACAATGTCTGGTTTCGCCCCCTGCTGCTCTCCGCCTCGCGCGGCTACTGGATGAACCTGCTGCGGGTGCGCCGGTCCGGCGTGCTCTCGCGCCACCGCCATCCGCAGCCCGTGCACGGCTTCGTGCTCCGCGGCGAGTGGCGCTATCTGGAGCACGATTGGGTCGCGACGGAGGGCGCCTACGTCTACGAGGCGCCGGGCGAAACCCACACCCTCGTGGTCGATCCGCATGTGGAGGAGATGATCACCCTATTTCAGGTGAACGGCGCGATGATCTACGTGGACCCGGACGGCAAGACCGTGGGCTACGACGACGTGTTCACCCGCATCGACAAGTGCCGGGCGCATTACGCCACGACGGAACTCGGCGCTTCTTACGTCGATCAGTTCATCCGCTAGAACTTGCCGAACTGAAGATAGGCCTCTTGCGGGTCGGTGCCCGCCAGAATGGCTGTGCGCACCTTGTTTTCGGTGGCGATCGCTGCTTCCGCCTTCGCGATCACCTCCTCGACGATGCCCTTGGGCACGCGGATCGCGCCGTCGCGGTCGGCGACGACGTAATCACCGGGCGCCACCACCACGTCACCGATGGTGATCTCCACGTCGAAGCCCGCCGGACGCCAATAGCCCACGATGTCCCGCGGCGTGTACCCGCGCGACCAGGTCTGAAAGCCCATCTCGATGAGGAAATTCACGTCGCGGACGTAACCGTCCACGAGGCAACCGAGCACGCCCTTGTTCTTGAGCGTCTCCGCCGAGAGTTCGCCCATATGAGCCACGACCCGGTCGCCTGGTTGCGAGACCCAGATGTGACCGGACCTCGCCTTCGAAAGCAGGCCCGTCCATTCGAGCAGGGTGGTGTGGGCGTCCGCCTCCGGGTCGACCCGTCCCAGAATCGTGAACACCGGTCCGGCTAGCGTGCGCTCCGGTAAGAGTGGGCGCAACTCCGCCGGAAAGGTGAAGTTTTTCAAACCCATGCCGCGCATTACGTCATGCACGACGCCTGTGTAGCAGCGCGACAATCGCTCCGTGATGCTGTCTGCCATCCGTGAACCCCTGAGCCTGTGTGACCGTTAAACGATCACCTCGGGCGAAGCGGGGCAAGACCCAGCCTCTCGACGATGAACATCCATTCAGCATCGGCCCGTGCCGGCGCCGCGCGGCGCCTTACGCCGTCGCTCCGGGAACGCGAACCCGGGCGTCGCGTTGTGCCGGGTGGGGACATACCCCTCAGAGACCTAAAGGAGACTTTCCATGAAGACCGTCTTCATCGCGACTGTCGCTTCGCTGGCGCTCGCCACGGCAGCCGCCGCCTCCTCCTCGACCACCGTGACCACAACCACGGGCGGCGCGGCCGTCTCCACCGGCACGGCTGCCACGACGGGCACCGTCACGATCCAGCCGGAAGTGCGCACGAAGGTTCGTGAGTACATCACGACCTCGAAGCCGAAGTCCGTGGCCGTTCCGTCGGGCTTCACGGTGTCGACCGGTGCCGTGCTTCCTGAGGCCGTCGAGATCCAGACCTTCCCGTCGACCGTCGGCGTGACCAACTACCGTTACGCGGTGGTGGGCGATCAGACGGTGCTGGTGGACAACAACCGCCGCATCATCGAGGTCATCCGCTAAATCTGAGATCATCCATGAAGCACGGGGTTTAACCTCGTGCTTCATCGGCACAATCTCGGTCGGCCCCGGCGCCTGTCGCCGGGGCTTTTTTGTGTGCGTGGCTTTGGGAACGATCGTGAGTCTGAACGATTGTTCAGAGTGACAGGCCGCCGATTTCGCGCCTCCCCGCGGAAGGTCTGCCGAACAACTCGCATAGGTCTCCCGGAGAACCCGGCCTCTGGCCGGGTTCTTTGACCGGGCGCATGACGTTAGGGAACATTCCGCCGCATTGCGTGTTTGCTCCAGGCTGACGCGGGCCTCTATGCGCCCCGTCGCTTTTGGGAGGTTACAACCATGCGAGTAGCATTTCTCTCCACAGTCGCCGCTGCAGCTCTGGCCTTGAGCGTCGCGAGCGTGGCCCAGGCCACGAGCGGTTCGGCGGGCGGCAGCGCCGGTGGATCGGGCGGCGCCTCGGCCACCACGGGCACGTCCGGCGGTGGCGGCGCTGCGACTGGCGGCGCGACGGGTGGCGCCAGCGGCGGCACCTCGGGTGGCGCAGCCTCCGGCACGTCCGGTGGGACCTCCGGCGGAGCGGCTGGCGGCACCTCCGGTGGAGCGGCTGGTGGCACGAGCGGCGGCGCTGCGGGTGGTACCTCGGGTGGCGCGGCCTCTGGCACGAGCGGCGGAGCGGCTTCCGGTACATCGGGCGGTGCGGCCGGCACGACCTCGGGCGGCGCTGCGGCGGGCGCCAGCAGCTCGTCCAATGTGAACGTCAACATCTCCGGCGCGCAGCGCACGCAGGCCGTTCAGGCGCTCTCCAGCGTCAACATCCGGCCGGTGACGGAGAACATCACGGTGACGGTCGGCCAGACCATCCCGACCACGATTGTCGACAACCTCGTCGAGTGCCCGCAGACGCTCCTGAGCCTGATCACCGGCATCCAGCAGTGCCGCGTGGTTCTGGTCGGCAACCGCTACTACGTCGTGGAAGGCTCCAGCCGCCGCGTCGTGACGGTGATCGAGCGCTAAGCGCAGCATCAGGCGGGCGCCTCACGGCGTCGGCCACATCTCTTCCGAGCCCGGCGTGCAAACGCCGGGCTTTTTCGTTGGCGCTCAGCGAAGGGCCCAAAGCCACACGGCCGCGATCAGGCGGCCTTCGGTGCTCGTGGAAATACACAGCATCGGTGCCTTAGCCCATTCCAGACCGCCACAAAGCGCCAGACGAGCGCCGAATCTCAATCGAGAATTGCAGCAGGACGTCTTCGGGCACGCGCTGCACGGCCACGTCCTCGCGACACCATCGACAAAGCTTGACTTTAGCAGGTGCCGCACTTTGTCCGGATGGACGAAGCATCGACGGCCAAATGTGCTGTTGATGCCAAGACCCTAGCGCATCCCGACAGATCGAGACCGCGCAACGGTGAGGAAGCCCATCGTCCCGATACTCGACTGGATCAGATCATGTCGCCCGTGGCCGCGTCCTACCTCGTTCTCAAGGAACTGACCGCATCCTACGACGGGGTCGCGCGTGCGGTGGATAGCGTCAACCTCGAGGTCAATCGCGGCGAGCTCATCGCGCTGCTCGGGCCCTCGGGCTGCGGCAAGACCACGACGCTGCGCATGGTGGCGGGGTTCGTCGATCCCTCCTCCGGTGCCATTCTGCTCGGCGGCGAGGACCTCACGCGGCGCCCGGCGCACAAGCGCAACATGGGCGTGGTGTTTCAGTCTTACGCCCTGTTCCCGCATCTGACGGTGCTCGAGAACGTGGGCTTCGGCTTGCGCATGCGCCATGTGGGCTCCGCCGAGCGGACCGAAAAGGCGAAGCGCGCCCTCGACATGGTCGCCCTCTCGCATCTGGCTGAGCGCTATCCGGGCCAGCTGTCCGGCGGCCAGCAGCAGCGCGTCGCGCTCGCCCGAGCGCTGGTGATCGAACCGAGCGTCCTCCTCCTCGACGAACCGCTCTCCAATCTCGACGCGCATCTGCGCGCCGAAATGCGCACCGAAATCCGCAGCCTCCAGCAGCGCCTTGCCATCACGACCTTGTTCGTGACCCACGATCAGGCCGAGGCGCTCGCCATGTCGGACCGCATCGCCGTGATGAATGCGGGCAAGCTCGTGGAGGTCGGGACGCCCGAAGCCTTGAGCGACCATCCTCGGCATCCGTTCACGGCATCCTTCCTCGGTGCCCGGACGGTGGTTCCGGGGCGAACCGTGGACGGGGTCTTCGAGGCGCCGGGGCTCGCCTGTATCGATGCTCCTGCCGGCGCCGGAGCGATCGTGCTTCGTGCGGCGCGGTTGCGCCTCGTGGAGGGGCCCGGCTCGGGTCCGCTGCGCCTCACCGGACGGGTCTCCACCACCGCATATCTCGGCGATGTGTACGAGAGCGACGTGGAAACGCCGGCTGGCACGATTCGTGTTCTCACGCCTTCCGAGTTGCCGCCGCCGGTCGTGGGCCAGCCCTGCACGGTCGAGACGCTTCCGGGCGGTGTCAGCTTCATCACGGCGACTGATCAGGAGCACCATCGATGAGCATCACGCGACGCACATTCGGGAAGCTTGTTCTCGGCGCGGGGGCGCTGGCCCCATCGCACTTCATCCGGCCCGCTCTGGCGCAGCCCAAGCCCGGCGACGAACTGGTCGTCGGCATCTGGGGCGGCGCCCAGGAGCGCATCGTCAAGGAGCATGTGGAGAAGCCCCTCGTCGAAAAATTCGGCTGCAAGGTGTCCTACGTGCTCGGCGGAACGCCGGAGCGCCGCGCCAGGGCCTATGCGGAGCGGGGGCGTCCGAGCTTCGACGTGCTCTACCTCAACATCTTCGAGAGCCGGCAGGCCGTGAAGGACGGGGTCACGCAGGCGCCCACGGAGGCCGTGCCGCAATTCGCCAATCTCTACGATCAGGCGAAGGTCGGTGGGTACGGCGTTGCCTTCAATCCGTGCACCATCGTCTACGATAAGCGCAAAGCCCAAAAGCCGGTCACCTCGTGGAAGGACATCTGGAACCCGGAATGGAAGGGCCGCATCGCCTGGCCGACGTACCCGGGCGCCGAGGGCACGGCTGCTCTCCTCATGGCCGCCAAGGTATGGGGCGGCGATGAGAAGAACATCGATCCGGGCTTCAAGAAGATTCAGGAGTTGAAGCCTTTCGCTGCGATCCAGGGCAGCCAGGATCAGCTCTTCCAGATGTTCGACCAGGGCGTGGCGGACCTCTCGATCGAGTTCGGCAGCTTCACGCGCAAATACGCCGAGACCCGCAACCCCAATATCGAGATCGCGAACCCGACGGAGGGACAGGCCATCGCCATGAATGTCGCCTGTATCACGGTAGGGACGAAGAACCAGAAGCTCGCCGAGGAGTGGGTGAACCTGCACCTCTCCGAGCCCTGCATGCTCGCCTATGCCCGCGAGACCTACTACTCGCCCACCGTGAAGAACCTTACCATTCCCGAGGATCTCAAGCCGAAGCTTGTGCTCGGCGACGACGTCCGCAAGCTCGTGGACTTCGATTGGGACGTGGTCACGCGAAGCCAGCCCGCCTGGTCGAGCCGCTTCAATCGAGAGATCGCCGGGTGACCGGCGCTGCAGAGCCGCAAGCCGCCCCGGCCGCAATCCCCGGGTTGCCCGGCCCGCCGCGACTGCGCTCGACCCGCTTTATCGGACCGGCGCTCGCAGCGCCGGTCACCTTGTGGCTCCTCTTCGCCTTCGCGGCGCCGCTGGCGGTCGTCGTTCTCCTGTCACTGCAGGAATTCGCCGACCCCTTCGCGCCGTTGAGCCTCACGCCGAGCGCGGCGCAGTTCGAGACGGTCGTCAGCGACACGTTCTATCTGCGCGTCATCGGCGAGACCCTGGCGCTCGGCGCCGGCGTGACCCTACTCACGGTGGTGCTCGGCTATCCCCTCGCCCTTTGGCTGGCCCGCATGCCGGCCCGATGGCGGCCGGTCGCTTTCGCCGTGATCCTGATCCCGCTCCTCACCAATGTGGTGGTGCGCTCGCTCGGCATCGTGCTGCTGCTAGCGCCCGATGGGCTCGTCAACGCAGTCCTGACCACGATCGGGCTGCCGCCCGCGCGCGGCATGCTCTACACCCATGGGGCCGTGGCGCTGGCGCTCGCGCAGGTGTTCATGCCGTTCTTGGTGCTGGCGCTCTACGACATCCTGCAGGGCACCTCGCCGAAAATTCGGGAGGCTGCGGAGAGCCTCGGTGCCTCGCGCACGGTGCGAACGCTTCTGGTCGATCTGCCGCTCTCGCTGCCCGGCCTGCGCGCCGGTGTCGTGATCGTCTTCCTGATGTCGTCCACCGCCTATGTGTCGGCGACGCTGCTCGGCGGCAAGAAGGTTTGGACGACCGGCATGCTCGTCTGGCAGGAGGCGCTGCAAAACCTCAACGCGCCCCTCGCGGCGGCCCTGGCGCTCGTCATGACGGCGCTCAGCACCGCCTTTGCGGTGGCGGTTTATGCGGTCGCGAAGCGCCTCATGCCCTGGACCACCGGCCGGCCGGCTCGCGCCCTGACCCTGCCGGTCTGGGCCATGCGCACCCTCGATCTCGTCGGCCGCGCCATCGGCTTCGTCCTGCTGCTCGCGGCTCTCGGATTGTTGCTCCTCCCTCTGGTGCTGGTGTGCATCCAAAGCTTCAACGATGTGCCGCAGGCCACCGTGGCGGGCTTCCGCGCCTTTACGTTCGAATGGTACGAGCGGGTGTTCACGGGCGGCGCGTATTGGGACTCGTTCCTGGTCTCGGTGCAGCTCGCATTGGCGTCGGCCGCCGTCGCCCTGGCGCTCGCTCTGCCCGCTGCTTTCGCCCTGGCGCGCCGACGCTTCCCGGGTCTCGGCGGCCTCTCGGCCTTCTGGATGTTGCCGCTTTCGCTGCCTCATGTGGCGATCGGCGTCGGCATGCTGCGCCTGCTCCAGGTCTATACGGCACTGCCGCCCTTCCTCGGCCTACTCGCCGTGCACGTGGTGCTGATCCTACCCTTCTCGATCAGCCTGCTGCAGGCTTCCGTCGAGCAACTCGACCGGGCGCAGGAAGAGGCCGCCGCAAGCCTTGGCTCTGATCCCGTCCGCCGCTTCCTTTTCGTGGTCCTGCCGGGCCTCGCGCCGGGGCTGACGGCGGCGGGGATCATGAGCTTCCTACTCTCCTTCGGCGAGGTGACGGTCACGAGTTTCCTCACCACCGCCCGCCTCACCACCCTGCCGGTGCGCATCTATGCCGAGTCCACCTTCAGCCTTGAGCCCACGGTTCACGCCGTGTCCGCGCTGCTCATCGCCGTAACCGTCCTCGCGCTCGTGGTCCTCAACCGCTTCGTGCGCCTCGACCGGCTGCATGCGCGGTAAAGAGCGTGGCTGCTGCGCCGCTCAAGGAGCAAGGGGCCACCTCCACCGCATTGATGCGTGGTGCGCTGCAGTTCGCTCCTCGAACGGTTAGACCGAAAAGCGCTCTACCCCCTTTAGGGTTCCGGCTCCGTGTCCTCCTTGCCGGGGGTGGCTGGCTGGCCAGGCGTCCCGGTCGGTGCAGACAAGTTCGGTTCGTGGAATCGTGGCCAGAGGCTGCCTGAAGGGATACCCCCTCCCCTCACTCTGGACTGCCGTAACGTCAGGTGCCCTATGACTCAACGTCTGATTTGCTGCGGCGCACCCGCAGCGGCGCACGGGCCATGAGGGTTCACGGCGCCTCATGCGTGCGGCGGTCGATCCACGCCAGGATCGGGGTTGCTCAATTTTTAACGCGGTCGCCGATGGTGGCCAAGACTTTATGCCGGAAGGTGAGATGTCAGGTGGCACGAACATTAATGTGCCGGAGATCGATATCGGTTTTCTGGGCGACCCGGGCATCGAGATGGGCGAAGGGGATGGTATTGCTGCTGAGCAGGGAACCCCCTTCGTCGAAGATGGTGATCCTGTCCTGATCATTCCCCCGAATGAGGAGCCTACTGGCAACGTCCGTCTCTCGGACGCTGAACTCGACGATCTGAACTCCGGCCAAGGCGACTGGAGTGGGGCTGTCGTCAGGATCCAGCGACACCTCGGCTCCACAGACCTCGGTCCCAATACGGATGCCCTGTTCGGATTTGACTTCAACGGAACAGCGCTCACCACCGCCGGCAATGCGATCTTTCACAGCGGTGATGAGATCGCGACCTTCTCCAACGCGAACGGCGTGTTCAGCATCAATTTCGGCGGCGATGTTCCCGTATCGACGAGTCTCGCCAATCTTGTCGTAAGTCGGGTGACGTACGCCAATACCAGCGAAAACACGTCTCTGGTCGAGTTCGCCTACACCGTCTTCGACGGAAATCCGGACGATCCGAACACGCTTTCCAGCGCGTCCGCTTACATCCAGGTCGACATCGTGGAAAAGAACGATGCGCCCTCGATCGCCGCATCCGATACCATAAGCGTGGTCGCCAATGGCCAGACGGTCATAAAGGGTATCGCGTTCGCGGATCCTGACGTCGGAGTTCTAGATGTCACTCTGACCGTCACCTTGACGGTGACGAGCGGCACTCTCGCGGGTGGAGAAAGCTACGGCGTAGACGTGAGTGGCCCGGGACCCTCGATCACTCTGCAAGGCTCCCTAAACGACATCAACACGTATCTCGCAGGCGGCTTCCTCAGCTTCACCAATCCGGGTAGCTCAAACGCCTCGCTCACGATCCACGTGTCGGACAACGGGACCATATCGGACGACCCGATCGACGTCCTGCAGGCCACTAAAGTTGTGACGCTCGACGTCAACACCCGGCCGGTGCTGGACCCCTCCAAGGAGCCTTCTCTTGCTGCCGTTGTGGAGGATTCTTCCGCTTCGACGATTGGTTCCACGTCGGTCTCGGATCTGATCGGCACATCAGGGATCGCCAACTACAGCGACTTGGACGGCGACTCTCCGGGCCTGGCGATCACGGGGGTGAGCAGCAAAGGGACGCTGCACTACTCGACCGATGGCGGCTCCACCTGGCAGGAATTGAGCACGCCGCCGAGTGAGTCCTCGGCACTCCTGCTCAGCGCGACGGCTCACGTCTTCTTCAAGCCGAACGCACATTTCAACGGGTCGATCGCGGACGCGATCACCTTCAAGGCTTGGGATTGAAAGTTCGGTGCGAACGGCGACAAAGGCGTAGACACCTGCTCTCCCGCGTTCTCGCTCCTGAGCGACACTGCGTCGATCGCGATCGGCGCGGTCAACGATGCGCCGGTGCTCACCGACACCAGCGCTGTTGCGGCCGCGCCGATCACCGAAGATCAGCCGAGCAATGTGGGGGAGACGGTTGCCAGCCTCTTCGGGGGCCGCTTCTCGGACACGGTCGATCAGGTCGTGGGCGGCACGTCGCAGAACACCTTTGTGGGCATCGCCATCGTCGCGAATGGGTCGGAGGCCTCCAAGGGCGCATGGCAGTATCACAACGGGTCTGGCTGGGTCGACATCGGGAGCGCCAGTACGAATGCGGCGGTCCTGCTGAACGCAGGCACATCCGTGCGTTTTGCTCCTGCACAGGACTTCAGCGGCCAAGCCCCAACCCTAACTGTCCATTTGGTGGAGAGCGGCGGGCCAGGGTTCACCGACGGGACGACAGCCAATCTGAGCAGCGGCAACGTGGGCGGTGCGACTCGTTACTCCGCCGACACCCTGGTGCTGAATCAGTTCGTCACGCCCGTCAACGAGGCCCCTTCGATCACACTGCCGTCTGAGCCCGCGGTAAGCGAGAATGCGGTCAATGTCGCACTCGCGGACACGATCCACATCACGGATGTTGATGGGGACCCTCAGACGGTGACGCTGACGGCCATGGGCGGCACGGTGTCGGTGAGCGCCACGAACGACCTCCTCTTCTCGGGCGGCAGCGACGGCACGAACGATGGCACGATGATCTTCTCGGGCTCGCTCGACAACGTGAACGCGGCACTCGACAGTCTCACCTTCACGCCGACGCCCAACACCCCCGGCCCCGCCTCGATCCAGATCGCAACCAACGACGGCAAAACCGGCACCGACAGCGATACCCTCTCCTTCACGATTCAGGGGGGCCCCTCGTGTTGTATCGATCATGCGGGCGAGCCCGGCTGGCGAGGACACGAACGCTGACGCCGTGAGCTATACGGTGACGTTCAGCGAGGCCGTCACCGGTGTCGACGCCACCGACTTCAAGCTGACCGCCCCGGAGGCTGTGGCCGCTGAAGCGATCACAAGCGTGACGCCCATTCCTTCAGACCTCAGCACCGTCTGGACCGTGACGGTGAAGACCGGCACCGGCGACGGCACGCTCCGCCTCGATCTCGCGGACGACAACACCATCGTAAACGCCTCCGGTGTGGCGCTGGTGGGCGACGCCACCTTCGACGGCAGCTTCACGACGGGCCAGAGCTACACCATCGACAAGACGGGGCCCACCACCACGATCGACTCCATCGACATCTCCGACGACACAGGTCCGGACGGCGACTTCGTCACCGCAACGGCAGCCCAAACCATCACAGCGGAACTCTCCGCCCCACTCGGGGGCGCGATCCTGCAGGGCTCGGTGAATGGCGGCACCACCTGGACCCCTATCCCCGCTGGCATGGTCAGCGGCACTACGATCACTTGGACGGGTGTGACGCTGCTTCCGGGCAGCAGCCAGGCCATCCAGTTCAGGGTGGTGGATGCTCTCGGCAACGCTGGTGCGGTGGCGACGCAGGCCTACACCCTCGAGACCACGGCTCCTGTTCTTTCCTCGACGACACCCACCGCGCCTTTGGACGATGCCACGGGTGTGGCGGTGGGGGCGGACCTGGTGCTCACCTTCGGGGAGGCGATCGCCAAGGGAACAGGGTTCATCGAGCTCTTCTCCGCCAACGGCACGCTCATCGAGGCCTTCGATGCTGCCATCAGCGACCGGCTGAGCTTCAGCGGCGACACGCTCACAATCGACCCCACGGCGAACCTGAGCTACGCGACCGGCTACTACGTCACGGTGGCAAGCACGGCCGTGGTGGATCTCGCGGGCAACGCCTTTGCAGGGATTGCGGGCACGGGAGCCTTCAACTTCACCACGCAGGCGGCTCCGCCCCCACCGCCACCTCCTCCTCCGCCTCCTCCGGGCGGGGCGACGCCTGGACCTGATCTGTTGGTGCTGACGGAGGGCGCGGACAGCATGGACGCGCTCGCCGGCGACGACACCGTCTCGGCGCTGCGGCAACGACACGGTCTCGGGCGGAGCCGGCAACGACTCGCTTCTGGGCGGGTCG
>DASZAZ010000067.1:0-25832 GCA_035944635.1 Microvirga sp.
CGGACGGGAAGATCGGCGGCTTGAGCCCCGGCGACCGTGACCAAGCCAGCGGCAGTTCCGAGGAGAAGGCTCTTAACGAGCTTCATTGTGTAACCTCCAAAGTTTCGAGACCCTTGGGGGGCCGGGGTTTCGTGCCTCGAGCGCTTCGATCGAAGCCTAGACCACTCGTCCCTTTTCCCCTTTTGGACTTGACCCCCCCACCGGTTCCCCGTCTGAGGTTTGGGCCAAATCGCGACCGGGGAGCCCCCGTCGCGGTTGTGAACTTACCGAGGCCGCTCCCCGGATCAATCCAAATTGGGCGCAAACCGGGCAAGAAGGGGGGCTTTTCAGAGGCATGTTGCACAAACGCCACGTTGACGTTGCGGCGGGCCGCGAAATGGGAGCGCCAACAGGCGGCTTCTTAAGAAAGCGTTAACTTGCAAGCACTTCCGCGCAGGCTCACGCCTCGCGGAAGCGCCCTGAAACGGCGCTGAGGATCGATCTGGCCTGAGCCTCGACGCGTGCCAGCCCGCGACCCGGCTGCCATCAGTGGGGCATTTCACAGCGCCGACGTGCGAATCGAGCCCGAACGAAAAAGGCCGGGCGCGAGGCCCGGCCGATTCTCTTGCAGGGACGGCGGCAGCCTCAGGCCACCTTCTCCTTCAAAACGCCGCGGCGGATCTGATCCTCCTCGATCGACTCGAACAGAGCCTTGAAGTTGCCCTCGCCGAAGCCGTCGTCGCCCTTGCGCTGGATGAACTCGAAGAAGATCGGGCCGATGGCCGTCTTGCCGAAGCGCTGGAGCAGCACCTTGGTGAAGCCGCCTTCCACCACCCCTTCGCCGTCGATGAGGATGCCGTTGCGCTGCAGGCGCTCCAGCGGCTCGCCATGCTTCGGCAGGCGCTTGTCGATGCGGGAATAATAGACGTCGTTCGGGGCCGGCATGAAGTCGATGCTGCGCTCCAGGAGGCTCTCGATCGATTCGTAAAGGTCGTAGGAGCCCAAGGCCACGTGCTGGATGCCCTCGCCCTTATACTCCTGGAGGTATTCCTGGATCTGCCCGGTCTCGCCCGCATCCTCGTTGATCGGGATGCGGATCTTGCCGTCCGGACTCGTCATGGCCCGGGAATGCAGGCCGGTGAGCTTCCCCTCGATGTCGAAGTAGCGGATCTGGCGGAAGTTGAAGAGGCGCTCGTAGAACGCCGCCCATTCGTTGAGCCGGCCGCGATAGACGTTGTGGGTGAGGTGGTCGATGTAGTGGAGGCCGACGCCGTAGGGGCGTGGATCCCGCTGGTCGAGCCACTCGAAGTCCACGTCGTAGATCGATCCCTTCGCGCCGTAGCGGTCGACCAGGTAGATCTGCAGGCCGCCGATGCCCTCGATCGCCGGAATGTTGAGCTCCATGGGCCCGACCTGGGTCTGGGCGGGCTTGGCGCCCATTGCCAAAGCCCGCTCGAAGGCGCGCTTGGCGTCCACGACCCGGAAGGCCATGGCGGGAGCGGACGGGCCGTGCGCCTGGGCGAACTTCGCCGCGAAGGATTCGGGCTCGGCGTTCAGGATGAAGTTGATGTCGCCCTGGCGATAGAGCGTCACATTCTTCGAGCGGTGCCGGGCGACGGCCGAAAAGCCCATCTGCTTGAAGAGGGCGTCGAGCTTCTCGGGTTCCGGATGGCAGTACTCGACGAACTCGAAGCCGTCGGTCCCCATCGGGTTCTCGTCCGAGATGGCGGGCGGCGGGGCATCGTGCGGGAACGGTCCCATGGTTTCCTCCTGGCGACGCCGGCGCTTTGCGCCCCGGCGGGTGGGGTGACAACGCTTCCGTCGGAAGCGGGGTGACGGTCAGGCCGCGTCCGGCTGGCGGGCCGGAGCGGCTTCGGCGAAGGGAGCGAGAGCGGCGCAGGCGGCGTCCACCGCGACGATCTTGGGATAGGCATCGAGCGGGATGTTGAACCGCCGCGCATTGAAGACCTGTGGGACGAGGTAGACATCCGCGAGGGTCACCCGCTCGCCGAAGGCGTAGGGACCGGGCCGAATGAGGGCCTCCACGGTGCGCAAGCCCTCGTGCACCCAATGGGCGAACCAGGAATCGACCGCCGCCTGATCCTGGCCGAGCCGGTTCTTCAGAAAATTCAGCGAGCCCGAATTGTTGAGCGGGTGGATATCGCAGGCGATCACCGCGCAGACGGCCCGGATCCGCGCCCGCTCGACGGGATCCAGGGGCAGCAGCGGCGGCTCGGGGTAGGCCTCCTCGAGGTATTCAAGGATCGCAGGCGACTGGATCAGCACCTCGTGGCCGAGATCCAGGGAGGGAACCCGGCCTTGCGGGTTCACGGTCTTGTAGGCCTCGCCCGCCTGTTCGGCCTTCAGCAGGTTCACGGCCGCCTGCTCGTAGGCGACGCCCTTGAGGTTGAGCCCGATCCGCGCGCGATAGGAGGTCGAGGAGCGGAAGTAGGAGTAGAGCTTGAGGGGCGTACTCACGAGGCGGCCTCCGCGAGCGGGTTGGGGGCCAGGGCGCGGGCGCGGCCTTCCAGCTTGTGGACAAGCGCCAGAAACGCCTTCTGCTCCGCCGGGCTCAGCACGGAGACGAGCCCGTCCTCGAAGGCCAAGGCCTCGGGAGCGAGCGCATCGTAGATCCGGCGCCCCTCGGGGGTGAGTTCGAGCCATTCCTCGCGCCGGTCGTCCCGGTTCGGCCGCCGCACCACGAGGCCCCTGCCCTCGAGGGCCGATACGGCACGCGAGACGGTGGATTTGTGCATCACCGCGTGAGTGGCGATGTCCCGTGCCGTGCGCACGCCGTATTGGCCGAGCGTCGCGACGATCCGCCAGCCCGGAATGGTGAGATCGAAGCGCTCCGCGTAGATCTGCGCCAAGGCATTCGAGACCACCGTCGCCAGCACGTTGAGGCGATACGGCAGGAATTGCTCCAGCACGATCTGCGGTGCGGCAGGCGCCACGTGGCGGGCGGTCGACGGGGGCGTCATGCGTTGACAGAATTCGTTGCTCGTGCAACTAATATGCACAGATTCCGTTGCGTTAGCAACTCCCCTCGACAGGCGCCCGCGAATGCCGCCGGTTGCGCCAGGAGGCCGCTCCATGAACGTGCAGAATCCCTCCCAGTTTCAGGTCGATCAGGCGCGTGCAGGCCAGGGCGCCCTCGTGCCGGGCTACATGTCGGGCTTCGGCAATTCCTTCGAAACCGAGGCCCTGCCGGGCGCCTTGCCGATCGGGCGCAACTCGCCGCAGAAGATCAATTACGGGCTCTATGCCGAGCAGCTCTCCGGCTCGCCCTTCACGGCGCCGCAGGCCACGAACCAGCGCTCCTGGCTCTACCGCATCCGTCCGACCGTGAAGCATTCGGGCCGCTACCGTCGCACGGATCGCGGTCTCATCCGCACGGCGCCGGAGGCCCGCAACGAGAGCGAGATCGCCATCGGCCAGCTCCGCTGGAACCCGGTGCCTATGCCGGAGGACCGGACCACCTTCGTGACCGGGCTTCGCACCATCACGACGGCGGGCGACTCCGACACGCAGGTCGGGATGGCGGCGCACCTGCTCTTCGTCAACACCTCGATGACGAACGAGTACTTCTTCAATGCGGACGGCGAGTTCCTGGTCGTCGCGCAGGAGGGGCGCCTGCGCTTTCGCACCGAGTTCGGCGTCATCGACATCGAGCCCGGCGAGATCGCTGTGATCCAGCGCGGCATCATCTTCAAGGTGGAGCTCATCGACGGGCCAGCGCGCGCCTATGTGTGCGAGAATTACGGCGGCGCCTTCACCCTCCCGGACCGCGGCCCCATCGGCGCGAACTGCCTCGCCAACCCGCGCGATTTCCTCACGCCGGTCGCGGCCTATGAGGACAAGGAGGAGCCTTCGCTGCTCTATGTAAAGTGGGGCGGGGAACTCTTCGAAACCGATATCGGCCAGTCGCCCCTCGACGTGGTGGCGTGGCACGGCAATTACGCCCCCTACAAGTACGATCTGCGCACCTTCTCGCCGGTGGGCGCGATCGGCTTCGACCACCCAGATCCGTCGATCTTCACGGTGATGACGGCTCCCTCCGAGACGCCCGGCACCGCCAACATCGACTTCGTGATCTTCCCGGAGCGCTGGATGGTGGCGGAGAACACCTTCCGCCCGCCGTGGTACCACCGGAACCTCATGAGCGAGTTCATGGGGCTGATCTACGGCGTCTACGACGCCAAGCCCGAGGGCTTCGTGCCGGGCGGCTTCTCGCTCCACAACCAGATGCTGCCGCATGGGCCGGACGTGCAGGCCTTCGAGCACGCCTCGAACGGCGAGCTGAAGCCCGTGAAGCTCACCGGCACGATGGCGTTCATGTTCGAGACGCGTTTTCCTCAGCGGGTCACGCGGTACGCCGCCGAGCTGCCCCAGCTCCAGGACACCTACATCGATTGCTGGGAGGGCCTGAAGAAGCACTTCGACCCGAACCAGCGGGAGCCCAAGTAACGGCGGCGCTGCGGTGCTGGGCTCATCCGTTTCGGCGGCAGGGAGCTCCCCTCGCTCATGGCGGGAGGGACGGGGGTGGCCCGTCCCTCCCGTTTTCGCATCACGCGCGTCCGCGGGTGCGGATCATGAAGGTGTCGAACGCGAACTCGTTGAGCTGCCACCAGGGCAGCACGTCGTTGCGGTACGCCACCGTGGAGTCGTAGGCCTTCTTGAAGTCCGGGCTCTTGGCCGAGAGTTCGGCGTAGAGCTCGTTCGCGGCTTTGAGGGATGCTTCCATGACGGGCTGCGGGAAGGCCCGCAGCTCCGCGCCGCTGGCGATCATGCGGCGCAGCGCCGGACCGTTCACGGCGTCGTACTTGGCGAGCATCCAGTTGTTGGCGGCTTCCGAGGCCTGGGCGACGATGGCCTGGTAGTGCTTGGGCAGCTCGTTCCATTTGCCCTGATTGATGATCAGGTGGATCATGGCGCCGCCCTCCCAGAAGCCGGGAGCGTAGTAGTATTTGGCGACCTTCACGAAACCAAGCTTCTCGTCGTCGTAGGGGCCGACGAATTCCGCAGCGTCCAGGGTGCCGCGTTCCAGCGACGGGAACACGTCGCCGGCCGCTACCTGCTGGGGCACGACGCCGAGCTTGGCGAGCACCATGCCGCCGAGACCGCCGACGCGGAACTTCAAGCCCTGCAGGTCGGCAACGTCCTTGATTTCCTTGCGGAAGAACCCGCCCATCTGGGTGCCGGAATTGCCGCAGGCGAAGGAGATCGTGTTGAAGCGCGCGAGCACGCTGTTGATCATCTCCTTGCCCTCAAGGAAGTGCCACCAGGCATGCTGCTGGCGGGCATTGAGGCCGAAGGGGATGCCCGTCGCGAAGGCAAGCGCCGGCTCCTTGCCGAAATAGTAGTAGACCGGCGTGTGGGCGCATTCGACGGTGCCCGTCTGGACGGCGTCGAGGGCCTGCAGGCCGCCGACGATCTCGCCGGCCGCGAAGGTCTGGATCTGGAACTTGTTGTCGGTGGCCTCCGCCATGTACTTCGCGAAGATCTGGGCGGTGCCGTAGATGGTATCGAGGGATTTCGGGAAGCTCGACGTGAGGCGCCACCGAATTTCGGGCATCGACTGGGCGATGGCCGGCGCCGCTACGGCGGTGGAGGCGGCTGCGGCGGTGAGGCCCGCGCCCTTCAGGAAGCTACGTCTTTTCAGATTCGTGGCGGTCATTCTTGGCATCTCCCCCGGAACGGGCTTTGCTGAGAGCCGCAGTGAAGCAAAAAATCTCCAACAGCACAAAGGGTGGTGAACGTCGATGAAGCTTGCGTCGCTCAAACACGGTCGGGACGGCCGGCTCGTGGTCGTCTCGAAGGATCTCACCCGGGCGACCGACGCCTTCATCATCGTACCGACCCTGCAGGCGGCCCTCGACGAGTGGGAGCGCTACCAGCCGGCCCTGGCGGACCTGGCCGAGGGGCTGGAGCACGGCGCCGTGCCCTCCTTCCGCCTGCACGAACACCATTGCGCCTCCCCCCTCCCCCGCGCCTACCAATGGGCGGACGGCTCGGCTTATGTGAACCATGTGGAGCTCGTGCGCCGCGCCCGCGGAGCCGAGATGCCGCAATCCTTCTGGACCGACCCGCTCATGTACCAGGGCGGCTCCGATTCGTTCCTCGGCCCCCGCGACCCGATCCCCATGGCCGACGAGGCCTGGGGCATCGACTTCGAGGCCGAGGTCGCGGTGATCACGGCCGACGTGCCCATGGGGGCCTCCCGCGAGGAGGCCGCGGCTGCGATCCGCCTCGTCGTCCTCGTCAACGACGTGTCGCTGCGCAACCTCATCCCGGGCGAACTCGGCAAGGGCTTCGGCTTCTTCCAGGCCAAGCCCTCCTCCACCCTTTCCCCCGTGGCCGTCACCCCGGACGAGCTCGGCGACGCCTGGGACGGCGGCAAGCTCCACCTACCCCTGCTCTCGTTTCTCAACGGTCAACCCTTCGGCCGGCCCAATGCGGGGGTCGACATGACCTTCGACTTCCCGACCCTCATCGCCCACGCGGCCAAAACCCGCCCCCTCGGGGCCGGCACGGTCATCGGCTCGGGCACCGTGTCGAACAAGGATCAGGACGGCGGACCCGGCAAACCGATCGGCCAGGGAGGCTTGGGCTATTCCTGCATCGCCGAGCAGCGCACGGTCGAAACCATCGTCGGCGGAGAGGCCAAGACCCCGTTCATGCGCTTCGGCGACCGCATCCGCGTCGAGATGAAGGACAAGGCCGGCCACTCCATCTTCGGCGCCATCGAGCAGGAGGTGGTGCGCTATGAGCGGTGACAGCACACTGCCATTGCTTCACTCCTCTCTTCCGCAGGTAAGGAGGAACGGACTGGCCCTCGCGGAGACACTGTCATGAGCGGTAAGGCCTTTGCTTCGACGGGCGATACAGGCGAGAAGACCATCTCGTTCAACGAGATCGGCCCTGGCCTCTATGCCTACACGGCGCAGGGCGATCCGAATTCCGGCATCATCGTGGGCGACGATGGCTGCATGGTGATCGACGCTCAGGCGACGCCTGCCATGGCCGGGGACGTGATCGCCCGGGTCCGGCAGGTCACCGATAAGCCGATCAAATACGTGGTGCTCTCGCACTACCATGCGGTGCGCGTGCTCGGCGCCTCGGCCTATGGGGCCGAAGGCATCATCGCGTCGGACGCCACCTACCGACTCATCGTCGAGCGCGGCGAGCAGGACAAGGCGTCCGAGATCGGCCGCTTCCCGCGCCTCTTCCGCGGCGAGGATACGATCCCGGAGGGCCTCACCTGGCCCACGCTCACCTTCGAGACCGGGATGTCGGTGTTCTTGGGCCGACGCGAGGTGAAGCTCTTTCATCTGGGCGCGGGCCACACCGCCGGCGACATCGTGGCCTGGGTGCCGGACGCGGAGACCATCTTTTCAGGCGACCTCGTGGAGTACCATTCCGCCTGCTATTGCGGCGACGCGCATTTGCGCGAATGGCCCCTCACCCTCGACGAGATCCGCGACTTCAACCCCCGTGCCCTGGTGCCGGGCCGCGGCGATGCGCTGACGAGCGCGGCGCAAGTCCGCGAGGCCATCGCCATGACCCGAGATTTCGTGACGACCCTCTACGGCGCCGCCGAACTCTCCGTCGCCCGCGGGCGCTCGCTGAAGGAGACCATGGCGGCTACGCGTGAGGGCATGGACCCGAAGTTCGGCTCGTTCGCGATCTACGAACATTGCCTGCCCTTCAACGTGAGCCGCGCCTACGATGAAGCCTCCGGGATCGACCATCCCGTGATCTGGACCGCCGAGCGCGACCGGGAGATGTGGGCGCAATTGCAGGGCTAATCCCTCTCCCCCGGAGGGAGAGGGTGGCCCCTGCGTGAGCAGGGGTCGGGAGAGGGGGAAGTCATGCCGGAGTACAAGACAGATCCCGAGCACCGCATGTTTGCAAGGGAGCAGCGTCGTGCTCCGACGCGCGCCGAGGACATGATCTGGCAGGCCGTTCGCAACGGGAGACTGAACGGTCTCAAGTTCAAGCGTCAGGTCCCCTTCGGGCCATACGTCGCTGACTTCTCATGCACCTCCCTGCGCCTGATCGTCGAGGTGGACGGTCGCACGCACCACGATGCTCTTCGTGCCCTGAAAGACGGCGACCGCGACCGCTGGTTCGCCCGCGCCGGGTTTCGCGTTCTGCGGCTGTCCGACGATCTGGTGCTTGGCTCGCCGGAGATCGCGGTGCAACGGATCCAGGAGGCTGTGGCCCTCACGGCCCCCTCTCCCGGCTCGCTCCGCTCGCCACCCTTTCCCTCCAGGGGAGAGGGGAAGGAGGTGCCATGAACGAGCGCAAAGCCCTCTACCAGTTCGGCTACCGCCGCTCGGCCGATCAGGATCGCGCGGCGCCGGCCCGTCATCCCGTGATGGTGGTCGGAGCGGGGCCGGTGGGCCTGTGCACCGCCATCGATCTCGCGCAGCGCGGCGTTCCCGTGGTGCTCCTCGACGATACGGACCGGATCGGCGAGGGCTCGCGGGGGATCTGCTACGCCAAACGCACCCTCGAAATCCTGGATCGCCTCGGCGTCGGCGACCCATGCGTCGCGAAAGGCGTGACCTGGAAGCTCGGGAAGGTCTTTCAGGCGGAAGAACTCCTCTATGCCTTCGACCTCCTGCCGGAGGACGGCCACAAGCGGCCGGCCTTCATCAATCTCCAGCAATATTATCTGGAGAGCTTCCTGGTGGAGCGGGCGGCCGATCTCGGCCATCTCGATCTGCGCTGGCGCAACAAGGTCACGCAGGTGCAGCCCCGCAACGAGGGTGTGACGCTCACCGTGGAGACCCCCGAGGGCGCCTACCGGATCGACGCCGATTGGGTTGTGGCCGCCGACGGCGCCCGCTCGCCCACCCGCCGCATGCTCGGCCTCGACTTCATGGGCGAGGTGTTCGAGGAGCGCTTCCTCATCGCCGACGTGAAGATGACGGGGGATTTCCCGACCGAGCGCTGGTTCTGGTTCGACCCGCCTTTCCACGACGGCCGCTCGGCGCTCCTCCACAAGCAGCCGGACGACGTGTGGCGCATCGATCTCGGCCTCGGTGCCGGTGCGGATGCGGCCGAGGAGCAGCGGTCCGAGCGCGTGCGCCCGCGCCTCGTCCAGATGCTCGGCCACGACGATTTCGCCCTCGAATGGGTGTCGGTCTACATCTTCCAGTGCCGCCGCCTCGAGCGCTTCGTGCACGGCCGCGTGGTGTTCGCGGGCGATGCGGCGCATCAGGTCTCGCCGTTTGGCGCGCGCGGCGCCAATTCCGGCATTCAGGATGCCGAGAACCTCGCCTGGAAACTCGCCCGCGTGGTGCAGGGGCAGGCCTCCGAGAGCCTCCTCGACAGCTACGATCTCGAGCGCTCGGCCGCCGCCGACGACAATATCGGCCATTCGACCCGGTCCACGGATTTCATCGCCCCGCGCACGGCGCAGGAGCGGCGCTTTCGCGATGCGGCCTTGGCGCTCGCCGGGCAGACGGGCTTTGCCAAGCGCATGGTGAATTCCGGCCGCCTTTCCCTGCCGACCACTTACGAGAACACGCCCCTCACCACTCCCGACCGCGACGGGTGGGCCGGCGCCGCGCGTCTCGGCGCTCCCCTCCCCGATGCGCCGCTCGCGACCGCGGCCGGCGAACCGGTCTGGCTCCTCGATGCGCTCGGCGGCGAGGAGACGGTGCTGCACATGAAGAACGGCGCGCCGCCCCCGCGCGACGGCCGGCGCTGGCTCGTGATAGGCGAGGATCTGATGGATGCGGACGGGCTTCTCGCACAGCGC
This sequence comes from Microvirga sp., assembly GCA_035944635.1. Classification (GTDB taxonomy): domain Bacteria; phylum Pseudomonadota; class Alphaproteobacteria; order Rhizobiales; family Beijerinckiaceae; genus Microvirga. Next base: position 9,752 of record DASZAZ010000067.1, read on the forward strand.
CTCGACGCCTCGCCCGGCGCCACCTACCTGATCCGACCGGACCAGCACCTCGCGGCGCGCTGGCGACATTGGGACGGAGAAGCGCTCGACGCCGCCTCGCGCCGGCTCAGCGGGGTTTTGGCATGAGCGCTCTCGACACGGCCTCGCGCTTCCCGGATCCCGACCGCGCCTACCGCGCCCTCATCGAGGCGCATCGGGGCCTCTCGGACGAAGCGAGCGCGCTTCTCAACACGCGGCTCGTGCTGATCCTCGCCAACCAAATCGGCGATCTCGATACGCTCCTCGATGCCATTGCGCTCGCCAAACAGGCGATGCCCCTGAGCGACCCTGCGACGGGATGAGGAAAAGCCTGGGCTCACAAAGCTTTGCACCACTCATGGAATTGCGTCCCGGGTACTCTTCTGACACCGTGGCCGCAAACGAGGGGTTAGCCTCCGCGCTGGCTCCATGCTGATGACGTGAGGGTCGGCTTCCGCGCTGACCCCATGCTGATGAAGTGAGGGCCGGCGCGCGTGCCGGCTCGGCGCTGAAAACCAAGGCCGGACCGGAAGCCGGCCACCAGGGATGAGAACGGAGAGAGGCCTATGACCCCCACACGTCGTCGTTTTCTCGCGCTCGCCGGCGGTGCCGTCGCTGCGCCCGCGCTCCTGCGCGAGGGCTATGCCCAGGCCCCGCAGGTGACCCTGCGCATGCACCACTTCCTGCCGCGGGTGTCGAACGGGCATGCCAAGTTCCTGGCGCCCTGGGCCCAGAAGGTGGGGCAGGAATCCCAAGGGCGCATCAAGGTCGACATCTTCCCGGCCATGCAGCTCGGCGGCACGCCGCCCCAGCTCTTCGACCAGGCCCGCGACGGCGTGGTGGACCTCGTCTGGACGCTGCCCGGCAACACCCCCGGCCGCTTCCCGATCTCCGAAACCTTCGAATTGCCCTTCGTGGCGCACCGCAAGGCGGTGGTGAACTCTCGCGCCCTGCAGGAATTCGCCGAAGCCAACATGAAGGACGAGTTCAAGGAGGTGCACCCGATCTGCTTCTGGGCGCACGACCACGGCCTCGTCCACGCCAACAAGCCGGTCCGCACCCTCGATGACATGAAGGGCCTGAAGCTGCGCTTCCCGACGCGGCTCGCCGGCGAGGCGCTCCGGGCGCTCGGCGTCAACGCTATCGGCATGCCGATCCCCCAGGTGCCGGAATCGCTGGCGCAGCGCGTCATCGACGGCACCGTGATTCCGTGGGAGGTGGTGCCCTCGATCAAGGTGCACGAGCTGGTCAAGAATCACACCGAGATCCCGGGCTCGCCCACCTTCTACACCGCCACTTTCATCCTCGCGATGAACAAGGCGAAGTACGAGAGCCTGCCCGCCGACCTCAAGCAGGTGATCGATGCCAATTCCGGCCAGGCCGCCGCCACCATGGCGGGCAAGGTGTGGGACGAGCAGGCCGTGACCGTTTCCGAGATGGTCAAGAGCCGCGGCAACACCATGATCACCCTCACCGAGGAAGAGGCCGCCCGCTGGCGCAAAGCCACGGAGCCGGTGGTGGAGAACTGGCTCAAGACCACCAAGGAGCGCGGCCTCGACGGCCAGAAGCTCCTCGACTCCGCCCGCGCCGCGATCAAGAAGCACGAAACGGCGGCTTGATCACTTCTACCCTCCCCCTTGCGGGGAGGGTGGCGAACGAAGTGAGCCGGGTGGGGGTGGCGCAGAAGGCACCTCGTTGCTCGACCTTGCACGACTCCCACCCCTGACCCCTCCCCGCAAGGGCGAGGGGAGCGCGTGTTGAACTCCGAGTTCGATGACTTCCGATCCCAACCCGACCTCCGCCCCCCAGCCCGACCACGGCGCCGCCCGCATCGCGAGGGTGCTCGCCATTGCGGGCGGCGCGCTCGTGGTGGGGCTCGCCGTTCTCGTCACCACGAGCGTGCTCATGCGCTGGCTCGGCGGGCAGGGCGTGAACGGGGATTTCGAGATGGTGCAGATGGGGCTCGCGCTCGCCGTCTTTGCCTTCCTGCCGCTCTGCCAGGCGCACCGCGGCAACGTGATGGTCGATACCTTCACGCTCCGTCTACCGGCGCGGGTTCAGGCCGGCATCGATGCCCTGTGGGACGTGCTCTACGCGGCTTTCGCGGCCTTCATCGCCTGGCGGCTCGCCATCGGCGCCATGGAGGCGCAGTCGAGCCGCACCACCTCGATGGTGCTGGGCCTGCCCATCCACTATGCCATCGCAGCCTGCGCCGCGATGGCCGCCTTCCTGGCGCTGATCTGCATCCTCACCGCCATCCGCCGCGCGAGACAAACCGCGTGAGCCGGTTCACCCTCGCCGGATTCCGGCATCCAGCTGAGGCCCATTCATGAGCGGCATGTCGATCGCGGTGTGGGGCTTCGTCGGCATGCTCGTGCTCATCGGGCTTCGCATGCCCGTGGGGCTCGCCATGCTCACTGCCGGTAGCGTCGGGTATCTCTCGATCGCGGGCTGGCCGGCCTTCCTCAACTACATGAAGTCCACGCCCTACTTCCTGTTCTCGAACTACACGCTGTCCGTCATCCCCCTCTTCATCCTCATGGGCGCTTTCGCGGAGCGCTCGGGCCTGTCGCAGGATCTGTTTCGCGCCGCCAACGCCCTCATCGGCCATCGTCGCGGCGGCGTCGCCATGGCGGTGATCGGCGCCTGCACGGCGTTCGGCGCCATCTGCGGTTCGTCGGTGGCCACCACCGCCACGTTCGGTCGGGCGGCGCTGCCGGAACTGAACCGCTATCGCTACGCGCCGAGCCTCTCGACCGGCGCCATCGCGGTCGGCGGCACGCTTGGGATCCTGATCCCGCCCTCGGTGATCCTCGTGGTCTATGCGATCTCGACCGAGCAGAACATCGTGAAGCTGTTCCAGGCCGCGCTGATCCCGGGGCTCCTCGCGACGCTTTTCTATTGCCTCGCCATCGCCTGGACCGTGCGCCGCAACCCGGAACTTGCGCCGCCGCACCCGGAGCCGGAGCCCGGCGAGCGCCGACGCTCGCTTTTGGCGGTCTGGCCCGTGCTCGTGGTGGCGTTCATCGTCGTCGGCGGCATCTATGGCGGCGTGTTCACGCCGACGGAGGGCGCGGCGGTGGGCGCCGCGGCCATGCTGCTCATCGGCCTGCTCCGGCGCTCCCTCACCTGGGAGGGCTTCAAGGCGAGCCTGGTGCAGACGGCGGAGACCACGGCGCTCATCTTCATCATTCTGCTGGGCGCGGAGGTCTTCAACGCGTTCCTGGCCTTCTCGCAGCTGCCCACGCAAGCCGCGACGATGATCTCGGAAGCCGGCTTGCCTCCCTACGCGGTGCTCGTGGTGCTGCTGGCCTTCTACATCGTGCTCGGCGCCGTGATGGACGAACTCGCGATGATCCTCCTCACGCTTCCCGTCTTCTTCCCCATCGTGACGGCCCTCGACTTCGGCATGCAGCCGGACGAGGTCGCGATCTGGTTCGGCATCCTCGTGCTCATCGTGGTCGGCATCGGGCTCACGGCGCCACCCATCGGGCTCAACGTGTTCGTGATCAGCGCCATCGCGAAGGGGGTGCCGATCACGCAAACCTATCGCGGCGTGATCCCGTTCCTCGTGACCGATATCGTGCGGCTCGCGCTGTGCGCTGCCTTCCCGGCCCTGTCGCTCTACCTCGTGCGGTTGCTCACCTAGAGGCGCGCCCTCACCTCACGCACATGCCCAAGAGAGCGGTCGGTCCACAGGGCCGCGGCACCCACGGCTGGCGTGAGATCGAACGCGTCGTCCAGTGCCACAGCGCTGCGCTCATGCAGCACAGCCTGGAGCGAGCGCCCGCCAGACCTCACCTCGCCGGCCGCCTCCTCGACCAGCCGATGCGCCGCCTCCCGGCCGAGGCTTGGCGCCAGCCGCGCGGCGGCCGCGTCCGCGAACAGGAGCCCCCGCGTGGCATCGATGTTGGCGCGCATGCGAGCCGTATCGACTTCCAGGCCTTCCGCCAGCACCCGCGCCTCGCGCAACGCCCCCGATGCAAGGCCGAAGAGCGGGGGCAGCGCGTGCCATTCCGCGTGCCACAGGCCGGCCGGTCGCTCGTGCGCCGCCCCCATGGCGTCGAGCAGCGTCGTCACGGGCCCTTTTGCGGCGGCGTGCGCCGCCAGAATCACGGTGGCTGAAACCGGGTTGCGCTTGTGCGGCATGGCCGAGGAACCGCCCCGGCCCGGCATATATGGCTCGGCCAGCTCGCCCACTTCCGTCGAGACGAGATGCGCCACGTCCGCGGCCATCTTGGCGAGCGCGCCGATCAGCGTCGCAAGCCATGCGCCGGTCTCGACCATGCGGGCGCGATTCGTGTGCCATGCGATCGGTGTCGCGCCGAGGCCGAGTTCCCGCGCGAAGGCTTCCACGACCTCGGGTCCCCGCGCCCCGAAGGCCGCGAGCGTTCCGACGGGTCCGCCGAGGGACGCCACCAGCACGCGCTCCCGCAGCCTGGGCAGCTGCCCCGCCACATCCGCGATGCCGGTGAGCCAAACCGCTGCCTTAAAGCCGAAGGTCACCGGTGCCGCGTGCTGACCGTAGGTGCGGCCGACGCAAGGGGTTTCCCGATGCCGCTCGGCAAGGCGCATCAAGCCGTCGAGAATCGCGAGCAGATCCATGCGGATGAGATCGAACGCGTCCCGCATCTGCAGCACGAGCGCGGTGTCGGCCACATCCTGCGTGGTGGCGCCGCGGTGGAAGGCTCGTTCGAGTTCGCCCGGCAATCGCGCCTGAACGGCCTTGACGAAAGGGATCACCGGAACGCCTACGACGGCCGTCTCGCGGCCGAGTGCGTTCATGTCGAAATCGTCGAGTGCGATGGCGTCGATCGCGGCGGCGAGTTCCGCCAACCCCTGCGTCCGCGCGAGCGCCGCTTCCATCCGCAGCATGGCCGCGATGCGAGCGCGATCCGAGAACACCCCCGCCATCGCGGGCGTCGCGAAGAGCGGCCCCGTGACGGTGGAATCGAGCGCGGAAAAGCTCATGCCTCTTCCATGGGCAGGCCCACATAGTTCTCGGCAAGCGTGCGCGCGGCTGCTTCCGACGAGGTCACGTAATCGAGTTCGGCCAACTGGCGGCGCACGTCGAAGGAGCTGTCCTCGGCGAAGCGGTGCAGCATGGAGGTCATCCACCAGGAGAAGCGTTGCACCTTCCAGATGCGCCTGAGGCACACGGCCGAATAGCGCTCGAGGCCCGAAGCATCGCCGCTGCGGAAATACCGCTCCAGGGCGCGCGCCAGCACCCGCACATCGGCGACCGCGAGGTTCATGCCCTTGGCGCCGGTCGGCGGCACGATGTGGGCGGCATCGCCCGCGAGGAACAGGCGGCCATATTGCATCGGCTCCACCACGAAGGAGCGCATGGCCGTGACGCCCTTCTGGAAGATCTCTCCGCGGGTGAGCTGAAAGCCATGCCGGTCGGCAAGCCTGGTCTCTAGCTCGCCCCAGATCGCCTCGTCCGACCAGCGCGAGAGGTCCTCGTCGGGCTCGCATTGCAGGTAAAGCCGCGAAATCTCGGGAGACCGCATGGAGAGCAGCGCAAAGCCCTTGTCGTGGTGCGCGTAGATCAGCTCCTCCGAGGCCGGAGGCGCCTTGGCGAGAATGCCGAGCCAGGCGAAGGGATAGACCCGCTCGTAAGCCGTGAGCACGCCCTGCGGGATGGCCGGCCGGCAGATGCCGTGAAAGCCGTCGCAGCCGGCGAGAAAATCGCAAGGAATCTCGTGGGTCGCGCCGTCCTTCGTGTAGCGGATCAGCGGCATCTCGCCATCGAGATCGCGCACGCTCACATCGCCGGCCTCGAAGACGATCTGCCCTCCGTCGGCCAGGCGCTTCGCGATCAGATCCTTCACGACCTCGTGCTGGCCGTAGACCGTGACGGCCTGCCCGCCGGTGAGCGCGGAGAGGTCGATGCGGTGGCTCTCGCCCGCAAAGCGCAGCTCGATCCCATGATGCAGCAGGCCCTCGCGCAGCATGCGCTCGCCGACGCCGGTCTCGACGAGGAGATCGGCACTGGCCTGTTCCAGCACGCCGGCGCGGATGCGTTCCTCCACGTATTGGCGCGAGCGCGCCTCCACCACGATCGAGGAGATGCCGGCGAGGTGCAGGAGATGGGACAGCAGCAGCCCCGCAGGACCCGCGCCTACGATGCCGACCTGGGTTCGTGCCACGAATGAGCGCCCCTTAAACGTGAACGTGTATGTGTTTGACTTTGCTCAAGGATCGTGGCCGAGCGGGGCAGCAGCGTCAATCGCGCCCTCCACATGCGCCGTGGATGGCGCCCTAGCCCTCGATCTCTTCGCGCAGCATCTCGAGTTCGAGCCAGCGATCCTCCGCTTTCGCGAGCTCCGCCTGCAGTTCGGCGAGCGCCGCGCTGGCCTTTTGGAACCGCGCCGCATCGCGCGCGTAGAGGCCCGGATCCTCCAGGATCGCCTGCACTTTCGCGATCTTGGCCTCCAGCTCCGCCATGCGCGCGGGCAGGGTCTTCAGATCGTGCTGCTCGTGGAAGCTGAAACGGCGCTTCGCGGCCGGAGCGGCAACCGCCGGAGGCTTGCGCTCCTCCTTCCCGCGAGCTGCCTTCTCGACGCTGCGGGCCTGCACGCCCACCCCGCGCTGGGCCACCATGTCGCTGTAGCCGCCCGCATATTCCACCCAGCGCCCCTCCCCTTCCGACACGAGCACGGAGCCCATGGTGCGGTCGATGAAGTCGCGGTCGTGGCTCACCAGCAGCACGGTGCCGGCATAATCCGTGATCATCTCCTGCAGGAGATCGAGGGTTTCGAGATCGAGGTCGTTGGTGGGCTCGTCCAGCACGAGGAGGTTGGAGGGCTGCGCGAGCGCCCGCGCCAGCATGAGGCGGTTCCGCTCGCCGCCCGACAGCACGCCGACGGGCGTGCGCGCCTGTTCGGGCGAGAACAGGAAGTCCTTCATGTAGCCCACCACGTGCTTTGCCTGGCCGCCGATGATCACCGTATCGCCGCGCCCGCCCGTGAGCGTCTCGGCGACGGTGGACGTCGGGTCGAGGCTTTCCCGGCGCTGATCGAGCGTCACCATCTGGAGATTGGCGCCGAGCCGCACCCGCCCCTCGTCGGGGCCGAGAACGCCCGTGAGCAGGTTGATGAGCGTGGTCTTGCCCGAACCGTTCGGCCCCACGATGCCGAGCCGATCGCCGCGCAGAAGCCGCAGCGAGAGACCGCGCACGATTGCGCGCTCGCCGAACGACTTCGCGATGCCCTCCGCCTCGATCACCTGCGTGCCGGATTGATCGGCTTCCGCCACCGTCATCTGCACGGTGCCGACCGCGCGCTTCTGATTGCGGCGTTCGTCGCGCAGGGCGTGGAGATTGGCGAGGCGGCGCACATTGCGCTTGCGCCGGGCGGTGACGCCGTAGCGCAGCCAATCGGCCTCGGCCACGAGCTTGCGATCGAGCTTGTGGCGCTCCTGCTCCTCCTGCTCCAGCACCTCGTCGCGCCAGGCCTCGAAATGGGCAAAGCCCCGATCCATGCGCCGGGTGAGGCCGCGGTCGAGCCAGATGGTTGCCTGCGACAGGCTCTCGAGAAAGCGCCGGTCGTGGCTGATGAGCACCATGGCCGAGCGCAGGCTCTTCAACTCGCCTTCCAGCCATTCGATCACGGGCAGGTCGAGGTGGTTCGTGGGCTCGTCGAGGAGCAGGATATCGGGCTCGGGCGCCAGCACCTGGGCCAGGGCCGCGCGGCGCGCCTCGCCGCCCGAGAGCGTCGCGGTGGTCTCCTCGCCGGTCAGTCCGAGCTGTTCCAGGAGGTAGCGGGCGCGGTAGGGGTCGTCGCCCGGTCCCAGCCCCGCCTCCACGAAGGAGAGCGTGGTGGCATGCGCGCCGAAATCCGGCTCCTGCGCGAGGTAGCGCACCGTGGCCCCGGGCTGCAGGAAGCGCGCCCCGCGATCGGCTTCGACCAGGCCGGCGGCAATCTTGAGCAGGGTCGACTTGCCCGAGCCGTTGCGGCCGACGAGGCAGGCGCGCTCGCCGGGGGAAACAGAGAGATCCGCGCTCGTGATCAGCGGCGTGCCGCCGAAGGTGAGCGCAACGTCTTGAAGGGTGAGAAGGGGGGGAGCCATTGCGGCTCCCGTGGCAGCTTCAACGCCCGAGCGCAAGCCGACCGAGCGCCGCCCGGGCGGCGATTCGCCTAGGCCTAGCGCCCGTCCGGCGTCAGCGTCCCGCGCCAGAGATCCTTGACCTGCCGCAAATGGGTGACCGGGGTGTATTCCGGCGTATCGAGGCCGAGCGCCCGGTAGTTCAGACGCCCGATGGCCTGGACCACCGCGTAGGAGGCCACGACCCGGTCCCGCTGCGCGGTCACGAGATTGACCCGGGCGTTGAGCAGTTCCTGCTGCGCGTTCAGCACGTCGAGCGTGGTGCGCTGGCCGACGCGGGCCTCGTTCCGCACCCCTTCGAGAGCCGTCTCGCTCGCCTGCACCTGGGCTTCCGCGGCCGCGATCTGCGCCTTCGAGGCCTCGTACTGGCCCCAGGCCGAGACCACGGCGGAGCGCACCTGGTCGAGGGTGCTGTCGGCCTCGAGCCGCCGCTGGCCGGCGGTTTCCTTGGCCTGCCGGGTGCGGGCGTAGACCGCCCCACCCTCGTAGATCGGCACCGTGAGGCGGGCGACCACAGAGGCGGAGAACTGCTCGTCGCCGGGGGCCTGCACATCGAAGCGCTGGGCCACGTCGCCGGCGAGCGTCAGCGTCGGGTAGAGCTCGCCCTCCGTGATCCGCACCTGGAGCTCGGCCACATCCACGGCATGAAGCGCCGCCTTGGCGGCGGGATGCTCCTCCTGCGAGAGGCGCAGGGCCTGCTCGACGGAGCGCGGCACAAGGTGATCGACCGGGCGGCCCGGCGCGAGGGCCCGGGGCTCGACCCCGATGACCTGCCGGTAGCGCCCCATGCTGGTGCGCAGATTCGACTCCGCGAGGCTGGCCCGCGACTGCGATAGAGCGAGGCGCGCCTGGGCTTGGAAGACGTCGGTCCGGGTGATCTCGCCCACGTCGCGGCGCGCTTGAACCTGGCGCAGCTGCTCTTCGATCACCTCGACATTGTTGCGCTCGAGGTTCAGCACCGCCGTGTCGCGCAGAACGTTCATGTAGGCTGTTGCGGCCTCGAACAGCGTGGTCTGCTCCTGATTGCGCAAGGATTCGCGGGCGTTCAGCACGCCGGCCTCGGCCTGGCGCACCGAATTGTCGGTCCGGAACCCGTCGAACAGCGTCTGCTCGATGCCGATGCCGAAGCCGTAGGGGGTCGTGGTCTGGGAGAAAGTCGGCACGCCCGGCCGGCTCGATTCGATGTAGCGGGTGCCCGCATCGGCGGTGGCGGTGATCCTGGGCCTGTACCCCGCCTTCGCCCGGGCGACGTTCTCGTCCGTCGCCCTGACATTGGCCCGCTGCGCGCCCAGGACAGGATTGGCGGCGTAGGCCCGCGTGAGCGCGCTGTGCAGGCTCTCGGCGCGGGCGTCCGCAACGAACGCTCCCAGGGCCACGACGGCCAGCGCGCGCGCGCAAACGCCCTTGAGCCTCACCGTCTTAACCCAAATGGCCAAGCTTGTCCGAGCGACAGCCCCCGGGCAGCATGGCCCAGAAACTGCCCTACCCGCTCGAGGCACGGCCGGGCGCCCGCGCGCGTCCCTGCAGGCGGCCCGTTGGCTTCAGCCGCGGGATGAGCGCGCTGAGCGGAAGCACTTCGACAGGCCGACATCCTCGACTCAGGTCCTGAGGGGTTCACACCCTGTTTACGAAGGTTACTGATTTATTGACAAGGTTAACAAAAGATTGACGGCCCGTTTTCGGAGCGGCCGTTGCATGCGGGTTGCGGCGGCCTCGATTGGGGTCCCGACCCCGGAGGGCAGTCGAGCCACCGCGGACGAGTGCTGACCGACCGCGACGGGACCCTTTTCGCGCCACCCTCGCCTGAGGCATGAATCCGGTGTACCGGTTCCGCGCCTCCTCGGGCGCGTCGATCGCGGGTTCCGCCAGCGGCCCAAGACCCGGGCGAGTGTCCCGGCCGCCCCTGGGGAAGCGCCCACAGGTCCCGAGAAGGATGCCAAGAAGTGCCTAGACGAACCGCCGCCGGACGCGGTATACGCGGCGCCTGCGTCAGCCCAATGAGCGGGCCAGCGAAGCCGGAGACGTGGCCGAGAGGCTGAAGGCGGCGGTTTGCTAAACCGTTATAGGGTTGCAAAGCCCTATCGAGGGTTCGAATCCCTCCGTCTCCGCCACCCGCTCCCTAAAGCGTTGATCTTCTTCAAAGCCTTGTGGCACATGGGTTTTCAGCAACCCAGTACACCACATTCTACACCACAGGGCTCACCACATGCGTTTAGGGTTCAAGGAATTCCGGAAGAGCCCCCACAGCGAATCGACCGAGTTCCGCAAGCGTTTTCCCGCTGACATCGAGGCCGCAACGGGAAAGTCGCACTTCACCGTCTCTGTTGGCACCGTAACGGAGAAGAAGGCGGCGGCGGCCTACGCGAAGGCGTACTTGGACTACGAGAAGAGATGCAAGGAGCTTCGCGACCGAACCGGCGGAGAGCCTACCCCCTCGCCTGCTGCCAAGCTAGGTCTCTCACAGTCCACTCCCTCGCCTTTGGTCCTTGTCAATCCGGCTGTCGCGGAAGAGGCTATTGAGCGGTGGCGTCTTGCGGAGGTCGGACGTGCCTACATGGAGATTGCGAACGGGCTCGTTGATGTTGACCCCCGTGGCACCGAGGCTATGAGCCGTAGCGACCTTTGCATCGCCCTCGATCAGTACCAAGGCTATCGGAAGATCGCGGACTTTGATGATCGGCTAATAGCGGCCTTGGCCACTCAGGGGATCACCGTCCCGGTGGGACACCCGACCTTGAGGATGCTGCGTCCTGTTTTCAGGGACGCTTGGCTTGACACCGAGCGCTACAAAGATCGGATGATCCTCAATCCAGCCTCGGTGGAGCCGCCGCCGTCCGCCGCTCTTTGCCCGGCCAACGCAGCCCCATCGCCTCGTCCTATCCCCGCCTCAACTCCAAGCGCCTCCAGCCCTACGCTGTCGGAGTTGACGGAGAAATGGCTGAAGCACCACGAGCGGCCCGCCAAGACGCAGAGCAAGCTTCGCCGTTGTGTGAGGATGCTGGTGGCTCACCTTGGCGGTGACCTGCCGGTGGAGAGCATCACGCCGATGCAACTGGCTGAGTTCTACAAGGCTGCTGTCAGGCTTCCCGCGCGGCCCCAACAGCGTGAACTCTCCATGAGCTTCCAACAGTTGGCGGCTCAGGACATCCCTGAGCCTCGGCGTCTGACCATTCGAACCGTGGCGAACTGGATGAATTTGCTCCACTCCGCCTGCACCTGGGGGCGGAGGATGAGGCTGATTGGCTTCAACCCCATTGCGGACAACAAGCCAAGCACGAAGGGTGTACGACAAAAGCACCCAACGCTGGTCCCAACCGATGAGGAGATCGCCACCTTCTTCGGTAGCTCGATCTATGAGAATCGAGAAAAAACACCTGCGTGGTTCTGGCTCCCCCTGCTCGCTGTCTACACAGGCGCGCGGCTGAATGAACTCGGGCAGCTTGAGCGGGCTGATGTGGTCTGGAGCGAGATCCCGTATCTGAACATCACGACTGACACAACGGAAGATAACGACGAGGATGCACCACCGCGTCGTGCCAAGACGCTCAAGACGGGGAACTCCCAGCGGCGCGTTCCCCTCCACCCGAGGCTCTTAGAACTTGGGTTCATGGACTACTGGCAGTCCTCAAACGCGTTCCACCTTTTTCCGGACCTGCCGCATGAGAACCTGCGGGATAACGATACGCCGACGCAGTCGTTTAGCCGCGACTTTGGCCGGTTTCTCCGCAAGCTTGGCTTGAGAAGAGGTGTGAAGTTCCACTCATTCCGACATCTCTTCACGGACTTGGCAGACGACATGGGGGTGAACCCAAAGGCGCGCAGCATTCTCGTGGGGCATGCCAACGAGAATGACCTAACAGCACTGCTTGGCTCGCAGATGACGGACAGTTACGGCAGCGGATATGGCCGGAAGTCGCGTCTCCAGTTTATGCTCGATGAGATCAGCAAGGTTCATCACCCAGCAATCCCGGCCATTCGAGCTTGGAGGTGATCTCCACTATGCGAGGTGCCTTCGGTACTGGTTGGCGCAACTAGCCGTAAACTTCGGCACCGAGATCACGCGGCTCGAACGCTCGCCTTCGACTGCCCGTGGCGGCCCCCATCGCGGAGCGCACCCGAAGCAATATGTCCCGAAGTGCCGCGCGGGGATTGTCGATCTAGATGGCGCTCCCCCTAGTGATGATCGACCCGGCACACTGCGGCTGAGATTGGTGAAACGTGGGAGAGGCGATTGGCCCCTCCTCCGCCCCGTTCGCGATTAGCCCTGATGGTTCGGATCAGTGTGCACCTGCGTCCTGATCGGCGAGGCGCTTGATCTCGAACACCATGGCAATCACGGCAGTGAGCACGACAAAGAACGTGACGCCTGTGCTGATGAGAGCCGGATTGGCTCCTGCTGCCACCATGGCGGCAACGAAGGCGAGCGTGGGGACACCCAAGGTGAGGACGAGGAGAGCAACAAACGTGCGAGACATGGAGGGCTCCAGCAGAATCAATGTTGAAGCTTGGCAGAGTGAACTCGGCGAAACCAGGGCCGCGTTAGCGCATTGGCGAGAATTGACCAATCTCCTGCGCCAAGGCCATGGGGGAGTGGCAACGGTCCGCCCTACAGCCGAGCCGCCACAGCCGAGGTTATCCTCAGCCGTTCCCTGCCAGAGGTGAACCACCAAGTGGTGCATGAAGGTCACGGCGCTGGAACCGGGAGCGCGGTAGTAGGCGGCACCTCCGGCAGTACCCGCAACATCGCACCTATGACACTCCGGGCAATCCCAAGTGTGTCGATTGCCTCTTCTACAGTTAGAATGACATCGGGGTGTATCAGCGGGTTCCGGTGCAGCTTCGCCATTTGTTTTAGCGACTCGATGATCTTCGTTTCGCCAATCTTCCGGTCATCCATTTCTTTGCTGTAATTGCCTATCGTTTCCAGTCTCGGGCGATCTGCACCCCCCGACACGAAATCCCAGTAACGTTTAATCACGCATTCCGTGACGCGGAAGATGTGGAACCCACACGCGGTCGCCAACTCGTAAGCCAGTGCCTTCCCAACCTCTTGAGCATCCCGCGTCGCCTCCGGCACCTTTGATAGAAGGGCCGCTGGGAATAGCTTATGGCCGTTATCCAACAAGGTGTTTACATCATAGCTCTCCTTCGCGCCGACCAGAAACGACGGGACCGTGCTAAGCTCCGACATGAACACGGTCCTAAACTGCTCCTTGTTGTGATTGATCCACCACTCGTCCAATTCCGTTACTTGGCTCTCCTCGTCGGCTGCCAGCATCAGATCAATAGACCTATACAACTCGCCGCCTCTCTGCCGCGAGATGCGCAAATACGGCCCATAAATGCTCTGCCCAAAGAGTGCTTCGAGTTGGTTCTTTGCATTTAGCAGCGACCAACGGTGATCTTTCTGAGGTCTGTCCTGCTTAATGCTGGAAAGACGGTCGATGGCCTCAACCACATCGAGCATCCAAGGTAACGAAATTCGATGCATAGGGTATCTGCCGCGCGGGAAAGGTGCGTGCTTCATATCACGCCTCCCGCTTGGGTACGGGAAGGATAATATCGCGGGTGGTCGATCAGTTTGCGGGCGCTGGTGGCCTCTGCGGCGAGACGGTCAGTCCACGCGAAGGCGCTCTCGATACGGCGCACAATCTCGCGCTGCTCGTCCACCGAGGGGACCGGCGTTTTGAATTTCTGACAACGCCCATTGGTCATGACCGGCAAGGTCGTTGCTGGGGGATCAGCTTTAGTAGCTCTACTGCCGTGCCTCCAGAGCGCAGACCGTGACGAACAGGGCTCCTGCGAACACAAGCATCAGAACCTCCACCAAGCCACTGCCCAGGCTTGGGGCGGATGTAACCAGCGCGACAACTGCCGCCACAAGAATTGCCAACGAGGCCCAGATCAGCATCTTCGCCTCCACAGATTGAGCGATTTGGGAGCGCTGCGGGGACAACGCCCCAACCGACAGCACTAATCACGCTACTGCACGACGCGACCAACATTGGTGCATCGGGGTACAGGCTAAAGCATCGAATGCCGCAGGGCTGAGCACTTCAGCGACTGGTGCATGCGAGGTGTAAGCCGGTACTGTTCACCCTTGGCACCAGAACACCATCTTAGAATGGGTTCAAGCTCTCGATCCAGCGCTGAGGCTCCCGAAACCAGGGCTCCTCCTGCGCGGCAGGACGGCGTTCCATCACCCGCTCCCGTGGGTCAGGGACATTTCGCGGCGGCAGCAGGTCGCCAGAAGGGCTGCTTCGCAGGAGGCGCTCTGGCGTGGCCCGCTCCTCCGCCTGCCGCACGATCCCCTGGGCTGGCCGGGAGAAAACCTCCTGCGGGTTCGAGAAGGTGACCATCACGGACTTGGCCAGGGGTGAGCGGTAGCCATACTGCTGGGCCACCCCCTCCATGTTCTGAACGGCGGCGCGGCCTGCCTCAGGTCCATGGCAGATCGTGAAGTACATAGCGTAGAAGTTCGCCTGCTGACGCTTGGTCTCGCGGCTCTCCTGGGTCGGTGCCGTCGCGATCTGGAACCCCGCAACCTTGCCGTCTGCTTCCGCCAGTATTGTCGGCTTGGTGGGCGAGCAGAACACGTAACCGGTGTCGTCGCCCTTCTCCGCCCGGCCCTGACTGCTGGAGTGGTAGGTGCGAACCCGTGTTCTGAAGAGAGTGCCCTCGTCACTGCTTCGCTGCTGCTCGGCACTCAGCACGGAGAACTCGTCACAGCCATCCTTCTGGCACAGCCCGCGAATGATCTCAGGACGGGCGAGGCTCTGGGCAGATGCAGGGGCAGCAAACAGGAGGGTCGAGGCAACAGCAGCAGCAAGGGCGCGCATGAGGGGGTCCAAACGACTCGGGTCGGATGCTGGGGTGGAAGCGTAATGTGGCCGCGCCAAGACCGCCCGAGGACCACCGTTCACACGGAACGGTCCGGTTCAGAGGAGCGCACCCATACCGTCTGGCTCGTCCCCCTCGCGGGATCGACGCAGGCGAGGTTTGGCTGTCGATCAGCCGCTCCCGAGGTTGTGCCTGCGGTGGCGTCGCCCCGAAGCAGGGCTGTCAGTGGTCGGCAGCAGCCCCGTTGGCATGACCATTGGCTTTGCCGTTAGCGGCACCATTGGCGTGGCCGTTCCTGACGCTGCTGGTCACGGCAGTGCGCAGGTCCGCTTCCAAGCTGCCGAGATCAGCAGCCTTGGGCAGTGACACCGAGATGGCTGAACCCGAGGTCGGGATGGCTATAGTCTCCGGACGAGCCGCGACCGTAGCATTGGGAGCAGCAACCACCACCGGCTCTGCCTTGGGGTTGTCACCCAGGACCCACTCGGAGCGCTCGAAGCCGATCATGCCGTTGTGCACCTTCAGGTGACGGCGCTCGACCACCTCACCCGACGTGGTGTCGAGGATGTGCCACCACTGAGCAGCGGTTTGCTGATCCACGAGCGAGACGAACGCGTCCGCAAACGAGTCGAAGTCCCCCACCAGCGCCTGGACGCCCTTGAGGTCGGCGTCGCCGCGTCCGGCAAAGAGCAGATACTGCTTCATGGTTCTCTCCCGACTTACTAAACGTTACATGGAACGGCTACCAACAGCAGGAGACGCCAACAACCTGCCACGAGGCACTTGAAGCCACATCGACAGGCCAACTTAGTCTGTACTGATGGTTTTGCTTCGCTCTGTTGCTAATGTGCAACTCGAACAAGCTTGACATTAGCGGCGGGGTCACAGGTTGTATGATTGTTGGTCGAGAATGCAGCGAGCACTGCCTGGAGTTAGCGCCCGATTACTTCGCCTGCTCGATCAGGCGGTGCAGCGTGTGCGCGAGGTGCTCGAAGAGGTACGGCTTGGCGATGAAGTCGGCTCCCTCGGGTATCGGCCCCGAAGAAGCATCTGAGTGCCCGGACATCATCACCACGGCAATAGCGGGCCAGCGCTCCCGCACGACCCTGGCGAG